>JBJMVW010000071.1:0-99839 GCA_045810465.1 Massilia sp. | reverse complement strand
GCCACTGGCGCGTCGCCGCGCGTCGCCAGTGCATAGCTGTTGTTAAAGCCGAGCGGCACGCCGACACCGAGGCCAAGCGGCGCCAGCGCGGCGCGCACCTGCGCCAGCGAGGTCGGCTGCGGATTCTTCAGGATCTCGAGATCGATCGTACCGAGGTATTCCGGGTACACGTCGATCGCACCCGAGCGCAGCGCGGCCAGCACGATGGCGGTGTTGCCAAGACCCTGGCGGTGCTCGGTCCTGGCGTACGGTGCGGCGGTCTGGGCGACGATCTCGCCAAGGATGTACGACTCGGTGAAGCGCTTGGAGCCGACGCGCAGGACGTCGTCGGCCCTGGCGAGCGTGGTGGCGAACAGGAACAAGGCGAGGATGGAGGCGAGCCTGGGCATGGGGTTAATCGTAGGGTGGGCACATATGCCCACGCGGCCGGGCGCTGGGCAAAAAAGGCAGGGTAGCAGGTTCCACGCAAGGGAATGCACACTTTGCGCCCGCGCGCGCACAAGTGCGCACCTACCCGGCTGGCGCGCGCAGCACGCCGTCGTTCACCACGCCCCGGCACGGGTTGAACCCGATCGCATACGCCAGGTCGGCCGGCCGCGCGATGTCCCACAGCGCGAAGTCGGCGCGCTTGCCCACCTCGAGTGTGCCGATCTGTGCCTGCAAACCCAGCGCGCGCGCCGCGTTGACGGTGCAGCCGGCCAGCGCCTCCTGCGGGGTCAGGCGCCACAGCGTGCAGGCCATGTTCATCGCAAGCAGGATCGAGGTCAGCGGCGAGGTGCCCGGATTGCAGTCGGTGGCGAGCGCCATCGGTACCCCCGCCGCGCGCAACGCCGCCAGCGGCGGGGGTGTGCTCTCGCGCAGGAAGTAGTAGGCCCCGGGCAGCAGTACGGCGACGGTGCCGGCCGCCGCCATCGCCGCCACGCCGTCGGCCGCCAGGTGTTCCAGGTGGTCGGCCGACAGGCCGCGATAGCGCGCAACCAGCGCCGCCCCGCCCTGGTCGGACAGCTGTTCGGCGTGCAGCTTGACGGGCAGCCCGAGCTTGTGCGCGGCGTCGAACACGCGCGCCGCCTGGTCGCGCGAAAAGCCGATCCGCTCGCAAAACGCGTCCACCGCATCGACCAGCCCCGAACCCGCCAGTTGCGGCAGCATGCGTTCGCACACCTCGTCGATGTAATCGTCGGCGCGGCCCGCAAACTCGGGCGGCAGCGCATGCGCGCCGAGGAAGGTGGCGGCCACGCGCACCGGCAGTTGTTCGCCGATGCGGCGCGCCACGCGCAGCATCTTCTCCTCGGCCTCGAGCGTGAGGCCATAGCCCGACTTGATCTCGAGCGTGGTCACGCCTTCGGCCAGCAGCCGGCGCACCCGCGCCAGGCTCTGGCGCAGCAGTTCGTCCTCGCTGGCCGCGCGCGTGGCGCGCACGGTCGACATGATGCCGCCGCCCTGGCGCGCGATATCTTCGTAGGTCGCGCCATTCAGGCGCGCCTCGAATTCGTCGCTGCGGTTGCCGGCGTGGACGATGTGGGTGTGGCAGTCGACCAGCCCCGGCGTCAGCCAGCAGCCGCCGCAATCGTGGACCACGGCCGCGCCGGGAGCCGCGCCGCGTGGCCCGATCCAGGCGATGCGCCCGTCCTCCACTGCGATCGCGCCGTCCGCCAGCTCGCCGTACCCGCCGCGCATGGTGGCCAGCTGCACGTTCGTGAACAGGATGTCCATCGCGCTCAGTCGTAGAAGATATCGACGATGAAGATGACGCCCTGCGCCGCCTCGAGCGTGAAGACCGTGTTCTTGTCGAACACGACGGTATCGTAACGGACCATGCCGATGCGCTCGGCGTCGCTGCTGACCGCCAGGCTGTCGCCGTCGGCCAGGAACAGCACGCTGATGTCGCCGCCTGGGACGAACCGGGAATCGCCGGCCAGGCGGCGGCATCCGAACTGGTGGCGGCAGCGTCCGCGTTGCGTCATCACGTTGAAGTCGGTGGTTGGCCCGCGATTGAGCTTGGCGAGAACCTGCGACTCGCCGTCGAAGGCGACCACCGGATCATCCTCGCACACCAGCACCCGCTCCTCGCCGTCGATGTCGAGCGTCACGCCATGGCCATCGACCAGCGCCAGCGTGCGGTCGACGCCGGGAAAGACCGAAAACGGCCCGTCCTCGGCGATCGTCGCCAGGCTGATGCGCCAGTTGAAGTCGTCGAAGGCGGCGTCCGGCGGTTCGATCGCGATCTGGGTGGTGCTGCCGCCGCCGTTCTTCCATGGCACTGCGGACAAGCCTGCAAACGGTATCAGTACGGTCATCGGTGCACCTCGCGCAGTTGGTGGACGGCTTGTTTGTAACGGTGCGCGATGGCGTCCTGCGCCATGTGGCGCCCGCCCTGCACGACCCAGTGGCCGCCAGCCAGTACGTCGCGCACCAGGTTATCGTTCCCGCAAAAGACCAGCCGCCCGAGCACGTCCCCGGCCTCGGCGCCGTCCAGGTTGGGGTGGCTGCAGTCGAGCACCAGCAGGTCGGCGCGGCGGCCAGCTTCGAGCGCACCGACCGCGCGCCCGGCCGCCTGCGCGCCGCCGAGCAGCGCCGACTGCCACAGGAAGGCGCCGACGTCGCGCTCGCCGCCGCCCACCGCGACGTTGCGGCGCTGCTGCGCCAGCCGCTGGCCATACTCGAGCCAGCGCAGCTCCTCCACCGGGCTTTGCGACACGTGGCTGTCGCTGCCCACCCCAAAGCGCCCGCCGGCGCCGATGTAGGGCGCCAGCGGGAACAGCCCGTCGCCGAGGTTGGCCTCGGTGGTCGGGCACAAACCGGCCACTGCCCCGCTGCGGGCCAGCGCCGCCACTTCGGTGTCGAGCAGGTGGGTCGCGTGGACCAGGCACCAGCGCGCATCGATGGGCGCCTGTTCCATCAGGTAGTCGACCGGACGGCGGCCGCTGAACGCCAGGCTCTGGTCGACTTCGGCCTGCTGCTCGGCGATGTGGATATGCAGCGGCCGCGCGGCCGGCAGCGCGGCGGCCAGCTCGCGCACCTGCGCCATCGCGGCGGCGCGCAGCGAGTGCGGCGCCGCGCCGACCTCGAGCTGGCCGCCGCGCATCGGCTCGAGCGCCTCGACGATGCGCATCACCTGCCCGACGTCGCTGCGAAAGCGCTTTTGTTCAGGCTTCAAAGGCTGTTCGCCGAAGCCGGCGTAACTGTACAGTACCGGCAGCAGGGTCAGCCCGATGCCCGCCTGCTGGGCCGCCGCGGCCACGCGCTCGGCCGTTTCGGCCGGACGCGCATACAGCCCGCCGTCCGGGTCGCGCTGGAGGTAATGGAATTCGCACACCGATGTGTACCCGTGCCGCAGGCACTCCGCATACAGCTGCGCGGCGACCGCCTCGAGCTGCCCTGGCGTGAGCTGGCCGGCGAAGCGGTACATCAGCTCGCGCCAGGTCCAGAAGCTGTCCGGGCCCTCCCCCGCCTTCTCGGTCAGGCCGCCGAGCGCGCGCTGGAATGCGTGCGAGTGCAGGTTGATCATCCCCGGCACCACGTACTCGGCCCGGTGAACCCCGAGCGGCGGCGCTGCGCCCGGCGTGACCCCGGTCAGCGCGCCGCGCGCGTCCCACTCGAGCAGGACGTCATGGCGCCAACCATCGGGCAGCAGCGCGTGGCGCGCAAACAGGGCGTTCATGCGCGCACCCATCCGAGCGCCGCTTCGATCATCGCGCCCAGCAGCGGCTGGACCCCGGCCGCGAGCTCCGGACGGTATTCGAACGGCGGCGCCTCGTTCATGTACAGGCACTGGCACATCTCGAGCTGGATCGCGTGCACCCCGGCGCCCGGTTGCCCGTAATGGCGGGTGATGTAGCCGCCCTTGAAGCGGCCGTTGACGGCGACCGAACACCTGTCCTGCGCGCGCGCCACGCCCACCACCGCCTGCTCCAGTCCCGGCGCGCACGACGTGCCCTCGGCCGTGCCGAAATTCAGGTCGGGCAGCCGCCCCTCGAAAAAGCGCGGCACGCGCGACGCGATCGAATGCGCGTCCCACAGGACCACCCGGCCGTGCAGCGCCAGCAGGCGTTCGAGCTCGGTGCGCAGCTGCTGGTGGTAGGGCCGCCAGTAGCGCTCCAGGCGCCGCTGCACCTCGGCCTCGGACGGCGCCATGCCCGGCTGGTACAGGCGTTCGCGGCCGAAGGTATCGACCGGGCACAGGCCGGTGGTGTCGAGGCCGGGGTAAAGACTGGTGTCCTCCGGCGGGCGGTTCAGGTCGATCACGTAGCGCGACCAGCGCGCGGCCAGGGTCGAGACGCCCAGCCCGCGGACGAAATCGTACAACTGCGCCAGGTGCCAGTCGGTGTCGGCTTTCGCCAGTGCGCACGGGGCCAGGCGCGCGGCGACATCGTCGGGAATGTCGGTGCCCACGTGGGGCATCGAGACCAGCATCGGCACCGTGCCTTCCTTGAACCGGAAATCCATAGCCACTCCTGAACGTTGCCTCGGTTGTGTTACGGGTGCAGCGCCGCGAACAGCTCCTTGCATGCGGCCGACAGTTCGCCGCCCGCCACCATCTGGCGTGCCGCTTCGATATCGGGCGCGAAAAAGCGGTCCTCCTCGAACGCCGGCACACGCTCGCGCAGCAGTGCGTGCACGTGCTCGAGGTGCGCCCCGCTGGTCAGCGGACGATGGAACTCGATGCCCTGCGCCGCGGCCAGCAGCTCGATGCCGACGATGACAGCCGTATTGTGCGCCATTTGGTCGAGCCGGCGCGCCGCGAAGGTTGCCATGCTCACGTGGTCCTCCTGGTTGGCCGACGTCGGCAGGCTGTCGACGCTGGCCGGATGGGCCAGCGACTTGTTCTCGGACGCCAGCGCGGCCGCCGTGACATGCGCAATCATGAAGCCGGAATTGAGGCCCGGCTCGCGCACCAGGAAAGCCGGCAGGCCGGACAGGTTGGCGTCGATCAGCAGTGCGATGCGGCGCTCGGCCAGTGCGCCGATCTCGGCGATCGCCAGCGCCAGCGTGTCGGCCGCGAACGCGACCGGCTCGGCATGGAAATTCCCGCCGGAGATCACCTCCCCGGACTCCGGGAACACCAGCGGGTTGTCGGTCACCGCGTTCGACTCGATCAGCAAGGTGCGGCCGGCGTTCGCAATCAGGTCCATCACGGCGCCCATCACCTGTGGCTGGCAGCGCAGGCTGTACGGATCCTGCACGCGCTCGTCGCCGACCAGGTGCGAGGCGCGGATCGCGCTGCCGGCCACCAGTTCACGGTAGATTGCCGCGGCCGCGATCTGGCCCGGCTGGCCGCGCACCGCATGCACGCGCGGATCGAACGGCGCATCGCTGCCGCGCGCGGCGTCGAGCGACAGCGAACCGGCCACCATCGCCGCCTCCAGCAGGCGTTCGGCCATGAACAGGCCGTGCAGCGCCAGCGCGGTCGAGACCTGGGTGCCGTTGATCAGCGCCAGCCCTTCCTTGGCGGCCAGCGTCACCGGTTCGATCCCGGCCGCGGCCAACGCGTCGGCCGCGTCCAGCAGCCGGCCGTCGACCCGCACCTGGCCGACCCCGAGCATCGCCAGCGTCATATGCGCCAGCGGCGCCAGGTCGCCCGACGCGCCGACCGATCCCTGCGCCGGAATCGCCGGCATGATCCGCGCGTTGTACAGCGCGACCAAGGTATCGACGATCTGCGTGCGCACGCCGGAATAGCCGCGCGCCAGGCTGCCGATCTTCATCAACAGGACCAGGCGCACCACGTGGTCGGGCAGCAGCTCGCCGGTGCCGACCGCATGCGACAGGATCAGGTTGCGCTGCAGCTTTTCGAGCTGGTTTTGCGGGATGTGCGCCTTGGCCAGGATGCCGAAGCCGGTGTTGATGCCATACGCTGGATCGCCCCTGGCGACAATGGCCTGCACCGTCGCGGCCGAGGTTTCGATCGCGCGGTAGGCCTCGCGCGGCAGCGCCAGCGCGCCCGGGCTCGCCCAGACGGCGCGCAGGTCGGCCAGCGTAAGTCGCCCAGGCTGCAAGGTCAAGCTGTGGTTCATTGCACTCATCATAGATAGATTACTTGATCATCGGGAGGTTGAGCCCATTGCGCCTGGCGCAGGCCACGGCCGACTCGTAGCCGGCGTCCGCGTGGCGCATCACGCCCGACGCGCTGTCGTTGACCAGCACGCGCGCCAGGCGCCTGGCCGCCGCCTCGCTGCCGTCGGCGACGATGACGACCCCGGCGTGCTGCGAATAGCCCATGCCGACGCCGCCGCCGTGGTGCAGCGAGACCCAGGTCGCGCCGCCGGCGGTGTTGAGCAGCGCGTTCAGCAGCGGCCAGTCCGACACCGCGTCGGTCCCGTCGCGCATGCTCTCGGTTTCGCGGTTCGGGCTCGCGACCGAGCCGGTGTCGAGGTGGTCGCGGCCGATCACGATGGGCGCCTTCAGCTCGCCCGTGCGCACCATCTCGTTGAAGGCCAGGCCGGCCAGGTGGCGCTCGCCCAGGCCGAGCCAGCAGATCCGCGCCGGCAGGCCCTGGAACGCAATGCGTTCGCGCGCCATGTCGAGCCAGCGATGAACCCGGGTATGCTGCGGGAACAGCTCCTTGATCTTCGCGTCGGTCTTGTAGATGTCCTCCGGGTCGCCCGACAGCGCGACCCAGCGGAACGGCCCGCGTCCCTCGCAGAACTGCGGCCGGATATAGGCCGGCACGAAGCCCGGGAAATCGAAGGCATTGGCGACGCCCTGGTCGAGCGCGACCTGGCGGATGTTGTTACCGTAGTCGACCGCCTGGGCGCCGAGCGCGCGGAAGTCGAGGATCGCCTGCACGTGGGCGGCGCATGACCCGGCCGCCTCGGCCTTCAGGCGCGCGTGCTGTCCAGGGTCCCGTTGCGCGGCCTTCCATTGCTCGACGGTCCAGCCGCGCGGCAGGTAGCCGTGGATCAGGTCGTGCGCCGAGGTCTGGTCGGTGACAAGGTCGGGCACCATGCCGCCTTCGCGCGCGCGGCGCACCAGTTCCGGCAGCACGTCGGCCGCGTTACTGAGCAGCCCGATCGACACCGCCTCGCGCCGCGCCGTGTGCTGCGCAACCAGCGCCAGCGCCTCGTCGATGTCCCTGGCCTGCTTGTCCAGGTAGCGGGTGCGCAGGCGGAAGTCGATGCTGCCCTGCTGGCATTCGACCACCAGCGACACCGCGCCGGCGAAACTGCTTGCCAGCGGCTGCGCGCCGCCCATGCCGCCCAGGCCCGCGGTCAGGATCCAGCGGCCCGCCATGTCGCCGCCGAAGTGCTGGCGGCCGGCTTCGGCGAAGGTCTCGTAGGTGCCCTGCACGATGCCCTGGGTGCCGATGTAGATCCAGCTGCCGGCGGTCATCTGGCCGTACATGAACAGGCCCTTGCGATCGAGTTCGTTGAAATGCTCCCAGGTGGCCCACTTCGGCACCAGGTTCGAGTTCGCCAGCAGCACGCGCGGCGCGTCGGGATGGGTCTGGAACACGCCGACCGGTTTGCCGGACTGGATCAGCAGGGTCTGGTCGTCCTCGAGCTCGCGCAGCGAGGACAGGATCTGGTCGAAAGAGGCCCAGTCGCGGGCGGCGCGGCCGATGCCGCCGTACACCACCAGCCGCTGCGGATCTTCGGCCACCTCGGCATCGAGATTATTCTGCAGCATCCGGTACGCCGCCTCGGTCAGCCAGCTCTTGCACGAGAGCCCGGGGCCACGAGGGGCCCGGATCACGCGCGCCGGGTCGAAGCGCGGGTCGGCGCGGCCTGGGTCAAGCTCATTCTTGGGCGAATCCTGGCTCATCACGGCTCCTCCGGTAAAAAGGCGTGCGCGCGGCAGGGTCCGCGCGCGTGAGCTTCGAGTCTAGGTTGTCTATACAAGCCAGTCAACCCATTTCGGCTGGTTTTGCCTGCCCCTGCCTGCCTACTTCTTCTGGAACACCTGGCGGCCCCCGACCCAGGTCTCGAGCACGCCGGTCTTATAGATATCGCTGGCGGGCGTTTTGAACAGGTCGCGGTCGATCACGATGAAGTCGGCCCACTTGCCCGCCTCGAGCGAGCCTAGTTGGTTTTCCTGGTGGCCGGCGTAAGCTGCATCAAGGGTAAAGCAGCGGAACGCCTCCTTCAGCGACATCGCCTGCTCAGGATACCAGCCCGCTTTGGGCTGGCCCGATGCATCCTGGCGCGTGACCGCCGCGTGGATGCCGAAGAACGGATTGGGCGACTCGACCGGGAAGTCCGACCCGCAGGCGATGCGCGAGCCCTGCTTCAGGAAGGTACGCCACGCGTAGGCGCCCTTGATGCGCTCGTGGCCGACGCGCTGCTCGGCCATGTTCTTGTCCGAGGTCGCGTGGGTCGGCTGCATCGACGGGATGATGCCGAGCGCCTTGAAGCGCGGGATATCGGCCAGCGCCACGACCTGCGAGTGCTCGATGCGATGGCGCTGCGCGGCGCTGGCGGTGGCGCCGATCTCCTTTTGATACACGTCCAGGATCTGGCGGTTGCCGGCATCGCCGATCGCGTGCACGTTGACCTGGTAGCCCTTCCGCATCGCCTTGGCCATCATCGCGTCGATCTCGGCGTCCTTGTGGAACAGCAGGCCGTGCGAATGCGGCTCGTCGCTGTACGGCGCGATCAGTGCGGCGCCGCGGCTGCCCAGCGCGCCATCGGCGTACAACTTCACGGCGCGCAGCGCGTACATATCGTGCGCATAGCTCGTCAACGGGCCGTTTTTGGCCAGCTGGTCGAAGTCGGCGCCGGTACCGCCGATCATCGCGTACACGCGCGCGGTCAGCTTGCCGTGGTCGGCGTAGTCGCGATACAGCTTGTCCGCGCCGACGCCGATGCCGGCGTCGTGCACGCTGGTCAGGCCCAAGCGCGCGATCTGCTCGAGCGCGCGGTCGAGCGCCAGGCGGGCTTCGGCCTCGGCCTGCTGCGGCACCACCCTGTCGACCAGGCCCTGCGCGGCATCGACCAGCACGCCGGTGGCCACGCCTTTGTCGTCGCGGATGATCTTGCCGCCGGCCGGATCGGGCGTCGTGTCGGTGATCCCGGCCAGCGCCAGCGCGCGGCTGTTGGCCCAGCCGGCGTGGCCGTCGACGCGCTGCAGCCAGACCGGGCGGTCGGCGGCGGCGCCATCGAGTTCGGACGCGGTCGGAAAGCGGCCCAGCTTCCAGTTCTCCTGGTTCCAGCCGCGTCCGCGCAGCCAGGCTTGCTGGGGATTGGCGCGCGCATAGTCGGCGATTGCCTTCAGGGCGCCGGCGAGCGAGGTGGTGGCCGACAGGTCGAGCTGGGTCAGCATGCTGCCGAGGCCGAACACATGGCCGTGGGCATCGATCAGCCCGGGCAGGACGGTGCGGCCATGCATATCCACGTGGCGCGCCTTGGGCGCCCTGGCCGCGACCTTGGCGGCGCTGCCCACGGCGATGATTTTGCCCTTGTCGTCGAACGCGAGCGAAGCGAACTGTACCAGGTCGCCCTTGCGGTCCAGCGTATAGCCGTTGGCGTTATCGATCACCGTATCGGCCTGGGCGGCCGCGGCGGCGCCGAGGGCGGACAGGACGAGCAGGCAACACTGCAGGGGAATCAATCGCATCGGGCTCTCCGGAGGGTCAGGAACAAGATGTCGAGTGTAACGAATTTGGCAAATTGGTCAATCCACCGGGAATCTTTCCCCAAAACCGGGGTCAGAGCACGTTTTTATTGAAATCTTTCCTTAAAACCGGGGTCAGAGCACGTTTCTAGAGAAATCTTTCGCAGTGTTGATATCGGTCGAGGCAATCCATCTCCTGCACGGTAGCGTTTCAGCTTCGCTCAACTCGAACGACATATACCATGCCGCGACGTTCTCGCTTGGTGCTTCCAAGCACGCCCTTGCACATCATCCAGCGCGGGAATAACCGCAGTCCGTGTTTCTTTACGCATTCGGACCGTCTTGTATACCTGGATTTGCTGAGCCAGTGCTCGCAGCAGGCGGACTGCGACGTGCACGCCTACGTGTTGATGACGAATCATGTGCATCTGCTGATTTCGCCGAAGGATGTCGATGCTCCAGCTGAATTAATGCAGAGGCTGGGACAACGCTATGTGCAGTACGTCAACCGGCAATACGCCCGCACAGGGACGCTGTGGGAGGGACGATTTCGCTCGTGCCTCGTTGGGGACGAGCGTTATCTACTGATCTGCCAGCGATACATTGAACTCAACCCGCTGCGCGCGAGCATCGTTGATGATCCCGGAAAATACCCGTGGTCCAGCTACGGCATCAACGCCTCGGGCCGGCCAAGCCAACTGATCCAACCGCACCTTGCTTATCTCGCCCTGGGCCGTAAGGACGAAGAACGCCAGGCGAGCTATCGCGAGTTGTTTCGCGAAGCGCTGCCCGATAGCATGCTTGAGCGCATCCGATTCGCCAGCAATGCCAATTTCGCGTTTGGGAGCGATGAATTCGCAAGGGCGGCGGCGCAGGCACTGGGACGCAGCGTCATGCCCGGCCCGGGTGGCAGGCCACGGATCACGACGAAAAACAATTGCGCAAAAAACGTGCTCTGACCCCGGTTTTCAGGAAAGATTTCAGAAAAAACGTGCTCTGACCCCGGTTTTCAGGAAATATTTCAGAAAAAATGTGCTCTGACCCCGGTTTGGGTTTCGCTCAACGTTTGCCTTCGCGCTCGAGCAGCGCGTGCTTGCGCTCGACACCCCAGCGGTAGCCAGAGATCGAGCCGTCGTTGCGCACCACGCGGTGGCAGGGGATGGCGACCGCCACCGGATTGGCGGCGCACGCGCCTGCCACCGCGCGCGCGCCCGCCGGCAGGCCGACCCGCCGGGCCAGCTCGGCGTAGCTGACCGTCTGGCCGGGCGGGATCGCGCGCAGCGCCTGCCATACGCGCTGCTGGAACGCGGTGCCGCGCACGTCCAGCGGCAGGTCGAGACCGATCCGCGGCGCTTCGACCAGGCCAACCACCTGCGCGACCGTGCGCTCGAAATCGGGCTCGGCGCCACGCAGCTCGGCGTTCGGGAAGCGGTCCTGCAGGTCGCGCACCAGCTGCCCGGCGTCGTCGCCCATCAGGATCGCGCACACGCCACGCCCGGTGGCGGCGACCAGGATGGCGCCGAGCGAGCAGGCGCCGACGGCGAACCGGATAGATTCGCCACTGCCCCCTGCGCGAAAACGCGTCGGGGTCATGCCGAGCACCCCGCCCGCCGCCGCGTAGAAGCGCGCGCTGGAGTTGAAGCCGGAACCGTACACCGCCTCGGTCACGGTGCCGCCCTGCGCCAGCTCGTGCTTGACCCGCTCGCCGCGGCGCGCCGCCGCGTAGGCCTTGGGCGTGATCCCGGTGTGGGCCTTGAACACGCGATGGAAGTGGAAGCGGCTCATGCCCACCGCCTGCGCCAGGCTGTCCAGGCCAGGCTCCTGTTCCGCCTCCTCGATCAGGCGGCAGGCGCGCGCAACCGCCGCAGCCTGGCGCTCGGCCAGCGGCGGCAGGGTCGGTTTGCAGCGCAGGCAGGCGCGAAAGCCGGCAGCTTCGGCTTCGGCGCAGCTGCCGTAGAAGGCGACGTTGGCGCGCAGCGCCGCGCGTGCCGGGCACGATGGCCGGCAGTAGACGCCGGTGCTGCGCACCGCGTAGTAAAAGGCGCCGTCGGCCGCAGGGTCGCGCCGGCAGAGCGCGGCCCAGCGCTCGGCGTCGGTGCCAAAGCTGGTTGTCGTGATTGCAGGTTTCATGGCAGGTGTCCGTCGGTTCGATTGGCGCCATCCTATGCGCATCGGGGCGCCGGATCACCCCGGGTCTTGCTTTTGAATTGGCAGTGCTAGAATCCGCCTTCCGGCCGCCCCGCGGCCCTGCCATGTCGGAGAGTAGTTTGGAAGAGCAGAATGCGCAAGACAGCACCCCGATTTTCCAGCGCATCAAGGACTACCTGATCGGCGAGATCGCGGCCGGGCGCTGGAAGGAGGGCGACCTCGTACCGTCCGAGCAGGCGCTGGTGCGCCAGTTCGGCGTCTCGCGCATGACGGTCAACCGCGCGGTGCGCGAACTGACCGCGGAACAGGTGCTGACGCGGCGCCAGGGCTCGGGCACCTACGTGGCGCCGCAGAAGTACCAGGCCACGCTGGTCGAGATCCGCAATATCGCCGACGAGATCCGCTCCCGCGGCCACAGCCACCGCAGCCAGCTGCGCGTGCTGGAGGCGGCGCCGGCCGCCGACGAACTGGCGCAGCAGTTCGAGCTGGCCGCCGGCGCGCCGCTGTTCCATTCGCTGATCGTCCACTTCGATAACGAGCTGCCGATCCAGGCCGAGGACCGCTGGGTCAACCCGGCCTGCGCGCCGGCTTACCTGGAGCAGGATTTTTCCAGCATCACGCCGAACGAACACCTGATGGCCGTCGCCCCGCTGCAGGGGGCGACTTACAGCATCGAGGCGCTGCCGGCGCCGCACGCGGTGGCCGCGATGCTGCAGGTGGCGCCGGGCGCGTGCTGCCTGGTCCTCAAGCGCAGGACCACCTCGGCCGGCCGGGTGGCGTCGGTGGTGACGATGTGGCATCCGGGCCAGCTGGCGCAGCTGACCGGCAGCGTCGGCTGAGTACAAAAAAACCGCGCGGCGCTGGCGTGCGCGGCCGAACTTCCGCGATAATGGCTTTACAGTTAAAATACTAGTGAAACCATTTGTATGCACGCATCCGCTGGCGATCCTGCCCCGCCGCTCACGCGCAGCGTGCTGCTGCTCGACGACGATCCCTTCATGCTCGACATGCTTACCGAGATGCTGGGCATGCTCGGCACGTTCCTGGTGTTCGCCGAAACCGACGCCCGCCGCGCGCTGTCCACGCTGCAGGCCTGCGCGCCCGACCTGCTGATGTGCGACCTGGCGCTGCCGGACATGGATGGCGTCGAGTTCCTGCAGGCCGCGGCGCGCCTGCGTTTCGCCGGCGCCGTGGTGCTGCTGTCAGGGATGGACGCGGGCGTGCGCGAGGCGGCGGCAGTGCTGGCGCAGGCGCTCGGCTTGCGCGTCGTCGGCGCATTTCGCAAGCCGTTGAGCATCGACCAGTTGCGTTCGATTGTGGCGAGTTGAGATTTTGTACAAGCGGCCAAACACTTTTCGACAAAATAGGTTATTATTTCGGCTAATTCCCGCCTGAAGTCCTCTTGCCGCCATTCCATATATTGAATTTCGCACACTTTGCCTCCACCATTGTGTTGCAGTCAGTCTAAACGACACGGAAGCCGGCCGACGAGACCAAGCATGGTTCGAGCAGGCGTAACATTGATCCTTACCTCATATTGAGGAAAACATGAGCGAAAACATTAAACACATCAGCGATGCATCTTTTGAAACCGACGTGCTCAAATCCGAGCGCCCGGTCCTGGTCGACTTTTGGGCCGAGTGGTGTGGCCCTTGCAAAATGATTGCCCCGATCCTGGAAGAAGTCGCCAAGGAATATGATGGAAAGATTGTGATCGCCAAGATGGACGTGGACGCGAACCAGGCCGTGCCGGCCAAGTTCGGCATCCGCGGGATCCCGACGCTGATCCTGTTCAAGAATGGCGTCGCCGCCGCGCAGAAGGTCGGCGCCATGGCGAAGGGGCAGTTGACCTCCTTCATCGACAGCAACATCTGATACCATAGCGGCGGCAGCGCGCCCGCACTGCCGCCATAGTCCCGACGGGAAGCGACTCGGCACCGGCTCGTTCCCATGATTAACCCACGCAGTTCCCTCCCCTACCTTTACTTTCCCGTCACGGGACCCAACACATGCACTTATCTGAACTGAAGGCGATGCACGTCTCCGCACTGCTGGAGATGGCGATCGGCCTCGATATCGACAACGCAGCCCGCCTGCGCAAACAAGAACTGATGTTCGCGATCCTCAAGAAGCGCGCGAAGCAAGGCGAACAGATTTTCGGCGACGGCGCCCTCGAAGTGCTGCCCGACGGTTTCGGCTTCCTGCGCTCGCCCGACGCCAGCTACATGGCGTCGACCGACGACATCTACATCTCGCCGTCGCAGATCCGCCGCTTCAACCTGCACACGGGCGACACGATCGAAGGTGAAGTGCGTACCCCCAAGGATGGCGAGCGCTATTTCGCGCTGGTCAAGGTAGACAAGGTCAACGGCGAATCGCCGGAAGCGTCCAAGCACCGGATCCTGTTCGAGAACCTGACCCCGCTGCATCCGAACGAGCCGCTGCGCCTCGAGCGCGACATGAACGGCGCCGAAAACATCACCGGCCGCATCGTCGACCTGATTTCGCCGATCGGCAAGGGCCAGCGCGGCCTGCTGGTGGCCTCGCCGAAGTCCGGCAAGTCGGTCATGCTGCAGCACATCGCGCACGCGATCACGGCCAACCACCCGGACGTCACGCTGATCGTGCTGCTGATCGACGAGCGTCCCGAGGAAGTGACCGAGATGCAGCGTTCGGTGCGCGGCGAAGTGGTCGCCTCGACCTTCGACGAGCCGGCCACCCGCCACGTGCAGGTCGCCGAGATGGTGCTCGAAAAGGCCAAGCGCCTGGTCGAGATGAAGAAGGACGTGGTGATCCTGCTCGACTCGATCACCCGCCTGGCGCGCGCCTACAACACCGTGATCCCGGCTTCGGGCAAGGTGCTGACCGGTGGTGTCGACGCCAATGCGCTGCAGCGTCCGAAGCGGTTCTTCGGCGCCGCCCGTAACGTCGAGGAAGGCGGCTCGCTGACCATCGTCGCGACCGCGCTGATCGAAACCGGCTCGCGCATGGACGACGTGATCTACGAGGAATTCAAGGGTACCGGCAACATGGAAGTGCACCTCGAGCGCCGCCTGGCCGAGAAGCGCGTCTACCCGGCCATCAACCTGAACAAGTCGGGCACGCGCCGCGAGGAACTGCTGATCAAGCCGGACCAGCTGCAGAAGATCTGGATCCTGCGCAAGCTGCTGTACTCGATGGACGAGATCGAGGCGATGGAGTTCATCCTCGACAAGATGAAGGCGACGAAGAACAACGGCGAGTTCTTCGACCTGATGCGCCGAGGCGGGTAACCCCCCGCTACAAGTGAGGCGCAGGGAGCTTGGCCAGCATGGCCAAGCCGTTCCGCAGGCATGGGGCAGTGCCCCATGAAACCCCTGCTGCACCGCCGCGGCGGCTAAGGCCCGCCGGAAGCATCGGCAAAGGGCGGCGCGTGCCGCCCTTTTCTATTTGTAGCGCGTACCATGGCCACATCAACGCGATCCTTCCCAGCGCGGGGAGAATTGGCACTTTCGCATGGAGACGCCATGGCTACAGAGTCCGGAAATGTCGATTCAAGCCGCGAACGCCATGCCGGCGATGATCTCGCGGTCGATCGGCGCGTTACGATCCTCGAAACGCGCTTCGACACCATGTTGCCCTTACTCGCAACCAAGGCCGACCTGGCTGAGCTGAAAGGCGAGCTCCTGTCGAAGCTGGCCGAGACAAAGTCGGACCTGAAGGCTGACAACGCGCGCCTGGCTACATGGGTGGCAACCATGTTCATCACCATGCTGCTCGGCTTCGCCGGCATGTTCGTCACGCTGTTGCGCCACTGAAACCACCCCAGGTTGCCTCCCAACCCCATCCGCCTGTATAATCGCCGGTTCAGTACCTAACCCCTGGCAAGTGAGCGGCAATCGGGTCAAGAAGCAAGGCGACCGACGAAGTGCTGTTTGGCTACCAAACCAACCGAGGCAAAACCATGAAGACCGATATCCATCCAGAATACCGTGAAGTCGTGTTCCACGACCTGTCCTGCGACTTCAAATTCGTGACCCGTTCGACCATCAACACGCGCGAGACGATCACCCACGAAGGCAAGGAATACCCGCTGATCAAGATCGAGGTGTCCGCTGAATCGCACCCGTTCTTCACGGGCAAGCACAAGATCGTCGACACCGCTGGCCGCGTCGAGAAATTCCGCCAGAAGTTCGGCGCCGTCGGCTCCAAGACTTCCGTCGCGAACGGCTAAGTCGACCCCGAGATCGACCGAGGAAGCCGTCCCGGCTTTCCACAAAAAGAAGCCGCCTCGCCGGCTTCTTTTTTTTCGCGGCTATACTACGCGACATTAATTCCCTGCATCAAACCAGCTATCGATGAAACCAGTCCGCCTCCCCGCCGCCGCCACCCTCGCGTTGCCACGCTGGGCACTGTTCGCGCTTGGCCTGCTGTATATCCTGCCGGGCCTGATCGGGCGCGATCCGTGGAAGGACGATGCCGGCAGCTTCGGCATCATGTGGACCATGGCGCATGGCAGCCTGAACGACTGGCTGTTGCCCAACATCGCCGGCCTGCCGGCCGTCGACGACGGCCCGCTGGCGTTCTGGCTGGGCGCCATCTGCATCAAGCTGTTCGGCTGGCTGATGGGCGACGTGCTGGCCGCGCGCATGTCGACCGTCGGCATCTTCGTGCTCGGCACGCTGTCGCTGTGGTACACCGCATTCCACCTCGGCCGGCGCACCGAGGCCCAGCCGCTGCGGCTGGCGTTCGGCGGCCAGCCGGAGCCGGACGATTACGGCCGCACCCTGGCCGACAGCGCGGTGCTGGTCTATCTCGGCTGCCTCGGACTGCTGCTGCACAGTCACGAAACGCTGGCCGCAACCCTGCAGGGCTCGCTGGTGGCCTACTTCCTGTACCGCGCGGTGCGCTATGTCGAGAACGCCTGCGTGCGCAACGCCACGCTGGTCGGCCTGTCGCTGGGGGCCCTGGTGCTCACGCGCGGCCCGGCTTCGCCTGTGGTGCTGCTGCTGGCCTTGTTCCTGTGCACCCGCTTCCTGACGATGCCGGCCGCAACCACGGCGCGCCAGTTGGCCCTGTCCGCCGGCGTGGCTGTCGCGATCGCGCTGGCCTGGATCGCGCCGGCCGCGCTGCTGCAGCCGTACGGCCAGTCGCCGATCCCGGACTGGTTCAGCTGGAATGCCAGCCAGGTTGGCCTGCCCACCTGGAATTCCCTCAAAGCGTTCTTGCGCGTCGGCATTTGGTTCTTCTGGCCGGCCTGGCCGTTCGCCGGCTGGGCGATCTATGCCTGGCGGCGCCAGCACGGCTTGCTCCACATCGTTGTGCCGCTGAGCTTTGTCGGCGCGCTGACCCTGCTGATCCTGTGCGATCCGGCGCCCGAAAATTCTGACCTGCTCAGGCTGCTGCCGCCGCTGGCGCTGATGGCCGCATTCGGCCTGCCGACGATGAAACGCGGCGCAATCAACGCGATCGACTGGTTCTCGGTGATGGTGCTGACGATGCTCGGCGGGCTGATCTGGCTGTTCTGGATCGCCAAGCTGACCGGCTGGCCGGCGCAGCTGTCCAGGAACGCGCTCAAGCTGGTGCCAGGCTTTAAGCCGGAATTCGGGCTGGTGGCGTTCGTGGTGGCGGCCGCCGCCAGCATCGGCTGGATCCTGCTGGTGCACTGGCGCATCTCGCGCCGGCCGCGGGTGCTGTGGCGCGCGGTGGTGCTGTCCTCGGGCGGGCTGATCCTGCTGTGGGTGCTGCTGATGACGCTGTTCCTGCCGGACCTGAACTACAGCAAGAGTTACGCCAGCGTGGCGCAGCAGATTGCCGCCAGGCTGCCGCCCGGCGCCAACTGCATCGACACCAACGTCGGCGCCGCGCAGCGCGCCTCGTTCGCGTATTTCGGCCATCTGCCGTTTGCCGGCGTGGAAGGCGGCGAGTGCGAGTACCTGTTGCTGCAAGACAGCGTCAAGCTGAAGAACGACAAGGAAATCGCGAAAAGCTACCAGGTCCGCGACGCGACCCTGTTGTGGGAAGGACGGCGCCCGTCCGACCGCGACGAGCGCTTCCGGCTGTACCGCCGCCTCCGCTAAACCGCCTGGCCGCGCGCCGTGCGGCGCCGCGCCAGCGCACCCACCACGCCAAGGCCGGCCAGCAGCATGCCCCAGGCCTGCGGCTCGGGGATCGGCATGATCGTCAGGTCGGCCGCATACGAGCCACCGAAGTTGCCCAGCACGTCGCCGCGGACCTCCACGGCCATGATGCCGGGGGCCTGGTTGTAGGGCCAGTTGAAAGTCCAGCGGTCGGTCGCGCCCTCGCTGCCCGGCTCCTGAATCGTCAGGTTCTGTGAGTTCGAGTATTTGTAGCCGACGTGGTCGTTGTAATACGAATACAGGCCAAACTCGGTGATGTTCAGGTCCTTGACCGAGGGCGTGCTCTGGCCCACTCCGGCACTCAGTTTCGTGTACAGCGAGGTCAGGGCCCCATACGGGAAGTAGCCGACCATCCCCTGCACGTCGAACAGGTAGGTGTCGATGAACGAGTATGGGCCGGCTGCGGGCGCCGCGAAGGTATTGCCGAATTGCGCTGTGTATCCGCCGGCGCCATCTGATTTCAATACGAGAGGGATGGTGTTGTGCACGACGGTGGTGTCGGCCTGGGCGACAGGCCCGGCAAATGCCGCAGCGGCCAGCGAGACGCCGGCTGCAATAGTGTGAAGCTTCATGATGTTTCTCCAGTTAGTGGGACGATCGGCAGCCACTCGAAAACGGGAAGGCGGCCGCGCGGGCTGCGGGCGCGGCGCGCGACAACGATAGCGGGCGCGCTGCTCAGGCAGCCCTGCGGCGGCGCGCCAGCGCGCCCACTGCGCCGAGGCCGGCCAGCATCATGGCCCACGACCCGGGTTCGGGCACCGGCATGATCGCGATGTCGGCCGCATACGAGCCGCCCTGGGTGCCGTAGATGTCGCCACGCACCTGGATCGCGTAGGTACCCGGGTCCAGGTGCCACGCCCCGTCGAAGCTCAAGCGGTTGGCGTCGGCCGCCGTGCGGTAATCCCAATAGGTCCAGGACAGCTCCGGACCGGTGGTGTGGGTCGCCGGGTCGTAGCTGTAGATGCCAAAGTCCCTGATGAACAGGGCCTTGCTCATCGGCTCGGTCCCGCCGAGCGGCGGGCCCATCTTGATGTTGAGCGAGATCAGCGAGCCGGTGACGGCAAAGGCATCCGGATGATCGAGCGTGAAGGTGAATGTATCGAGAAAGCTGGACGGCGACTGGCTGGCCGAGAAGTTATTGCCGAACACGGCGCTGTAGCCGCCGGCATTGTCGGTCTTCAGGACCAGGGGTGCGGTGTCGTGGATGGCTTGGGCCTGGACGGCTGGGCCTGCAAGTGCTGCTGCGGCCAGCATGGTGCCGGCGACGATGGTGCGAAGCTTCATGGCTGAACTCCCTTGAATAGGTGAATCTGCAGCCTTACGAAAAAAGACAGCCGCGCCGGCTGCGGGCGCGGCGTCCTGCATCAGTCGAAGCGGATCAGGCAGCCTTGCGGCGGCGCGCCAGCAAGCCCATCACGCCAAGGCCGGCCAGCAGCATGCCGTAGGTTTCCGGTTCCGGAACGGCGGCAATGGCGAGGTCGCCACCGAAGGCGCCGCCGCCGTTGCCGACCACCTGGCCGTCAATCCGGATCGCGTAAGCGCCACTGCCCAGGCCGTAGGCCGACAGCGACCACGCATCGGTCGGATGGGCGCCGGTACCGGTGTTGTTGATGCCGGCGATCGCAGTGCCCAGGATGTTCATCGACACCGGGTCGTATTTGTACAGGCTGAAACCGGTGATCAGCAGATCCTTGGTCAGCGCGGTGTTCAGGTAGGACGAGGTGAGCGAGGCCGCCGAGTCGAAGCTGCTGCCGACATTGAACGTGAACAGGTCGCTGAAGGTGCTGCCCACGGTCGAGGCAGCGAAGGTGTCGCCGAAGTGAGCGTTGAAACCGCCCACGCCGTCGTCTTGCGTCACCAGGCCGCTGGTGCGCGCGATGGTTTGCGCCGACACCGATTGGCCAACGAATGCAACGCTCGCGAACAGAGCGGTCAAAACGAGGGATTTGAGTTTCATGATGGGTTCCGTATGAATGAGTTGACGGGAACAGCTATTGGCGGACCGGCCGGGGCGCGCGGCCTTGCTTGGTGGCCCGATCCTTAAGCCAAGCTTAATAAGCGCCAATTCTCTCAACTGTTAGTTCCCGCACAAAACTCATCTGCCGTAACAACTGTTACAACATTTTCATGCTACTTTTTTCCGTTTTGAAATTAATTCATTTCGGAAAAGCGGTGCCTTTGAGGAATATCAAATACCAGCCGGCCTCAGCGTCCAGAATGGTAGAAGACGGTCAAGGCCGTCTTGTATCGACGGGGCCAGCGAGGAGGAAAACCATGAAGAGCGTCACTTGTTCGGAAGTCATGCGGGTACACGGCGGCGCACGCTTCCAGTACGCCGGGGCATCGCTGCGCCAGGCAATGCTGTTCGGTCTGACGCTGGCCTTCGGCGTGCCGGCGCTCATCGTGACCTTCCACCTGCTCGACCCCGGCGCCCCGCTCGGCTACATCGTGCTGCCAGTGCTGGCGGGCAGCCTGGCTCCCGTTATCGCGATGCTGCCGGGCAGGTTCGAGGTGCAAACGCGCTTCCCCGCGCAGCACCTGGCCGGCACGCTCGACGAGACGCTGGCAGCGCTCGGCTATGCGCAAGCGCAGCAGTTCCCGGGCACGCTCCGCTACCGGGTCCGCCAGGCCGGCTGGCAGCCGTGGGGCGCACGCGAAATCGCGGTGTCCTTCCGTGACCACGTGCTTGAAATCACCGGACCATACGCCACGCTGACCGCGCTCAAAAAGCAGATGGCCTATTGAGTTGTCGATTCCGCGCGATGGCGGCATGTTGCGCCGTGGCTAGGGTGCGACGTGCAACTGCCGTGCTCGCTAAGCTACGACTGCAAGCGCGCCGGCCGACGCCCGCGTCGGCCAGGCGCAAACCATACTGAACGATGAAAGCACACAAGCGCAACCTGCCACCCGAATTGCCGGCAGCAACAGCGACGGCTGAGGAACCCACCATGTTCACCGTGACCATTACCGATATCGTCCGCCTGCGCCACCGCTCGCGCTTTCCGATCCAGTCGTGGCGCCAGTTGCGGCGGCTGGCGGTCACGCTGGCGCTGGGACTGCCCGCGCTCATGCTGGCATTCCACCTGCTCGATCCGGCAGCGCCGCTGGCCTACGTGGTGGCGCCAGTGCTGGTGGGAGGACTGTTGCCGCTGTTCCTGGCGCCGCCTGGCCAGTTTGAAGTGGCATCCCGCGCCACCGATGCCGGCCGGCTTGCCGGCGCCCTCGAGCACGCGATTGAAGGCATGGGCTATGTCAGGACCGCGACCGACGATGGCGCGCTGCGCTACCGTGCGGCAAGGCAAGGATGGCTGGGCTGGCACGACAAGGAAGTCCGACTGACGACGCGCGGCCAGGCGATCCACGTCAGTGGCCCGGTCGCCATCCTGCATGCGCTGCGCGAGCGCATCGCCCGTCACGCGGTCCCGCTGGTTGCCTGAGCCGCGCCCAGCGGCCCGGTCAGACTTTCATCGGCAGGATCACCATCTGCAAACCCTCGAGGTGCAGGCGCCGCTGCACCGCCAGCGCGGCCTGGTTATGCAGCAGCCGCACCAGCCAGTTGTCCTTCGCAAAAATCAGCTTGCTGGTGAAGTAGATCGAGTTGGGGAATTCCTGGCTGATCTGCTCGCACATGCGGGTCACCTCGTTGACCGCATCGGTCCCAAAACTGATATACGACGCCGACGCCATGCCGTGGCTCTGGCAGAAATCGACAAAGAACTCCAGCGTTTTGGCCGCGTCGTCGCGCATCTTTTCGAGCGCGCCCTCGCCGCCATACACGTGGGCGTCGACGGTGCGCGCGTTCACGAACAGGAAGTTCTTGAAGTGGCCGGGGAACATCCGCAGCACCCACAGCAGCGCGTGCAAGCCGCCGCCGCGCGAGTTGCCGACGATGAACACCGCGGTCTGCGCCTGCGGATCGGGCTCGATCGAGCCGGTCTCGGGGCCAAACGGCTGGCTCTCGAAGACCTCGTCCACCGAGCGGATCGCGCGCTTGGTTTCCCGATAGTGGTTGCGGACCAGCACGCACAGCACCGCGATCGCGCCGATGATCAGCACGGTCGCCCAGCCGCCTTGCAGGAAACGCTCGACCAGCAGGATCGCCAGGATGCCGGCGCAGATCACGAAGCCGACCAGCGACAGCAGGAAACGGCGCGCCCAACGCATGCCAGGTTGCCGGCGGCTCTGCCACCAGTACAGGCACAGGCCGAACAGCGAGATCGCGAAGGTCAGGAACACCGAAATCGAGTACAGCACCACCAGCAGCGTGACCTGGCCGCCGGTCCAGAACAGGATCGCCAGCGCCGCGATGCCCATCACCAGGATGCCGTTCTGGGTCACCAGCCGCGAGGACAGGTAACGGAACTGGTGGGGCACCCACGAGTCCGACGCCATGTTCGACAGTACCGACGGGCCGCCGAGGAAACCGGTGTTGGCGGCGACGAACAACAGGCCGGCCTCGAACGCCAGCACGACCACCAGCAGCACCTGGTTGAGCATCCCGCCGCCCAGTCCCATGCTGCCGATGATGACCTTGAAGGTGGACGCGTTGAGCGTCTCGCCCGCCACCGGATGCGCGTCCCACAGCAGGTACAGCAGGATGATGCCGCCCGCCGTGAACGCCAGCGACCGCGCCATGTAAAACATCGTCATCTTGCCGGTGCGCACGCGCGGCTCGGCCAGCAGGTTGACGTTGTTCGACACCGCCTCGAGGCCGGTGTAGGTACCGCCGCCCTGCGAATAAGCCAGCAGCAACATGCCGGCCACGCTGGTCCAGCCGATGTTGTGGGCGAGCGCCGTGGTTTCGGCCACCGTGCCCGGCACGATCTGCGGCAGGTGCGATGCATGGGCGACGATGCCGTAGACGATCAGCACCAGGTGGGTGGCGACGAAGCCGAGGAAGATCGGCAGCAGGATCTGGATCGCCTCCTTCAGCCCGCGCAGGTTCATCACGATCAACAGGCCGATGAAGAACGCCTCGGCCCATAATTTGTAGGGCTGGAACCCGAGCGGCAGGAACGAGGCCAGCGCGTCGACGCCGGACGCGATCGAGATCGCGATCGTCAGCACGTAGTCGAGGATCAGCGCGCAGCCGGACACCAGCCCCAGGTAGGGGCCGACCAGCTTGGTCGCGACACGGTAGCCGCCGCCCCCGGTTGGAAACAGTTCGATCACCTGGTTGTAGGCCAGTGCGATGATGAAGACCGTGACCGCGGTCGCGATCGCCATGTACAGGCCGAGGTGGGTGTGCGGCCCGAGCGCGCGGAAGGTTTCTTCGGGGCCGTAGGAGGATGAGGACAGGCCGTCCGCACCGAGCCCGACCCACGCCAGGAAGGCTACCAGCGCCATCGAGTGGCGGGTTTCGCTCTTCAGGGGGTCGAGCGGTTTTCCGAGGATAATTTCGCGTATTTTCTTGTTCTTCATTGTGGCCGCCGTCGTGCCCGACGGCTCTGTTTCTGGGGTAAGGCGAGATCATACGCTGTAACGCGGCCGCCGCACACTCGGGCGCTCCGGTGCGCGGGGAAACTGTTGCCCGAGAATTGCAAATCAGCGATAATGCGGATCGCGTTGCCGGGATGGCGGAATAGGTAGACGCACGGGACTCAAAATCCCGCGCCGCAAGGCGTACCGGTTCGATTCCGGTTCCCGGCACCACTCATGCCCGAGGCAGCAGCCTCACTCGCCTTCCTCCCGATCGCCCCGGTGTTTGCGCCGCGCATCGGAATCGTCGCGTTCGCGCATCATCCAGTAGACCAGCCCGAGGGACAGTAGCGCACCAGCCAGTGCCGCGATTTTTGCCGGACTGGTTTCGACGTCCAGGATGACGAACTTGCGCGACAACGCGATCAGGGCGATCAGGATGACTGTCTTGACCTGGATGACGCTGTCGCGCCGCAGCGCGACCCGGATGATCGAATGCTTGAATTCGAGCGCGATCAGCAAGGTCATGATCATGCCGAACACCAGCTGGAAGGTTTCGTGCGCCAGCGGGTTGAGCGATTCGGAAACCAGCAGCGCGACCACCACCCGGATCAGCTGGAGCAGCGCGACCACGATGATGATGGCGATGATCAGGCTGAGCACCAGCGCCACCAGTTGTTCGAAGCGCTCGTACAGCGTCATCACCTCCCACTTGCGCCACGCCCCTGTGCGCATGTCGGCCCGCGCCTGCGCCGGGCTCTGCTCCCGTAGCCGTGCGCCAATGGTTTCTTCGTCCGCCGCGCCCGTATCCTGGTCGTTATCCATGATCGCCCCTTTACCCGCCCTACCCCGCCGCCAGCTGGCGCGGCAGGCGCACCGTAAACGTCGTTCCCATTGCCGTGGAAGAAGCAAGCTCGATGGTTCCCCCGTGCGCCGCCACAATCTCGTGGGTAATGTAAAGACCGAGCCCGAGGCTGAAGTCCGGGCGATTGCCGTCGGACGGGCCGGTAACCCGGTACAGCGGCTGGAACACATGCGCAATCTCGCTTGCCGGGATCGGCTTGCCGCCGTTGTGGACCGTCGCAAGCACTTCCTGCTCGCCGCCGGCAAGGATGACTGTAATCGGCTCTTCGCTCCCATACTTGATTGCGTTGCCAATCAGGTTCGAGAACACCTGTCCAATGCGCGCGCTGTCCCAGCGGCCGCTCAGGTCCCCGATCGCGTCGAACGCGATTTTGCGGTCGGGATGGAAGGCGCTGGCTTCTGCAACCGTCTGCCCGACGACCTGGGCCAGGTCCATCTCGCCGCGCGCAATCGGCATGCTCTTTCCCAGCCGCGTGCGCGTAAAGTCCAGCAGGTCGTCGATCAACCTGTGCATCTGGTTGCCGCTGTTATAGATGATCGAAGCCGCCTTGATGTAGCGGCTGTCGAGCGCGGCATCCTGCATCAGGAACTGGGCGGACATGATCACCGCGCCCAACGGGTTGCGCAGATCGTGGCTGAGGATACCAAGAAACAGGTCCTGCGCCTGCGACACAATCTCCGAATACCGGTCGACCGCTTCGGCGACGGACTGGTCGATGGCCTCGTTAAACCGCAACATGTCGTCCAGGTCAGATTGCTGGACCGCATCGGAACACTTGCCCCAGAGCCGCAACACGCTGGCGCGCAGGGCGCGATACTCGGAAATCAATTCGGCGATGCTGAAACCGGCCTGGGCCCGCAACGCGGCATGCAACTGGGACGGGCGCGCCGCGCTGGCGGCCTCTCCGAGCGTTGGGCGATGGCCTTTCGATTTTTCCTTTTGCTCGGCTTCGGTCTGGGGCGTCTGCAGGTCCAGCGCGACGGTTTCGAGCATTCGCTTCGCATGATCGCGTAACTCCTCGCTGCTCATGCCCTGCGCCGCCCGGATCCCTTTCGCGTATTGTTCCCACTCGTTCAGGATCGGTTCAAGGTTTTCTGAAATAAAGTCGGACAGTCGCATCGTGGCCCTCCCTGTCGATTCCTGCGGCACCCGACTAGCTGGGCCAGGCCGATGCGCCGCTTGCGCACTTCGCAGTTAATCCCGGTGGCGGGCGCGCTCGTTGCGTTGTAACAAATGTGCGCGGCAGCGATTCAGTCGGCTTTTTGCACCAGGTAGGCGACCGACAGCAGGCGCGAGCTGAGCTTGATGTTGGCGCGCTCGGCCGCCTCCAGCGACACCTCGAAGCGCACGCGCCCATCGACCAGCCGGAAATTGAGCACGCTGCCTTCGCGCAGCGCGCCATCGGATTCGCTGACGCTGAGCGCACCCTGGCGCGCGGCGGCGCGCAGCAGCCGGGCCGCGTGGTCGGCTTCGGCGTCGCCGACGAACAGCACGTGCACGCCGGCCAGCGCGTCGCCGGCGCGCAGCGTCCTGACCACGACCGGGCGCGCAGCGCCGCCACGCGCGGCCAGCTGCGCCAGCTCGGCGCCGATGTCGACCGCGCCGACCACGCCGATCACCAGCGGCTCACCGGCCGCGGGACCGCCGCCGGCAAACTCGACATAGCTTGGGAACTTGAGCAGGAAGGCGGCCTTCACTGCGCGTTCGGGCCCGGCTGCGGCTGCTGCCGCGAGGACGCCCAGCGCCAGCCAGCCGCACAGGCAGGCCCGCAACGCGTGCGATGGGCGCAAACGGCGCCGGCCGCCGCGAGCGGCATGAAAGCGCAGGTCCACGAGCGTCAGAAGCGCTTGACGACCTTGAGCAGCAGCGCACGCTCGAACGCGCTGCGGCCGCCCGGGGCGCCAAACTCCGGGTGCGACGCGTGCAGCAGGTTCTGCCCGATCAGCGATACGTCCAGTCCCGGCATCGCCTTCCACGACCACTCGGCATCCATTTCGTAGTAGCCCGGGACTGCCGGGTTGGGCAGGCGCGAGGTGTAGCGCAGCGTGACGTCCAGCTGGTGGAAGTCCGAGATGTCGAGCGACGAGCGCAATGTCCAGCGCCTGGCCGGGTCGCCGGTGGCGAGGCCGGTGGCGCCGGTGAGGTCGCGGCTGTTGGGGGCAAGGCTGGTGCCCACATGCTGCGCCACCACGCCGCCCACCAGGCGCCAGCGTTCCACCGGCTGCCAGCGCCACCAGGCCTCGACGCCGCGGACCCGGCCCTCGCCCAGGTTGCGGAAGATGGTCGGGCCTGTGGCCTGCGGCTCGACGGTGCGCAGCTTGTCGTAGTCGCTGACGAAGGCGGTCACCGAATACGACAGCTGCTCCATCGGCTGCGCGCGGTAGCCCAGTTCCAGCACCTTCGCCACTTCCGACACGAAGTCGGGACCGCCGCCGATCGCGTAGCGCGGCACCCCGCCGGCCATGATCGGGGTGGCCGGCGCGAACAGGTCGCGGTCGATACGCGATGGCGCGCGGACGGTGCGCGACAGGCTGGTCCACCACAGGCGGGTGCTGTCGGGCGTCCACGCGAGGCGCACATTGGGCAGGTATTCAAAGCCGGTGTAGTTGTTATGTTCGCCCTTGAGGCCGAGCGTGGCCTTGATGCCGCGGCCCAGGTCGATCTCGTCCTGCACGAACGCATTCCCCCAGTGCATGCTCAACTCGGGCGGCAGGAAGGCGAACGCATTGCCATTGGCGCTGATGCGGTCGAGCGAGTAGCGGTAACCCCCGCCCCAGGCCAGCCGGTGGCGTTCGCCGATGCGCACGTTGTGCTGCAGTTCGAGGTCGACCGTGTTGAGGTGGTCGTCGTAGGCGTTGGGCTGGTCGCGCTCGACATGGTCGACGATCAGCTGGGCGCGCAGTTCGGAGCCCCCCTCGAGCCGGGCGGAGACGGTGCCCGACAGGTTGGCGCCGGCGACCCGGATGTCGCGCGTGCCGAGCTGTTCGAGCGCGCCGTCGTAGGCGTCGCCGGACAGGGCCAGGCCGGCTTGCGCCAGGTCCCAGTCGGCGCGAAAACCGGCCTGGCGGCGTGCGAAGCCGGTGCGGGTCTCGCGGCCGTTTTCGGCGCGCGTCGATTCCTCGCGCAGCGTCTTGCCATACACGCGGAAGTGGCCGTTCGACGGCAGCCGGCCGCCGTAGCGCAGCGTGCCCACCTGCTCGTGCGCGCCGCCAGCGGCCGCCGCCAGGCCGCCCTGGGTGTCCTTGGCCGATTTGGTGATGATGTTGATGACGCCGTTGACCGCGTTCGAGCCGTAGATCGTCGCGCCCGGGCCGCTGATGACTTCGATCCGTTCGATGTCGGCCATCACCACGTCCTGGACGTCCCAGAACACGCCGGAAAACAGCGGCGAATAGATGCTGCGGCCGTCGATCAGCACCAGCAGTTTGTTGGCGAACACGCTGTTGAAGCCGCGCGCGGTGATCGCGTAATTGCGCGCATCGGTGTGCGCCACCTGCAGGTTGGGCGCCAGCCGCAGCGCCTCGGGCAGCGTGCGCGCGCCGCTGCGCGCGATATCGTTGGAGCTGATGATGAACACCGACGCGGCGGCGTTGGCGAGCCGTTCTTCCTGGCGCGATACCGAGGTGATCACGACGTCGCTCAGCTGCTCGAGCGACAGCGAGGTCAGTTCCCGGTCGGCCGCCAGCGCGGCGTGCGCCGACACGGACAGCGTGAGCAAGGCGGCGGCGCGCGCGGCGCCGCGAAGGCGGATAGTCGGCATGGTATGGTGCTTTAATCAGTCGGCGCCGCTCAACGCGGAATGCATACGCAATTATAGGGCGCAAACTTTTATAGGCTGTGTTCGCTTGCCCGGCCCGCGTTGCGCGGCTGCACCCGCTGCACGGTGCAATAACTAGCATACAGCAACGGCGCAAAAATTTCCAAGAGGCAACTAGAGGGTGGCAGCGGCGCGACAGATTGCCGGCTGTGCCCCGCGATCGGCCGGGCCGGGCGGGACTTTCCAATCGGAAAATGTCATACTGCCTTTTCCCCCGGCAACAATCTTCCCCATGCTGTCACTCTTTACGCTGCCCGCAGACCCGTCGCTGCTCAGCTACGGCCGCTACGACCCGTGGCTGGTCGCGCTGTCGCTGCTCGTCGCGATCTTCTCGTCGTGGATGGGCCTGCAGATCGCGGGCCAGGCCGGCGCCAGCCGCTCCCATCGCGCGCTGGTGCTCGGCGCCGGCAGCCTGGCGCTCGGCGCCGGGGTCTGGTCGATGCACTTCATCGGCATGCTCGCGTTCGACCTGTGCACCCGGGTCGACTACGACCCGGCGATCACCATCCTGTCCAACCTGCCGTCGGTCGCGGCCTCGTTCGTCGCGCTGTCGCTGATCGGGCGCGAACGCCTGGGCGGCTGGAGCCTGCTGGCCGGCGGCGCGCTGGTCGGCGCCGGCATCGGCGCGATGCACTACGCCGGCATGAGCGGCATGCGCATGGGCCTCGCGCTGCGTTACGACCCGTTGATGTTCGCGCTGTCGATCGTGGTCGCGGTGGTGCTGGCGACGCTGGCGCTGTGGATCCGCTTCGGCCTGTCGAGCCTGCGCCGGCTGCCGGAATCGCGGCGCTTGCTGATCGCCGCCGTGGTGATGGGCTGCGCGATCACCGGCATGCATTACACCGCGATGGAAGCGGCGCGCTTCGTGGGCCGCGTGGCCCCGGGCGCCACCGGTGCCTCGAACAGTTCGTTCCTGGCGCTGGCGATTTCGCTGATCACCGGCGCCTTCATCGTGCTGGTGCTGGCTGCCAATGGCCTGCTGCGCTACCGCCAGCTGTTCCTCGAACTCAAGCGCAGCGAGGAATGGATGCACGCACTGCTGGTGACCGCGGTCGACGGCGTGGTGATCATGGACGGCAAGGGCACGATCCAGGAATTCAATGCCGCGGCCGAGCAGATCTTCGGCTGGCGCCGCGACGAGGCGCTGGGGCGCAACGTGCGCCTGCTGATTGCCGACCACGCGCGCTCGTCGGAGGACGGCATCCTGAGCCATCTGCGCAACGGGACCCTGGACGGCGTGGCGCAACGCAGCGAAGAAGTGAACGGCGTGCGCAAGGACGGCAGCCTGGTCCCGGTCCGGCGCGCGCTCGGGCACGCGCGCCTGGGCGGCCAGGACCGCTTCGTCTGCTTCATCACCGACATCAGCGAACGGCGCGCGATGGTGCAGGCGCTGCGCGCCAGCGAACAGCAGTTCCGCTCCCTGATCGGCAGCATCCCCGGCATCTCGTACCGCAGCCTGCTCGATGGCGCGCAGCCGCTGGTGTTCATCAGCGACGCGGTCGAGCGCGTCACCGGCTACCCGGCCGCCGACTTCCTCGGCAGCCCGCCGCGCCGCGTGTACGGCGCCCTGATCCACGCGGTCGACCGCGCCCGCGTCTCGACTGCGATCGCCAACGCGCTGCGCGAGGACCGTCCGTGGCTGGTCGAGTACCGCCTGCTGCACGCGGACGGCAGCATCCGCTGGCTGTGGGAAAACGGCAGCGGCGTGCGCAACGAGGCCGGCGCCCTGCACTGGCTCGACGGCGTGATCCTCGACATCAGCGAGCGCCACCGGATCGAAGAGGCGCTGCGCGAAGCGAAGGAAAAGGCGGAACAGGCGGCCGCCGCGCGCGCCACCTTTGTCGCCAACATGAGCCACGAGATCCGCACCCCGATGAACGCGATCCTCGGCTTCACCGACGTGCTGCTCGACGGCGAACTTGGCTGCGACCAGCGGCGCCACCTCGACACCATCCGCAGTTCCGGCCGCTCGCTGCTGCGCCTGTTGAACGAGATCCTCGACACCGCCAAGCTGGAAAAAGGCGCGGTCGAACTCGAACTGAACGACTTCAACCTGCTGTCGCTGATCGACGAACTGTCGTCGACGCTGTCGGCGCACGCGCGCGCCAAGGGCCTGCAGGTCGACATCCACTACGACCCGATGCTGCCGACCTGCCTGCGCGGCGACGAGCTGCGGATCCGCCAGGTGCTGACCAACCTGCTCGACAATGCGATCAAGTTCACCGAACGCGGCAGGGTCACGCTGCGCGCGCAAGCCCAGGGCGACCAGCTGCATTTCGAGGTGCGCGACACCGGCATCGGCATCGCACAGGAGCGGCTGGTGGCGATCTTCGAGCCGTTCACCCAGGCCGATGCGTCGATGACGCGGCGCTTCGGCGGCACCGGCCTCGGCACCACGATCAGCAAGCAGCTGGTCGAGCTGATGGGCGGGAAGATCTGGGCCGAGAGCGAACCAGGCCGCGGCACCGCCTTCCACGTGCTGCTGCCGCTGGCGCCGGCGCGCTTCGCGCCGCAGCAGCCGCGGGTGCGCACCGCCGCGGTGCTGCCGCCGCTGCGGGTGCTGGTGGCCGACGACGTGCCGCAGAACCTCGAGCTGCTGCAGCTGATGATGGCGCGCCGCGGCCACACCATGACCGGCGTGACCGACGGCGCCGCCGCGATCGAGCTGGCCGCGCATCACGAGTTCGACCTGATCCTGATGGACTTCCAGATGCCGTCGGTCGACGGCCTCGCGGCCACCCGCGCAATCCACGCCGCCGCCGACCAGGCCGGGCGGCCGCGGGTGCCGGTGGTGGCGATGACGGCCAGCGTGCTGGCCGAGCACCGCCGCGCCAGCGTCGACGCCGGCATGGCAGGCTTTGCCACCAAGCCGGTCGACTGGTTCACGCTGTCGCACGAAATCGCGCGCGTGCTCGGCATCGGCGCCGCCCAGGCCGGACCGGACGCGCCGGCGGCCGAGCGGCTGGCCCTGAACCGGGGCGCCGGCCTGCGCCGCTGGGCCGGCGACCAGGACGCCTACGGCGAAGCGCTGGCGCAGTTCGACAGCCAGCATGGCCGCCTTGCGCAGGCGCTGTCGGTACACGCCGCGGCCGGCGAATCGCGCGCACTGCGCATGCTCGCCCACAAGGCGCGCGGAACCGCCGCCAACATCGGCCTCGAGCAGCTGGCCGACGCGCTGGCGCGGCTCGAACAGCACGCCGGCGCCGACGGCGACGGCGACGCATCCGCCTCGTTTACCGAACCGCTGCAAAGCGCGATGGCGGCGGTGGCCGGCTCGCTCGATGCCGCGCTCGACGCGATCCGCGCCGGCCGCGCCGCCGCGGCCCCGGTGCCAGCCGCAGCAGGCGCCGCCGATCCCGGACGCGCGCGCGACGCGGCGGCGATGCTGCTTCAGGCGCTGCGCCGCGGCGCGCTGGACGACGCCGCGCTGGCCGCCCTGGCCGCCACGCTGGACGGCCATCCGATCGCGCACCGCGTGACGCAGGTGCAGGCCGCGCTCGCCGATTTTGATTTTGAACTCGCCGCCGTCCAGCTGGAGGCGGTACTTGCCGCCCTCGGCGGCGCCACGGCACCGGAGGCCGCACCATGACCAACCCAGCCACCCGGCCGCTGATCCTGGCGGTCGACGACGAAGCATCCAACCTGCAGCTGCTGCGCCAGATCCTGCAAGACCACTACCGCCTGCTGTTCGCCAAGGACGGCGCGCGCGCGCTCGAACTGGCGCAGCAGGAAAAGCCCGACCTGGTGCTGCTCGACGTGATGATGCCGGGGATGTCCGGCTACGAGGTGTGCGCCGCGCTCAAGGCGCATCCGGGCACCGCGGCGATTCCCGTCATCTTCGTCACCGCGCTGACCGACACCGGCGACGAGCTCGAAGGCTTCGAGGCGGGCGCGGTCGACTACATCACCAAGCCGGTCAGCCCGCCGATCGTGCGCGCGCGGGTGCGCACCCACCTGTCGCTGGTGCGCATGGAAGAGCTGCGCGCGACCCGGCTGGCGATCGTGCAGCGCCTTGGCCTGGCGGCCGAGTACAAGGACAACGAGACCGGGCTGCACGTGATCCGGATGAGCCACTTCGCGCGCGTGCTCGGGCTGGCCGCCGGCATGAACGAGCACGAGGCCGACGACCTGCTGCACGCGTCGCCGATGCACGACGTCGGCAAGATCGGCATCCCGGACCGTATCCTGCAAAAGGCCGGGCCGCTCGACCCGGAGGAATGGAAGGTGATGCAAGGGCACGCGGCGATCGGCGCCGAGATCATTGGCGAACACGATGGCGGGATGCTGGCGCTGGCGCGCAATATCGCGCTGGCGCACCACGAGAAGTGGGACGGCAGCGGCTATCCGAACGGGCTGGCGGGCGAAGCGATCCCGCTCGAAGGGCGGATCGTGGCGATTGCCGACGTGTTCGACGCGCTGACCTCGAAGCGCCCGTACAAGGCGGCGTGGAGCGAGGAAGAAGCGCTCGACTACCTGCACCAGCAGAAAGGCCAGCACTTCGACCCGGCGCTGGTGGACCTGTTCATGGAGCAGATGCCGGCGATCCGCAAAATCAGGGAGCGCTGGGCCGAAGCGTAGGGTGGGCACCCCGTGCCCACGCGGAAGGTAGCGGTCCGCGAACGTACCGCGTGGGCGCAGGCCGCCCACCCTACCGTCAGCGTAAAGTGCGGCTCGTGAAACGCGGGCCGGCCCGCGGCTTCTGGTCGACTACGCCTGCGCCTGCGCCAGCGGCACCGCCGTCCGCCGCGCCACCAGCTCGCGGTACAGCGCCGTGTAACTGCCCGCCATCTGCTCCGACGTGAACAGCTCCTGGTAGCGCGCCTCGGCGCGCTGCCCCATCGCGCGCGCCAGGGCGGGGTTGTCCCACAGCGTGCGCATCGCCGCCCGCAGCGCCTCCGGGTCGGACGGCGGCACCACCAGCCCGGTCTGCTGGTCGACGTTGATGTAGCTGGTGCCGGTGCCGATCTCGCTCGAGATCATCGGTTTGCCGAACATCGCCCCTTCCAGCAGCGAGATGCCGAACGCTTCCGAACGCAGGTGCGACGGGAACGCGACCGCGTAGCACAGCTCGAGCAGCGCCACCTTGTCGAGGTCATCGAGCGCGCCGACGAACAGCACATGCTTCAGGCCGAGCCGCTCGGCGTGCGCCTTGAGTTCCTGCTCGATCGGCCCGGCGCCGACGATCACCACCGGATAATCGGTGCCGGCCACCGCTTCGAGCAGGATGTGCAGCCCTTTGTAGTAGCGCAGCACGCCGACGAACAGGAAGAACTTGGGACCGACGCGCTCGCGCCACTGTGCGAGGCGCTGCGGGTCGGGACGCGGGTAGGTGCCCTTGTCCAGGCCGTAGGTGATGACGCGGGTCTTGTCGCGGTAGCGGTCGAGCACCGCGGACGAGGCCATGTAATTGGGCGAGGTGGCGACGATGGTATCGACGCTTTGCAGGAAGCGGTGCTTGAGCGGCTGGTACAGGCGCAGCAGGTGCTTCTGGCGCACGATGTCGGAGTGGTAGGTGACCACGCTCGGCTTCTTGACGCGCGCGAGGAAGTGGGCCAGGTCCATGAACGGCCACGGGAAGTGGTAGTGCACGACGTCGGACTCGGCGGCCAGGCGCGCCAGTTCGCCGATGGCGGCGGCCGACACCGCGTTGGAGGCGATCTCGAAATTGAGCGGCACCCGGCGCACCGTGTGTCCTTCGAACTCGAACGGGCGCAGGCCGGGCTGGCGCGACAGCGACAGCACCTGGTTGGTGACGCCGAGGCGCCCGGTACCGACGCACAGCTGGCGGATCACCTGCTCAATGCCCCCGACCGAATCCGGGTAATAGGTCTTGTAGAAGTGAAGGACACGCATGTGGCAGGGTCAGGCTTTACTGTGAGAGGACGGCGCGGTACACGGCGGCGGTCTGCCGCGCGGTCGCATGCCAGGTCAGTTGTTCGGCGCGCACGCGGCCGGCTTTGACGCAGCGCGCGCGCAGCTGCGGCTCGCGCACCAGCGCCAGCATAGCATCGGTCAGCGCCGGCACGTTCAGCGGATCGATGTCGAGCGCGGCGCCCGCGCTCACCTCCGGCACCGAACTGGTGTTCGAGGCGATCACCGGCACATTGGACGCGAACGCTTCGAGCACCGGGATGCCGAAGCCTTCGTACAGCGACGGGAACACGAACACGCCGGCGCCGGCATACACGTGGCGCAGCGCCGCGCCGTCGGTCAGGCTGTGCAGCCAGGCCAGGTTTTCGCCGCTGGCAATCGCCGCGTCCAGCTGGCGCACCAGGTCTTCGCAGCGCCAGCCGCGGGCGCCGACGATGACCAGCTGGCGTTCGGCGCGCACGGAGGCTGGCAAGGCCAGCCAGGCGGCGAGCAGGCGCTCGAGGTTCTTGCGCGGCTGCAGCGTGCCGACAAACAGGAAATAGCCGGCCCGCAGCCCGTGCGCGGCCAGCGTTGCCGCCACCGCATCCGGATCGGGCGCCGCGAGCCATTCGTCGTCGACGCCTTGCGGCACCACCGAGACGTGGCGCGGGTCGATGCCGAAGCATTCGACCAGTTCGTCGATCGCGAAATGCGACGGTGCGATGACGTGGTCCGCCTTGCGCACCGCCTTGCGCTGCAGCCAGTTCTTGACGCCTCGCAGGCGCGGGCTGCACCACTCGGGATACTTGATCGGCAGCGCGTCGTGCAAGGTGGCAACCACCGGGCAATCCATGCGCACCACCCGGTAATCGGTGACGTGGAACAGGTCGACCGGCATGTGCACGCGATGCGCATCCGGGGTGACCAGCTCGACCAGCGAGGCGGCCTCGAACGACTGCGGCATCGGCCGCCCGATGCTGAGCGCGCCCGGACTGGCGCCGGGGCGCGGCCACGAAAACGGTTCGACCGTGCAGCCGGCCTCGGGCAGGAAGCGCAGCAGCGCCTGGGTGTACACGCCGATTCCGTCGAGCCTGCCGCCGGTAAGCCCGGGTTCGATCATCGTCGTTCCCAGGCCGACGGAAATGTCGCTCACGCCTGGTACATCCAGCGCAGCGTTTCTGCCAGCGGGGCCTGTTCGATCTCGCCGATCACGGCGCGCAGCTTGGCGTTGCTGCCGGCCAGCGTCAATACCTCGTTGGCGCGCACGAAGGCCGGGTTGACCTGGACCTCGATGCGGTAGCCGGCGATTGCCGACATGATCTCGATCAGGCTGCCCAGCGAATGCGACTGGCCCGAGCAGACGTTGAAGGCCTCGCCGGCCGGGCTGGCGGCGAGCAGGCGCCGGTAGCTCCTGGCCACCATGCGCACGTCGGAAAAGTCGCGCGCGATCGCCAGGTTGCCCAGCTCGATGCGCGGCGCGTGCTTGCGGAAATGCGACACGATCTTGGGCAGCAGGAAGTTTTCGCTCTGGCCCAGCCCCGTGTAGTTGAAAGGCCGCGCGATGATGATCGGCAACTTGTCCATCCACAGGCGCGCCATGTGTTCCATCGCCAACTTGCTGACAGCGTAATCGTTGGCCGGCGCTGGCGCGACGCTCTCGTCGATGACCGGGACGTTGGCGTTGCCGTAGATGTTGGCCGAGGACGCCAGCAGCACGCTGGCCGGCTTGTTGCGCGCGGCGGCCAGCGCTTCGAGCAGGTTGCGGGTGCCGACGATGTTGACCCGGTAGATCTGCTCGGCATTCACGTGGGCGACGAAGGCGATGCCGGCCAGGTGCGCGACCACGTCCGGCTGCACCTGTTCGACCATGGCCGCGACGGCCTCGCGGTCGCACAGGTCGACCGTGAAGATGTCGGGACCAACCGGCTCGCCCGGCATCACGGTGCCGAACACGCGGTAGCCGGCGGCGGTCAGCTCGCGCGCCATGTAGTAGCCGGTAAAGCCGCGCAGGCCGGTAATCAGGGCACGCTTGCCCTCGCCTTCGCGCGGCTCGAGCACCCCCTGGATCTCGTGCGTGGCCATACGGTTCATATCAGAACGAAAAGCCCAGCTCGTTGCGGCGCAAGTCGGCGTCGACCATCATCTGGCACAACTGCTCGAGCGTCGTGGCCGGTTGCCAGCCGAGCTCGCGGCGCGCCTTGGACGCGTCGCCGATCAGCAGGTCGACCTCGGCCGGACGGTAGAACTTTGGCGACACACGCACCAGCTGCTTGCCGGTGCGGGCGCAGCGGCCCGTTTCCTGCTCGCCGCTGCCGCTCCATTCGATCACAATGCCGGCGCCCTTGAACGCCATCGTCACGAAGTCGCGCACGGTTTCGGTGCGGTTGGTCGCGAGCACGAAGGTATCCGGCTGGGCAGCCTGCAGGATGCGCCACATGCCTTCGACGTATTCGCGCGCATAGCCCCAGTCGCGCTTGGCGTCGAGGTTGCCCAGCTCCAGCACGTCGAGTTTGTTGAGCACGATCTTGGCGACCGAATCGGTAATCTTGCGGGTCACGAATTCGCGGCCGCGCAGCGGCGACTCGTGGTTGAACAGGATGCCGGACGAGCCGAAGATGCCGTACGACTCGCGGTAGTTGACCGTCATCCAGTGCGCGTACAGCTTGGCCACGCCGTACGGGCTGCGCGGATAGAACGGCGTGTCCTCGACCTGCGGCACGGCTTGCACCTTGCCGAACATCTCGGAGGTGGAGGCCTGGTAGAAGCGGACCTTGGGGTTGACGATGCGGATCGCCTCGAGCACGTTGACCGCGCCCAGCCCCGTGATCGAGGCGGTCGCGACCGGCTGGTCGAACGAGACGCCGACGAAGCTTTGCGCGGCCAGGTTGTAGACCTCGTCCGGCTCGGCGGCCTGGATCAGGCGCACGCTGGAGGACAGGTCGGTAAGGTCGTATTCGACCAGCGACAGGTTCGGGTGGGTGGTGATGCCGAGTTCGTCGATACGCCAGAAATTCACCGAGCTCGAACGGCGGTAGGTGCCGGTGACGTGATAGCCCTTTTCCAGGAGCAGCTGCGCCAAATAGGCGCCGTCCTGGCCGGTGATTCCGGTAATCAGGGCTCTTTTTGTTGTTTGCATGTTCGTGGTGTTTCCAGGTATTGGCCGGGCCCGCAGGCGCAAATTGTCACTTCCGACAACCCGGCATTGTAACAGAGCGGCAATGCGCACAATTGCATCAAAGCAATCAGTGCATAATATGCAACAGTTGCCTTTTATTATCGCTCGAAACGCTACAGCTACGGCGCTCGCTTACGGATTGTTACGTGTATCGGCGCCGATGGGATGGCGAGCGCGCCCTTTTCTGAGACAGCTCAACCCCGCGCCGTTCCGGCCGAACCTAATCCAGGTCCGGCCGGAACGCTGGCCCGGTTTAACGCTCGGAGACGGCGTCGACCACGCACAGCGCGGTCATGTTGACGATGCGGCGCACGGTGGCCGACGGGGTCAGGATGTGCACCGGCCGTGCGCAGCCGAGCAGCACCGGCCCGACCGCGATGCCGTTGCCGGCCGCCGTCTTGAGCAGGTTGTAGGAGATATTCGCCGATTCGATGTTCGGCATCACCAGCAGGTTGGCGTCGCCCTTGAGGCTCGACTGCGGCATGATTTTTGCGCGCAGCTTGGAGTCGAGCGCCGTGTCGCCATGCATTTCGCCGTCGACTTCCAGCTCCGGCGCCCTCTGCTGCACCAGCGCCAGCGCGGCCCGCATCTTCTGCGCGGAGTCGCTGTTGGACGAGCCGAAATTCGAATGCGACAGCAGTGCCGCGCGCGGGCGGATCCCCAGGCTCTGGAGTTCCTCGGCCGCCATCACGGTGATCTCGGCGATCTCCTCGGCGCTCGGGTTCTCGTTGACGTGGGTGTCGACCATCGCCAGCTGGCGTTCCGGGGTGATGACGAAATTCATCGCCGCGTAGACGTTGGCGCCTGGACGCTTGCCGAGCACCTGGTCGATATAGTGCAGGTGCAGCCAGGTGGTGCCGAAGGTGCCGCAGATCATGCCGTCGGCGTCGCCCTTGTGGATCATCATCGCGCCGATCAGGCTGTGGCGGCGGCGCATTTCCAGCTTGGCCCACTCCTCGGTGACGCCCTTGCGCATGCCCATCTGGAAGTAAGTCTGCCAGTAGTCGCGGTAGCGCGGGTCGAAGTCCGGGTTGATCACGTCGAAATGCTCGCCCAGCTTCAGGCGCAGGCCGAACTTCTCGATGCGGCTTTCGAGCACGGTCGGGCGGCCGACCAGGATCGGGCGCGCCAGGTTCTCGTCGACCACCACCTGCACCGCGCGCAGCACGCGCTCGTCTTCGCCCTCGGCGTAGACGATGCGCTTGAGCTCGGGCGGGGTGCTCTTGGCGATCTGGAACAGCGGCTTCATGAAGGTACCGCTGCGGTACACGAACTGCTGCAGGCTCTGCGCGTAGGCCGCCAGGTCCTCGATCGGGCGCGTGGCCACGCCCGAGTCTTGTGCGGCCTTGGCCACGCGTGGCGCGATCGTGGTCAGCAGGCGCGGGTCGAACGGCATCGGGATCAGGTATTCCGGGCCGAACGACAGGTTCGAGATGCCGTAGGCGCTGGCCACGATGTCCGACTGCTCGGCGTGCGCCAGGTCGGCGATCGCGTGCACCACCGCGATTTCCATCTCGCGCGTGATGGTCGTCGCGCCGCAATCGAGCGCGCCGCGGAACATGTACGGGAAGCACAGCACGTTGTTGACCTGGTTCGGATAGTCCGAGCGGCCGGTCGCGATGATCACGTCGCTGCGCACCGCCTTGGCTTCCTCCGGCAGGATTTCCGGGGTCGGGTTGGCGAGCGCCAGGATCAGCGGGTTGGCCGCCATTGTCGCGACCATCTCGGGCTTGAGCACGCCGCCGGCGGACAGGCCCAGGAAGATGTCGGCGCCGGGGATGACTTCGGACAGCGTGCGCGCCGGGGTGTCCTGCGCGAAGCGTTCCTTGTCCGGATCCATCAGCTCGGCGCGGCCCTTGTAGACCACGCCGGCCAGGTCGGTCACGTAAATGTTCTCGATCGGGAAGCCGAGGTCGACCAGCAGGTCGAGGCAGGCCAGCGCCGCGGCGCCCGCGCCGGAGACCACCAGCTTGCACTCCCTGATGTGCTTGCCGACCACTTTCAGGCCGTTCAGGATGGCGGCGCCGACGATGATCGCGGTGCCGTGCTGGTCGTCGTGGAAGACCGGGATCTTCATCCGCTCGCGCAGCTTGCGCTCGATGTAGAAGCACTCGGGTGCCTTGATGTCCTCGAGGTTGACGCCGCCGAAGGTCGGCTCGAGCGAGGCAATGATGTCGACCAGCTTGTCGGGGTCGTTTTCGTTGATCTCGATGTCGAACACATCGATCGCGGCGAACTTCTTGAACAGCACGCCCTTGCCTTCCATCACGGGCTTGGAAGCGAGCGGGCCAATGTTGCCCAGGCCCAGCACGGCGGTACCGTTACTGATCACCGCCACCAGGTTGCCGCGCGCGGTGTACTTGTAGGAAGCAGCCGGGTCCTTGACGATCTCCTCGCAGGGCGCGGCCACGCCCGGCGAGTACGCCAGTGCCAGGTCACGCTGGTTCAGCAGCTGCTTGGTCGGGGTAACGCTGATCTTGCCGGGGCGAGGAATCTGGTGATATTCGAGCGCTGCGGCACGAAGTTGTTGACGAAGTTCTTCTTTTTTATCCGATGACGAATCCATGCTTCGCAGCCTTCCTATACAGACGGGGGACCTATGATTTTATCAGACGGGCACTTTCAACTGCCTACGTATTTTTACGGGGCGGTGGGCAAACATGGCCTTTTTGATCAATCGTGCGGCCCTCAGCATGAAAATCTATCGGATTGATGAAAATAATCAATTTTACCAATTTCTCGGTTTTACCTATCATTCAAGTCATACCGATTGAACGCATCAATCCAACGACTTGAATCACAGGAGAACAGCATGACCAACCCGAACCAGTCCGTCACCATCCAGAACCTCGAAGCCGCGTTCGCCGGCGAGTCGATGGCCCACATCAAGTACCGCTACTTTGCCAAGCTGGCGCGTGCGGCCGGCGCGGTCGACGTCGCCGAGGCGTTCGAAGCGACCGCCGACCAGGAAGTGGCGCACGCCTTCGGCCACCTCGACCTGCTGTACCCGAAGGACAAGCTGACCCCGGCGCGCGCGCTGGAAATCGCCATCGAGGGCGAAACCTACGAGTACACCGAGATGTACCCGAAGTTCCGCCACCTGGCGCTCGAGGAAGGCAATGCCGCCGCCGTCGCCGAGTACGACGAGCAGATCGCCGAATCGAAGGAGCACGCCGAGCAGTTCAGGAAGACCCTCGACATCGCTGCCAAGCGCTTTGCCGCGCTGGCCAGGGTCGAAGAGCGCCACGCGAACCACTACAAAGAGGCGCTCGACAAGCTGAACGCCGCCTGAGCACCCGACCACAATCACCCGAAAAGGAAGACCATGAAGACTTATCAATGCATCGTATGCGGTTTCATTTACGACGAAGCGGCCGGCATGCCCGACGAAGGCATCGCCCCGGGCACGCGCTGGACCGACATCCCCGAAGACTGGTCCTGCCCCGACTGCGGCGTCGCCAAGTCCGACTTCGAGATGGCAGAGGTATAAATGCCGCCGATCGTCATCATCGGCGCCGGCATGGCCGCGTACAGCCTGGCGCGCGAATTCCGCAAGCTCGACAAGAGCACGCCAGTCATGCTGGTCACGAGCGACGCCGGCGGCGCGTATGCCAAGCCGATGCTGTCGAACGCCTTCGCACTTGGCAAACAGGCGCCACAGCTGCTCTCGGCCACCGCTGAGCAGATGGCGGCGACGCTCGGCCTGACGGTGCTGGCCGGCACCCGTGTCAGCGCCATCGACCGTGACACCCGCCACATCGTCACCGACAAGGGCCGCTTCGCCTACGCCAAGCTGGTGCTGGCCCTCGGCGCCGACCCGATCCGGCTGCCGCTTGGCGGCGACGCCGCCTGCGAGGTCCTGTCGGTCAACCACCTCGACGATTATGCGCAGCTGCGCCAGCGGCTGGCGCTGGCCGGGCCAAATGCTCACGTGGCGATCATCGGCGCAGGCCTGATCGGTTGCGAGTTCGCGGACGACCTGGTGGCTGGCGGCCACCGGGTCACGCTGGTCGACCCCAACCCGCGTCCACTGGCGGCGCTGGCCGCGCCGGTACTGTCCGACGCGCTGGCACGGGCATGGGCGCCGCACCCGATCACGCTTAAGCTGGGCGCGGTGGCCGCCAGCGTCGACCGCAGCGGCGACAAACTGGCGTTGACCCTGTCCGACGCCAGCACCGTCGAAGCGGACGTGGTGCTCTCCGCGATCGGGCTGCGGCCATCGATCGCGCTGGCCCAGCAGGCGCGGCTGGCGACCGGCCGCGGCATCGTCGTGGACGGGTATGGACAGACCAGCGCGCCCGGCATTTACGCGCTGGGCGACTGCGCCGAATACACGACGGACGGCACCAGCGGGGTGATGCCGTACGTGGCGCCGATGCTGGCTGCCGCGCGCGCCATCGCCGCCACGCTGGCGGGCGCCCCGACCCCGATCGCGCTCAAGCCGGAAGCGGTGATCGTCAAGACGGCAAGCTGCAAGCTGGCCCTGCTGCCGCCGGCGCCGGGCACGCGCGGCGAGTGGCGCAGCGAAGCGGACGGCGAGCGCACCGTGGCCCGCTTTGTCGACGATGCCGGCGTCGTGCGCGGCTTCGGCCTGACGCACCACACGCCGGCACTGCGCCAAGGCCTGCTGGCGGAGCTGGGAAGCTAAGACCTGGCCGGGTGGACAGTGCGTCCACGCGGTCACGGTAAAATCGGGGCATGCTCTCCGAATTCGACCTCATCAAGCAGTACTTCACGCGCGCGCGGCCTGGCCGCGCCGTCCTTGGCATCGGCGACGACTGCGCCCTGCTCTCCCCCACCCCCGGCGTGCAGCTTGCCGTTTCGTCCGACATGCTGGTCGAGGGCCGCCACTTCTTTGCCGGCGCCGACCCGCGCATGCTGGGCCACAAATGCCTCGCGGTGAACCTGTCCGACCTGGCCGCGATGGGCGCCACGCCGACCGCGTTCACGCTCGCGCTGGCGCTGCCCGAGGCGAACCGCGACTGGCTGGCCGGCTTTTCGGGCGGCCTGTTCGAACTGGCCGACGCCCACGATTGCGAACTGGTCGGCGGCGATACAACCAGGGGGCCGCTCAATATTTGCATCACCGTGTTTGGCGAGCTCGCGCCCGGGCATGCCTTGCGGCGCGACGCGGCCCGGGTTGGCGACGACCTCTGGATTTCGGGGACGCTGGGCGACGCGCGCCTGGCGCTGGCGGCTTACCGCAACGAGTACGAACTGGATGCGGCCAGCCACGCCGAGGCGGCCATGCGGATGCACATGCCGACGCCGCGCGTCGCGCTCGGGCGTGCGCTGGCGCAGGGGCGGCTGGCCCATGCGGCGCTCGACATTTCGGACGGGCTGGTTGGGGACCTGGGGCACATCCTGGCCGCCTCGCGGGTCGGGGCGACGCTGGAGGTCGACCTGCTGCCGGCCGGACCGGTGCTGGCGCGCCAGCCGCTGGCGCTGCGGCGGCGCTTTACCGTGGCCGGCGGCGACGATTACGAATTGTGCTTCACGGCGCCAGCCGAACATCGCGAGGCGATCGTGGCCGCGGGCGCGCACAGCGGGGCGGCGGTGACGCGGGTGGGGCGGATCGAGGCGCAGGCGGGGCTGCGCATGGTCGATGCCGATGGTGCGCCGCTCGACCTGCGCTTGCACGGCTGGGACCACTTCACCTCGTAGGGTGGGCGGGTCTCCCGCCCACGCGTTCAAACAGTGCGTGCGCGGTGGGGCTGCTGCCTGCACCGTGCCTGCATCGTGGGGCTGCTGCCTGCACCGCTAGCGCGACGCACGATCCGCGTGGGCGGAGGACCGCCCTTACCCACGTCGTTCCCGCGCAGGCGGGAACCCCAGTTTGCCGGCATCACCGCGCACTCGGCTCCGGGCCGTCGCCCACCCTCGGCGCCCTGCGGTCGTCGTACGGCCCGTGCGCCAGCCAGTAGTGGCGGAACGCCAGCCGCACGTTGTCGCGCAGTTCGTTGTCGTCCCAGGGCTTGGTATAGAAGCGGTAGATCGCGCCGCGGTTGATCGAGTCGAGCACCGCGTCCACGCCGGTGTAGCCCGACAGGATGATGCGGATCGTGTCCGGATACATCTCCTTGACCTTGCTGAGGAATTCGGTGCCGCTCATGACCGGCATGCGCTGGTCGCACAGGATCACCTGCACCCGGTACAGCGCCAGCAGCTCGAAGCCTTCGCGTGGCGAGGACGCCGTGAGCACGCGGTAGTTGTCGCGCCTGAACAGGCGGTGCAAGGCGGTCAGCACATTCACGTCGTCATCGACCACCAGCAGCGTCTGCACGTTGCCGTCGTCGGCGGCCGGCGCGTCCGGCTGTTCGCGGTTCTCGATCACCAGCCTGGCCAGGTCGGCGGCCGGCAGCGCGCGCGCGAAGTGGAAGCCCTGGATCTCGTCGCAGCGGTGGCGCCGCAGGTAGGCCATCTGGGCGCGCGACTCGACCCCTTCCGCGATCACCAGCATGTGCAGGCTGTGCGCCATGCTGATGATGGCCAGCGCGATCGCCGCGTCGTCCGGGTTGGTGGTGACGTCCCGTACGAACGCGATGTCGATCTTCAGCTTGTCGACCGGGAAGCGCTTCAGGTAGGCGAGGCTCGAGTAGCCGGTGCCGAAGTCGTCGATCGCGATGCGGATCCCGAGCTGTTTCAGGCTCGTGAGCACCTCGATGGTGTGCTCGGCGTTCGACATCAGCGCGCTTTCGGTCAGCTCCAGTTCCAGCAGGCCCGGTTCGATGCCATGGGTGTCGAGCGCGCGCCGGATCGCGCCTTCGAGGTCGCCTTCAACGAACTGGCGGCTCGACACGTTCACCGCCACCCGCACGTCGCGCACGCCCTCGCGGTTCCATTCGGCGACCTGGCGGCAGGCTTCGTCGATGATCCACTCGCCGACCCGCACCACCAGCCCGGTCTCTTCCATCACCGGGACGAATTCGGCCGGGTAGACCAGGCCGTAGCCGGGGCGGTTCCAGCGCAGCAGCGCCTCGACCCCGCTGATGCGGCCGGTGTTCAGTTCCAGCTTCGGCTGGTAGTACAGCACGAACTGGCGCTCCTCGAGCGCGCCGCGCAGCGCCAGTTCGAGGTCGAGCCGCGCCAGCACCTGCACGTTCATCCCGGCCGTGAAGAAGCGGTAGCCGTCGCGCCCGGCCTCCTTGGCGCGCACCATCGCGGTGTCGGCGTACTTGACCAGGGTGCCGGGGTCGGTGGCGTCGTCGGGGTACATCGAGATGCCGATGCTGGCGGTGAGCGCGGCCTGCTGGCCGTGCAGGTCGAACGGCGCGCGCAGCGCTTCGCGCACGTCGTTGGCGACGTTGACCGCTTCCTGCTGGTCACGCGTCATGGTCAGGATCAGCGCGAACTCGTCGCCGCCAAGGCGTCCGGCGGTGTCGCGCAGCTGCACGCAGCGCACCAGCCGGCCGCTGAACTGGCGCAGCAGTTCGTCGCCCAGCGCCGGTCCCAGCGAGTCGTTGATCATCTTGAAGCGGTCCAGCGAAATGAACAGCACCGCGATCTGCCAGTGCTTGTCCTGCGCCAGCTCGATCGCGTCGCGCAGGTTCTGGAAGAACAGCGTGCGGTTCGGCAGCCCGGTCAGGCCATCGTAGCTGGCCAGGTGCTTCAGCCGCTGCGCCGCATGCAGGCGCTCGCTGATGTCGCGCGCGACCGCGATCAGCATGCGCGTGCCGCCCGCCTCCTGCAGCTGCCAGCCGATTTCGACCGGCACCGCGCCCTGGCCGTCGGCGCGCAGCAGCTCGGTCTCGACGATGTCCGATTCGTGCGCGGCGGCTTCGGTGTCGCGGTGGCGCTCGAGCTGTTCGCGCGTGGCCAGCCCGAGCGCGACCGGATCGATGCGCAGCAGGGCTTCGCGCGAGAAGCCGAGCATGCGGCAGGCGCCGTCGCTGACGTCGACCATCGCCATGTTGCGGGCGTCGATCAGGAAGATCGCATCCGCGGTGGCGTCCATCGCGCCGCGGAAGCGCTGCAGTTCGGCGGTGCGCTCGCGCACCATGCGCTCCATGCTGGCGCCGTATTCGCTGGTCTCGCGGTGCAGCAGCCGCACTTCGAGCAGGTTGCGGATCCGCGTCATCACCTCGACCGTGTCGAACGGCTTGCCGATGAAGTCGCGCGCGCCGGCTTCGAGCGCGGCCAGCTTCTTGTCCGGCTCGGCCGTCACCACCAGCACCGGCAGCCAGGCGTCGCCCTCGAGCGGCTTCAATGCCTCGATCACCTCGAAGCCGTCCATCTCAGGCATGTGCAGGTCGAGGATGATCAGGTCGAAACGGTGCTTCAGGTGCAGCCCCACCACCTTGCGCGGGTCGGTGGTGCTGGTGACGTTTTCGTAGCCGGTGGTCGCCAGCAGGTACTCGAGCAGTTGCACGTTGACCGGCTGGTCGTCGACCACCAGGATGCGCGCGCGGCGGATGTCGGCCGGCGTCATGTCGAAGTCCCTGCCGCCGCTGCGCGGCGCCGCGCAGCCGCCCAGGCAAGCGTGCCGTCGATCGCCGCGGTGAACTTGTCGACCTCGATCGGCTTGGTCAGGTAGCGGAAGAAGCCGGCGGCGAGGCCGCGTTCGATATCGCGCGGCATGGCGTTGGCGGTCAGCGCGATCACCGGGATCGCGGCGGTGCGTGGATCGCGCCGCAGTTCCTTGAGCACGTCGAAGCCGCTCATGCCCGGCAGGTTAATGTCCATCAGGATCAGTTCGGGCAGGTGCGCGCGGGCCAGCGCGAGGCCGAGCTGGCCATCGGGCGCGGCCAGCAGGCGCAGGTCGGGGCGGAAGCGCACGATCTCCTCCACCAGCTTGAGGTTGGCCGGGTTGTCCTCGACGTACAGCAGCTGGCGCGGCGCATCGGGCGCCGGGGCCGCGCCGTGCGGCAGCGCCGCCGGCATAAGCTCGGGCGCGAGCGGCGGCAGCGGCGCGCTCGCCTTCAGCTCGATCCAGAACACGCTGCCCACGCCCGGGCTGCTCGAAACGCCGATCGCGCCGCCCATCAGTTCGACCAGCTTGCGGGTCACCACCAGGCCGATCCCGGTGCCTTCCTGCGCGCTGTTTTCCTGGCCCAGCCGGTTGAACGGCTGGAACAGTGCGTCGACCTGGTCCGGACGCAGGCCCAGCCCGGTGTCCTGCACCGACAGGCGCACCCGCCCGGCCCCCGGCTGCGCGCAGTCGAGCACCACGGCGCCGCCTTCGCGGTTGTACTTGACCGCGTTCGACAGCAGGTTGAGCAGCACCTGCTTCAAGCGCGTGCGGTCGGCCAGCACCACCGCGCCGCAGGCGTCGGGGAACAGCGCCCGGATGCCGCGCTCGGCGGCCAGCGGCGCGATCATGGTCTGGCACTCGACCAGCATGTCGGACAGCGCCACCGGCTCCATCGACAGCGTCACGGTGCCCGATTCGACCTTGGCGAGGTCGAGGATCTCGTTGATCAGGGTGAGCAGGTGGCGGCCCGACTTGAGGATGTGGTTGGCGAATTCCTTCTTCTGTTCGAGCGTCGAGGGCAGCGCGTCGGAGGTCAGGATCTGGGCGAAGCCGAGGATCGCGTTGAGCGGCGTGCGCAGCTCGTGGCTCATCGACGACAGGAAGGCCGACTTGGCCTGGTTGGCGCTGCGCGCCTCCTCGATCGCCTGTCCCAGTTCGGCGTTGGCCAGCGCCAGCTGCATGGTGCGCTCGTCGACCCGCTGCTCGAGATGCTCGTTCATCCGCATCACCTGCTGCTGGGCCTCGGAGCGGCGCTGGGCCTCGCGCACGATCTCGCGGTTCGAGTCCTCCAGTTCGCGCGTGCGCTGCTCGATCTCGGTCAGCATCGCATTGAACGAGTCGACCAGTTCGGCCGCCTCGTCATTGCTGGTGCGGCGCGCGCGCCGCGAATAGTCGCGCGTGGCCACCACCTCGTGCGCGATCCCGGTGATCGAGACGATCGGCGCGGTGATCACGCGCCCGAGGCGGCGCACCAGCAGCCACGCAACGAGCAGCGCCAGCACCGTCACGCCGGCGGCGATTGCGAGGTAGTCGATGGTGCGCGCCAGCAGCCGGTTCTCGGCGCGCAGGTAGACCGTGCCGAGGAAATCGCCGTTTTCGTCGATGCGGTCGTACACCACCACGTGGCCGCCTTCGATGCGCGGCTTGCCCTGTTCGGGACGGAGCGGGAACGGCGCGTTCTCGCCGGGCGCGCGGTAGGACGCAAACAGCTTGCCGGAAGCGTTGTAGATCGCGGCCGCGCGCACGCCCGGGCGGGTGCGCAGCAAGGCCAGGTTCTCGTTGGCCAGCCGCACGTCGTCGAAGGTCAGCGCGGCCGAGGTCATGTGGCCGAGCAGTTCGGCCTGGGTCTCGAGGTCGCCCAGCAGCGAGCGGTGGTAGCTGCGCAGGTCATAGCCGATCACGGTGCCGACCGAGACCAGCAGCGCGGCCAGCGTGGTCGACATCACGACCACGATCAGCTTCTTGCGGATCGAGCGCAGCCGGATCATGGCGCCCCCGAGACGCTGGCGGCGGCCGCCAGCATGCGCGCGCTGATGCGCAGCCGGGACGGCTGGACCTGGGCCAGCGCGACTTCGAAGCGCAGGCGCTGCTGCGCGACCACGAAGCGGATCATGCCGCCGAGCGCGCCGCCGTGGTCGGAATCGGTGACGGTCAACAGCGCCTCGCTGCGCGCCGCGCCGAGCAGCTCGGCCAGCGTGGCGTGATCGAGCGCGCCGATGTACAGGATGTGCAGGCCAGCCAGCGAGTCGCCGCCGCGCACGCGCCGCACCGCCAGCGGGTGGCCGTTGATGCTGCGCCCGGCCACCAGCTGCCCGGCCTGGGCCGCCAGCTCGTCATTGCCGGCGACGCCGATCAGCAACGGACTGTCGGGGCGCGCAAAGGCGCCCTCCGGCCATTCGATGAAACCGGCGAAGCGGTACAGGTAGGCGGCTTTTAACTGGCCCTCGGTGGCGCCGGGCTGTGCGGACGCCGCCGCCGCCGACAGCCACAGGCACAGCGCGATCCAGCGCAACGGGTGGAACAAACGGCGCGGCCCCATCACAGCCGCAACAGCCCCTTGCAGTCGAACTTGCTACGATCGAGCGGCATGTCAGGTCCTACATTAAATAAAAGGAAAGAAACTTACGCCAGGCAAGCCAGCGGCGTGAGCAGGATAGCAGCAGGCGCGGCAGTGATGTCGCACGCAACGTCGCCTACTGCTGATCTCGCTCAAACCACTGTAACCGTTCTTATGCTTTTTAGGTAGATTTGTACCAAGCTTTGCCACGGCGCACAGGCTACGGGGCTAGAATTGCCACTTGCACGAACATGGATATGCTGCCAAAGTAGAAACGCCAGGCGCCGCTCGCGGCACCGGCCTGCGGCCCCAAAGATCCCCGACAGTAAAGGAGTTTCACGTGACGAACGATATTCTCGATCTTGCCGCCAGGGTAGGCCGGGCGCTGGAAACCAAGCGGCTGGTGCTGGCCACCGCCGAATCATGCACGGGCGGCGGGGTGGCGCAGGCGATCACGGAAATTGCGGGTTCGACCGGGTGGTTCGAGTGCGGCTTCGTGACCTATTCGAATGCCTCGAAAACCGAGATGCTGGAGGTGCCGGCCGCGCTGATCGCGCAGTTCGGTTCGGTCAGCGAGGAAGTCGCGGCCGCCATGTCCGAGGGCGCGCTGGCCAACAGCGCGGCCGACATCACGGTCTCGACCACCGGCATCGCCGGCCCAAGCGGCGCGGTGCCAGGCAAGCCGGTCGGCACGGTGTGCTTCGGCTGGTCGCGCGGCGAGACCACTTACACAGAACGGCTGGTGTTCCCGGGCGACCGCAAGGCGGTGCGCGAACAAACCGTCGCGCACGCGCTCAACGGGCTGCTGCGTTTCATCGAATAAGCGGAGCGCTGCGCTCCCGATGCCAGCGCCACGCCGTCTCGCCGTTGCCGCCGCGCTGGCGCTCGCCGCGCCTGTATTGGCCGCCCCGGTGCCGGGCGTCACGGTGTATGCGGCGGGCGACATCGCCCGCTGCGCGCATCCCGACCCGCGTTTTTCCGGCGCGGCCGATACGGCGGCGCTGGTCGGCGGCGAGCTGGCCGCCGATCCCGGCGCGGCGGTGCTGACGCTGGGCGACCATACCTACCCGCGCGGCACCGCGGCCGAATTCGCCAACTGCTACGGCCCGACCTGGGGCCGTTTCAAGGACCGCACCTGGCCCGCGCCGGGCAACCACGAGTACTCCACCGCCAGCGCCGCGCCCTATTTCGCCTATTTCGGCGCGCGCGCCGGCCGCGGCCACTACAGCTTCGAGCTGGGCAACTGGCACCTGGTTTCGCTCGACAGCGACCTGCGCCCGCGTGAGCACGCCGCCCAGCTGGCATGGCTGCGCGACGACCTCGCGCGCCATCCGGCCCGCTGTACCCTCGCCTACTGGCACCACCCGCTGTATAGTTCGGGTGGGAACGGCAGTATTGCCAAGATGCGCGACGTGTGGGAGCTGCTGTACCGGGCCGGCGCCGAAATCGTCCTGTCGGGCCACGACCACGACTACGAGCGCTTCGCGCCGCAGGACGCCGACGGGCGGCTTGACGCGGCGCGCGGCATTCGCCAGTTCGTGGTCGGCACCGGCGGCGCCTACCCGACGCCGTTTTTGGGCATGGCGCCGAACAGCGAGGTGCGCGACGCCAGCAGCTTCGGGGTGCTGCGCCTGCGACTGCTGGACGGCGGCTACGAGTGGGAATTCCTGCCGGTCGGGGAACTGCCGCCCGGCGCGCGGGCCGATCGCGGCAGCGGCAGCTGCCACTGAGCTTATTTATTAGTTGGAGATTCGATGCAAAACACGGTTCACTTCATCCTGCAGGGAAAAGGCGGCATCGGCAAGACCCTGGTTTCGACCATCCTGGCCCAGTGGCTCGCGCAAGACCGCGAGCGGCCGCTGCGCTGCTACGACACCGACCAGGAGAATCCGACCTTCTCCCGCTACAAGGCGATGAACGTGAAGCACGTGCCGGTGATGACCGATACCCGCACCATCGACCCCAAACGCTTCGACGCCCTGATGATCGACCTGCTCGAGGACGAGGGCAACTGCGTGATCGACAACGGCGCCAACAGCTTCTCGCCGCTGATGGCCTACCTGCTCGAGAACGACTGCTTCGCGCTGCTGCAGGAGTCGGGGCGCAAGGTGTACATCCACACCATCGTCGGCGGCGGCGACACGCTGCACGACACCGCCACCGGTTTCGTTTCGACCGCGCGCGCGACCAGCGTGCCGCTGGTACTGTGGGAGAACGAACACTTCGGCAAACTGGCCTCGGCCAGCGGCAAGCTGTTCACCGAGTCGAGCACCTATGCCGACTTCGCGCAGCGCGTGGTGGGCCGGGTAGTGCTGGCCGCACGCAACGCCGACACCTTCGGCGCCGACCTCAAGAAAATGAACGTGGCGCGCATGACGGCGGACGAGGTACGCGGCAGCGACAAGTTCAACCTGATGGAAAAGCAGCGCATCCGGGTCGTGTTCCGCGACCTGTTCGAGCAGCTCGACAAAGTCAACTGGTAGGCCGGCATGGACCAGCAAAAACTGCGCACCCTGGTGTTCGAAAAGACCGGCGTGAAGATCGATGTCGACGACCCGGTGTTCGCGCTGGTGGCGTTGAACGAGGCGGTGCTCGAGGAAGCGGTCGGGCGCCACGTGGCGCTGCTGCGCGAAGCGAATGCCGCGCTGGCCGGACAGGTCGCGGGGCTGCAGGGACACGCCGTCCCGCGCCCGGCAGCTGCCGCCGCCGCGTCGCCGGATGGCGCGCGCGATCCGGCGGCACGGACCGCCACGATCGCCGCCGGCACCGCCGTGCTGGGCGCCCTGCTCGTGCTCGGCGGCCAGGCGCTGCTGTTCAAACCGGCGCCCGCGCCCGCCCCGCTCGTCCTGCAAAAGGAGCTGAGCGCCGAGCAGGTGGCCGCGCTCAGGAACGCGGACAAGCTGTCGCGCGCGGTCGACAAGCTCGACCAAAAAACGCGCGCCGCGATCGCGGCCGAGATGCAAAAGCCGTAACCGGCTCGCCCGGCACTGGCAAATGCGCGCGCTGCCCAACAGCGAAGCGCGCGATAATAGCCGGACTGGTGTGCTGCGCCAAGCTGCCGCAGGGGCGCGCCGAACCATCGCCAACCGGAGCGCATATGACGCCTTTGAAGCCTGGTCTCCTGCTTGCCGTTTCAACCCTGCTGGCCGCGCTGTGCGGCGCCGCGCCCGCCGCCCCTGCCGCCGGCACGGCGCCGGCGGCAGGGCGCATCGCCTACGACAAAACCACGCTCCCCAACGGGCTCGAAGTGATCCTGGTCGAGGACCACCGGCTGCCGATCGTCGCGGTCAACATCTGGTACCACGTGGGCCCGGCCAACGAGGCGCCCGGCCTGACCGGCTTTGCCCACCTGTTCGAGCACATGATGTTCGCCGCCACCAGGCACGTGCCGCGCGGGCAGGCCGACCGCCTGCTCGAAGGCGCTGGCGCGACCGACAGCAACGGCAGCACCGACTACGACCGCACCAACTATTTCGACACCGTGCCGTCGAACCAGCTCGAGCTGGCGCTGTGGGTGCATTCGGACCGCATGGGCTACCTGCTCGACGTGCTCGATCAGACCGCGCTGGCGAACCAGCAGGACGTGGTGCGCAACGAACGGCGCCAGAACGTCGAGAACCGGCCGTACGGCATCGTCGAGGAGGCGCTGAACCACGCGCTGTTCCCGAAGAACCATCCGTACTACGCGGCGGTGATCGGCTCGCACGCCGACATCCAGAATGCGAAGCTGGCGGACGTGCGCGACTTCTTCACCCGCTACTACGGCCCGAACAACGCCAGCATCGTGATCGCGGGCGACATCGACAAGGCGAAGACCCGCGCGCTGGTCAAAAAATACTTCGGCAGCTTCAGGCGCAGCGCGCCGGTCGCGCGGCCGGCGGTGGCGACGCCGTCGATCACCAGCGAACGGCGGGTGGTGGTGCCGGACCGGATCGAACTGCCGCGCGTGTTCATGGGCTGGCTGACGCCGCCGGCCTACCAGCCGGGCGACGCCGAGCTGTCGGTGGCGGCGCAGGTGCTCGCCGGCGGCAAGTCGAGCCGCCTGTACAAGAGCCTGGTGTACGAACAGCAGGTCGCGCAGGAAGCCGCGGCCAGCCAGAACTCGAACGCGCTGACCTCGACCTTCGTCATCGACGTCACCGCGCGTCCGGGCCACAGCGCGCAGGAGATCGAGAAGGCGGTCGACGCCGAACTGGCGCTGCTGCGCGACTACGGGCCGTCCGAGCGCGAAGTCGAGCGCGCCCGCAACTTGATCGAGACCGCGATGCTGACCTCGATCGAGAAGCTGGGCGGGCATGGCCTGGCCAATCAGATGAACCAGTACAACCAGTACACCGGCGATCCCGGCTACCTGCCGAAGGACCTGGAACGACTGCGCCGGGTCAGCGCGGCCGACGTGCAGCGCGTCGCGCGCGCCTGGCTGCAGCAGCGCGCGCGCGCGCTGGTGGCCGGCGTTCCCGGCACGCCCGACCTGGGGCCCGAGGTGCCGACGCCGGCGCCGGCCAGGGCCAGTCCGCGCAAGAGCGCCGGCGTCAACCGCGACCAGCCGTGGCGCAGCAAGCCGCCCAAAGGCGGCCCGCCGCCCCAGTTCACGCTGCCGCAAGGCGAATCGTTCCAGCTGGCGAACGGCCTGACCGTGATCCACCACCAAAACCCCGCGCTGCCGCTGGTGGCGGCCGAACTGGTGCTCAGGAGCGGCCTTGACGCCAACCCGGACGACCAGCCTGGCCTGGCCGGCTTCGCCGCCCAGATGCTGGAGGAAGGCACCGCGACCCGCAGCGCGCCCCAGGTCGCCGACGAAATCGCGCGGCTCGGCGCCTTCCTCGGCAGCGCCAGTTCGGCCGACGCCTCGACCGTGTCGCTGCTGTCGCTGAAATCGACCTTCGCGCAGGCGCTCGACGTGCTGGCCGACGTGGTCCAGCACCCGGCCTTCCCGAACGCCGAAGTGGAGCGCCAGCGCGCCAGCCGGCTGGCCGACCTGACCCGCCAGCGCGAAAGCCCGGAAGCCGTGGCGGCGGTGGCCGCGGCCGGCGCGCTGTACGGGCCGGGCCATCCGTACGGCTACGGCCAGCTTGGCACCGAGCCGTCCATCCGCGCGACCACGCGCGACGACCTGTACCAGTTCTGGCGCCGCCATTACGTGCCGGGGAACGCGGCGCTGGTGGTATCCGGCGACATCTCGCGCGACGAACTGCGTGCGCTGGCCGAGGCGCGCTTCCTCGGCTGGCCGAAAGCCGAGCGCAGGCCGGCCGACCCGGGCCCTCCCGCCACCACCAAGGCGCGCCTGGTCATGGTCGACAAGCCGGGCGCGCCGCAAACCGCGCTGCGGGTTGGCGCCATCGCGGCACCGCGCAAGACGCCCGACTACCCGGCGCTGCAGGTGATGAATGCGGCGCTCGGCGGGCTGTTCTCGAGCCGCATCAACAACAACCTGCGCGAGAACAAGGGCTACAGCTACGGCGTGTTCTCGCAGTTCCGCTACGACCGCACGCCCGGCCCGTTCGTCATCGCCGGCAGTGTGCGCACCGACGTCACCGCAGCGTCGGTCACCGAAATCTTCAAGGAAGTGCGAGCCATGGGCGAGAAAGCGCTGCCGGGCAACGAACTGGCGGGCGCGCGCAACTCGCAAATCCTGTCGCTGCCCGGCCGGTTCGAGACCAATGCCGGCATCGGCGCCAGCCTGGCCGAGACCTACGTGTTCGAGCTGCCGCTCGATTACTTCAGCCGGCTGCCGGCCCAGTTTTCGAAAGTGAGCGCCCCGGAAGTGCAGGCGGCCGCGCGCAAGTACCTAGCGCCTGGGCAGATGGTCGTGGTGGCGGTCGGCGACCGCGCGAAGATCGCGCCGCAGCTCGAGGCGCTCAAACTGGGGCCGGCCGAGGTGCGCGATACGGACGGGCAATTGCCGCGCTAGGTGAACAGCTGCGCTCGCCAACACTGAACGGCGGTTTGATTTAGATCATGCCCGTTACGCACCTTACCGGCGAAGTGGGATTTGCAGGTGTCTAGGGTAGTAGCGAGCTCCGGGCGGCATTCAGGAAAATGCGCTGATTGCAGCCGCGGCATGCGCAACGCAAGGCAGGGAGAGCGACATGTCCGAACGCATCGACCATCACCGGCGCCGCGCTTGCGCGGCTCTCGCCACGACCGTCGCGGCTGCCAGGCTCGACCTCATCGGCGCCGTCCAGGCGCAGCCGGGCCCGGCCGGTCCGGGCAGTCTGCCGGCGAACCGGCCGGGGACGCACAGTCCGTTCGGGCCACTGAAACAGATCGACGCCGGTGTACTGCGCGTCGGCTACGTCGAAGCAGGCCCTGCCGATGGACCCGGAGTGATTCTCCTGCACGGCTGGCCCTACGACATTCACAGCTATGCGGACGTCGCGCCGCTGCTGGCCGCAAGCGGCTACAGGGTCATTGTCCCTTACCTGCGCGGCTATGGCGCGACGCGGTTCCTTTCCAGCGAAACGCCCCGTAACGGCCAACAGTCGGCATTCGCCGTCGATGCGATCGCGCTGATGGATGCTTTGAAGATCGAGAGAGCGATCTTCGGCGGTTATGATTGGGGAGCGCGGACCGCCAACATCGTGGCGGCGCTCTGGCCGGAACGCTGCAAAGCCATGGTCTCGGTGAGCGGATACCTGATCGGCAGCCGCGAGAGCAACCGGATGCCCCTGCCGCCGAAGGCCGAATACGAATGGTGGTACCAATATTATTTCGCGACCGAGCGGGGCCGGGCAGGTTACGAAAAATACCGGCGCGAGTTTGCGAAACTCATCTGGCAGCTCGCTTCGCCAAAATGGCAGTTCGACGATGCCACCTATGAGCGCAGCGCAGCCGCCTTCGACAATCCAGATCATGTCAGCATCGTGATTCATAACTACCGCTGGCGGCTCAGCCTAGCTGATGGGGAGCCGAAATACGACGATCTGGAAAAACGGCTAGCCGCTGGCCCGCTCATCAGCGTGCCCACCATTACACTAGAAGGCGATGCCAACGGTGCTCCCCACCCGGATCCGGGCGCCTATGCCAAAAAATTCTCCGGTAAGTATACGCACCGGCTGATCAAAGGCGCTGGCCATAACCTTCCCCAGGAAGCGCCCCAGGCCTTCGCCGAAGCGGTGCTCAAAGTCGCCGGATCACGTTGATGGTGCAGGCCGTCCCGGGGCGATCCTGAGTTGTTCCAACGGCTATTTAGTGGACGCCGAACGGGGAAATGACTCGAGAAATTCGCCGTTTTGGAAGATCAATCCGGGACGTGTTGACAGGCCAAGCCGCGTCACTTCCCCCACGAAGATGACGTGATCACCCTCCAGATACTGGCTGCGATTGCGGCACTCGAACCACACCGATGCGCCTGCGAGGATCGGCAGGCCATTTGGCGACAAGGTAACCTCCACTCCCTCGAAACGACTCGCAACTTTGGAGGCGAAACGAACTGCGAGCGCACGTTGGTCACTGGCCAGTACGTTGATAACGTAATGAGAACTTTTTGAAAATATTGACAGGCTCGACGAGCATGTCGCGAGGCTCCAGAGAACCAGGGGAGGCACCAACGAAACCGAATTGAACGAGTTTACGGTAATTCCGACAAAGCATCCATCGCCATTCTCGCCGGTAACAACTGTGACGCCCGTGGCAAATCGCGACAGTGCGCCACGGAAATGACGCGAATCGAATGTTGCCAGGCCCAAATTATCAGTATCCGGTTCCATGCGAAATCCGCCCGTATAAGTTGACCCGATTATTCTTGCCTCAGCAGCCCCCTCCCGAAACTGGATTCCATTGATTACCATCATCGCCCCTTTCAGTAACCCAGCCATTATGAAAGGTTTGACTCAGCAGGAACGGCAGGGTTCTGAGGAACGAACATAATCAGGTAAATTGATGTAAAACATAAACCGATGAGCTAGTCCTGTCAACCGGGTACACAGCGGGGAACGTTTGAGATAGACTGAATTTCAGTAAAATAATCCGGCTGACGGGACACTCAAGAAAAAGGAGCGGTCGTGAAAATTACGTTAGTGAGCCATGCATCGGTGATTATCGATGCGGACGGCATTAAGATATGGACCGACCCCTGGCTCTTGAGCAAGGCTTTCAATAACTCATGGAGCTTGCTTGGCAAGCCGGCGTATTTTCCGCAAATGCTAAACGATATCCAATACCTTTGGATATCCCATGAACATCCCGACCATTTCAATATACCCACCTTGAAGAGCTTGCCAGATGAGTTTAAGAAAAGGGTGATCGTACTATTCCAGCAACAGAACTCTGAAAAAATTTTCGAGGCTCTACGCAGTTTCGGATTCACCAATTTCCAGTCCCTTCCGAACCGTCGGACGGTCTCCCTGCCAGGAGGCGTCGATGTCTACTGCTATCAGGCCAGTTTTGGCGACTCGTGCCTTGGCGTGAAGCATGGTGGAGAGGTAGTTTTCAACGTTAACGATGCTGAACTGTCAGCGTCGGATTGCCGGAGGGTGCTGAAGAATCTTGGGAAGGTTGACGTTGTCCTCAACCAATTCTCGCTCGCCGGGTATAACGGTTACCTCAATTATGACCGCGTGCTGCCCACATCGGCGAAGGAGAAGCTGTCACGGCTTCTCAATAACCATCGGGACCTGGGGGCAAAGGTCACGATCCCGTTTGCGAGTTTTGTATATTTTTCTTCCGAAGACAATCGATTCTTGAATCGCTATGGAAACAGTCCCCAGGCCGTTGCAACTTTCGTGCAGGCGCACGGCTACCGGGTTCGTTTCTTGTTTCTCGGAGAGACTGCGTCAGTAAGCGAAATCACGATGCCTGAGGATGAGGGCAATAATCGCGCACTCAGCCGGTGGCTGGAATTATATGACCAAATTAATGGATTTGAATATACTTCGGATCCACCGGTAGCGCTCGACGAGATACAAGTGCTCGCCAGGGAGTTTAGCAATTCGCTGCGCAGGTATTTCCCCGCAATAGTGCTTCGGCGCGTAAAGCCGTTAAAGTTTTATATCAGGGATCTGGGCTTGATCGCAGAATTCGATTTGATGAGCGGGGCATTGAAACAATTAGCCGATCCGCAGGAACACGCCGATGTTCTGGTCAATTCGCAACCCTTGGCGGCGTCATTCAAATTCCCTTTCGGATTCGAAACGCTCGCGGTGTCTGGTCGCCTCCTGGTCCAGAATAATTTCAAAAATTGGCAATGGCTCAAGAATATAACGATACTTTGGAATAACCAGCTTTATCTCCGCCCCCGCTATTTACTGAACGCAAAACTGTTACGTTACGTAGCGGCGCGAATCCAGTCTGGTTTGCTGCGCCAGATGGTCCGCAAGGCGAGGATGCGGGCTGCGGCGATGCAGGCGAACAACGCGCCGGCTGAGCACCTGAAGTAAACAATTCTTCGTCGGTTGGGCACCCCGTCCTGCGCGCGAAACCAGCATGGCGCCCGCCGCCAGTGCCCTCGCCGCCCAGGTATGCGTCATCGACACTGAGATCGCCCTGCAGCGGGCGATCGGCTTCGCGCTGGGCCATCACATCACCTCCATCAGCTTGTGCTTGAGCAGCCAGGCGGCCTTCCACGATCGCTTGCGGCGTCCGTTCTTTTCGTCTAACATATGAACAACTATTCAAACGTTGAACATGACGATCCCGACCGAGACCGATCAAGCCGTCGTCCAGCTGGCGGACCTGTTCCACCTGCTGGGCGATGCCACGCGCCTGCGCATCGTACTGGCCTGCCTGGACCAGCCGATCGCCGTGGGTGACATCGCTACCGGGCTGACCTTGTCCAGTTCGCTGGTCAGCCACCACCTGCGGCTGTTGCGGGCGGCGCGCATCGTCAAGGCTGAGCGCCAGGGCAAGCAGGTCTTCTATTCGGCCGCCGACGCCCACATCAGCGGCCTGCTGGCCGACATGTTCGAACACATCGCCGAACCCGCCAACGGACTGGACGCATGAGCCTACACCACCATCACCACGATCACGACCACGACCACGACCACCATCACAGCCATGGCCATCATCATCACCACCACCATGCGGCGCCGGATGGCAACACGCGCGCGTTCGCGCTGGCGGTGGCCCTCAATACCGTGTTCGTCGCGATCGAATTTTTCTACGGCTTCATCGCCAATTCAACCGCCCTGATGGCCGACGCCGGCCACAACCTGTCGGACGTGCTGGGCCTGCTGCTGGCCTGGGGCGCGGCGGTGCTGGCCAAAAAGATTCCCACCAGGCGCTACACCTACGGCCTGCGCAGTTCGTCGATTTTGGCGGCGCTGGCCAATGCCTCGCTGCTGATGGTCGCGTGCGGCGCGATCGCGCTGGAGGCGGTGCAACGGCTCTCGCAGCCGGCCTCGGTGGCAGGCACCACGGTGTCGGTGGTCGCCGCGATCGGCGTGCTGGTGAACGGCTTTTCGGCCTGGCTGTTCATGGCCGGGCGCAAGGACGACCTGAACCTGCGCGGCGCCTACCAGCACATGGCCGCGGACGCTGCGATCTCGCTGGGCGTGGTGGTGTCGGGCGTGGTGATCATGTTCACTGGCTGGAGCTGGCTCGACCCGCTGGTCAGCCTGGTGATCGTGCTGATCATCGTCGCCGGCACCTGGTCGCTGCTGCGCGAATCGCTGCAGCTGATGATGGCGGCGGTGCCGGCCAACATCGACACCGGCGAGGTGACGCGCTTCCTGGCCGAGCGGCCGGGGGTATCGGAAGTGCACGACCTGCATATCTGGGCGATGAGCACGACCGAGACGGCGCTGACCGCGCACATCGTGATGCCGGGCGGGTATCCGGGCGACCAGGTGATCGACGACATCGTCGCCAGGCTGCGCGAGGATTTCTCGATCCACCACTGCACGCTGCAGGTGGAGGAAGGGACGACCGATCACGGGTGCGTGTTGCACGCGCCGGCGCAGTAGCCCGAAGCCGGCGATCGCTAACGTCAGGCGCTGCTGCGGGAACGCGGCCTCAGAATGGGTTCCCGCGTGCGCGGGAACGACGGTTTCAGCGACGTAGGGTGGGCACCCCGTGCCCACGCGGAAGCCGGCGACACGCAAACGTCACGCGTGGGCACGCGGTGCCCACCCTACGTTGCTGCTACCACGCGAGCTGCGGGCAGGCGCCCGGATTAACCAGCCAGGTTCGCGAACAACGCCGTGCTCAGGTAGCGCTCGCCAAACGACGGGATGATCGTGACGATCAGCTTGCCCGCGTTCTCGGGCCGGCGCGCGACCTGGATCGCGGCCCACAACGCGGCGCCCGACGAAATCCCGACCAGCAGCCCTTCCTCGCGCGCCGCCGCGCGCGCGGTCTCGAACGCGTCCTCGTTCTGCACCGCAATCACTTCGTCGTAGATGTGGGTGTTGAGCACCTGCGGAATGAAGCCGGCGCCGAGACCCTGGATCGGGTGCGGTCCCTTGGTGCCTTTCGACAGGATCGGCGAGGCCGCCGGTTCGACCGCGATCGCCTGGAAACTGGGCTTGCGCGCCTTGATCACCTCGCCCACCCCGGTAATCGTGCCGCCGGTACCGATGCCGGCCACCAGGATGTCGACCTTGCCGTCGGTGTCGCGCCAGATTTCCTCGGCGGTGGTGCGGCGGTGCACCTCCGGGTTGGCCGGATTGTTGAATTGCTGCGGCATGAAGCAGTGCGGGTCTTCGGCGACGATTTCCTCGGCGCGCCGGATCGCGCCCAGCATGCCTTCGCTGCCCGGCGTGAGCACCAGCTCGGCGCCGTAGGCTCGCAGCAGCATGCGCCGCTCGTTGCTCATGGTTTCGGGCATCACCAGCCGGCAGCGGTAGCCGCGCGCGGCGCAGACCATCGCCAGCGCGATGCCGGTGTTGCCGCTGGTGGGCTCGACGATGATGGTGTCCGGACCGATCCGGCCAGCGGCCTCGGCCGCCTCGATCATCGACAGGCCGATGCGGTCCTTGACGCTGTGGGCAGGGCTGTAGAACTCGAGCTTGGCGAGGATCTCGGCGGCGCCGTCCTTTGCCAGCTTGCGGATCCGGACCAGCGGCGTGTTGCCGATCAACTCAGTGACGTCGTTTGCGATTCTCATGCCGCCCCCCCAGCGTTGTTGAAGAGTTTAGATTTACTTCACGTCCAGCAGTTCCACGTCGAAGATCAGGTCGGAGTCGGGCGGGATCGAGCCGCCGCCCGCGCCACGCTTGCCGTAAGCCAACTCGCTCGGGATGATCAGGGTACGCTTGCCGCCGACCTTCATGCCGGCCACGCCCTGGTCCCAGCCCTTGATGACCTGGCCGGCGCCAACGCGGAACTCGAGCGGATCGCCGCGGTCGAGGGAGGAGTCGAACTTGCGGCCGCGCTGGTTCTTCGCCAGCGGCTTGTAGAACCAGCCGGTGTAGTGGACCCTGACGGTATTGCTGACGCCCGCTTCCCGGCCGGTACCGACCTTTTGCTCGATGATTTGCACCTTGGGTGCGGCCGGCGCTGCGGCCGCTTGAGGATCGGCCTGGGAGTCTGCAGGCTGGGCTGCGCCTTGCTGGGCGCTGGCCGCCGCGGTGGCAAGCAGCAGCGCGATGAATAAGGAACGACGGATCATGGGGCCTCTTTCAATCAAAAGATTTCAAACTGAAATCCTATGATAGCAAGGCCTCTTCCTCTTGCACAGTTTCTTCCGAAACCGGCCCGGCATTGGCGGCCTCGGCCAGCTTGCGTAGCAGATGGCCGGCGGCAATCATGCCGAAGCTGGCGGTCACCACCATGCTCGAGCCAAAGCCGGCGCAGTTCAGGCCGGTGATGCTGTTGGCATCGACCTCGCAGGCGTCGCCGCTGTCCGGATAACGCAACGGCTCCATCGAGAACACGGCGTCGATGTTGTACTTGTTCTTTTCGCCGCGCGGGAAGCCGTAGTGCGCGCGCAGGATCTTGCGCACTTTCTTCAGCAACGGCTCCTGCTCGGTACGCGCGAGGTCGCGCACTTCGATCCTGGTCGGGTCGAGCTGGCCGCCGGCGCCGCCGATGGTGATCAAGGGAATCGAGCGCGCGCGGCAATACGCGATCAGCGCGGCCTTGGCCTTGACGCTGTCGATGGCGTCGACCACGTAGTCAAACCGGGCCACGTCTGGCGGCCCTCCGATCATCTGCTCGAGGTTGCCGGCGTCGATGAAGTCCTCAACCAGCGTGACCTGGCAGAACGGATTGATCTGGGCGATGCGCTGCGCCAGCGCCTCGATCTTGGGCTGGCCGATGGTCGAGGACAAGGCCTGGATCTGGCGGTTGATGTTCGACTCGGCCACATTGTCGAGGTCGATCAGGGTCAGGTGGCCGATCGCGCTGCGCGCCAACGCCTCCACCACCCACGAACCGACGCCGCCGACGCCGATCACGCAAACGTGCGCCGCCCGGAAGCGTTCCAAGGCACGCTCGCCGTAGAGACGGGCGATCCCGCCAAAACGGCGTGCGAAATCGACCTCGTCTTCCAGCGCGGCGGCAAAGGTCTGGGTGTTGATCGTATTCATCCCCACATTTTAACGGACGTAACGTTCCTAACTGCACTAAAATAGCTCTTAGTCAACGCAAATATTTTCCTGAGTTAAAAAGCTGAACATGAATGCTCTACTCCCCGAGGCAGTGCCCGGATTCGACCAGCCGATCGCGGTGCTCAAGCATTGCCACGGCCGCATCCGCAAGCAGCTGGCGACGCTGGAAAAACTGCTGTCGCACCTGCCCGAGCACGGCGCGGACGAGCAGGCGCGCCAGGCTGCCCAGGCCGTGCTCAGGTATTTCGACAAGGCCGCGCACCTGCACCACGAGGACGAGGAGCAAGACCTGATCCCGATGCTGCGGGCGGTGGCGCAGGGCGAGGACGCGGCCACGCTGCAAGCGCTGGCGCCGGTGATCCTGCAGGACCACAAGGACATGGACGCGCTGTGGCAGGACCTGCACGAGCAGCTGGCGATGATCGCCGACGGCAGCGCCAGCACGCTGTCGGCCAGCACCGTCCAGCGCTTCGCGCAGCGTTATTTGTCGCATATGGAACGTGAAGAAAGCACGATGGCGCCGATGGCGCTGCGCCTGTTTTCGGCCGGGCAGATGGCCCAGCTGGGCAATGCGATGCAGCTGCGGCGCGGGATCGCGGCACCGGCGCCGTCGATTGGCGACACGCTGGCCGGCCTGCGCAAGGACTACGGCCAGGCCAGCCTGGACGAACTCGATGTCGCCGACGACCCGATGCTGCAATTCGCGCGCTGGTTCGAGGAGGCCTTGAAGGCCGAGGTCAACGAGCCAAACGCGATGAACGTCGCGACGGTGGGGCCGGACGGCCGGCCCAGTTCGCGCATCGTGCTGGTCAAGCAGTTCGACCAGCGCGGCGTCACCTGGTACACCAACTACGACAGCCAGAAAGCGCGGCAACTGGGCGCTAACCCGTATGCGGCCCTGCTATTCTTCTGGAGCGAACTGGAACGCCAGGTGCGCATCGAAGGCAGGGTCGAGCGCACCTCGGGTGAAGAGAGCGACAAGTACTTCAACAGCCGGCCGCTGAAGAGCCGGCTGTCGGCGATCGCCTCGCAGCAAAGCGCGCCGATCGCGAGTCGGGCTGCGCTGGAACAGAACTACGATGCGGTGGCGGGGCAGTATGGCGAGGAGCCGCCGCGACCACAGAACTGGGGCGGATTCCGCCTGGTGCCGGAACGGATCGAGTTCTGGCAAGGACGCCGCTCGCGCTTCCATGACCGCATCGTGTACCAGCGGCAGGAAGACGGCAGCTGGACGCGGCAACGTTTGCAACCGTAAGCCAGCTCCACGCAAGCCGGCTTGCTGTCAACTCGTGGGAGGTGTGCGTGTTTACAGAAATGAGGCTTTCCGCCTGGAGCACAGGCGTACGCAACAAACTGTCGCTGCCTTTGCGGGTGGTCCTGTGGAACGGGCAGCAGTTCGACCTGTCCTCGGAGCCGCCGCGGGTCACCATCAAGGTTCCGAATCCCGGGGCGCTGCGCTACCTGATGTCGCCGTCCCTGTACAACCTGGGGCGCGCGTATGTGGAAGGTGCGATCGAGGTGACCGGGCGCGCGGTCGACATCATCAGCATGGGCAACGCGCTGGCCGCCTCAAGCGGCAAGCCGCGCGCCCGGCTGTCCAATGCGTTGCGGCTGGTCTCACCGCACACGCGCCAAAAGGACGCGGAAGCGATCCGGTACCACTACGACGTCTCCAACGAGTTCTACAGCGCCTGGCTCGACCCGGGCATGGTGTATTCGTGCGCCTATTTTGAAAACGGCGACGAGGACCTGGCCAGCGCGCAGGTCAAGAAGATCGACCACATCCTGACCAAGATCGGCCTGCAGCCGGGCCAGACGCTGCTCGACATCGGCTGCGGCTGGGGTGCGCTAGTGATCCGCGCTGCACAACGCTACGGCGCGCGCTGCGTCGGCGTCACCTTGTCCGAGAACCAGACCCGGCTCGCGCGCGAGCAGGTCGAACGGGCCGGGCTGCAGGGCCAGGTCGAAATCCGGCTGCAGGACTACCGCGACGTCGAGGGCCAGTTCGACCGCATCACCAGCGTCGGCATGTTCGAACACGTCGGCGTGCAGCACCTGCCCGAGTATTTCGCCCGGATTCACCAGCTGCTGGCGCCGGGCGGCGTGGTCATGAACCACGGCATCACCACCACCGACGTCGACAACGGCTCGACCCCGTATGGCGGCGGCGAATTCATCGACCGCTACGTGTTCCCGCACGGCGAGCTGGCGCACCTCTCCAACGTGATCCGGACCATGCAGGAAGGCGGGCTGGAAGTGCGCGACGTCGAAAACCTGCGGCGCCACTATGCGAAGACATGTGCGATCTGGACCGACAACTTCGAGAACAACGCCGAGCAGATCAAGCAGCTGACCGACGCCAGGCGGTTCCGGATCTGGCACGTGTACCTGGCAGGCTGCGCGTACGCATTCGCGCATGACTGGATCAGCCTGTACCAGATCGTGTGCGGCAAGGCGGGCGAAGACCCGGCGCAGATCCCGTGGTCGCGCAAGTACATGTACAGCTGAGGTTGAACGCGTGGGCGGGGGACCCGCCCACCCTACGCCACGCCGCCCTGCTCCGGCGACTTCATGCGCTTGGCGAACACCTTCCTGAACTTGGCCACCTTGGGCGCCACCACGAACGCGCAGTAACCTTGCAGCGGGTGCTGGTTGAAATAGCCCTGGTGGTAGTCCTCGGCCTTGTACCAGGTCTCGGCCGGCAGCAGCTGGGTCACGATCGGCCCGTCCCACACCTGGGCCATCTCGGCCATCACCTGGCGCGCGGTCGCTTCCTGTTCTGGCGAGGTGGTAAAAATCACCGAGCGGTATTGCGGGCCGACGTCGTTGCCCTGGCGGTCAGGCGTGGTCGGGTCGTGGATCGTGAAGAAAATCTCGAGGATGTCGCGGTAGCTGATCACCTGGGGGTCAAACTCGAGCCGCACGACTTCGGCGTGGCCACTGCTGCCCGCGCACACCTGCTCATAGCTGGGGTTGGTCGTGTGGCCGCCCATATAGCCCGACTCGACCCGCGTGACGCCGCCCACCTCGAGGTATACCGCTTCCAGGCACCAGAAGCATCCGCCACCCAGGATGGCCACTTCGGTTGCTGATTGGTCGGTCATGACACACCTCGACGGTTAAGAGTTCCCATGGCACTAACTGTAACGCAAAGTGGTTCTTTGTGCATGCTCAATAATGCGGCATCAACCGGCGCCCATCCTGCAGTGGCATAATGGCAGTAAATTCCCAAGGCACCAATGAATACAAGTTCCCCCCGCGCTACGTCGCGCGGCTTCGACTCCGCGCATTTCCGGCAGGCGCTGTCGCAGTTTGCCACCGGCGTCACGGTCATCACGACGCGCCTGGCCGACGGCAGTTTCCGCGGCCTCACCGCCAGTTCGTTCAATTCGGTGTCGCTCGAGCCGCCGCTGGTCCTGTGGAGCCTGGGCGACAGCGCCAACTGCCTGCCTATCTTCAGCGGCAATTCGCACTACGTGATCAACGTATTGGCCGCCGGCCAGCAGGAGTTGGCGGCGCGCTTCTCGCGCCGTACCGACGAGCCTTTTGCCGGCCTCGAGTACGAGCTGTCGCGTACCGGCCAGCCGATCCTGAAAGGCGTGGCGGCGTGGTTCGAATGCCACAACCGCAGCCGCTATCCGGAAGGCGACCACGTTATTTTCGTGGGTGAGGTCGAGGAATGCGCATTGCATCCGCAGCCGGCGCTGATCTTCCATTGCGGTCGGTTCGGCAGCACCGAGAATCTGTGAAACCGGTCCGCGTTATCAGTCGGGCAAAAATGAAAATGGCTGTCGCAGATTGAAAAGATGCAGCCGAGCTGGCTTCCTATAATGGCTTGACCGGCGCGGCCGCGCGTCCCTTCCAACAACAACCATTGAGACCAGGACTGATCCATGAACCGTTCCGATTCGCCCCGCAAGACACAGTTCCACTGGGATGACCCGCTGCTGCTGAACCAGCAGTTGAACGACGACGAGCGCATGGTGCGCGATGCGGCGGCGGCGTATTGCCAGGACAAATTGCAGCCGCGCATCCTGGAGGCCTTCCGGCACGAGAAGATGGATACCTCGATCTTCCGCGAAATGGGCGAGCTGGGCCTGCTGGGGCCGACGATCCCGGAACAGTACGGCGGCCCGGGGCTGAACTATGTCAGCTATGGCCTGGTCGCGCGCGAAGTCGAGCGCATCGACTCCGGCTACCGCTCGATGATGAGCGTGCAGTCGTCGCTGGTGATGGTGCCGATCTACGAGTTCGGCACCGAGGCGCAGCGCCAGAAATACCTGCCGAAGCTGGCCACCGGCGAATGGATCGGCTGCTTCGGGCTGACCGAGCCGAACCACGGCTCGGACCCGGGCTCGATGGTCACGCGCGCACGCAAGGTGGACGGCGGCTATGCGCTGAGCGGGTCCAAGATGTGGATCACCAACTCGCCGGTGGCCGACGTGTTCGTCGTGTGGGCCAAGGACGACGAAGGCGCGATCCGCGGCTTCGTGCTCGACAAAGGCATGGCGGGCCTGTCGGCGCCGGCGATCCATGGCAAGTTCGGCCTGCGCGCCTCGGTGACGGGCGAGATCGTGATGGACAATGTGTTCTGTCCGGAAGAGAACGCCTTCCCGGACGTCCGCGGCCTGAAGGGCCCGTTCACCTGCCTGAACTCGGCGCGCTACGGCATCGCGTGGGGCGCGCTGGGCGCGGCCGAAGCCTGCTGGCACACGGCGCGCCAGTACACGCTGGACCGCACGCAATTCGGCAAGCCGCTGGCGGCCAACCAGCTGGTGCAGAAGAAGCTGGCCGACATGCAGACCGAAATCACGCTTGGCCTGCAGGGCTGCCTGCGCCTGGGCCGCATGAAGGACGAGGGCACGGCGGCGGTCGAGATCACGTCGATCATGAAGCGCAATTCGTGCGGCAAGTCGCTCGACATCGCACGCACGGCGCGCGACATGCTGGGCGGTAACGGCATCTCCGACGAGTTCGGCGTGATCCGCCACATGGTCAACCTCGAGGTGGTCAACACCTACGAAGGCACGAACGACATCCACGCCCTGATCCTGGGACGCGCGCAGACGGGCATCGCCGCGTTCTGACCGTTCGGGCGGGATGCCCGAAAAAAAACCCGCCGAAGCGGGTTCCTGTACCAGCGGGATGGGCCCGGTTCAGAACTTGTAGCCCACCGCCAGCATCACTGCCTGCGGGTCCAGCTTCATGTGCTGGGTCTGGCCGGTCGAGAAGTGCACGTCGGTCTTGAGGAAGGTCTTGATGAACGCCGCGCTGGCGAACCAGCGTTCGCTCATGTTCACCGCCAGGCCTGCCTGCAACGAGCCGGTCAGCTTGTTGTCGATGCTGAAGGTGGTCGGGGTCGCGCTGCCCGGGTTGGTCAGCGCGGTCATCTTGCCCGAACCAGTTTCCTTCATGAAGTAAGCATAGGTCACGCCGACGCCGACGAACGGACGCACCATCGCGCTCGGCTGGAAGAAGCGGTACTGCAGCAGCACGGTCGGCGGCAGTGCCTGGACCGTACCCAGCTCGCCGGTCGCGGCAATCGCGCCGGCGCCGTAGATCTTGTGCTTGTACGGGCTGCCGAGTGCGGTTTCGACCGAGATGTTGTCGGTCAGGCCGTACGTGATCACCGCCACCGGCTGGGTGTCGCTGCTGACGTCGCCCTGGGAATGCGGCAGCGCCGGCGCCGAAATGTCGCCGCTCTCCACTTTCGGGGTGATCTTGTTGACGCCGAGCGCGACCGTCCACTGGCCAGCCGACTGTGCCGAGGCGCCAGAGGCCGCGGCGATCGCCGTCGCGGCCACGAGCATTTTCACGACGCTATTCAAACGTACTTTCATTTTATCTCCTGATTCTTTTTGGATAGTGGCCCGTCCGCGCTGGCGCAGCCGGGCCCGCCGTGAAAATTACAGCCAGCCCTTGGCAATCATCTGCTCGAGCACGTAGCGCGCGATCAGCGAATACTCGAACGGGGTGGGGTGCACGGAGTCGGCGAACATGTAGTGGCTGACGTCGCCGGCGATCAAGTTGTTCTTGTTGCAGATCAACGAGGAACCGAGGAAGTTTTTGGCCGAGGTCAGGTCGCAGGCCGGCGTCGTGGTATTGGTCAGGCCATACGGAGCCGGGTTGACCGACTGGTCGCGGCTGACGGCGGCCAGGTCGACGTACAGGACTTTCGGGTCGCCGTTCAGGCCAGCCTGCAGCTTGTCATTGAAGGCGGCAACCATTGCCTTGATCAAACCCTGGGTCTCGGCCGACTGCGCCTTGGCCGACGGCGAGATCGACACATCCGGCAGGTTGTTCACCACCACGAAGTTGGCGCCTTTACCGATGATCTCGTTCTTCACCAGAAGGGCCAGCTCGGCGCCGGCGGTGGCCATCGCGACAACCCGGGTTGGGCCGTTGGAGGTAGCGAACGCGGCACCGGCAGCAGCGCCATCCGCCTGGGCCTTGGCGACCATCGGGCCGTAGACCGCCGGATTGCCTGCCGCGGTATTGCCTGCCGCGACGGCCGCGGCCACACCTGCACCAACCACGCTCTGGTCGGTGTGTCCCGGCCTTGCCGCTTCGGTCTGGATCGCCAGGCCGATCGCCGGGCCGGCGGTGGCCGGATTGGTCGCGCCAACCGCCAGTTGCTGCGTCAGGCTGGTTGCGAACGCGGTCGAGCCGGCGGCGGTTGCGCTTGCCGACAATTCACCCAACTGTTCCAGCGCGTCGTTGCCGCCGGCCATGACCAGCACCAGTTCATCACCCTTGAACTTGCCGCCGACTTTGGCGAGGTGATTCGCAATCTGGGTCACGACCGGGACGGTCATCTGGCCCAGCGACAGCGCGCCCGGCTTATCCAGCAATTTGTTGCCCGGTCCGACCGGGTTGGTCACGCGCGAACCGCCCTGCGCGTAGCCGAAGCATTCCGGATGGTTGACGACCGGGACCGCGAAATTGAGCGCCTCGGTTTGCGACGGGGTGCCCAGCAGGCCGGTCTGCGCGGCGCACGGGGCCGGCAAGCCAAGCTGTGCGGCGACCAGTGCAGTCCAGTTCTTGCCGGTCAGCACAGGGTTGACCGAAGTAGCGTCGCCGTTGATCGTGTACTGGCCGCCGCCGTTGGCCTTGACGCCACCGACCGCGTAGGAGCCGACGTCGGACAGGCTGTCGCCAAACGTGACTTGCGAGCTGAATTTGGTCTTGAGCGACTGGTCGCCACCCTTACTGCCGTTGCCACCGCACGCAGCGAGCGCCGCCGCGGTCAACAGCGCGAGCGCAAAATTGGTAATACGCATTGTGTCTCCTAAGGTGAAATATTTTTTGTTTTGAAACGAACGCCCGTGCTATTCGTGTCGTAACTAATATGCCAGTGTTCAATCCGCTTGTATAGAGAAATACTTGCCAAGTCGTCAGTTCATAACAACAAGACTTTGGCACGGATGAGCCCGTTTGCGGTGGCGATTATATCAACGCCAATCGCCTAGCGATATGGCTAACGGGAGAGCGCCGACTGGAACCAGTCGCGCGTCGCGGCGATGCAGGACGGCGCCGCCGGGCCGCGGAAGTACCCGGCCGTGGCGGCGGTGTTGAAATAGGGGACGGTGGCCGGACGCCACCCCGCGCCGGTTTTGTTTTTTTACAGGGCGGCGTTGAGCAGGCCGTGCACGATGCCGGTCGAGCCGTGCGCGGCGCGGCGCAGGCGGTCGTTGACGCCGAGCCAGGCGCCGCCGACGGGGGGCGCTTCGACCAGGATGACGTCGGCGCCGCTGCCGTCCAGCGTGCGCAGCGCCGCATACAGCGCGTGCGCAAAGCCTTCGGGCGTGGCCGGCAGGCGCACCGCGGCATGCACCGGCCTCAGGTCGGAATAGTGGATCAGCGCGACCTTGCGGCCGGCCTCGGCCAGGCGCGCGAGGGTCGCGGCCAGGGTGGCGCTGTCCTGCATCGCGACCGGGGTGTGCGGCGCGTAGTGCGATTCGAGGGTGCCGGAGGCGCGCGGCGCGGCGGCGTCGGGCGCGGCCGGTAGCTGGTCGATGACGGCGGCGATCGCCTCGGCGCTGACGTGCCCGGGACGCAGCAGCACCGGGCCGTGCGTCGCCAGGCGCGACAGGTCGACGATGGTCGATTCGATGCCGACCTGCGACTGTCCGCCGTCGAGCACCATGGCGACGCTGCCGTCGAGCCGGAATTCGTCGCGCACGTGCTGCGCCAGCGTCGGGCTGACGTGGCCGAACTTGTTGGCGGACGGCGCCGCTACCCCGCCCTGCCCGCCCTTGAAGGCGCGCAGCAGCGCGATGGCCACCGGGTGCGACGGGCAGCGCAGGCCGACGGTGTCCTGGCCACCGCTGACGGCGTCGGGAATGCCGGGTGCGCGCTTGAGGATCATCGTCAGCGGTCCCGGCCAGAATGCGCTTGCCAGCGCGTGCGCCTGCGGCGGGATGTCGCTGGCCCAGTGGCCGATGTCGGCCTCGGGCGCGAGGTGGACGATCACCGGATGGTCCTGCGGCCGGCCTTTGGCCGCGTAGATGCTGGCCACGGCGGCCGGATTCTCGGCGTCCGCGCCCAGCCCGTAGACGGTCTCGGTGGGGAAGGCAACCAGCTTGCCCTGCTCCAGCGCGTGGGCCGCCGCGGCAATCGTTGCCTGGTCGATGCTGTACTCGCTCATGCCGTTCACAGTCCGATGCCGAGGATCGCGCAGGCGGCGCGAAGGCTCTCCTGTGCCCCCGCGAGGGTGGGCGCAACAAAGGTCACATGGCCCATCTTGCGGCCGCGCCGCGGGTCGTCCTTGCCGTACAGGTGCAGGCAGGCGCCGGGCAGCGCCAGCACCTTGTCCCACGCCGGTTCGCGCGGCTTGCCGCCGTCGAACCAGACGTCGCCGAGGATGTTGAGCATCACGGCCGGCGAATGCTGGCGCACCTCGCCCAGCGGCAGGCGCGCCATCGCGCGCACCTGCTGCGCGAACTGGCTGGTGATGCAGGCGTCGATCGTGTAGTGGCCGCTGTTGTGCGGGCGTGGCGCCATTTCGTTGACGACCAGGGTGCCATCGGTGAGCACGAAAAATTCGATGCACAGCACGCCGACATAGCCGAGCTGGGACACCATCGCGCGCGCCGCATCCTGGGCCTTGCGGGCGCAGGCATCGGACACGTTGGGGCCGGGCACGGTGGTGGTGAACAGGATGCCGTCGCGGTGGACGTTTTCGGCGATCGGGTACACCACCGATTCACCGTCGGCGCCGCGCGCGGTCAGCACCGACACTTCATAGGCCAGCGGCAGCATCTTTTCGAGCAGGCAGGTCACGCCGCCCATCGCGGCGAACGCGGTGCGCAGCTCGTCGCGCGTGCGTACGCGCACCTGGCCCTTGCCGTCGTAACCCATGCGCACGGTCTTCAGGATGCCTGGCAGCAGCTCGTCGGGAACGGCATCGATATCGCCAAGCGCGGTGATCGCCTGGTGCGGCGCCGGCATCACGCCGGAGTGTGGCGCGCACTCGACGAAAAAGCGCTTTTCGGCGATGCGGTCCTGGGCGATCGACACGCAGCTGGCCGAGGGCGCGACAAAGCTGCTGCCCGCCAGCAAGGCCAGGCTGTCGGCCGGGACGTTCTCGAATTCGGTGGTCACAGCCGAGCACAGCGCAGCCAGGTCGGCCAGCGCGGCCGCGTTGACATAGTCGGCTTCGATGACCCGTTCGGCCACCTGCCCCGCCGGGCAGTCGCCCACCGGTTCCAGCACGGCCACCTTGTAGCCCATTGCCTGGGCTGCATGCGCGAACATGCGGCCGAGCTGGCCGCCGCCCATCACGCCAAGCCAGGTCGGCCGGTTAGCGGTGGGAAGGAAAGAAGGATGCTGCGTGTTACTCATACTGTCGGCAAGGTCATGGCCTTTGCGGCCGCGGTCTGTTGGCTGCGGAAGTCCTCGAGCTGGAGCGCCAGCGCGTCGTCAAGGGCCGCGAGCATCGCCACCGCGGTCAGCGCCGCGTTGGCCGCGCCGGCTTCGCCGATGGCAAAGGCCGACACCGGCACGCCCTTGGGCATCTGCACGATCGACAGCAGCGAATCCTCGCCGCGCAGGTATTTGGAAGGCACCGGCACGCCCAGCACCGGGACGATGGTCTTGGCCGCGATCATGCCCGGCAGGTGGGCAGCGCCGCCGGCGCCGGCGATGATGGCGCGCAGGCCGCGCGTGCGCGCCGCTTCCGCATACCGGAACATCTCGTCCGGCATGCGGTGCGCGGAAATCACCTGCGCCTCGTGCGGCACCCCGAACTGCTTGAGGATCGCGACCGCATGCTGCATCACGTCCCAGTCGGACGAGGAACCCATCACCACGCCGACCAGCGGCTTTGCTCCGGCTTCCATGTCAGGCCTTCAGCTTTTCGCCGGTGAGGCGTTCGATCGCCTCGAAGTACTTGGCCTGGGTTTTTTCGATGACCTCGCGCGGCAGCGCCGGCGCCGGCGCGGTCTTGTTCCAGTCCTTCAGCGTTTCGAGGTAGTCGCGCACGAACTGCTTGTCGAACGACGGCGGCGACATGCCCGGCGCGTACGAATCGGCCGGCCAGAAACGCGACGAGTCGGCGGTCAGCACTTCGTCCATCAGGTGCAGCACGCCATTGTCGTCGAGGCCGAATTCGAACTTGGTGTCGGCAATGATGATGCCGCGCGTTGCCGCGTAGTCGGCCGCGGTGCGGTACAACTGGATGCTGATGTCGCGCATCTTGCCGGCCAGTTCGGCGCCGATGCGCTGCTCCATGTCGGCGAAGCTGATGTTCTCGTCGTGCTCGCCGAGTTCGGCCTTGGCGGCTGGCGTGAACAGCGGTTCCGGCAGCTTGTCGGCCTGGCGCAGGCCTGCCGGCAACTGGATGCCGCAGATGCTGCCGGTGTCCTGGTAATCCTTCCAGCCAGAACCGATGATGTAGCCGCGCACCACCGCTTCGACCAGGATCGGCTTGAGGCGCTTGGCGACCACGGCGCGGCCGCGCACCTGCTCCACCTCGCCCGGGGCGACCACGCTTTCGGGCGCCACGCCGGTCAGGTGGTTCGGCACGATGCGGCCGAGCTTCTCGAACCAGAAGTCGGTCATCTGGTTCAGCACCATCCCCTTGCCCGGGATCGGTTCGTTCATCACGACATCGAAGGCGGACAGGCGGTCGGTGGTGACGATCAGGATCTTGTCGTCGCCAACGGCGTAGTTGTCGCGCACCTTCCCGCGGCCGAGCAGCGGCAGGGACTGGATAGTGGATTCGTAGAGGCTGTTCATAGAAGGGATATCTGGAAAACGGAACCGGCGGGAGGCCCGCCGGTGAATCAGTACCTAAAGCCGCGAGACCGTCGCCCCCGCGACGGCGGGGGTCCAAGTTCCGCTTTGCTGCTGCGCTGCGAACTTGGATTCCCGCCTGCGCGGGAATGACGGTTTATTTTCGGGGGTCCGGGAAAAAGGGTATTTTACTGCACGATCTGGGCCAGTTCACCGGCCTTGTAACGTTCGGCCATCTTTTCCAGCGGCATCGGCTTGATCTTGGCGGCCATGCCCTCGCAGCCGAAGGCGATGTAGCGCTCCTTGCAGATCTTCATCGCCGCTTCGCGCGCCGGCTTCAGGAAGTCGCGCGGGTCGAACTTGGACGGGTTCTGGAACAGGTACTGGCGGACCGCGGCCGTCATCGCCAGCCGGATGTCGGTGTCGATGTTGATCTTGCGAACGCCGTGGCGGATCCCTTCCTGGATTTCCTCGACCGGCACGCCATAGGTTTCCTTCATGTCGCCGCCGAATTCGCGGATGATCGCCAGCAGGTCTTGCGGCACCGACGACGAGCCGTGCATCACCAGGTGGGTGTTGGGGATGCGCGCGTGGATTTCCTTGATGCGGTCGATGGCGAGGATGTCGCCGGTCGGCTTGCGCGTGAACTTGTAGGCGCCGTGCGAGGTGCCGATCGCGATCGCCAGCGCATCGCACTGGGTGCGCGCGACGAAGTCGGCAGCCTGGTTGACGTCGGTCAGCAGCTGCTCGCGGGTCATCGTGCCTTCCGCGCCGTGGCCGTCTTCCTTGTCGCCCTTCATCGTTTCGAGCGAGCCGAGCACGCCCAGTTCGGCCTCGACGGTCACGCCGATCGAGTGCGAGAACTTGACCACCTCTCTCGAGACCTCGACGTTGTACTCGTAGCTGGCGACGCTCTTGCCGTCGGCCTGCAGCGAGCCGTCCATCATGACGGAGGTGAAGCCGGAGCGGATCGCGCCCATGCACACGGCCGGCGACTGGCCGTGGTCCTGGTGCATGACGACCGGGATGTGCGGATAGGCTTCGACGGCGGCGTCGATCAGGTGGCGCAGGAAGGCTTCGCCGGCATATTTGCGGGCGCCGGCCGAGGCCTGCATGATGACCGGGCTGCCGGTGGCGTCGGCGGCCTGCATGATGGCCTGCACCTGCTCGAGGTTGTTGACGTTAAATGCAGGCAGGCCGTAGCCGTGCTCGGCGGCATGGTCCAGCAGTTGACGCATTGATACGAGTGCCATGGTATTACTCCAGAAATAAAAAAACCGTTTATTCGAATTCTCCGACCCTCACGATTTTCAGCGCATTGGTGCCGCCTACCTGGCCCATCGGCTCGCCCCAGGTGACGACGATCATGTCACCTTTCTTCACGACGCCATTGGCAACCATCAAATCCTCGGCCTGCTTGAGGACTTCGGAGCTGGTGCCGTGCTGGGTCAGGTAATAGGCGTGAACGTTACGATACAGCGATACCTTGCGCTGCGTCGTCACGATAGGGGTCAGCGCGTAGATCGGGGTGTCGACGCGGTGGCGGCTCATCCACAGGGCGGTGGAGCCGGACTCGGTCAGCGCGACGATCGCCTTCACGCGCAGGTGGTGCGCGGTGAACAGGGCGCCGTACGCGATCGACTGGTCGATGCGGGTGAACTGTACGTTGAGAAAGTCGGCTTCGAGTTTGTTGTATTCGGACCGCTCGGCTTCGACGCAGATCGCGGCCATCATCTCGACGGTCTCGACCGGGTACTTGCCAGCTGCGGTCTCGGCCGAGGTCATCACCGCGTCGGTGCCGTCGAGCACCGCGTTGGCGACGTCGGACACTTCGGCGCGGGTCGGCACCGCGTTGACGATCATCGACTCCATCATCTGGGTCGCGGTAATTGCAATCTTGTTGGCGTCGCGCGCCAGGCGGATCATGCGCTTTTGCAGCGCCGGCACCGCCGCGTTGCCGACTTCGACCGCCAGGTCGCCGCGCGCGACCATGATGCCGTCGGACGCATCGAGGATTTCTTCCAGTACAGGGATCGCCTCGGCACGCTCGATCTTGGCGATCATCATCGGCTTGTGGTGGAACGGCTCGCCGGCAATGTTGGCCAGCTGGCGCGCCATTTCCATGTCGGTCGCGCTCTTCGGGAACGAGATCGCCAGGTAATCGGCCTGGAAGCTCATCGCGGTCTTGATGTCTTCCATGTCCTTGGCGGTCAGCGCCGGCGCGGTCAGGCCGCCGCCGAGGCGATTGATGCCCTTGTTGTTCGACAATTCGCCGCCGACCTTGACCACCGTGTGGATCTCATGGCCCACGATGCGCTCGACGACCAGCACGATCAGGCCGTCGTTGAGCAGCAGCGTGTCGCCCGGGCGCACGTCGCGCGGCAAGGACTTGTAGTCGAGGCCGACGCGCTCCTGGTTGCCCAGTTCGCCGTTGTCGCCCCACTTGGCGTCGAGGATGAACTTGTCGCCGTTGACGAGCTGGATGCGGCCCGCTTCGAACTTGCCGATGCGAATTTTCGGGCCCTGCATGTCGGCCATGATCGCCACTTCGCGCCCGCACTCGGCGGCTGCGCGGCGCACCAGGTTGGCGCGGTCGATGTGGTCCTGCGCGCGCCCGTGCGAAAAGTTGAGCCGCACGACGTCGACGCCAGCACGGATCATGCGGACGAGAATATCGAATTCGGTCGAGGCCGGGCCGATGGTTGCGACGATCTTGGTGCCACGTGACATAGCGATCCTTCAAATGAAAAGCGCAGCACCAGGCTGCGCGGGGCTGTTACCTGGCGCTGCGTTGCAGCAGGATTTCCACCGCCGGCAGCGTTTTCCCTTCCAGGAATTCGAGGAAGGCGCCACCGCCAGTCGAGATGTAACCGATTTGGTCGGCAATGTTGTACTTGGCAATCGCGGCCAGCGTGTCGCCACCACCCGCGATCGAGAACCCCTTCGACGCGGCAATCGCCAGCGCCAGCGTTTTAGTGCCCTCGGCAAACTGGTCGAACTCGAACACGCCGACCGGGCCATTCCAGACGATGGTGCCGGCCTTGGCGACCTGTCCGGCCAGGATGGCGGCGGTCTGCGGGCCGATGTCGAGGATCAGGTCGTCATCCTGCACGTCGGCCACCGCTTTCACCGTGGCCGCCGCGGTCGGCGAAAATTCTTTCGCGCACACGACGTCGACCGGGATCGGCACCTGGGCGCCGCGCTTGGCCATCATGTCGATGATCGCTTTCGCCTGGCCGACCAGGTCCGCTTCGGCCAGCGACTTGCCGATGTTCAGGCCGACGGCTTTCATGAAGGTGTTGGCGATGCCGCCGCCGACGATCAGGTTGTCCACCTTGGAGGCCAGGCTTTGCAGGATCGACAGCTTGGTCGAGACCTTGGAACCGGCGACGATCGCCAGCAGCGGACGCTCGGGCTTGCCGAGCGCCTTGCCGAGCGCGTCCAGTTCGGCCGCCAGCAGCGGGCCGGCGCACACCACCGGGGCAAACTTGGCGATGCCGTGGGTGGTTGCCTCGGCGCGGTGGGCGGTGCCGAACGCGTCGTTCACATACACGTCGCACAGCTTGGCCATCTTCTGCGCCAGTTCGTCGGAATTCTTCTTTTCGCCCTTGTTGACGCGGCAGTTTTCCAGCAGCACCACCTGGCCCGGCGCGACGTCAACGCCGTCGACCCAGTTCTGCTTCAGCTCGACCGGCTGGCCGAGCAACTCCGACAGGCGTTTGGCGACCGGCGCCAGGCTGTCTTGCGGCTTGAATTCGCCCTCGGTGGGGCGGCCCAGGTGCGAGGTCACCATCACCGCGGCGCCGGCCTTGAGCGCGTCGCGGATCGCCGGAACCGAAGCGCGGATGCGCGTGTCTTCGGTAATGTTGCCCGCGTCGTCTTGCGGGACGTTGAGGTCGGCGCGGATGAAAACACGCTTGTTTTTCAGCGCGTCGCGGTCGATCAGGTCTTGCAAGCGGGTGAAATTGAGAACGGCATCCATGGCTACTCGACAGTGAAATAATGAAAGAACGTTATTTTACCCTAGGCCGCCACACCAAAAACATGCGAAACACGCAACAGAGTGAACACTAGCATGCCGAACAGGATCGTGTGCAGCATGTTCCTGCGAAGCAGGTAAAAACCGAGGGCGGCGATGCCCGCAAGCAACTTCGGATTGGCCAGGCTGAGCTGCAGTTGGCCGCCCTGCCCCAGCACCAGGTCGGGCCCGATGATGGCCGCCAGCGCGCAGGCCGGCGCATAGCGCAGCACCTCCTGCACGCGCTTCGGGATCGTGACGCGGTGGCCAATCAGCCAGAACGAGCTGCGGGTGGCGGCGGTGGAGAACGCCAGTACGCCGATCACGGCCCAGATTTCCCAGTCAGCCACGGCGCGCCTTTCGTTTTTCCAGGGTCTCTTCGACCGCCATCGCGGTCAGCATGCCGACCACCACCGCCAGCAGCAGCCCCAGCTTGTACGGCAGCGCATACGCCATCACCGCGACCGTGCCCGCGACCGCGACGCCGCTCAGCGCCGCGCTGTTGATGACCAGGGGCACCGTGATGCACAGGATCGCGAGCGTGCCGGCAAAGCCCAGCCCCCACTCGGAGGGAATCGCGCTGCCGACGAAAACCCCAGCCAGCGAACCGGTTTGCCACGCGAACCAGTTCGGGTACATCAAGCCTTTCAGGTACGACAGCTTGCCCGCTACAGGGGTGGGCGTGGGGAAGCGCTGCAGGAACAGGGCGACCGTCATGTCGCCGGAGATATAGCCAAGGAAGAAGCGCTGACGCCAGGGCAGGTGCGCGAAGTGCGGCGCCAGCAGCACCGAGAAAATCACGAAACGCAGGTTGACCGCCAGCGCGCTGACCAGGATGACCCAGATCGGGGCGTGCGCGGCAATCAGGGGCAGCGAGGCAAGCTGCGCGGAACCGGCGTACACCAGCAGTGTCATACCGCTGGCTTGCAGCACCGATAATCCGGACTTGACCATCGCGATGCCGACCACCATGCCCCAGGCGGCGATGCCGAACAGGGTCGGCAAACCGGTATTGAAGCCCTCGCGCCAGGCGGCCGGGTCAGGTTGGTCGAACTGGGGCTGGCGCTCGGTGCCGGCGGCCGGGTGCGGCACGCTCATGTGGCATTCCTGCAACAGGTCGCGCTGAGGGGCACGACGGCAACGGACGGGAAACGGTCAGGCATGAAACGCAATGTCAGGTTGTCGCCGGCTTGCTGCCTGCAGGCGGGCGGGCTCGGCTTTTATCGGTCCGCTATTCTACCGATCATTTCAGTCATGCAGGGTGAATCCGTTAAAATCGTGTCTTTGCCCAACTTTTTGCCTGACGGAGAACCCAAATGAACGAGAAGACGATGCCTGTGGTGGAACTGGAGGCCAAAGACCTGCCGGCCTATTGCCCGAACCCGGCGATGCCGCTGTGGTCGTCGCACCCGCGCGTGTTCCTCGATTTCGACCATCACGGCGAAGCCAAGTGCCCGTACTGCGGCACCCAGTACCGCCTGAAGCCGGGCACGGAACTCAAGCACCACTAAGCTTTTTGCCCCGGGTTTTCATATTCCGTCGAGCTGGCCGTGCCAACAATTTTGAACATGGACTACCGCGCCCCAGCCTGGCTGCCCAGCGGCCACCTTCAGACCATCTACCCGGCGATTGGCATCCGCAAGCCGGCGGTGGCGTACCGGCGCGAACGCTGGACCGCGGCCGATGGCGACTTCATCGATGTCGACTTCGTCGACGGCGAGCCCGGCAAGCCGCTGGTGGTCCTGTTCCATGGGCTCGAAGGCTCGTCGGACAGCCATTACGCGCGCTCGCTGATGGCGGCGCTGGCCGCGCGCGGCTGGTCCGGCGCGGTACCGCACTTTCGCGGCTGCTCGGGCGAGCCGAATCGCGCGCCGCGCTTCTACCACTCGGGCGACGCCCACGAAATCGACTGGATCGTGCGGCGCCTGCGCCAGCGCGCGCCGGGCAAATTCTACGCGGCCGGCGTTTCCCTCGGCGGCAACGCGCTGTTGCGCTGGCTGGGCGAAGCGCAGCATCAGGCCGGGATCGTCGACGCCGCCTGCTCGGTATCGGCGCCGCTCGACCTGGCGCGCGGCGGCGAATCGCTGTCGTCGGGCTTCAACATGCTCTACACGCGCATGTTCCTGCAGACCCTGAAGCCGAAATGCCTGGCCAAGCTGGAACACTACCCAGGCCTGTTCGACCGCGACGCGCTGCTCGCATCGCGCGACCTGTACGCGTTCGACAACGTCGTCACCGCCCCGCTGCACGGCTACCGCGACACCGACGACTACTGGGACCGCGCCAGCGCCAAGCACATCCTGCACGACATCACGGTGCCGACGCTGGTCCTGAACGCACGCAACGATCCGTTCCTGCCGGGCCGGCATTTGCCGGGAAGCGCCTCGGATGCGGTCAGGCTCGAGTATCCGGAACAAGGCGGGCACGTCGGCTTTGTGGTGGGGCCGCTGCCGGGACGGATCGACTGGTTGCCGCAGCGGCTGCTGCACTTTTTTGACGGTGAGTAATGCGCGCGCCGACACGGGCGGAACTGTGCGATGCTGGAGGACAGCATGGATGACATCGTAAAACAGGCAATGGCCAAGTGGCCGAACGTGCCGCACTGCTACGGCTGGCTGGCGCTCGATGCGCGCGGCGGCTGGCGCATGCGCGACGAAGCGGCCCAGCGCGGCGGCCTGCCGGGCGACCGGCTGACCAACGCGGCGCTGGTGGGCTTCATCAACCGCAACTACCAGCACGACGAGCGCGGCCGCTGGTATTTCCAGAACGGGCCGCAACGGGTGTATGTGAGCCTCGAGGCCACGCCCTTCATCGCGCGCACCGATCCGGCGCAGGGCCCGCTGCTGCAGACCGGGCAAGCGTTGCCATCGATCGAGCGTGCGTTCCTGACACCGGATGGCGAAGCGATCTTGCAAAGCGGCGACGTCGTCGCGCAGCTGGACGACCGCGACGTGGCGCAATGGCTGGCGCGGCTGGAACTGGGCGGCGAGCCGGTATCGGATGAGGCCCTGATGGCCTGGCTCGAAGGCGGGACGGGCGAACTGGTGCTGGGTTACGGCGGACGGAAAATCGCGCTTGAACGCATTGCGGGCGACCAGCTGCCACAACGCTTCGGCTACGTGCGTAACCCGGTGGCGTAGGGTGGGCGGGTCTCCCGCCCACGCGTTCAAACGCAGCGCGCCTTTAGTTAGCGCGTTCAAGCGCAGCGCGCCTTTAGTTAGCGTTTGCGGCAGCTAGCCCGACGCTCGGACGCGTGGGCGGGAAACCCGCCCACCCTACAGGAACTTGTCGCGTGCGCACGCGACGTACGTTCCCCGGGGCTACTTCTTCTTCGCGTCTTCCTTCTCGTCCTTCTGCCGCTTCTGCAATTCGCGCTCGCGCGCATCGATTACCGCCTGGTCATAGAACGACACATCCTTCGCCTTGCGCGCCAGGTTGAGCTGGTCGACCGCCGCCGGCAGCGCGCCTGACAGTGCATACGATTCGGCCAGCGACATGTGCTGCAGCGCGATCTTGCCCTGCGCCGAGTAGGCCTTGGCGAGTTTGTCGTACAGCTTCGGTTCTTCCCGGTATTGCTGGACCTGGTCGCGCAGGAAGCGCGCCGCATCGTCGTATTGTCCAGCCGCGATCATCGCATCGGCGTACTGGCGCGCGATCCCACGCGACAGCGGGAAGCGCTGGTTGGCCTGCCCGGCCTCCTTGCCCGCCTGCTGCAGCACCGCCTGCGATTGTCCCGGCGCCAGCTTGATCTCGATCGCCAGGCCGGTGAGCATGGCCTCCCCATCGCTGCCGGTCGGCGCCGCGGACAGCACGCCGGGGCGCGGGTGGGTGGCGGCGCGCGCCTTGTCGAGCCAGCTTTGCGCCTTGTCCAGCTCGCCCTGCTGCAAGGCCAGGAATGCCAGCCCGTAGTTGGCCGCCACCTGCAACTGCCGGCTCGGCGAATTCAGCTGCGACTCGAAGGCCCCGCGCGCCTCGGCCCGCCCTTGCGTGGTCGAGTCCTGGAGCACGCGCGCGCGGGCGCGTACGAGCTGGAATTCAATATTGTCGGCATGCGGCTTGTGCGGCGTTTCGCGAATCCGCGCCTGGATGTCGACGATGCGCTCGCTGGTCAGCGGGTGACTGCTGAGGTAGGCAGGCAGCTCGCCGTACAGCCTGGTGGACGTTTGCAGGCGCTTGAAGAACGACACCATCCCCGAGGTATCGTAGCCAGCCGCGCCCATGATCTGGAAACCGACGCGGTCGGCCTCGCGCTCGGCGTCGCGGCCGAAACTGAGCTGGCGCTGTATCGCCAGGCCCTGGCCGCCCATGAGCACGCCCATTGCGGCGTCGGGGCTGGCTTTCGCGGCCAGCGCGGCCAGGATCAGCGCGGCCAGCGGCAGCAGCGCATCCTGGCGCTGCTGCCCCAGCATGCGCGCGATGTGGCGCTGGGCGACGTGGCCAATTTCGTGCGACATCACCGATGCCAGCTCGGACTCGTTCTGGGCCGCGATCAGCAGCGCCGAGTGGACGGCGATGAAGCCGCCCGGCAAAGCGAACGCGTTGAGCATCGGGTCGCGCACGGCGAAAAAGAAATAGTCGGCGTTGGTTTCGCCGCGGGCGCCGGGCGCGGCGGTGACCAGCGCACTGCCGAAATTGTTCAGGTATTCGAGGATCGGGTCGTCGTCGAGGTAATCATGATCGCGCTTGATGTCGTTCATGATTTCCTCGCCCAGCTTGCGCTCGACGATGGGCGACAAGTCTTCGCGCGCAGTGTCGCCGAGGGTCGGCAAGGTGGTATTGTCGGGGCGCTTGAGCAGGGGCACGGTGGGTGACGCGCAGGCGAGCGCTGCCGTCGTCGCCATGCAGACGGCGGCGATCAGGCGGGGCAACCGGCGCACCACCGGCAACATCGCTGGGACGGGAATCGATTTCACGGTGCTATGATACCTGCAACTGCAGGCTTTACGCTGCCGCGAGAAATTTGTTACCCAGCCTTATACGACCGATACGCTCCATGACGACCACCCCTGCTGCACCCCGCCCCGACCAACTGACCCACTTCGACGCTGCCGGCCAGGCCCACATGGTCGACGTTGGCGCCAAGAGCGAAACGCATCGCATCGCGGTGGCCGCCGGCACCATCCGGATGAAGCCGGAAACGCTGGCGTTGATCGTCTCGGGGAACGCCAAGAAGGGCGACGTGCTCGGCATTGCGCGGACCGCGGCGATCATGGGCGCCAAGCGCACCAGTGATTTAGTGCCGCTGTGCCATCCGCTGGCGCTGACCCGCGTTGCGGTCGACTTCGAGGTGGACGAGGCGGCCAACAGCGTGCATTGCCGCGCCCAGGTGGAAACCTTTGGCAAGACCGGTGTGGAAATGGAGGCGCTCACCGCGGTGCAGGTCGGGCTGCTGACCATTTACGACATGTGCAAGGCGGTCGACCGCGGGATGGTGATGACCAATGTGCGGGTGCTGGAGAAGCACGGAGGCAAGAGCGGGGATTGGACGGCTGAGGTGTAAGCCATTGATTCTTCGTTGGAATTTCGCCGCTCGCGTCATTAACTGTCGCTGTCTGTCCGGCTCATGCTGCGGTCACTCGATCATGTGCGTCGGCAGCGGCCAGAATGCGCAATTTCTCGGCCTTGGAGAAGAGGCGCCGCTTGGCGATGGGGACAGGTCCGTATGGCAGCGTCAGGCATTAACACGGCTTATTGTGCAACCCAAGGTCGCTTTGAACATTTCGTCATTCGCGCTCCGTCGGGGTCAACGAGCGTCCACGGCCATTCCGTTTGCGGATCGAACGCCACCCAGAACGGTGTAGCCCTATAGTCAAATTGCGGATCGACAAAGTATGGCAAGACCGACGCCTCGGGCGGCAGTTCTTGCCAGAGCTTCATGACCTCGGGCGTATCGCCGCTCCACACGTGAGATTCCTCGACTCCCAAGTGCTTGGTCCAAAGGGCGACCCGCAACTTTTGCGCAAACGACGTGGGCTGTAGTCCAGACGGGACATCGAACATTGCCGCGACGACTTCGCTATCAAAGCCCCATCCACGACGGTTACAGTTCGCGGAACCTATGACGGCGACCTCATCGTCGAATATCCAGGTCTTACTATGAATGTACGAGTACGGTCCAAATCGTGGACCCTGCTTGTTGTATCTGTAGAAGACCCTGATTCGCCCCTTTGTATCATTGTTGTAGCCCAGTATCCTTAAAAACTCTAGGCGCCGCCAAGGAAAAACCGTCTCGATCGTAGGATGTGGGACCACGATGGTCACGTGATGCAAGTGTGGGAGCCGCTTTCGAATCGCTGCTGCTGCGCCCAAGTGGGCAAGGTATTGATCTTCAATATAGATGAACCCCGTCGACGCCTCGATAGCCGCTAGCAATAGTTCTTCAATCGAGTGTTCCCGATAGCATGCATCGCCTGTGCTGAGGTCGCCGACGAAATTGTCGTTCCGAGCAATGCGAACGTACATTTCCCCTTTGTTTGGCCGCCCCCGCCAAGTTCGATCACTAAGGGCAACAGGCTGCCTCAGGCGATCGATCTCCAAGTGACGTGGGTGTGACTCCCAGCGGGTCAGAAAAAGATTAACAAGGTCGTGTGCTGCAGGGCCCCTGATTCGACAATGCACGTCGTGCATGGGGGATCCTGGCTGAACGTCAACTTGTTTCGTCCTGTCCTCGTTTATGTCAACGCCGCCGCAGAAAGCGATAAGTCCTTCCTCTCCTCGCACTAGCAGCACCTTTTGGTGATGGCTACCGACCCCAATAGCTATATTTATTCGTGGCCAAGTCGTCGATTCAGCTGCGGTCAGAATCGCCTGCCGCGCCTCGTCGGACATAAGGGCCGGCAACGGCACGGTCAACTTGTCAAGAATCGCGGCGGAATCGCGGTCTTGCAGACGTCTTGACCGCCCCCATCGGTCAAATGACATTCCCTGTTCATTGATCCAATCGCTCTCTGCAACATTTTGTGGCCCAAGCGGATTTTCCCAAAGCATCACGCGGATTTGAACATGACGTTTTAGCGCTGCGTCGAATGCTTCGCGCGCCGTATTCCTGCCGTCGTTGGTCAGACTCACGTCAAGGTCGAGATACCATCCGAGAAGGTAAATATAATGGCCGTGACGCTTTGCAGTGAGCATCGCGTCGAGCATAGCCTTGAATGTCGCAGCGCCCTCAACATAGAAGTCGACCGTATTTCCTTCGCGAACTCGATCTCGGCCCAAGACAACGCGCCACTTCTCAACGAATTTGTCTCGCATGACACACCCTTTTTCTGCTGTTGTCGACAACATGTGCGGGTTCCGCACTGTGTCGTCTGCTATGACCGCGGCTCCGAGTTGGCCCCCTCACGCCGGCGACGGCTTCGTGGCAAGCGGCGTTTGGTCGATCGCGATCATTGTGATAGCCACGTCGAGTCCGCTGGTGGGCGTGTACTCGTACCATCGCCCGACCACAGAGCCTTCGGCGTAACTAGTGATATCGGCATCCATACCATCGGCAGTGGGCTGGTTCGGATCTCCGTGGCTCAGCAGGTCATACTCGCCATGCACGCCCGGCATCTGGTAGTGGTAGGGGGTTCCCCAGGGATCTTTCGTCGGAATGGAGGCGCCAGCTTTGGTTGCAGCGAGCGCGAGCGCTGGGTCGGCCAGCGTCGCCGGATACTTCAAGCCGTTGTCCGCATGGTACTGATCCAGCGCGGCCATGATCTGCTGGATCTCGTTCCACGCTCTCCTTTGCAGCGGATAGAGCAGCGTGCGGACATTGTGGTCAGGATTGGCGGGCGGGATTCCTTCGTAGTTTGTCATGGCGAAGTTGCGCGTCTCCTCGCCGATCGAGACGTAGGGGTACGAGCTATCGAGAGGCGCCGTGGCGTCCCCGGTTTCCATCAGCATGGCAAAGCTAACCTCGAAGCCTGGGCGCACTGGAATGACGACGCGCGCGTAACCGGCACGCAGGAACGCGCGATGCGTATAGTCAGGATGCATCAGAAACTTCTTGAACTCCCAGTTATCGAGGCGATCCCAAAAGTATGGATAGACGAAGAAGATCATGTTCTCCCACTCGATGGCGTTGTGCAGGAATTTGATAAGCTCGCCATGCTCACTGAAAGCCAGGTAGTCGCCCACTGGCAGGTTGTGGACCTCGGGAAACGCGAATGATCCGGAGATCGCTCCGGTATCGTTTACATGTTTCGTAATTGCCGTTCGCACCGCATCCGGCATAAGCGCGAAATCGGGGCCCAGTAGCCACTGCAGAACGCTGCGCATGACCTCCTCATGCTCCATCTTGCGCAGCGTCAGGGCGTCGAACGCGGCGATTTCCGCCTCGAGCTGCGCTTTCCGGTCGCGCATCAGCGTGAGCCTCGCGTTGAAGTTGGCCTGGTCCGCTTCGCGGAGCTGGTCCCAAACCTTGCTGCGCCATTTATGGAGCGCTTCCGTTGTGGGCTCCATCGTGATCCGAACCTGCATCTCGCCGAAGTCAATATTGTGATAGTCAACCACGAGAAAGGCGCTGCCAGTGCGGCCGATCAGGGTGGAGGAAGTGAGGTCGAACTCAAGGGGTGCGTTGGCTCCCTCGAACTCGCCCGTAGGGGTGTTGGTGGTTCCCTTGGGCTCGCCGAAGACCCTCACTTGTAAGTGCCTGCCATCCGACTTATAGTCGTACAGAGCAAAGAATCCTCTGAAGTGCGCCTTCGTAATCGCGTAGCCTTCCGGTACATCAAACGTCAGGGTCGAGGAGCCCCACTTGTCGTAGGTCTGCTCAGGCACTGTCGCAACCTGCGTCAGCTGCACTTCGGCCGCGGGCGGCGGATCGACCGACGCGCCGACGTCTTTTTCGAGCTGAGTCCAGGTCGTAGTGGTGATACTGCCCGGATCGAGCGAAAAGGTGTTGCCTTTGAGCAGCGCACCAGCCAACGCCGCGAGCTCTATCAGCTTGCTGACGAGCCCGAGTCCTGGGTTGGGAACGACGAGGTCGTACGTCATGCGCAGCCCGTAGCGGATCAGGTCCACGCGCCATCGGCGCAGCAGCTGGTAGTAGTCCACTCGCATGGCTTCGTTTTTGCTGCTGTTGGTGAGCACCTGCACAGCTAGGTTCTCGGCACCCGCGACTGATGACACGACAAAGCTCGTCTTGTGCTCTTTCATGGTGCGCGTCGAAGCTGAGCGCGTGACGGCCATTGAATGAGCGATGCTGCGCTTGTCGGACTCATCGGATTCCGCCTTGGTCTGAAAGTCGACCGATGCGCTGGCCGTCAGGGAGTACGCTCCACCGTTGTAGCTTGCGCTTACCGATCCGCCGACGTCGAGGCTGGAGGAGTGCTTGGCCTCGACGCTCGTCGACTGCGCTAGATCCGTTTTCTCTGCGATGCCAGTGGAGCTGAACCCTTCCAGTGCATCGGTCGCCAGCGTTTCGAAGGTCTGAGTCGTGACGCTCCATTCGCGATGCGCGATGTTTACCGTCTCCCCCGGCGTCAGCGGCACCGTGTGGACGAGCTCGCCGTGCTCTACACCCACCGGCGTCATTTCCAGCCGCTCGAGATGAATCCAGCCAACCGGCGAGATCGGGGTGTGGTACTGGAATTGTTGCGTCACCTGATCGGCATCATCGGCCAATGCCTCGAGCTGGCCGGCAAGAGCGCCGATGTCGACCGATGACTCGGCCGCGCCATGCGCAGGAACCAGCGAGGTTGCGGTGTCGATTCGCGCAAGCTCGAGGATGCGCATCGGGTGCAGCGCTTTCGTCGGCGCTGGGCCCTCGCCACGCGTGAGGGAGATGTTGCGCACGGCCACCGCCGCCGCCCGACGCACTCGCGCTACGCCCCCTCCCAACGTCGTCAGGTCCGCCATACTCATCTGAGCAATGGCAGGTCCGTACCGCTTCAGCGCCACTGCGGCGGGAGTGGAAATGAAGTCGCGAACAACATCGACGGCGGCGCTGTCAGGATTGCGTCCGCGCGTGCTCGGCACCTTTAGCGCGGCCAACTCTGGTAAGGCAGCAAGCGCGTCAAATTCCGAAGGAGCGATGTTCAGACTGCGCAGGTATGCCACTTTCTCGACGACACGGCCCGACTTGGCCTGAGCGGTTGCCGGTAGCGTCACTGGAACGTAGGTGGCCTTCGGTACTCTGCGCTGAGAGTTGTTGAGTGCAGCCATTTGCGTGACTCCGATAATTGCCGCCTGGTCCGGATTAGCCAGTCACGAAGGGCAAACCACGGCATCGGCGATCGAGGTTTTGATGCACAGCCGCAAATTGCATCGCTGCCAATTAGCGCGAGGCCTGCGGAACAGATGGTAGACCTCAATCGGAAGGATCCCATCCACGATCTGAGCGATTGCATTGATTGGTGCCGAAGTACCTTCAGACAAAGGGAACTCTTCTTTAAACGTGACTCGCCCATCATGCTTTCGGGCCAAGCGGACGATGCGCGCAGTGCTGCTGCCCTTAGGCACGCGCCTCAGCAACGACAAGTAGTGGCACCACGGCGCCGGCGCCACGATTGAGGAAGCGGGGTGCCGGACGCTGGTACGGCGCGGCGGCGCTGAAAAAGCCTTCGGCGAGGCACATAAAGTAGCGATAACGACAACCTAAAAACAAGGGATTGATGGAATGAGCCTGGGAATATCAGAAGCGAGTGCTTGCGGCCGGCGACGGCCGCTTGGCAGCAGCCGAGCGGTGAAGAGATAAGGGAGGTGCTGCGCCTGGCTGGCTTTACGGGCGGCCAGGCGTCAAAGGTGTTGGGGTTAGGTGCCAAGGGGGATCGCACCCGTGCGGCGCTTGCGCCGCGGCAGCGGAGTTGAAGCGACCCGCCAGGGCAACGCAACCTGCCGGAACAGGTTGTTGCCCGGTCGCCCTGTTACGCTTCGGACCGGATCGGATTGCGGATGATGCCGACGCCCGTAATTTCGGTTTCGATCACATCCCCGTGCTTCAGGAACTCCGGCGGTTTGCGCGCGAACCCGACACCGGATGGCGTGCCGGTCGCAATGATGTCGCCGGGCTCGAGCGTCAGCCCGCGCGACAGCTCGGCGATGATCCGCGGAATCTTGAAGTACATCTGCTTGTAGCTGCCGTTCTGCTTTTCGACGCCGTTCACGCGGCAGATCACCCGCACATCTTCCAGTTTCACGCCCGCGGCCGTGACGATCCACGGCCCCATCGGTCCGTGCCCATCCAGGCTCTTGCCCTTGAACCATTGCCCGCCGTGGCGCTTTTGCTGCACCTCGCGCACGGTCGTGTCGTTGTAGGCGGCGTAGCCGAACACATAATCCATCGCGCGCTCTTCCGGGATGTTGCGGCCCTGCTGGCCGATCACGACGGCGAGCTCGGCTTCCCAGTCGGTCGTGTTCGAATTGCTCGGGTCATGCGGGATCGGGTCGAACGGGCCGTTCATGGTGTGGGTGCCCTTGGTGAAGAACACCGGATTCTCCGGCAGTTTTTCGGTCGACTTGTCGAAGCGCGCCTTTTGCCCTTCCTCGAAGTGATCGAGGTAGTTCCAGCCGACGCAGTAGATGTTGCGGTCCGGACGCGGAATCGGCGACATGAAGCGGGCCTGGTCCACTGCCAGCAACGGCGACTTTTTCGCCACCGCGTGCTCGGCCAGCACGCGCACCTGTTCGATGGCTGCGTTGCCGCCCTTGATGAGCGCCAGCATGGAGGACGCGTCGAAGGCCAGCTTCATTTTCTGGCGCCGCGCCTCAGCTTGCAGGTCGATCATTTTGCCGTTGTCGAGCACCAGCACGACTGTCGGCGCGCCGCCCGCCGTCAAGGCGCAGGTGGCGAGCCTCATCCCGATTTTTCCGGCAAGCGGGGGGAGTGCAATGGCGGGCTGGCCAGCAGCATTGCCCTGCGCCTGCGCCCCACCTTGCGAGCCCAGCAAAATTCCTCCTACTGCAGCCGATGCGCTGGCCTTCAACAGATTGCGGCGGTTTGAGTCCATGTCTTCGTCTCCGTTTAGTTGTTGTTCCGAAACACAGCTCATCCATTCTAATAGTGTTATTTGCGCCGCACCGCTCACTGTTGCAAAAAAAATCCCGCGCAGGCGGGAATTCCGTTGGTGCTGGCGCGGCGTCTTACCGAGCGAGGTTTGAACGCGTGGGCGGACAAGCCGCCCACCCTACGGGACGCTGTGAGGTGCATCACGCCGCCCGATGCGACACCGCCGCCCGCACGCTCTCGCGGAACGCGCGCGGCGAAAACCCGTAGCGCTGGCGGAAGCGGCGGGTGAAGTAGCCTTCGTCGGTAAACCCGGTGGCACGGGCCACTTCGGCTATGCGCATCGCGGTATTGGTCAGCAGGTCCTGCGCCCGCTCCATGCGGCGCTCCGTCACCAGCTCGGTGAAGCTCTTGCCGGTCTCCTTCTTGAGCAGGTGGGCCAGATAGTTCGGCGACAGGAACGCTGCCGCCGCCGCTTCGGTCAGGTTCAGGTCGCGCGCCAGGTTCTCGCGCACGTAGCGCGACACGCGCAGCAGGGTATCGCGCCGGCCGCTCGAACTCGAGCGCGCGGTGGATAGCCGAAGCAGTTCGGTTTCGTAGCGGCGGCAGGTCAGCCCGATCAGCTGCAGCAGCTTGCCGCGCAAGATCTCCAGCGAGCCGAAACGGCGCTCGCCGTTCTCGGCAATCATCTGCGCCAGCAGGGCTTCGAGCGCGGCAAAGTCGCCGCCACTGACGGCATAGTCCATGTACTCCTGGTAGAGGAACGGCGCCAGTTCGGGCACGCTGGACACCGGTACGTCCTCGAGGTCGAGCGGATCGACGTCCAGCTCGGGACGCAGGAAGCGCTGCGCGAAGTTGATGACGATGTAGCGCGCACCCGCCGGCAGCGGCACCAGGTGCACGCGGTACGGCAGCACGAAAGTGATGGTGCCCGGCTTGACCGGGCGCACCGAACCGCCGATCGTCTGCTCGCCGGCGCCATCGAGCGTGACCATGATCTGGAAGTACTCGTGGCGGTGCGGGCGCGTCAGCGGCTCGCGCACGCTCTGGTCGCGAATGTCGAACTCGCGGTATTCGGCGCGTTCCTCCATCGCGTAGGTCTGCACGAAGGCGCGTGTTTCGGCTGCTTTCAGTTCCATGGGATGTCACCGGCGATGAGGTAAAGCGTGACGGGACCGGCGCGGCCGGCCCCACGGGGTTCACTGGACGCGCGGCTCTTCCGGCCAGTCCGCGATGTAAGCCTTCAGCATCGAGTTCTCAAATTTCTGCTGCTCGTTCTGGCTGCGCATCACGTCGTGGTAGGACACCACGCCCACCAGGGTGGTCCCGTCGAGCACCGGGATGTAGCGCTGGTGCTGCGACAGCATCAGGTCGCGCAGTTCGTCGGTGTCCATGTCGGGCGTTGCCGTCGCCGGGCTGCTGACCATCACCTGCTCGGCCAGCAGTTCCGCCACCGGTGGCGTCGGCCCGCGGCGCATTTCGACCTGGCGCCGCGCCAGCACGCGCAGCACTTCGCGGAAGGTGATGATTCCCTTCAGTTCGGCGCCCGACATGACGACGATCGAACCGATGTCCTGTTCCGCCATCGTGATCACGCACTCGGACAGGAGCGTCCGGGGCGTGACGGTGAACAGGGCATTCCCTTTGGTTTTCAGTACAGCGGCCACTTTCATGATGGGACTCCTCGTGGGTCAGACACTCAATGGATGGCGGACGTCGTCGCGGCGCAGGCCTTCACGGCAGGCAGCGGCGGCACCGACGAACCGGCTTTCTTCTGGGTCGGCGGGACCCCGTTCTTGACGGCGGTGATCTCGGCCAGGATCGAGACCGCGATCTCGGCCGGGGTCCGGCTGCCGATGTACAGGCCGATCGGTCCGTGCAGCCGCGCGATCTCGTTCTCCGACAGGTCGAACAGCGCCAGCCGCTCCTGGCGTCTGGCAGTGTTCGCGCGCGAGCCGAGCGCGCCAACGTAAAACGCGGGCGAACGCAGCGCCTCGATCAGCGCCATGTCGTCGAGCTTCGGGTCGTGGGTCAGCGCGACGATCGCCGTGTGCGCATCGGGCTGCAGCGCCAGCACCGCGTCGTCGGGCATGCCGGGCACGTAGCGCACGCCCTCGGGCAAATCGCCGGCCGCGTATTCCTCGCGCGGGTCGCAGACCAGCACTTCGTAGTCGAGCGCCTGCGCCATCTGGGCGAACACGCGCGAGAGCTGGCCGGCGCCGATGACCAGCAGGCGCCAGCGCGGGCCAAACAGCGTCACCAGGCGCTTGCCGTCGAACTGCGGCTGGTCGCCACGGTGTGCATCGCGCAGGCGAATGGTGAAGGTGTCGAGGTCGAGCTCACGCGCGACCAGGCGATGGGCGCCGGTGCGGGCCAGCAGGTCGTCGACCCAGTCCGTGTCCACCAACGGTTCCTGCAGCAGGCGCAGGGTGCCGCCGCACGGCAGGCCGAAGCGGGCCGCTTCCTCTTTGCTGACACCGTAGGTCAGCAGCGACGGGCCGGACGGCCGCTCGCCGGCGCGCACCCGCGCGATCAGGTCGTCCTCGACGCAGCCGCCGGACACCGAGCCGGCCACCTGGCCGTCGTCGCGCAGCGCCAGCAGTGCGCCGGGCGGACGCGGTGCCGAGCCCCAGGTGTCGATCACCGTCACCAGGGTTACCGCGTGGCCGGCGCGATGCCAGGCGCGCGCGCTTTCGAGTACTTGCAGATCCAGGCTTTCCATCGTGCCCTCGCCTTTGCTAGTCGACCGCCTTGACCATGTCTTCGATCACCTTCTTGGCGTCGCCGAACACCATCATGGTCTTGTCCATGTAAAACAGCTCGTTGTCGAGGCCCGCGTAACCGGACGCCATCGAACGCTTGTTGACGATGACGGTGCGCGCCTTGTAGGCCTCGAGGATCGGCATGCCGGCGATCGGCGAGCTCGGGTCCTTGGCGGCCGGGTTGACCACGTCGTTCGCGCCCAGGATCAGCGCCACGTCGGCCTGGCCGAATTCGCTGTTGATGTCCTCCATCTCGTACACCATCTCGTACGGGACCTCGGCTTCGGCCAGCAGGACGTTCATGTGGCCCGGCATGCGGCCGGCCACCGGGTGGATTCCGTACTTCACGGTCACGCCGTTTTCGGTCAGCTTGTCGGTCAGTTCCTTCAGCGCGTGCTGGGCGCGCGCCACAGCGAGGCCATAGCCGGGGACGATGATCACGGTCTCCGCATTGCCCATCATGAAAGCGGCATCGTCGGCCGAGCCGGATTTGACAGGGCGCTGCTGCGCGTCGGCTGCGCCGGCGGCGGCGGTCTCGCCGCCAAAGCCGCCCAGGATCACACTGAAGAACGAGCGGTTCATCGCCTTGCACATGATGTACGACAGGATCGCGCCACTCGATCCGACCAGCGAGCCGGCGATGATCAGCATCGAGTTATTCAACGAGAAGCCAATGCCGGCCGCCGCCCAGCCCGAATAACTGTTCAGCATCGATACCACCACCGGCATATCGGCGCCACCGATCGGGATGATGATCAGGACGCCGAGCACGAAGGCGACCGCGGTCATCACGAGGAACGGCAGCCAGGCCGGCGCAATGCCCGGCGCGAGCACGAAGGCGAGGCCGGCGCCGATCATCACCACGGCCAGCGCGAGATTGACCATGTGCTGGCCGGCGAACCTGACCGGGGCGCCCTGGAACAGGCGGAACTTGTATTTGCCCGACAGCTTGCCGAAGGCGATGACCGAACCGGAGAAGGTGATCGCGCCGACAAAGGTACCGATGAACAGCTCGATGCGGTTACCGAGCGGGAGCGGCGTGTCGTGGGTGGCGATGCCGAAGGCCCAGGGTTCGGCCACCGCGGCGACCGCGATGCAGACTGCCGCCAGGCCGATCAGCGAGTGCATCGCCGCGACCAGTTCCGGCATCTTGGTCATCTCGACGCGGCGCGCCAGCGTGGCGCCAATGGCGCCGCCGACCACCACGCCGAGCAGCACCAGCAGGAAGCCGTTGCCGGCGCTGGCCGCCATCAGTTTGGCCATCAGCAGGATGGTGGTGACCGCGGCGATGGCCATGCCGCTCATGCCGAACAGGTTGCCGCGGCGCGCGCTGGCTGGATGCGACAGCCCCTTGAGCGCCTGGATGAAACAGACCGATGCGACCAGGTAGAGCATCGTCACCATGTTCATGGAGACGAACGCGAGGCCCATAGCGTTATTGTTCATGGCTTGGCTCCCGCAACTGCACCGGCCACCGGTTCGTTGGCGCCGGGCTTGGTGGTGGATTTCGGCTCCTTCTTCCTGAACATCTCGAGCATGCGCTGGGTGACCAGGAAGCCGCCAAATACGTTGACGCCTGCCAGCGCCACGGCGAGCGTGCCCATCACGCTGCCGACAATGCCTTCGGTGAGGCCAGCCGCCAGCATCGCGCCGACGATGATGATCGCGGAGATCGCATTGGTCACCGCCATCAGCGGCGTGTGCAGGGCCGGCGTTACGTTCCAGACCACGTGGTACCCGACGTAGATCGCGAGCACGAAGATGATCAGGTTGATAGTGGTATGACTGATTTCCATGATGGTCTCCTAGTGTTTTTCGATTGCGCCGCCGGTGGATAGCAGGCAGGCGGCCACGATGTCGTCTTCACGGTTGAGGGCGAACCGGCCGTCCTTGTCGATCACCAGCTTGAGGAAGTCGAGCACGTTGCGCGCATACAGCGACGAGGCGTCGGCCGCAACCAGCGCCGCCAGGTTCGGCTCGCCGATGATGTTGACGCCGTATTCGACTACCGTCTCGCCAAGGCGCGAGAGCGCGCAGTTACCGCCCTGCTCGACCGCCATGTCGACGATGACCGAACCTGGCTTCATCGACTCCACCATGCTTTCGGTGACCAGCACCGGCGCCTTGCGGCCGGGGATCAGCGCGGTGGTGATGACGATGTCGGCCTGTTTGATGCGCTCGGCCACCAGCGCGGCCTGGCGCTGCATCCAGCCTTGCGGCATCGGCCGCGCGTAGCCGCCGGCGCCTTGTGCGATCTCGCGCTCTTCATCGGTCTCGTAGGGCACGTCGATGAACTTGGCGCCGAGCGACTCGACCTGCTCCTTGACCGGCGGGCGCACGTCGGACGCCTCGATCACGGCGCCAAGGCGCTTGGCGGTGGCGATCGCCTGCAGGCCGGCCACGCCCACCCCCATAACCAGCACGCGCGCGGCCTTGACGGTGCCGGCGGCGGTCATCAGCATCGGCATGAAGCGCTGGTAGGTGTTCGCCGCCAGCATGACGGCCTTGTAGCCGGCGATGTTGGCCTGCGAGGACAGCACGTCCATCGACTGGGCGCGCGTGGTGCGCGGCGCGGCTTCAAGCGCGAATGCGGTGAGGCGGGCGTCGGCCAGGCGCGCGATGTTCTCTTCGTCGAAGCGGCCCAACATGCCGACCAGGACCGCGCCGGGTTTCATCAGGCGCAGCTCGGCGGGGCTCGGCGAGACCACGGTGAGCACCATCTCGGCGCCGAACGCGTCCTCCTTGCCGCCGATCGTGGCGCCGGCCTGCTGGTAGAGTTGATTGGTGACGCTGCTTGCGAGGCCGGCGTGCGACTCGACCACGACTTCGTGTTTGGCGGCCACCAGTTTCTTGACTGTTTCAGGCGTCGCGGCGACACGGCGCTCTCCCGGCCTGGTTGCGGCAGGAACTCCAATTTTCATGTTTGTCTCCTGATCGTTTTTTGGTGCCGTCGTTCCCCCCTTGGCGGGAATCCCAGTCTGTTCGCGCTAGCGGCAACATCAAACGAACTGGGGTTCCCGCCTCCGCGGGAACGACGTTTTGTTGGCTACATCTCGTTGCGTTTTTCCTCGCCGCGCAGGAAGTCGAAATCGCAGCCTTCGTCGGCCTGCAGCACGTGCTGCATGTAGAGCTTGGCGTAACCGCGTGCCGGAAGCGGTGCCTTCGCGCCCTTCTCGACGCGGCGGCGTTCGAGCTCGGCTTCGTCGACCAGCAGGTCGATGCAGCGGTCCTTCACCGACAGGCGAATACGGTCGCCGTTCTTCACCAGCCCGAGCGGGCCGCCCTGGTTGGCTTCCGGCGTCACGTGCAGGACGATGGTGCCGAACGCGGTGCCGCTCATGCGGGCGTCCGAAATGCGCACCATGTCCTTGACGCCGGCGCGCGCCAGCTTGAGCGGGATCGGCAGGTAGCCCGCTTCCGGCATGCCGCTGCCGCTGGTCGGGCCGGCGTTCTGCAGCACCAGGAAGTCGTCGGCGGTCACGTCGAGGTCGGGCAAATCGATGCGGTCGGCCAGGTCCTGCAGCGACGAGAACACCACCGCCCTACCCTCTTTCTCGAACAGGTTCTTGTCGGCCGCCGAACGCTTGAGGATCGCGCCGCCGGGGGCGAGGGAGCCGAACAGCGCCACCAGCCCGCCTTCCGGCTCGATCGGATCGCTGGTCGGGCGGATCACCTTGTGGTCGGTCCACAGCTCGCGCTCGGCGTCGAGGCGCTGTTCCAGCGTTTCGCCGGTGACCGAGACGGTATCGAGGTGCAGCAGCGGGCGCAGTTCGCGCAGCACGGCCGACATGCCACCCGCGGTGTGGAAGTCTTCCATGTAGTTCTCGCCGGTCGGCTTGAGGTTGACCAGCACCGGCGTGGTGTCGGACAGCTCGTTGAGGCGCTTGAGCGGGATCTTGATGCCGAGGCGTCCCGCGACCGCGGTCAGGTGGATGATCGCGTTGGTGGAGCCGCCCAGCGCGAGCAGCACGCGCAGCGCGTTTTCGACCGACTTTTCGGTGATGACCTGCGAGGGCTTGATCGGGTTGGTGAGCATGCGCACCGCGGCCGCGCCGCTGGCTTCGGCCGCGCGCAGGCGGTCGGCATGCACCGCCGGGATCGCAGCGGTGCCGGGCAGCGACATGCCGAGCGCCTCGGCGATGCAGGCCATGGTGCTGGCCGTACCCATCACCGCGCAGGTGCCGGCGGTGGTCGCGAGCCGTCCTTCGACCTGGTCGATCTCCTCGCCCGAGACGCGGCCACCGCGGAACTCGCTCCAGTAACGGCGGCAGTCGGTGCAGGCGCCGAGGCGCTGGCCCTTGTGGCGGCCGGTCATCATCGGGCCGGTCACCAGCTGCACCGCGGGCAGGTCGGTCGATGCGGCGCCCATCAGCTGGGCCGGCACGGTCTTGTCGCAGCCGCCGATCATCACCACCGCATCCATCGGCTGGGCGCGGATCATCTCCTCGACGTCCATCGACATCAGGTTCCGGAACATCATGCTGGTCGGGCTGAGATACACCTCGCCCAGCGAAATGGTGGGGAAGTCGATCGGCAGCGCGCCGGCTGCCAGCACACCGCGCTTGACCGCCTCGACCAGCTCGGGCATCGCGCGGTGGCAGTTATTGAAGCCCGACGGGCTCGAGGCGATGCCGACGATCGGCTTTTTCAGCGCTTCGGTCGAGTAGCCCATCGATTTGGCGAACGAGCGGCGCAGGTACAGCGCAAAGCCGCGGTCGCCGTAGTTGGTCAGCCCGCGCCCGAAGCCGTGCTGCTGCTCTTCTTTGTTCTGGTCCATCTGTGTCCCCTGTAGGTCTTGCGCCGCGGGTGTCCGCGGCCATTCGTATTCGCGTTACACCAGCCGCGTCTTGACGTACTTGGCGTCGAGGTATTCCTTGATGCCGAGCGAACCGCCCTCGCGTCCGAAGCCGCTCTCCTTGACCCCGCCGAACGGCATCTCGGCGCTGGCAATGGCCATGTCGTTGATGCCGACCATGCCGGCCTCGATCGCCTCGCTCGCCATGGTCGCCGTCTTGAGCGAGCGCGAGAACAGGTAGCTGGCCAGGCCGTACGGCGTCGAATTGGCCAGTTCGATCGCCTCGTCGAACGTCGAGAACGACGCTACCGGCGCGATCGGTGCGAACGGTTCGTGCTGCATGATCATCGCGTGCGGCGGCACGTTGCCGAGCACGGTCGGGCTGAAGAAGAAGCCCTTGTCCATACCCTGCGGGCGGCCGCCGCCAGTGAGCAGTTTGGCCCCGCTCTTGAGCGCATCGTCGACCAGCCGCATGGCGTTGTCGTGCCCGCGGCGGTTGGCCAGCGGCCCCATTTGCGTGGCCGGGTCGAGGCCGGGCCCGATCTTGAGCTGGCTCGCGGCGTCCGCGAAGCCCTGGGCGAAACGTTCGTAGACGCTCTCGTGGACGTAATAGCGGGTCGGCGAGGCGCACACCTGGCCGCAGTTACGGAACTTGAACGAGGCGCAGGCGCGGATCGCCTGCTCGACGTCGGCGTCCTCGAACACCAGCACCGGCGCGTGCCCGCCCAGCTCCATCGAGACCTTCTTGATCCCCTGCGCCGCCAGTTCGAGCATGCGGCGGCCGACCGAGGTCGAGCCGGTCAGCGAGGCCTTGCGCACGATCGGGGAACGCAGCAGGTATTCCGAGATCAGGCCCGAGTCACCGGTGACCAGGTTCAGGGCGCCGGCCGGCAGGCCAGCCTCGGCGGTGGCCCGCACCAGCGCCATGCACGAGCCGGCCGCTTCGCTGGCGGGCTTGACGATCACGGTGCAACCAGCGGCCAGTGCGGCGGCGATTTTCCGGGCCGGCAGCAGCGCCGGGAAGTTCCAGGCGGTGAACGCGGCCACCACGCCGACCGGCTGGAAGTGCACGGCCATGCGCACGTCGGGTTCGCGCGCCTCGATGGTCTGGCCATAAATACGCTTGGCTTCCTCGGCATACCACTCGAACTGGTCGGCGGCGGCGCCGACCTCGCCGCGCGCCTCCGCGATCGGCTTGCCGCATTCGGAGGACATCAGCAGCGCGATCGTTTCCGCGTTGGCGCGGATGTTGTCGGCGGTGCGCCGCAGGATCGCGCCGCGTTCCCACGGCGAAGTCTTCGACCAGGTGCGGAAGCTGCGCTGGGCGGCGGACAGGGCCGCGTCCAGGTCTTCCTGCTGCGCCATCGGGATCACGCCGACGAGTTTTTCGGTGGCCGGGTCATGCACCTCGCGCACGCCCCCGCTGGCGGCAGCACGCCAGGCCCCGTCGATAAACAAGCCGTAGTCGGCATACAAGCCAAGCTGTTCCCGCTTCATTCGATGCTCCTCGTTATGTGATTCGAACACCAACTCCAATGTGTCCATTAAACAGGGGCGGCGCGAACGCGGCAATGTCGCCAAATGTGCAAGTATGGGACTAAACACCGATCCGGCGGATTGGCCACTGACACGTCATTCCCGCGGAGGCGGGAATCCCATTCAAGCGGCGCGGGAACGCACACAAACTTGGGTTCCCGCCAAGGGGGGCGCCGAGCTCGGGAACGACGTGGGTGGCTTACGTAGGGCCCGGGAGCGCACGCTACCGTCGAAAAAAAACCGCCTCATCGGAGGCGGTCTTGTAGTGCGGGCACAGCCGCTTACATGCCCTGCGCGTGATACCGCGCCTGCACGTCGTCGACCCAGTTCCCGACGTTCCACGACCCGTACGCGCCCATGCCTGCGACCGGGTTTTCGCCCGCATACACCGGCACGTGCACCACCGACAGGCCCTGGTGCTGGTGCGCCTCCTGCAGCGCGGCCTGCAGCTGCTCGCGCGTGTTCCCGCCCCACAGCGCGCGCACGCCGCGCACGCTCGAGCACAGCTGCACGTAGTCGACCACGACCGAGTCGTTGGTGCGGAAGTCCTTGCCGTACTGCGCATGCTGCAGGCTGCTGATCGCGGCCATGCGCCGGTTGTCGAAGATGACGATCATCCCCTTCGTGCCGTGCTCGACCGCGTCGATCAGCGCCTGCGGGTTCATCATGAACGAGCCGTCGCCGGTGAATGCGATCGGGTAGGCCGGCAGCGCGGCCAGTCCCGCAGCGACCATTCCGCTGGTCGCAAAACCCATGTACGAGGCGCCGGTCTCGGTAAAGGTCTGGAACGGCGCGTCGTCCTCGACCACCTGGAAGCCGTTGGCCTGCACGTCGCCGGCGTCGAAGTACTTGGTGGCGCCGATCGTTCTGGCAAAGCTGGCCACGGTATGGATCGCAGCCGGCTGGGTCAGCACCGGCTGCTGCCAGACCTCGTCATGCACGGGCGGCTGGTCGAAGCGCTCTTTCGAGAACGCCAGCCATTCGGTCTTTTTGGCGTAGCAGTCGCGCAGCCATTCGGCACGCGCGCTCGCCGCGTCCGCGCCGACGGTCTCGCTCACCTGGTTGCAGACCACCCCGATGTCGCCGGTCAGCGCCAGCGTGCGGTTGTAGTGGGTGGCGTCGAGCGGGTCGCCATTGATGTTGATGACGTGCTGGACCTGCGGATAGCCGGTGCCGGAGCAGTCGGCCTGGCAGACCGCGCGGGTGCCGATCGCGATCAGGAGGTCGGCGTTCTGCATCGCGAAGTTACCGCTGATCGAGCCCTTGCTGCCGCCCACATGCATGTTCTGCGGGTGCAGGTGCGGCAGCACGCCGGTCGAACCGGGCGAGAGTACCACCGCCGCGCCGCTGCGCTCGGCCAGCTGGCGCACCTGGTCGGCGAAGCGGCGGGTGCCGCCGCCGGCCTTGATCACGATGCGCTGGGCGCCGCGGATCAGTTCCCCGGCCTGGTCGAGCAGCTCGCGGTCGGCGATTGCCTGGCGCGGCAGCGCCATCCGTTCCGGCAGCGCGGCCAGGTTGAGCGCCAGCGCGGCCGGCTGGGTATTGATCGGCACCAGCATGTAGAAGGGCCCGGCCTTGTAGCGGTCGTGCACGGTCTGGGTGCCGCGGCGCAGCGCATCGCGCAAGGCCTGCGGCGTGTGCAGCACGTAGGATTCACCCATCAGCGCGCCCATCTGGCCGTACAGGCCCTGGTGGCGGCGCGGGATCTGCTGCATGTTGTAGCCTTCGCCGTGGGTGGTCTCGTCGCCGTAGATGTGATACACGCCGACGCCGTTCGAGGCCGCGGCCAGCGAACCAGCCATCGCCTGCAGGCCGCCGGGGCCGATCGAGGTGACAACCGCCGGTGTTTCGCCGTACTGCCACGCCAGCGCGGTAGCGGCGTGCGCCATCGCGACTTCGTTGCGGAAGTTGAAGGTGCGGGTGACGCCCGCTTCGTCGTACTGGCGCAGCACCTCGCCCAGGTGGGTCGAACCGTGGCCGAAGATGGCGAGGTACTTGGTCACGCCCTGTTTGAGCAGGCCCAGGACCAGCCCCTCGGCCAGGGTCACGTTCACGGTCGACGGCAGGGCGCCGATCGCGATTGCCGCTTCCAGTCCGCCGGCGGCGGCG
>JBJMVW010000070.1:0-10539 GCA_045810465.1 Massilia sp. | reverse complement strand
CTGTTCCACGTACAGCTTGCCGACCGACTCGCCCAACGAGCGCTGGATGGTGGCCACGCCACGCTTCCAGCGCGGCTCCATCTCCTTCACGCCCGACAGCGTGGTGCCGTAGAACGAGAAGCGCTCGTCCACGAACGGCTTGGACAGGAAGTTCGCGTACGCGCCCACCAGGTGCGCGGTCAGGTAGGTCTTCCAGGTGTCGAGCGAGGTCTTGTTCGAGACCTCGGCGAAGCCCTTCAGGTAGCTCGGCTGGCTGACGATCACGTAGGTGGTCTTGGCGCCGATGCCGCTGGCGTCGAGCCAGGACTTCCAGTCGAAGCCCGGCGCGGTCTTGGCCATATCGGCCAGCACCACCTTGTTGTAGGTCTTGACCGGGTCGCGGTTCTCGACCTTGGTCCACTGCACGCGCGCGATCTCGGTTTCGAAGTCGACGATCGCCTTGGCGTTGGCCGCGGCGTTCTTGTCCCCGGCCAGCGCCAGCGTCTTCTCGACGTGCTGCTGGTACTTGGCGCGCGCGTCGGCCAGCTTGGCGTCGTCCGCCTTCAGGTAGTAGTCGCGGTCGGGCATGCCCAGGCCACCCTGCATGATGTCGGCCACGTACTTGGTCGAATCCTTGGCGTCCTGGTGGATACCGAAATCGTAAGGCACGTTGACGCCGATCTGGCCCAGGTGCGCCAGCAGCGCCGGCAGTTCGGCCTTGTCCTTGATGGCGGCGATCTTCGCCAGCTCGGCGTTGAGCGGGGCCACGCCCAGCTGTTCCAGGCGCGCTTCATCCATGAAGCTGGCGTAGAAGTCGCCGATGCGCTGGGCGTCGGTGCCGGCAGCCTTGCCCTGCTGGTTGGCGGCCTGCTCGATGATCGCGCGCAGTTGCGGCAGCGTGTTTTCGCGCAGCTGCATGAACGAGCCCCAGCTCGATTTGTCGGCCGGGATCTCGACCGTCTTCAGCCACTTGCCGTTCAGGTATTCGAAAAAGTTATCCTGCGGGCGCACCGCCGGTTCCACAAAATCGGTTGCGATGCCGGCCAACAGGACCGGCGCCGACTTGGCGCTGGCGGCGGCTTTGGCCGCGGTCTTGCCACTTTCGGCATTGGCGACGCTGGCGACCAGCGCGAGCGTCAGGGCGCTCAGCAAATATTTTTTCATGAAATTCTTCTCCACTTGTTTTTGGTTTGCGAGGCCGGCGCTCGAACTGCCGGCCCTTGTTTTCGTACCAAATACGCGCCCGTCGTTCCCGCGGAGGCGGGAACGACGGGCTTCAGAACGCGGGTAAGCTTACCAGATCGTGACGCGGTCCTTCGGCGCCAGGTACATCTTGTCGCCTTCCTTCACGCCGAACGCTTCGTAGAACGCAGCCTGGTTCTTCATCGTGCCGTTGGCGCGGAACTGGCCCGGCGAGTGCGGGTCGGTCTTGACCTGGACGATCTGCGCCGCATCGCGCATCTTCGAGCGCCACACCTGCGCGAAGCCCATGAAGAAGCGCTGGTCGCCCGAGAGGCCCTCGATCACCGGCGCCGGCTTGCCGTGCAGGGAGATCTTGTAAGCCTTGTACGCGATCGCGATGCCCGAGTTGTCGCCGATGTTCTCGCCCAGCGTCAGCTCGCCGTTCACGTTGTAACCCGGGACCGGGCTGTAGCTGCCGTACTGCGCGACCAGCATATCGGTCTTGGCCTTGAACTTGGCGCGGTCTTCCTCGGTCCACCAGTTGCGCAGGTTGCCGTCGCCGTCGGACTGGCTGCCCTTGTCGTCGAAGCCGTGGCTGATTTCGTGCCCGATCACGGCGCCGATCGCGCCGTAGTTGACCGCGTCGTCGGCACGCATGTCGAAGAACGGCGGCTGCAGGATCGCGGCCGGGAACACGATCTCGTTCATCGTGCTGTTGTAGTACGCGTTGATGGTCTGCGGCGTCATGCCCCACTCGTCGCGGTCGATCGGCTTGCCGAGCTTGTTGATGTTGCGGTTGTGGGCAAAGGTCGAGGCGCGCATCACGTTGCCGACCAGGTCGTCGGCGCGGACCGCCAGCTTCGAATAGTCGCGCCACTTGTTCGGGTAGCCGATCTTGGGCGAGAACTTGGCCAGCTTGTCCTGCGCTTCCTTCCTGGTCTGCGGGCCCATCCAGTCGAGGGTGTCGATGCTTTCGCGGTAGGCGGCCAGCAGGTTCTTCACCAGCTCTTCCATGCGCGCCTTGCGCTCGGCCGGGAAGTACTTCTCGACGTACTGGCGGCCCAGCGCTTCGCCCAGCGCGCCTTCGACAGTCGATACGCCGATCTTCCAGCGCGGGCGATTCTCGGTCACGCCGGTCAGCGTCGTGCCGTAGAACGCGAAGTTCTCGTCGACGAACGCCTTCGACAGGTACGGCGCGTATTCGCGCAGCAGCTGCCACTTGAAGTACGACTGCAGCGTCGCCAGGTCGGTCTTGCCGAGGATCTGGTTAAAGCCGGTCAGGTAGCTCGGCTGGCCGACGATCACGTAGTCGGTCTTGTTGGCGATGCCGGCCGCCGCCAGCGAGGCCTTCCAGTCGTAGCCCGGGGTCAGTTCGCCCAGCTTGGCCACGTCGACCTTGTTGTAGCGCTTGACCGGGTCGCGCAGTTCGACCTTGGTCCACTGCGCCTGCGCCAGCTCGGTCTCGAACGCGACGATGGCCCTGGCCTGCGCCTCCGCGTTCTTTTCGCCGGCCAGCGCCAGCATTTTCGCGACATGCTGCTCGTACTTGGCCAGCGTGTCGGCCATGCGCTTGTCGTCCTTCTTCAGGTAGTAGTCGCGGTCCGGCATACCCAGGCCGCCCTGGCCGATATAAGCAGCGTATTTGGTCGACGCGCGCGCGTCCTGCGCCACCCGGATCGCGTACGGGGTCGGCACGCCGATCTGCGACAGGTGCGCGATCAGGCTGGGGACCGCCTTCTTGTCCTTCAGCGCGCGGATGCGCTGCAGCTCGCCGGTGAGCGGCTTGTAGCCCAGTTTTTCCAGCTTTTGCTCGTCCATGAAGCTGGCGTACAGGTCGCCGATCTTCTGGGTGTCGGTGCCCGCTTTCTTGCCCGGGTCCCTGGCGTCGGCCTCGATGATGCCGCGCAGCTGCGGCTGGGTGTCGTCGCGCAGCTGCACGAAGGTGCCCCAGCTCGACTTGTCGCTCGGGATCTCGGTCGTCTTGAGCCACTTCCCGTTCAGGTAGGTGAAGAAGTCATCCTGCGCGCGCACGCTCGGGTCGATGTACTTGGTGTCGATCCCGGAAATCGGCCCGGCGGCCGAGGGCTGCGGGGTGTCCGCCGCGCTCGCGAAAGCGGCCATCAAGGACAGGGTCAGGGTGCTCAGAAGGTGTCGTTTCACGGGAAAGTCCTTAGTTGCAGGGATTATGGGCAATAACAGCCGACAAGAAATTTAACACAGGCACGGTCACTCCATCACAGCTTCAGCTCCAGCCGCACCCCGACTGTTGTGTAAGTGGGAACGCTGGTGGCGGTCAGCTCGGTCGAGCCATTCGGGCCGATCGGGTAGGCGATGCGCCCGCTGTCGTAACGCTTCGGCGCCAGGTTGTTGGCCGACAGGCGCAACTGGGCCTGCGGGCCGAACTTCCACAGCCCGTACATATCCAGCTGGCGCTTGTTCCCGGTGCTGGCCTGCTCGTACAGGCTGGTCTGCACGAGGATCGCCGGGGTCCAGTTCAGGTTGCCGCCGAGCGTCAGCGGCAGCGCCTTCATCCGGTAATCGAGGCCCAGGTTGGCGGTTTCCTTCGCCTGCTGGTCAAGCCGGTTGTTGGGGCCAGGGATGCCGTCCACGTTCGACCAGAAGCGGCTGTAGTTCGAGCGGAAGTCGAGGTTCGGCGCATCGGCCACCAACTCGGCCAGCTGGAACTTCGCTTCCAGCTCGATGCCGCTGGTACGCGCGTGACCGATGTTGGTCGGGCTCGAGACCCAGCGCGGGCCCTGGCTGGTCTGGCGCAGCGTGGTTTCGCGCCGCATCAGGTTGTCGATGTCGCGCGCGAAGGCGCTGGCCGACAGGATGCCGCTCTTGCCCAGGTAGTGTTCGTAGGCGAGGTCGATGCCCTTCGCCAGTTCCGGCTTCAGCTCCGGGTTGCCCATCCGGTCCGGGCGGGTGCGCTGGTTATCGGTCGAGAACGACGGCGCGGCGATCAGGTCGTTCAGGGGCGGTGCGCGATAGCTCTGCGTCAGGCTGGCGCGCACCTGGTCCTTGTCGTGGCCGGGGATGCGCCAGACCGTGTGCAGGACGGGGCTGAACACGCTGCTCGCGTTTTTCACGTCGCGCCCGGAACTGGTGCTGGTGGTGCGGATGCCTTCCCAGCGTAGGCCCAGGTACATCGACCACTGCTTGTTGATGTCCCATTCGTCCTGCGCGAACACGGCCACGCGGCGCGTGTCGGCGGTCAGGCTGGCGCCCGAATCGTCGAACAGCGCGCCGCCGTCGTCCTCGGCCACGTGGACCTGCTCCAGGTGCCCGGCCTCGACGTCCCAACCGGCCGCCAGCAGGTGGCCTTCGCCCAGCGGGCGGCTGTACTTGCCGCCGGTGGAAAAATTATGGCTGCGGTTCTGGTCGCTGTCGACGAAGGTGCGCAGCGGCTTGCCGTCCGCGTCGAAGGTGTTGCGCACGTTGCTGCTGTCGCTGCGCCCGCCGCCGCCGCCGAACTTGACGTCGAGCTTGGCCCCGCCGTCCATCCGGTGCACCCAGTTGCCGAAGCCGCGCAGGAAGGTCGATTCGGAGGACGAGTTGCCGCGGCTGGCCGCGTAGGCCAGCGGCTCGCTGCCGCGCAGGCGCTCGACCTCGGTGTCGTAGCCGCTGCGGTTGCGGTTGAAGACCAGGAAGGGCTGGAAGGTCAGCGTGTCGTTGTTGTCGAACTTGTACTGCAAGCGCGGCGTCAGGTGCACGCCGCTCGAGGTGCCGCCGCTGGTGGTGGCGATCTGCTGCTCGCGCAGCACGTCGCCGTTGGCCGCGGTGGCCAGGTCGTAGGTGGCGCTGTCGTTGTGCTGGCGGTGCTGCATCACCGAGCCGTTGAAGGTCCAGGCCAGCTTGCCGGCCTTGCCCGGAACCGTCAGCGACACGTTCGGGCCGTGGCGGCCCTGCTCGATGCTGTCGGCCACGCGCAGCTGGATGTCCTTCTGCTGGTAGCCCTCGCGCAGCACGATGTTGATGGTGCCGGCGATCGCCTGCGTGCTGTGCTCGGCCACCGGCCCGCGCATCACCTCGATACGCTCGACCTGGTCGGGCGACAGCGATTCGAGCGAGAACCCTGGCGGCGGACGCTCGCCGTTGACCAGCATCTGGGTGTAGCCGTTGCCGAGCCCGCGCATGCGCACGCCCCCGCCGCCGCGTCCCGGCGCCCCGCCCATCGTCACGCCCGGCAGGCGCTTGAGGATTTCGCCGACGTTGCTGTCGCCGTTGCGGTCGAGCTCTTCGCGGCCGAAGATCATCTTGGCGGCGGTCGACATGCGGCGCTGTTCGATGTCGTTGGCGCGGCTGCCGCTGATCGTCACTTGCTGGAGTTTGGTGTCGGGCCTGGCGCCGGCTTCGGCGCGCGGGCCGCGCAACCCGCGGCGCGCGGCGGCGGCGCCTTTGTCGTCCTGGGCGGGGACGGCTGCCGGGTCGGCAGGGCTGGCCTGCGCGGCCGGGTTTTGCTGGGCGGGCGCGCCTTGCTCCTGGGCGCACGCACTACCGCCGGCCGTGCCCAGCAGGGCCAGGCAGGCAATCGGAATCAGTTTGCTCATCTCTTCTTCTGCTCGGTGAACTGCGGCGCCACCGCCACGGCTGCTCCGGGCATGTTGCCTGCAAGATAAAGCATTCTAGCGGCTGGGGCCGGGCTGGGAACGGTTAGCCTGCGTTTGTTACTTTTCGATACACAGCGTCCTCAGCCGCCTGGCGCACCCATCCCGCCGCCGGCGCCGCCCCTGCCATGCCCCATGCCGCCACGGCCGTGTCCGGCAGCGTCGGGCCGGGCCGGCGCCGAATTGTGTGGCGGCCCACTGTCGGGCACCCGCATCATCTGCTCGGTGACCAGGGTCGCCACCTTGCGGCGCTGCGTATCGTCGAGCGCATCGTTGACGGTCAGCCACAACTCGCGCAGCTGCTTGTCCTCGGCGCCGGCGGCCGCCGCCTCCTCGTCGAGCGCCTTGCCCAGCTCGCGCAGCTCGACGTTGGCCTTGCCGAGCTGGGCTGCCGCCTGCTGCTGCAAGCGTTCGCGCCGCGCCTGGCGCTCGCGCAGGATCGCCCGGCTGCGCCCCTCCACCTGATGCCACAGCGTTTGCTGGTTGGCGTTCAGGTTCAGCGACTTGGCAAACTCGGGCGCCAGCGCCAGCAGGTCATCGGCGCGCATGTCCATCAGCGGCAACGAAAACGCGGGCGCGGCCGCACCGAGCGCCAGCGCCAGCGCCAGCGAGCGCATCAAAGCAGCTTTCATATAAACCTTTCGGGCAGAAAAAAGCCCGCGGAGGGGGCCGCGGGCAAAGACCACTTCAAAAAACGAGTGGAGAGAGAGAAAAACTGAGTTGACTATAGGACGGACGATTGACGCAGGCGCAGACTATTACAATTGCTTACTGTCGACATCGACAAGTTACAAGACCCTTACAAAATCGCGGATGTGTACTCACTGATGTTTGTTCAGCCCATCCTTTGCGGCTTCGCCACGCCAGCCCGGCATTCGGGTTTATACTGGCCCTGCGCTATCTCATGCGCGGTGCAGGCCATGCCTGCCCTTAGATCGGGTGAATCATGGGCTCCAAACTGAAAAACTCCGGCCTCGTCAGCCTTGGCGTGATCGCCGGCGTGGCGATCGCGATGCAATTTTCCGCACTCGCGCAAAAACCGGTGGAACCGGGCATGCCGCTGGCCGAACTGCACCAGCTGGCCGCCGTGTATGACCTGATCAAATCCGATTACGTCGAACCGGTCGACGACCGCAAGCTGCTGACCGAAGCCGTCACCGGCATGGTCGCCTCGCTCGACCCGCATTCGGCTTACCTGGACAAGGCGGCCTACCGCGACCTGCGCGAAGACACCCAGGGCAAGTTCGTCGGCCTGGGGATCGAGATCGCGCAGGGCGACAACGGCTATATCAAGATCGTCGCGCCGATCGAGGATTCGCCGGCCGACCATGCCGGCATCCAGGCCGGCGACCTGATCGCGCGCATCGACACGTGGGCGGTGCCGGAGATGGACATGGACGCGGCGATCAAGCGCATGCGCGGCGAGCCGCATACCAAAGTGACCCTGACCATCCTGCGCAAGGGCGAGCCGGCCCCGCTCGCGGTCACCGTGGTGCGCGAGGAGATTGTGCAAAAAAGCGTCAAGGGCAGGATCGTCGAACCGGGCTATGCGTGGATCCGCATCTCGCAGTTCCAGGAACCGACGGTGGACGACCTGGTGGCGCGCCTGGCCGCGCTGCAGCGGCAAGAGCCAAACCTGAAGGGCCTCGTGCTCGACCTGCGCAACGACCCGGGCGGCCTGCTGCAAGGCGCGATCGGCGTCGCGGCGGCGTTCCTGCCGAAAGACGCCGAGATCGTCTCGACCAATGGCCAGCTGCAGGACTCCAGGCAGCGCTTCTACGGCCGCCCCCAGCACTATATGCTGCGTGGTGACGGCGACCCGCTCGCCAATCTGCCGCCGGTCTTCAAGACGGTGCCGATGGTCGTGCTGGTCAACACCGGCTCCGCCTCGGCGTCCGAAATCGTCGCCGGAGCGCTGCAGGATTACAAGCGCGCCGCCATCGTCGGCAGCCGCACCTTCGGCAAGGGCTCGGTGCAGACCATCCGCCCGCTCGGCAACGACACTGCCGTCAAGCTGACCACCGCGCGTTACTACACCCCGTCGGGACGCTCGATCCAGGCCAAGGGCATCGTGCCCGACTACGCGGTCGACGAAACCGCCGACGGCGACGGCCTGAACGCGCTGCGCATGCGCGAAGCCGACCTGCAGCGCCATTTGGCCAATGACCGCGACAAGGAAGCGGCGCTCGCGCGCCACGACGACCTCGAAGCGCAGATAGCGGCGGCGGCGGTGGCGCGCGGGCGCAAGCCGCTCGAATTCGGCGCAGCCGGCGACTTCCAGCTGGCGCAGGCGCTCAACCACCTGAAGGGCGCGCCGATGCAGCTGTCGAAGCGGGCGCCGGGCGCCGTGCTTGCGCGGCGCGGGAATTGAGAACGCGGGTGCGCTATCAATTGCCAAAGGTAGGGTGGGCACCCTGTGCCCACGCGCAAGCCAGCACGTAGCGAACATTCGCGTGGGCAGAGGCTGCCCACCCTACCCGAGCGCCGCTGCATCGGCGCAACGTAATCGTCATGGCGCACGCCGCCAACCATCGTCAACCCGTTATTGGCCACCGGCAATTCCCTTGCCCTCCCCGATTGTGTAGAATCGGCTGGTCTGCCGGGTCACGCCCGTTTATCTCCTATGAAAGTCCCGACCATGAAACCTGTCGTCATCAGCGGCACCGGCCTCTTCACGCCTCCGTATTCGATCTCCAACGACGAGCTGGTGACGGCCTTTGACGCCTACGCCGAACTGTTCAACGCCGAAAACGCCGCCGCGATCGCGGCCGGCGAGGTGGCCGCCATCGAAGGGTCGAGCAGCGGCTTCATCGAAAAGGCCTCGGGCATCAAGTCGCGCTACGTGATGGAAAAGTCGGGCATCCTCGACCCGGCCCGCATGACGCCGCGCATTCCCGAGCGCGGCGACGACGAAGTGTCGCTGCAGGCCGAAATGTGCGTGGCCGCCGCGCGCGAAGCGCTCCAACGCGCCGGCCGCAGCGCCGCCGACATCGACATGGTGCTGGTCGCGTGCAGCAACATGCAGCGTCCCTACCCGGCGATGGCGGTCGAGGTCCAGGAAGCGCTTGGCATCGAAGGCTACGGCTTCGACATGAACGTGGCCTGCTCGTCGGCGACCTTCGGCATCCAGACCGCGGCGGCGGCCGTGCAGGCCGGCCAGGCACGCGCGGTCCTCGTGCTCAACCCCGAAATCACCAGCGGCCACCTGAACTTCCGCGACCGCGACAGCCATTTCATCTTCGGCGACGCCTGTACCGCGATGGTGATCGAAGCTGCCGACACGGCGGTCGGCGAGCACCAGTTCGAGATCCTCGAATCGAAGCTCAAGACCAAGTTCTCGAACAACATCCGCAACAACTTCGGCTTCATGAATCGCTTCGACGACGACAGCGCCGGTCAGGACGACAAGCTGTTCCGCCAGCAGGGCCGCAAGGTGTTCAAGGAAGTGTGCCCGATGGCGGCCGAGATGATCCGCGATACGGTCGGCGCGGCGGGCGTGCAGCTGGGCGACGTATCGCGCTACTGGCTGCACCAGGCGAACCTGAACATGAACCTGCTGATCGCGCGCACGCTGCTCGGGCGCGACGCCGAGCCGAACGAGGCGCCGGTGATCCTCGACACCTATGCCAACACCTCGTCGGCCGGCTCGATCATCGCGTTCCACAAATACCAGGACGACATGCCGAAAGGCGCGCTGGGCGTGATCTGCTCGTTTGGCGCGGGGTATTCGATTGGCTGCGTGGTGGTGCGCAAGAAGTAAGCGCAGCCGCAATTCATACGGTTGTTGAACGCGTGGGCGGACGAGCCGCCCACCCTACGGCTATTGTTCTTGTAGGGTGGGCACGCCGTGCCCACGCGGACCTTCGCGCCGTGTTGGCATTCGCGTGGGCACGGGGTGCCCACCCTACGTTCTAACGTATCTTGTAGGGTGGGCGGGTATCCCGCCCACGCGTTCAAGCAGCCGCGTGGCCGGGGCGCCCAGATTCAGAGCCGCGCAGCCAGCTCCGCCCCTTCGCGTATCGCCCGCTTCGCGTCGAGCTCCGTCGCCAGCGATGCCCCGCCGATCTTGTAGAACCTCGGCCCGCTCGCCGCCGCTTGCGCCGGCATCAGCTCATCGAGGCTCTCCTGCCCCGCGCAGATCACCACGTTATCGACCTCGATCAGCTTGCGCTCGCCGCCGACCGTGACATGCAGCCCCGCGTCGTCGATCCGGTCATACTGCACCCCAGCCATCATCACCACGCCGCCCCGCGCCAGGCTCGCGCGGTGCACCCAGCCCGAGGTCTTGCCCAGCCCCGCACCCGGCTTCGAGCTTTTGCGCTGCATCAGCCAGACCTGCCTGAACGGCTCCGGCGCCACCGGCCGCGCCAGCCCGCCGGCCGCGCCGACGCCAAGGTCGACGCCCCACTCGCGGGTCCACGCCGCCACCGGCACCGGCAGCGGGTGCGCCGGGTCGTGCAGCAAATATTCGCCGACGTCGAAACCAATGCCGCCCGCGCCGATAATCGCCACCCGCCTGCCGACCGGCGCCTTGTCGCGCAGGACGTCCAGGTAGGACAGCACTTTCGGGTGCTCGATGCCCTCGATGCGCGGTTTGCGCACCCTGATCCCGGTCGCGACGATCACCTCGTCGAACCCGGCCGCAAGCAGCTCCTCGCGCGTGACGCGCCGCCCCAGTTCGACCGTCACGCCGGTCAGCTCGAGCTTGCGGCGGAAGTAGCGCAGCGTCTCCGCGAACTCCTCCTTGCCCGGGATTTGCATCGCGACGTTG
>JBJMVW010000069.1:0-10943 GCA_045810465.1 Massilia sp. | reverse complement strand
TCGCGCATCCAGTCCGCCAGCTGGGCGGCGGTGCGGCGGTGCGCGGGCGTGAGGTAGGCGCAGGTGAGTCCGTCGCCGGCATCGCTCCACGCACCGATTGCCTCGGCCCGCTCCATGATCGCAGTGCCGAATTCGAGCTGCACGCCGAGCAGGTCGTTGAGGCGGATCTCGGCGATCCGGTGCACCTGGCGCAGCGCTTCGGCCATCTCGCCCGCACGCTGGTTCTCCAGGCGCCGCGCGAAGGTCCCGATGATCGCCTGGCGGGTGAGGCCGCGGCCGGTGGGGCCCTTCACGGCCAGGATGAATGGAAAGCCGAACTTCTCGTTGTACGCGGCGTTGAGCTTGTGCAGGGCCGCGTATTCGTCCGGGCTGCACAGGTTCAGGCCCGATGCCGCCTGCTCGCTGGTCGATTCAAGCGTCAGCTCGCCGGCGATCGCGGCCTTGCCCGCCAGTTCGGGGTGGGCGCGCAGCAGCGACAACTGTTCGGCTTCGCTGGCCCCGGCCACGGCCGACTGCAGCGCCAGTTTCAGCGCGGCGGGCGTGGCTAACGGGCGCGCGCGCGCCGCGCGCTCGGGAATCCACGGCGAGTGCTCGTAGATGCCGCGCAGGGTGTCGACGAAGGTGGCGGTGTCGCAGTTGTTCAGGTCTGTGAGTGTGGTCATGATGGTCGATGATAAAGCGTGAAGCTCCACTGTGTATAAGGCGCCGTCCATGCAGGTGTTCACGTACCGATATAGCGTCCTGTAGGGTGGGCGGGTTCCCCGCCCACGCGTTCACCCGGGGGCGAGTGTCATTCGTCGCGTCGGACTCGCTCGGTTTTGAACGCGTGGGCGGGAGACCCGCCCACCCTACACGAGGCGCAGTGATCCTTTACGTTTGGATCAGCGCCCGCGCGGCGGCACTGACCTGGTCGCGCAGCCATTTGTGTTCCGGCGACTGGTGCACCCGCTCGTGCCACAGCTGGTAGAAGCGCATCGGCGGGAACCTGGCCGGCGCCGCGAACACCTTCAGCGGCAGCGTCTTTTCGTAAAATCGCATGAACTGCCGCCCCGTGGTCAGCACCAGGTCGGTCTGCGCCAGCATGTACGGGATCAGCCCGAAATAGGGCGACTCGACCGCGACCTTGCGCTGCAGCCCCTGGCGCTCGAGGAAGGCGTCAATCACGCCATGGTACCCCGGCAGCATCTGCGACGGCGCCACGTGCGGCAGGCCCAGGTAATCCTCGACCGTCATCGCGTCGCTTGCGGTGCGCCGCGCGTACGGGGTGTCTGCGCGCATCGCGCAAACGATCGGGTCTTCGAACAGTTTGGAGATGTGCAGGTGCGCCGGCGGCTCGTCCCAGTTCGCGATCACCAGGTCCATGTCGCCGTCGGACAGCATGCGCAGGTAGTCCGTGCCCGGCCCCAGGCCGTGGATCGCGACCCGGCTGTTGGGCGCGCCGCGCCGCAGCGCCGCCACCACGCCGGGCAGGAACCCGGTATCGAGGTAGTCCGGCGCGGCGATGCGGAAGGTGCGCGCCGCCTGCTCGGGCACGAACGGCGACTTCTTCACGAACAGGCTCTCGGTCTCGTCGAGGATGCGCTTGGCCGGCGCGAGCAGGCTTTCGCCGTGCTGGGTCGGCACCATGCCGCGCGCGCCGCGCACCAGCAACGGGTCGCCGGTCAGCTCGCGCAGCTTGCGCAGCGATGCGGAAATCGAGGGCTGCGGCTGGTTCAGCTTGAGCGCGACGCGCGATACGTTTTTTTCGACCAGCAGCAGGTACAGGATGCGGATCAGGTGCAGGTCGAGGTGCTGGGGCAGGCTGGCCATTCTGGACCTATATCGGTTCGGTTATGTCGAATATACGTGATTTTTCATGTTGCAGAAATTGAAATCGGTTTATCTTCAGTCAATCCCGCAACAAGGAAACCGCATGGAAGTGTTCGGATACCTGGTCCCCTACGGCCTCGAGTGGCTCAACCTGCTCGTGCGCTGGCTGCATATCATCACCGGCATCGCCTGGATCGGCGCGTCGTTCTATTTTGTCTGGCTCGATAACTCGATCCGGCCGCCGGCGCCCGGTTCCGCACTGGCGCAAAAAGGCGTGGCCGGCGAGCTGTGGGCGGTGCACGGCGGCGGCTTCTACAACCCGCAGAAGTACCTGGTGGCGCCGGCCGAACTGCCGCAGGAACTGCACTGGTTCAAATGGGAGGCCTACTCGACCTGGCTGTCGGGCTTTGCGCTGCTCACCATCGTTTACTACTTCAATGCCCAGGCGATGATGGTCGACCGGTCGGTGGCCGACCTGTCGACCTGGCAGGCGGTGGGCATCGGCCTTGGCAGCCTGGTGCTCGGCTGGACCGTGTACGACCTGCTGTGCCGCTCCAAACTGGGCCAGCACGACCTCGCGTTCGGCGTGGTCGTCTTCGGGCTGCTGGTGGCCAGCGCGTGGGTGCTCACTCACTTCCTCAGCGGCCGCGCAGCCTACATCCACGTCGGCGCGATGATCGGCACGATCATGGTGGCCAACGTCCTGATGGTGATCATTCCGGGCCAGCGCAAGATGGTCGACGCGATGAGGAACGGGCAAAAGCCGGATCCCATTTACGGCATCCGGGGCAAGCAGCGCAGCGTCCACAATAACTACTTCACGCTGCCGGTCCTGTTCATCATGATCAGCAACCACTACGCGATGACCTACCGGAACGAGCACGCCTGGGCGGTGCTGGCGGTGATCATGGCGGCGGGTGTCTTCATCCGCCACTTCTTCAACCTGCGCCACAAAGGCCGCGTCGAGTGGCGGTATCCTGCGCTCGGCGTGGCGCTGCTGCTGGCGCTGGCGGTCGCGATCGCGCCGCAGGCTCCCGTCGTATCGAAGCCCGGCGCCGACCCGGCCGGCCAGTTTGCGCAGGTGCGCGCGATCATCGGCCAGCGCTGCGTGTCGTGCCACGCCAGCCATCCGACCCAGCCGGGCTTCGCCACCGCGCCGGCCGGGGTGCGGCTGGACGACGCGGGCGCGATCGGCCAGAACGCGGCAAAAATCTACCAGCAGGCGGTGCAGCTGAAGGCGATGCCGCTTGCGAACCTCACCAACATGACGGACGCCGAACGCGCGCAGGTCGGCGCCTGGTTCGAAGCGGGCGCAAAAACAGGGAATAACTGAATGGACAAACAGGCACAGGACAAACTGCTGCAATGGATCGACGCCCACTTCGACGAGGAGGTGGCGTTCCTGCAGCAGGTGATCCGCATCCCGACCGACACGCCGCCGGGGAACAACGCGCCCCACGCGGACGCGGTGGCGGACATGGTCGGGGAGTTCGGCTGGAGCGCCGAGAAGCACGCGGTGCCGCAGCAGCTGGTGCGCGACTACGGCATGGAGAGCATCACCAACCTGGTCGTGCGGAGGCGCTACGGCGACGCCGGCCCGACGCTTGCGCTGAACGCGCACGGCGACGTGGTGCCGCCGGGAGAAGGCTGGACCAAACCGCCGTACGGCGGCGTGATCGAGGACGGCTACATCTACGGCCGCGCGGCCGCGGTCTCGAAGAGCGACTTCGCGACCTACATTTACGCGGTACGCGCGCTGGAAGCGCTCGGCGTGCCGCTCAAGGGCGCGCTCGAGCTGCACTTCACGTACGACGAGGAATTCGGCGGCCTGCTGGGGCCTGGCTGGTTGCTGGAGCAAGGGCTTACCCGGCCGGATTACGTCATCGCGGCCGGCTTCAGCTACAACATCGTCACGGCCCATAACGCCTGCCTGCAGCTGGAGATCACGGTGCACGGCAAGGCCGGCCATGGCGCGATGCCGGAGACCGCGATCGATGCGCTGCAGGCCGCGGCACGGATCCTGAATGCGATCTACGGCCAGCTGCCGGAACTGAAGAAGATCAAATCGAAGGTGCCGGGTATCGATTCACCGACCATGCTGGTCGGCCGCATCGACGGCGGCACCAACACCAACGTCGTACCCGGCAAGGTGGTGCTGAAGATGGACCGGCGCATGATTCCCGAAGAGGACCCGGTGGCGGTCGAGGCGCAGGTGCGCGCGCTGATCGAGGATGCGGTGCGCGGCATGCCCGGCATCCGCCTCGAGATCCGCCGCCTGCTGCTGTCGCACGCGCTGCGCCCGCTGCCGGGCTCGGAGAAGCTGGTAGCCAGCCTGCAGCGCCATGGACGTGAGGTGATGGGTGAGGAGATCGCCGCGCAGGGCACGCCGCTGTATGCCGACGCGCGCCTGTACGGCGAGCGCGGCATCCCGGCGGTACTGTACGGCGCCGGCCCGCGCACCGTGCCAGAATCGAACGCCAAAAAGGCCGACGAGAAGCTGGCGCTGGACGACCTGCGCAAGGCCACCAAGGTGGTGGCGCTCACGCTGCTCGATTTCCTGGCCGTTTAGCGCGGCACGATCGCGAACTGCGGCGAGCCTGCGTAGTTGGGCTTGACGCTGCGCGCCATGAACTGCGCCCATGCGCCCTGGCCCGCGGCCCCTGCTGCGGTGGCGGCATAGGCGAGCGCCGGCTGCATGTTCGACGGGAAGCCGGCAGGCGACGACGAGTAGCCGGTCATTTCGCCGACCTGCAGCTTGAGCGCCGCAGCCATCTCGGGACCGGCGCAGGGCAGGGCCTTGAATTCCGGCGTGACGGTGGCGGCGTAGGCCTGGCCGATGGTGTTGTAGACCGGGCTGGTGGCGCTGTCGCGCACGACGTAGGTATAGCTCGCGCCCTCGATCCAGCACGCGCCCGCGCCCACCATGCGCGCGACCGGGAACTTCGATTTCCAGGCCAGCAGCGGCACAGCCTGCGCGAAGCCGAGATCGGCCACGTGGCCCACTGCGGACGTGAAGAAGTCATCCTGCCAGGGCGCGATTCCCCGGCCATCCTTGTACGCGAACGCGTACCCGTGGGCCAGCGCTCCAAGTCCGTTGGCCGCCGGGTTGTTGGTGTAGGTGCTGTTGTACCAGTTGAGGTTATTGGCCAGGATTTTGGTGAAATGCGATTTGAGCGGATCGCTGTCGGGCGTGATGTAGGCCGCTTCACCCAGCGTGCGCAGGCTCCATGCCTGGCCGCGCACCTGGTCCGGGCTCACCAGTCCCTTGATGTTCTGGCGGTAGGCCGGGTTCGACGAAAACACGTTCCACATCGCCCAGAACTGCAGCTCTTCGAGGTAGTAGTAATCGCCGGTGAGCAGGTACGGCAGGTAGGCGAAGGCCGGCTGGTGCGACGAGTCGTGGATGTTCGGGCTGGCGCATCCGGTGGCGGTGGCGCAGGGCGGGAACGCCTCCTGCTTGCCGGTCGCCGGGTTGACCGTGTCGCCGGGGTGCCCCCAGATCGTCATGTACGGGTAGTCGAGCAGGCTGACCGGGCGCCCGGTGCGCTTGTCGCGGTAATGCGCGGACCAGCTGCCGGCAAGGTTGGCGGTGCCGAGGGTGGCGTCGCGCGCGCGCCGGTCCATGCTGAGCAGGTACATGGCCGCCCACGACGGCAGCAGGCCGATGTCGTCGCGCCCGCCGGTGGTCGGCATGGCGGGCATCGCCAGGCCCGTGCCCATCGGTTCGGTTTGCGGGCCGGTCCAGCGCGACTGCAGCGCGGCCAGGCTCGCCTCCGGGACGACCAGCGACGGGTCGTAGTTGGGCAGCGCGCGCGTGGCGATCAGGTAGTGCGGATTCTGGCGCACGTTGACGGCCGGCGCATCGCCCCACCAGAACACCTTGCGCCAGCGGCTGTGGTGCAGGTGGGTCAGGCCAGTTTTCGCGTACACCGGCTTGCCGGCGACGGTGACCTGCGCGTCGTAAGTGAAGTTGCTGGGCGCGGGTTCGTAGGCCCAGTCGTTCTCGATGGTGACGTCGACGCGCGCCTTGCCGATCGCGCGATACCAGCGGATCGCGAAGCGCGCCGACAGGTGTGGATGCTCGACGCCAGCGGCGTTCTTGAGCGGCGCCGCGACCTGCCACTCGGTCGCGATGGGGCCGGAGAGCCAGCTGGTTGGCTTTTGCTGGAGCAGCAGCTTGTCGGCCGAGGCGCTGTATTGCTGGCCGCCGATGGTGGCGGTGAACGATGCCGCGAAACCGGCGTTGGCGAGGCTGGCCGGCGTGGCGGTAACGCCCGCGAGCGCCGAGCCGAGACTGGAACCAATGCTGCCCACGGCGCCTGCCTTGACCAGCGCCAGCCCCAGCATCTGGCCGGCCTGCAGGCTTGGCACGACCGCCGAGATGACCGCGTGGCGTACCGACCCGTCCTCGTGCGTGGCCTTGACGTCCATTTGCAGGGGAATGCTGGTGCCGTCGGCGAATTTGCCCATCAGCGTGTCGCTGGCGGATACCGCGCCGCGCGCGAACAGCTGGCCGAAGGTGACCGGGACCATGGTCTGCGCCGGCGCGCCTGCCGTATCGAAGCTCACCTGGGTGATCCCGCCAGGTACCGCAACGGCGCTCGTGGCGGCCTGCGTCGCGGAGCCGTAGCGGTTGGCGATGACGGCTTGGGCGTCGAGCGCGCCGGTGGTGGGCAGGCCGACGACCTGGCCGCTCGTGGGTGCGGTGCTGGCCAGCAGGGAAATGGCAAGAAGAGCGGGTGCGAACGTACGGTGTGCAATCATGTAAACCTCGGCTAACTGTCGTGTCTGTTACCGGAAGGGTACGCGATACGCCAGAAAGCAGGCGCAGCAATAGCGAGGAACCTAGCCAAACCAAAAGGCACCCGCAGGCGCCTTTGTTTACTGTTTCAGCGTCCGTTCGAACAGCTGGTAGATGCGGCGGTACTGGTCGTACCAGGCCTCCGGCTGCACGAAGCTGTGGCGCTCGAGCGGGTAGCTGGCCAGTTCCCAGTTGTCCTTCTTCAGCTCGATCAGGCGCTGCGCCAGGCGCACCGAATCCTGGTAGAACACGTTGTCGTCGACCATGCCGTGCGAGATCAGCAGGTTGCCGCGCAGGTTTTCCGCGTACTCGATCGGCGACGACAGCTTGTACGCGTCCGGATCGATGTCCGGCGTGTTGAGGATGTTGGCGGTGTAGCCGTGGTTGTAGGTGGTCCAGTCGGTGACCGGGCGCAGCGCGGCGCCCGACTTGAACACTTCAGGTGCGCGCATCAGCGCCATCAGGGTCATGAAACCGCCATAGCTGCCGCCGTACACGCCGACGTTTTTCGGATCGCCCTGCTGGTTGGCCACCATCCAGTTCACGCCGTCGATGTAGTCGTCCAGCTCCGGATGGCCCATCTGGCGGTAGATCGCGCTGCGCCACCTGGCGCCGTAGCCTTTCGAGCCGCGGTAATCCATGTCGAGCACGATGTAGCCGCGCTGGACCAGCAGGTTGTGGAACATCTGCTCGCGGAAGTAGTTCGGGTAGCGCTTGTTCACGTTCTGAAGGTAGCCGGCGCCGTGCACGAACATCACCACCGGGTACTTCCTGCCCGGCTCGAGCTGCGCGGGTCGGTACAGCTTGGCCCAGACCGGATCGGCGCCGTGAGTCGACGGCACCGCCACGAACTGCGGCTCGATCCACTCGCGCACCTTGAAGTCGGCGCTGCGGGTGTCGGTCAGTTTTTGCGCCGCGCCGCCGCTGGCGGCGACGGTCGCGAGCTGGGTCGGCACATACGGCGCCGACCAGGCCACCAGCAGCTTGTGCTGGTCGGGCGACAGGGCGAAGCGCTCGACGCCTTCGAGCGCGGTCACCTCGCGCGTCGCGCCGGTGTTGACGGCGGCCGCGCAGACCTCGAACACGCCGGGGGTCTTGCGGTTGCAGAGCATATACGCCGTCGAGCCGTCGGCCGACCACTGCACGTCCGATGCTTCCCACTTGCCCTGTGTGAGCTGCCGCTTGCGTCCCGCCGCGTCCAGCGTGTACAGGTGCGAGTAGCCGCTTTCCTCGGACAGGAACCACAGCGTGCTGTTATCGGGCAGCCAGCCGAATTCGCTGTTGTCGTAGTTGACCCAGGCGGCGTCGGTCAGGCGGTGCATTGGTTTCAGCTTTGCGTCGGCCAGGTCGACGGTCGCGATCCAGCGGTCCTTGTTGTCGACCGAGCGGATCAGCACCGCGGCCTGCGCGCCGTTGGCGCTCCAGCGCAGCGCGTCGCCGTCCTCGGCGGCCAGGCGCACCGGGCGGTTGCCCTTGAGCGGATCGCGCTTCTGCGCCGCGCGCAGGTCGGCCAGCGGATCAGTGGCGATGCCGGGCAGGGCGTCGAACGACAGGTCGCGCACCTGGTTGGTCGCCAGGTCGACCAGCTTGAGCGCGTGCGCGACCGGCATGTCACGGCCGACGCGGGTGCGCTGGTCCTGGAATTCCTCGTAGCCCGACTCGGTCACGTAGCGCGGCAGCTTGCCGATGCGGCCCTTGTCGCCGTCCTTGGGCGCGGTCACGACCAGCAGCCAGCGCCCATCCGGGGACAGCGCGCTGCTGGCGATCGACACCTTGTCGCCGAAGTAGATGGGGGAGGGGGCGCGCGTCGTGTCGGCGCGGCGCTCCTCGTTGGCGCGCGCGCGGTTGGCGTCGCGGTCGTCCTTCTGGCGCTTGAGCGTCGCGATCAGGCGCAGCTGCATGGCGCGCATCGCATCGTCCTCCGGCGCTGCGGCCGGATCCTTTTCGGCGCGCGGCAGCGCCACCGGCGACACCAGCCGGTCGGCGCGGCTCCAGCTGTACCAGTCGCTCCCGATCCGGAACTGCACGCCGCGGCCATCGCTCGAGTACTGCGGCGCCGCCACCGCGTTGGCGCTGCGCGTAACCTGCATGAGCGCGCCGCTCTTCAGGTCGCGCTCGAACAGGTCGCCGTTGCGCAGCACGATCGCGCGCGTGCGGTCACGGTTGTAGACCACGTCCGGGCTGTCCAGCTTCGACAGTTCGGCGTCGGCCACCAGGCGCGGCTTGCCGGGGACGGCCTGGTACGTGTCGCGCAGCGGCGAGCCGGCCCGCTTCTGCTTGTAGAACACCTGCTTGCCGTCCCAGCTCCACCACGCCGCTTCCACCGGGGTGCCGATCCAGTCGGGGTTGGCCATGGCCTGGTCCAGGGTAATCGGCGTTGCTGCCGAGGCCGGCAGCGCAAGGAGCGCCGCGATGAGCGTGAGTGCAGGTAGTCGCATTCGTGTCTCTGTGGTGAGTGAAGGAATTGGCTTTCTTGCTAGCAAAATGCGAATGCATTCTAGCTCAGCTTTATCGCGGTGGGCGAAATCGCGGCTTTTAGCTGGCGCGAATCTTGCGTTACTGGTTCCCATGAAATTGCCCGTCAGTGCCTCACCCAACTTGCGCATCGTTGTGGTCAACCCGGTTGTCGCGCCCGAGGGCGGTAACGACAGGGCGCTGGCCAACCAGGCGCAGCGCGGCGCGGCCTTGCGCATCGGCCTGCTCGAATCGGGGTACGACATCGTCGCCTCGCTGCCAGCCGACATGTTCTTGCCCGAGCGCATCGCCCAGCTCCAGCCGGACCTGATCATCGTGGACAGCGAGTCCGATGCGCGCGACGTGCTCGAGCACATCGTGATCGCAACCCGCGACGAGCGCCGCCCGATCGTGCTGTTTACCGAAGACTGCGCACCGGCAAGCATGGACGCCGCGCTGGCGGCCGGGGTGTCGGCGTATATCGTCGCCGGGCTGCAGCCCGAACGGGTCAAGCCGGTGCTCGACGTCGCGCTGGCGCGTTTCCGGCGCGAACAGAAGCTGCTGGACGAGTTGTTCGACACGCGCCAGAAGCTGGCCGAGCGCAAGGTGATCGAACGCGCGAAAGGGGTGCTGATGGCGCGCTACAAGTTGTCCGAGGAGCAGGCTTACCAGAAGCTGCGCAGCATGGCGATGAACAAGAACCTGAAGCTGGCGGAGCTTGCCCAGCGGCTGCTGGACGTGGAAGACTTGCTGGGTTGAGCCCGGCCGACTGATGAGGAATGGTATGACAGGCTTGGCAGGCAACGGCGCTTTCGCGGCCGGATCGGACAAACCGGAAAAGGACACGCTGAAGGTCGGCTTCATGCCGCTGACCGATTGCGCCTCGCTGGTGATGGCTTCGGTGCTCGGCTTCGACGAGCGCTACGGGATCAGGATCGTGCTCAGCAAGGAGCATTCGTGGTCCGGCATGCGCGACCGGCTCGCCAGCGGCGAACTGGACGCGGCCCATGTGCTGTACGGATTGCTGTATGGCGTGCAGATGGGGATTGGCACGGCGCCGAAAGCAATGGCGGTGTTAATGAACCTGAACCGGAACGGCCAGTCGATCACGCTGTCGCGCAGCCTGGCCGAGCGCGGCGCGCGCGACGGCCCGGGCCTGGCCGCGCTGGTCAGGAACGAGCGCCGCCGGTTTACCTTTGCCCACACTTTCCCGACCGGCAACCATGCGATGTTGCTGTACTACTGGCTGGCCGCGGCAGGCATCGATCCGTTGCGCGATGCGACCGTGCTGACGGTTCCGCCGGGGCAGACCAATGTGCCATTCGTGCACATCGAGGAGGACGTCAGCTTTCCGCTGCCCAATCCGTCGGAGCTCTCCGCCTATGTGGTCTATGTCGGCTTCGATCCGGCGCTGGTCAAAGAGCCCGAGAAAAAGCCGCCGCCGAAAAATAAGCCGCGCCCCTCGGGTTGACTTGAGGGGATCGGCGAATAGGATCGCGGCAGCCGTCGTCCTATTTCGACGGGCACTATCAGGCACTATCAGAGTTTTCCTGCGGGAGAGACCGGTCGAGATCCGGCGCCGAAGGCGCAACCGCCCCGGAAACGCTCAGGCAAAAGGACCGCAGGAGGATGATGCTCTGGAAAGCGGCTGCGCGCTTGCGCGGCTCACCGAAGGAGTAAGCCGCGCGGACAACCGCGTCGGCGAAATCTCTCAGGTCCCGCGACAGAGGGGGCTCGGCCGGGCGGTTCGCCCGGAGGGCAGCTCTGTGCGGAACCGGACATGACCGAGACTCCAGCCCTTCCTGCATCGCTCGAAACGACGCCGCTCCATGCGCTGCATCTCGCCCGCGGCGCCCGCATGGTGGCATTCGCCGGCTAT
>JBJMVW010000068.1:0-1937 GCA_045810465.1 Massilia sp. | reverse complement strand
TCCTTCTCGACGTACTTGCGGTACTCGTCGAGCGTGGTCGCGCCGACGCAGTGCAGCTCGCCGCGCGCCAGCGCGGGCTTGAGCATGTTCCCGGCGTCCATCGCGCCCTCGGCCTTGCCGGCGCCGACCATCGTGTGGATCTCGTCGATGAAGACGATGGTCTGGCCCTCGTCCTGGGCCAGTTCCTTGAGCACGGCCTTCAGGCGCTCCTCGAATTCGCCGCGGTACTTGGCGCCGGCCAGCAGCGCCGCCAGGTCGAGCGACAGCACGCGCTTGCCCTTGAGCGAATCGGGCACTTCGCCGTTGACGATGCGCTGGGCCAGGCCTTCGACGATCGCGGTCTTGCCGACGCCCGGCTCGCCGATCAGCACCGGGTTGTTCTTGGTACGGCGCTGCAGCACCTGGATCGCGCGCCGGATCTCGTCGTCGCGGCCGATCACCGGGTCGAGCTTGCCCATCCGGGCGCGTTCGGTGAGGTCGAGCGTATACTTCTTGAGCGCCTCGCGCTGGCCTTCGGCGTCCTGCGAGTTGACCGCGTCGCCGCCGCGCACGGCCTGGACCGCCGATTCGAGCGCCTTGCGCGCCAGCCCGTGCTCGCGCGCCAGCCGGCCGGCCTCGGACTTGTCCTCGGTCAGCGCCAACAGCACCATTTCGGACGACAGGAACTGGTCGCCGCGCTTTTGCGCCTCGCGGTCGGCCAGGTTCAGCAGCGACATCAGGTCGCGGCCGACCTGGACTTCGCCGCCAGTGCCGGAGACCTTCGGCAGGCGGTCGAGCGCAGTGCGCAGCGAATTGGTCAGGGCCGCCACGTTGACGCCGGCGCGCTGCAGCAGCGAGCGGGCGCCGCCGTCGTCCTGGTTCAGCAGCGCCAGCAGCAGGTGTGCCGGCTCGATGTACTGGTTGTCGTTGCCGACCGCCAGGCTCTGGGCGTCCGCCAGCGCTTCCTGGAGCTTGGTCGTCAATTTATCTTGCCGCATGGTATTGCTCCCTAGTGTAGGTTTTACGTTAAGAGCAAGATTGGGGTGGCGCGGGTGTTTTCAAGACGACAGGTGGATCGACCAAGCGTCCCGGATGCCCAACGTCCGGCTGGACGCGTGGGCGGGAGACCCGCCCACCCTACCGGAGGCGATAGCGGTGCTTGTAGGGTGGGCGGGTCTCCCGCCCACGCGTTCAAATCAGGCGATCATTGGGCAACCGCGCGCCAGGTCGCATACCCGGCAATACAGCACCCGATCGACCCGGCCAGGTGCAGCCCCGAGTGCGCCAGCGCCCAGCCGTACTGCCCGCGCTGCAGCAGCAGCATCGACTCGCCCGAAAAACTCGAGAACGTGGTCAGCCCGCCCAAAAAGCCGGTGATCGCAAACAGCCGCCACTCCGGCGACAAATGCGGATACGCCGCAAAGAACCCGAGCGCGATGCCGATCAGGTAGCCGCCCACCAGGTTGGCCGCCAGCGTCCCCGCCTGCACGTGCGCGTGCAGGTTCGACAGCCACAGCGCCAGCCCCCAGCGCAGCCAGGCGCCGAGCGCGGCGCCGATGCCGACCGCGGCCCAGCTCATCGGGCCGCCCACTTTGCCCTGGCGCTGTCGTCCGTCACCCGCGCGTCGACCCAGCGCGCGCCCTCCGGCGTCTGTTCCTTCTTCCAGAACGGCGCGTCGGTCTTGAGGTAATCGATGATGAATTCGCAGGCGGCGAACGCCTCGCCACGGTGCGCGGCGCTGACCGCGACCAGCACGATCTGGTCGAGCGGCTTGAGCGGTCCGACGCGGTGGATCACCAGCGCGCCGAACAGCGGCCAGCGCGCTCGCGCCTGCTCGACGATGTCGGCCAGCGCGCGCTCGGTCATGCCCGGATAATGTTCGAGCTCCATCGCGTGGACGTCGGCGCCATCGTTCAGATCACGCACGGCGCCTACAAAGGTGACGACCGCGCCGACCT
>JBJMVW010000067.1:0-1598 GCA_045810465.1 Massilia sp. | reverse complement strand
TCGAGCGCGATCTCGTCGAACGGGTTCATCGACATTTTGACGTTGGCGATATCAACGCCGCTGCCGTCGGACTTCACGCGGACCTTGACGTTGTAGTCGACCACGCGTTTGACGGGTACCAGGACTTTCATAGGTGTGCCTTTGGAAAATGGAATGAGTGACAGACAAATGGCCTTGATTATAAGAGAAAAACTGCCGAAGAGCTAAATTAAAGCACGATCGTGCGATTTTTTGTCAGAGGGAAGCCTCTAAAGTGTGGGCGGCTTGTGGGAAAGGTAGGCTGTTGCTGCTTGACGGAATGGGATCCCCGGGTTTTGGCGGAATGACGGCACGGCAGGCGGCGACTCCCCTGCCCGCCGGCAGCTGCTTACTTACGGCGCATGAAGAAGGTGTATTCGCCGTTGTTCTGGGAGTGCGACAACAGTGCATTGCCGGTTTGTTTGGCGAATGCCTGGAAGTCGCGCACGGAACCGGAATCGGTTGCAAGGATGCGCAGTACTTCCCCGGTCGCCATTTCGGCCAGCGCCTTTTTCGCTTTCAGGATCGGCAGCGGGCAATTGAGGCCGCGCGCGTCCAGGTCTCTCTGGAATTCCATGGTGTCAGTGTCGATTGTGGTTGCGCTCATCGGATGACCTGCTGATCAGGGGTTTGTCACGGTTTGGATACTACTCCAATTACCGGATTATGACGCACCGCAGCAGAATTATCACCAATTGTTGCGTGATCACAACGACAATATCTGTGGTGCATTGAATAAGGGCACAAAAAACGTCGTTCCCGCGGAGGGCTCGGCGCCCGCGCGGGAACGACGGTACTCTGTTTAGCCGAATCAGAGACGAGCTCTGATCCACCCCTCAACGCCAGCGAGCGCTTGCGGCAATGCAGCAGGATTGGTGCCGCCCGCCTGCGCCATATCCGGACGGCCGCCACCTTTGCCGCCTACCTGCTGCGCGACAAAATTAACCAGTTCCCCGGCCTTCACAACTGAGATGGTATCTGCGCTCACGCCGGCGATCAGGCTGACCTTGCCGTCGGCCACGCTGGCCAGCACGATGGCCGCCGTCTTCAGCTTGTCCTTCAGCTTGTCCATGGTCTCGCGCAGGCTGGCCACATCGGCGCCATCCATGGTCGCGGCCAGCACCTTGATGCCGTTCACGTCGATCGCTTGCGTTGCGAGCTCATCGCCCTGGCCCGACGCCAGCTTCGACTTGAGCGCGCCGATTTCTTTCTCCAGCGACTTGACCTGCTCCTGCACCTGCGCGATACGGACCGGCAGCTCGTCCGGGCTGGTCTTGAGCAGCCCGGCGGCTTCCTGCAGCTTGCGGTTGATCGACTGGACCAGCGCCAGCGCGCCCTCGCCCGTCACCGCCTCGACGCGGCGGATGCCGGCTGCCACGCCGCTTTCCGACACGATCTTGAACAGGCCGATGTCGCCGGTACGCGTCACGTGCACGCCGCCGCACAGCTCTTTCGACGAGCCGATGTCGAGCACGCGCACTTCGTCGCCGTACTTCTCGCCGAACAGCGCCATCGCGCCATGCTTGACGGCGTCGTCAAAACTCATGTGCTGCGCGCGCGTAGCGTGGTTCTGGAGGATC
>JBJMVW010000066.1:0-28627 GCA_045810465.1 Massilia sp. | reverse complement strand
TGGCGAGCCAGAAGTGGGCGTCGACCAGGCCGGTGCTGTACATCTGCTTTTTGCCGGACATGCGCGGGATCAGGTAGTAGATCGAGCCCATGGTGATGAAGCCGACCCAGCCAAGGGCGCCGGCGTGCACGTGGGCGATGGTCCAGTCGGTGTAGTGCGACAGCGAGTTGATGGTCTTGATCGACATCATCGGGCCCTCGAAGGTGGCCATGCCGTAGAACGACAGCGAGACGATCATGAATTTCAGGATCGGGTCCGAACGCAGCTTGTGCCAGGCGCCGGACAGCGTCATCACGCCGTTGATCATGCCGCCCCATGACGGCGCCAGCAGGATCAGCGAGAACACCATGCCGATCGACTGGGTCCAGTCGGGCAGCGCGGTGTAGTGCAGGTGGTGCGGGCCGGCCCACATGTAGGTGAAGATCAGGGCCCAGAAGTGGACGATCGACAGGCGGTACGAGTACACCGGGCGCTCGGCCTGTTTGGGGATGAAGTAGTAGACCATGCCGAGGTAGCCGGCGGTCAGGATGAAGCCGACCGCGTTGTGGCCGTACCACCACTGGATCATCGCGTCCTGCACGCCGGCGTACATCGAGTACGACTTGAACAGCGACGCCGGCATCGCCATGCCGTTCACGATGTGCAGGATGGCGACCGCGATGATGTAGCCGCCGAAGAACCAGTTGGCGACGTAGATGTGCTGGACCTTGCGCTTGACGATGGTGCCGAAGAAGACCACCGCGTACACCACCCATACCAGCGCGATCAGGATCGCGATCGGCCATTCGAGTTCGGCGTATTCCTTCCCGCGCGTGAAGCCCATCGGCAGCGTGATCGCGGCCGCCACCAGCACCGCCTGCCAGCCCCAGAACGTGAACGCGGCGAGCTTGTCGGAGAACAGCCGCACCTGGCAGGTGCGCTGGACGACGTAGTACGAGGTCGCGAACAGGCCGCAGATGCCGAAGGCGAAGATGACGGCGTTCGTGTGCAGTGGACGCAGCCGCCCGTAGCTCAGCCACGGGACGTCGAAGTTGAGCGCGGGCCAGGCCAGCTGCGCGGCGATGAACACGCCGGCCGCCATCCCGATCACGCCCCACACCACGGTCGCAATCGCAAACTGGCGCACGATCTTGTAGTTGTAGTTTAGACTGCTGTCCAAAATGCTCTCCCGAGAAATTCAAAAAGATGACAGCAGGAGAGTAATTTTCTGGATCTCAAAAATCCTTGATGTGAATCAAATTGTTCAGTATCACTTGAGATATAGAGCGATGACATCGCGACAGGAAGATTCTTATGCCAATTACCGCTGAATTATCCGCAGAGATCGGCAGGCGCCTGCGCAAGAGCCGCGACGAGCTGGTGGCCATGGTCCGCGCCCGCACCGATAGTCCGGGCGGCGACCCGCCGCAAATCTCGCCACGCGCGCACCAGGTGCTCGGCGACGACTCGCCGGAGGCCGAAATGATCAGTCACGACCAGGAGCACTTCGCCGACCACGAGACGGCGTTGCTGCACGATATCGATGTGGCGCTGGGCCGGCTCGAGTCGGGCGGGTACGGTATCTGCGTCGAGTGCGGCAACGAGATTCCGGCAGCACGGCTGCTGGCCACGCCAACGGTACAAACCTGCATCGAATGCCAGCGGCGCATCGAGAAGGACCAGCACGTGGGGCGTGGCGGCCCGACGATGTGAGCGCTGCCGCGAGGGCGTGCGCGCCATCACGCGCGGTCGTCATCCCGCAAAATCCGCAGCGCCGGCCCTTCGAGATCGTCGAACTGCCCGCTGTCGGACGCGCCGAAGAAAATCCAGATCGCGAACGCGACCAGGCAGATGCTGAGCGGGACCAGCAGGAACAGCGCTTCCATCGTTATTTATCCTTCCTGAGCCGTAGTGCGTTCAGCACCACGATGGCGGAACTGGCCGCCATGCCGATCCCGGCCAGCCACGGGTTGAGCACGCCGATGGCCGCCGCTGGAATCGCGGCCAGGTTGTAGAGCGTGGCCCAGGCCAGGTTCTGGCGGATCACGCGCAAGGTACGGTGCGCGGTATCGGCCGCATCGGCGAGCGGCGCCAGCCCTTCTTTCATCAGCACGCAATCGGCATGCAGCTGCGCCAGCGCGGCCCCGCCGCCCATCGCGAACGATACGTCGGCGCCACGCAGCACCGCCGCGTCGTTGATGCCGTCGCCCACCATCGCCACCACCGCCCCGCCCTGCTGCAGCGCGCGCACGAACTCAAGCTTCTGGTGCGGCAGCTGTCCGCCCTCGACGCTCGTGATGCCAAGCCGCGCCGCCACGTCCTGCGCCGCCTGCCGGTCGTCGCCCGACAGCAGGATCACATGCTTGCCGCACTGCTGGAAGCGGCGCACCACCGCGGCCGCCTCGGGCCGCACCTCATCGGCCAGATCGAAGCGCGCGAGCCAGGCGCCGCCGGTTGCAAGCCACACGGCGATGGTCCCGGAAGGCGCCGCGGCAGGAGGCGCGCCGCCGGCCAGCTGTGCGACAAAGGCCGCGCTGCCCAGCCGATAGGTGACGCCGTCGAGCGCGCCTTCGACGCCCTGCCCGGCCACGTAGCGCAAGCCACCGGCTTCGCGCGCCGCTCCCGCGCATGCGGCGCGCAGCGCGAGCGCGAGCGGATGAGCATTCGATGCCTCCAGTGCCGCCGCGAGCTGCAGGCATGCCGCCGGCGGCAGCGAGCCGGCCGCGCTGACCGCGCGCAGCACGGGGCGGCCAAGCGTCAGGGTGCCGGTCTTGTCGAACACGACGTGGGTGGCCCGTTCCAGCGTTTCGAGCACGTGCGGCTGCACCGCCAGCACGCCGCGCCGCAGCAGGCGGTCGCTGGCCGCCGCCAGTGCGGTGGGGGTGGCCAGCGACAGCGCGCACGGGCACGACACGACCAGCACCGCGATCGCCGCTTGCCACGCGCGCGCCGGATCGGCCAGCTGCCACGCCGCGAACACCGCAACGGTCAGCGCGAGCAGGGCGACGACGAACCAGGCGGCGACCTTGTCGGCCCACAGCGCAAGCCGCGGCTTGCCCTGGCCGGCGCGCTCGACCAGCCGCACCAGCAGCGCGAGCGTGCTGTCGCCGGCGGCAGCGGCGACGCGCAGCGCCACGGCCTGCGCCACATTGACGGCGCCGCCCGGCAGCGTGTCGCCCGGTCCCTTGCGCTGTGTGCGGCTCTCGCCGGTCAGGAGCGCCAGGTCGACCTCGGTCTCGCCTTCGACGATGACGCCGTCGGCGGGCGCCGCTTGTCCCGGCTGCAGCAGCACCGTGTCGCCTGGCCGCAGGCGGGCCGCCGCCACCAGTTCGGTGGCGCGGCTGGCCGGATAGGCAGCCATGCGCAGCGCCGATGCGGGCGCCGCCTGCTGCAGGCTGTCGCGCGCGCGCGCCGCCCTGCTCCGCGCCGCGAGTTCCAGGTAGCGGCTGCCCAGCAGCAGGAAAACGAACATCGTGATCGAGTCGAAGTAGACCTGGCCGCCGCGCAGCAGCGCCAGCACGCTGCCGGCGAAGGCGGCGCCGACCGCGAGCGCGACCGGCACGTCCATGCCCGGCATGCCGCGCTTCAGGTCGGCCCACGCGCCGCTGAAGAACGGCCGGGCGGAATAGAACACGGCGGGCACCGTCAGCAGCAACGAGGCCCACTGCATCAACGCGGTCATGTCGGCATCCATGGTGCCGTCGCCGGCCAGGTAGACGGGGACGGCGTACATCATCACCTGCATCATCGACAGGCCCGCGATGAACAGCTGGCGGAACAGCTTCTTGCGTGCGCGCTCGAGCTGCTCCCCGTGACGGCGGGCGTCGTACGGGTAGGCGGTGTAGCCGATCGCGCGCAACGCGCGCAGGATCGTGCTCGGCTTGCACCGGCCGGCGACCCAGCGTACGTGCAGCCGTTCGGTGGCGACGTTCAGGCTCGCCTCGAGCACGCCGGGCAGCTGCGCCAGGCGGCGCTCGATCAGCCACACGCAGGCCGCGCAGCGCATGCCTTCGACCGTGTAGCTCGCGTCGCCGCTGTCGCCCTGGGCGTCGTACAGCGCCAGCTCGGGCGCATCGGGCGCGCTGTCGCCGGCGCTGGCCGCGTAGGCGGTCCGCGTGCCGTAATAGTCGCTGAAGCCCGCGTCGGCGATGGCCTGGGCGGCGGCGGCACAGCCGGGGCAGCACATCGGACGCGCCACGCCGTCGAGGCGGGCTTCCCAGCGGCTGTCGGCAGGCACCGGCAAGCCGCAGTGGAAGCAGGTGGCGCCTGCCAGCACGGCCGCGTTCACGATGCGCTCGCGGCCGGCGCCACGCACACGCCCTGCAACCAGCTGGCCGGCATGCCGCCGCCCGCGCGCGCGAGGCCCAGCAGGCCGAACGCAAGCACGATCGCGCCACTCGCGACGCGCACGCGCCGCCGCTGCAGCGCGGCGCGCAAGCGGGCGCCGGCCAGGCCGAGCGACAGCAGCATCGGCAAGGTGCCGAGGCCGAACGCGAGCATCACCGCGGCGCCGGCGGCCGCGGACCCGCTCAGCATGGCGGTGACCAGCACGCTGTAGACCATCCCGCACGGCAGCCAGCCCCACAGCGTGCCGGCCACGAACATCTTGCCGGGACTGTCGGGCGGACCGAGGGCGCGGGTAAGCGGCTGCAGGTGGCGCCACAGCACCCGGCCGCCCTGCTCCAGCCAGGCCAGCCCGCGCCACACGTCCATCAGGTACAGGCCGAGCGCCAGCAGCATCAGGTTGGCGAGCCAGTAGCCGGCCAGCTGCAGCGCCGGCAGCCCCGCCAGCGCGCGCGTGCTTCCGGTCAGCCCACCGGCGAGCGCACCGGCCGCCGCGTAGCTCAGGATGCGCCCCGCGTTGTAGGCGGCCACGTTCAGCCGGGCGGCGCCGGCGGTGCGGACGGGCACCGGGAAGGCCGGGCGCGGGCCGGCGCCGGCGGGCATGGCCGACAGCGCGCCGACGATCCCGCCGCACATGCCGACGCAGTGGACGCTGCCGGACAGGCCGACCACGAACAGCGGGACCAGGCTGATGCCGTCCATGCGCGGCTCAGACGGTTTGCGAGTGGCGCGGCGCGGCGTCGCGCGCACGCAGGTAGCGGTCGAACACCATGCATATGTTGCGGATCAGGAGGCGCCCCTTGCGCGTGACCGACAGCCAGTCCGGGCCGACGGTCACCAGGCCGTCGCGCTCGAGCTCGCGCAGCTGTTCGAGTTCGGACGCGAAGTATTTGGCGAACGCGATCGGGAAGGCCTGTTCGATGGCCGTGATCGACAGCTCGAACTGGCACATCAGCTTCTGGATCAGGGTGCGGCGCAGGGCGTCGTCCATTGTCAGGCGCACCCCGCGCGCGATCGGCAGCTCGTTGCGGTCCAGCAGGTCGTAGTAGGCGTCGAGCGTCTTGACGTTCTGGCTGTAGGTGGCCCCGACCGCGCCGATGGCGGACACGCCGCACGAGACCAGGTCGGTGTCGGCATGGGTCGAATAGCCCTGGAAGTTGCGGTGCAGGCGGCCTTGCAGCTGCGCGATGGCGAGGTCGTCGTCCGGCTTGGCGAAGTGGTCCATGCCGATGTAGACGTAGCCGGCCGCGCCAAGACGCTCGATGCACAGCGAGAGCATGGCCAGCTTGGCGTCGCTGCCCGGCAGGTCGGCGTCGAGGATGCGGCGCTGGGGCTTGAACAGGTGCGGCAGGTGCGCGTAATGGTAGACCGCGATGCGGTCCGGGTCGGCGGCGATGACCTTGTCGATGGTGTCGCTCATCGTGGCCGGGGTCTGCTTCGGCAAGCCGTAGATCAGGTCGATGCTGACCGAACGGAAGCCGGCGGCGCGCGCGGCGTCGATGATGGCGCGGGTTTCGTGCTCGGGCTGGATACGGTTGACGGCCCGCTGCACGTCCGGGTTGAAGTCCTGCACGCCGAGGCTGAGGCGGTTGAAGCCCTGCCTGCGCAGGCTGTGCACGCGCTCGACCGACACGGTGCGCGGGTCGACCTCGATCGAATATTCGCCGACCCAGTCGGGCGCGAACCGGAACCAACGGCGCAGGTGCGCGACCAGGTCGTCCATCTGCTCGTCCGAGAGGTAGGTCGGGGTGCCGCCGCCGAAGTGCAGCTGCTCGACGTCGTTCATCCCTGCGAACAGCCGCCCCTGCATCTCGATCTCGCGCTTCAGGTAGCCCAGGTAGGTGGCCGCCTTCGCGCGATTCCTGGTCACGATCTTGTTGCAGGCGCAGTAGTAGCAGACGGTGTCGCAGAACGGGATGTGCAGGTACAGCGACAGCGGCTTGACGCCGCCGCGCGTGCGCAGGCCGGCGACCGCCTGCAGGTAGTCGCGGTAGCCGAACGCTTCGGTGAAGCGGTCGGCGGTCGGGTAGGAGGTATAGCGCGGGCCGGACTTGCCGAGGCGCCCGAGCAGACCGGCATCGAACTCGACGGCGCTCTGGGCCGCGGGCGGGATCGGCGGCTGGACCGCGACGGGAATTGGTTGTGCGAACATGTCTTAGCTCCTGCTGCCGGCCATGCCAAAGCGGACACGGCCCTCTCGATTTGCATGCAGTTTATTGATGCAGGTCAGCAAAATCCTTGACCTGCATCAAAAATGGCAGTCAATGCACGCGCTGTCGCGAATCCGAACTGCGGACTGCGGCTGCCTGTCCATGCCCCAGCTTGAACACCGACAGCGCCTGCGCCAGGCTGGCCGCCTCGTCGGCCACGCTGGCCGAGCTGGCGGCCGACTGCTCGACCAGCGCCGCATTCTGGCGGGTGATCCCATCCAGCTCGGCCATCGCCTGGTTGACCTGCGCGATGCCCTCGCCCTGGTCGCGGCTGGCCCGGGTGATGTCGTGCATGATCGCCGCCGCGCCCTGCACCGACGCCACCACCTCGTGCATCGTGGCGGCGGCGGCGTCGACCAGCTGGTTGCCCTGCCTGACCTTGTGCACCGAGTCTTCGATCAGCGTCTTGATCTCCTTGGCCGCCCCGGCCGAGCGCTGCGCCAGGCTGCGCACCTCGCCGGCGACCACCGCGAAGCCCCTGCCCTGTTCGCCCGCACGGGCCGCCTCGACCGCCGCGTTGAGCGCCAGGATATTGGTCTGGAACGCGATGCCGTCGATCAGGCCGATGATGTCGACGATCCGGCTGGCCGAGGTGCTGATCTGCTCCATCGTGGCGCCGACCCGGCCGACGGCGTTGCCGCCCTGGCCAGCCACGCCCGACGCCGCGCCCACCAGCTGGTCGGCACGCACCGCGCTGTCGGTGTTCTGCCCGGCCGCCGCCGCGATCTGGCCGAGGCTGGCGGCGGTTTGCTCCAGGCTCGCAGCCTGGGACTCGGTGCGGCGCGCCAGGTCGACGGTGCCAGCCGCCATATCGCGCGACGCCTGCTCGATCGAGTAAACGTTGTTGCGCACGTCGCCGACGATCGCGGTCAGGTTGACGTTCAGCTGGCGCAGCGCCAGCAACAGGCGGCCCATCTCATCGTCGCGCCCGGGCTGGCACTGATGGGTCAGGTCGCCGCCGGCCAGCGCCTGCACCGCCTCGGTGGCCAGGCCCAGCGGCTTGACGATGCTCCTGTACAGTTCGGCCCACGCCGCCAGCGCGGCCAGCGCACCGGCTGCGGCCAGTACACGCCAGGCGGCGCCGTCGATGGTGAACGCCAGCGCGGCCAGCAGCGCGGACTGGCCGCCAAGGATGACGCCGAGGCGCTGCCTGACGGGCAAGGCGCGCAGCGCCGCGAGCGGCGCGCGCCAGCCGCTGCGCACTGGCTGGCCACGGCGGATCGTGACGCCGCGCGCCTTGCCGTCGCGGATCCTGCGGTACAGCTCGGCGGCCGCGGCAACCTGGTCGCGCGTCGGCCGGGTGCGCACCGACATGTAGCCGGCCGTCGTGCCGTTCTCCTTGATCGGCACCACGTTGGCGACCACCCAGTAGAAATCGCCGTTCTTGCAGCGGTTCTTGACCATGCCGGTCCAGGGGTGGCCGTCCTGCAGCGTTTGCCACATGTCGGCAAACGCTTGCGGCGGCATGTCCGGATGGCGCACGAGGTTGTGCGCCTTGCCCAGCAATTCGGCCTCGCTGAAGCCGCTGACCTGCACGAAGGCCGGGTTCACATAGGTGATCCGGCCCTTGGTATCGGTTTTGGACACGATCATTTGCCCATCCGTCATCACATATTCGGTCTGGGTCACGGGCAGGTTGGTACGCAACAACTTCTCCTTTTATTTCCAGTAAGCAATTTCAGCCGCGGATTGTATGCAGGAGGCATTCAAATTCTTTTGACCTACATCAAAATTGGGCGAAATCGTCGGCGTAGCCGGTGGCGGAACGGGGGCTGGCGCCTCGGGCACGCCCGCCGTCTTGGAAGAAGGTAAGATTGCGCGATGGACAACCTTAGCCACTCCGTGGTCGGCCTCGCGCTCGGCGAACTGGTCGAACGCAGCCTGCCGCCCGAACCCGATCCCCTGCGCCAGCGCACCCGGCGCAAGCTGCTATTGCTTTCCTGCTGGGCCGCGAGCAACCTGCCCGACCTCGACCTGGTGCTCACGCCGCTCGCCGAACGTCCGCTCGGCTACCTGTTGCACCATCGCGGCTACACGCACACGCTGCTGGGCGCGCTGCCGCAGGCGATCGCGCTGCTGGCGCTGGCCTGGCTGCTGTGGCCAACGGCGCGGCGCTTGCTGCGCGACAGCCTGGTGGCGCGCGCCGCCACCGCCGGCGTGACCTGCCTTGGCCTGTTGCTGCACGTCGGCCTCGATTACCTGAACGTGTACGGCGTGCATCCCTTCCACCCGTTCGATTCGCGCTGGCTGTATGGCGACCTGATCTTCATTGTCGAGCCGGTGTTCTGGATTGCGTTCGGCACGCCGCTGGCAGCGATGGCGAACCGGCCCAGCGCGCGCTGGGTGCTGTTTGCGCTGCTGGCGGGCGCCCCGGTGGTCTTCACGATCAGCGGCTTGCTGCAATGGGGATCGCTGCTGGGCCTGGCCTTGCTTGGGGGCTTGCTCGCGTGGCTGGAGCGCGGCGGCGCGGTGCGCGACCGGAAGGCGCTGGTGGCCGGGTTCGCGGCCGGCATTGGGTTTGTCGCCGTGCAAGCGGCTGCCGCGCACGCCGCGCGCGCACTGGTTACCGAACAGCTGGTGCGGCGCGACCCTGCCACCACCGTGCTCGACGTGCCGCTGTCGGCGTTCGCCTCCAACCCGCTATGCTGGGCCTTCGTCGCGATCGAGCGCAACGCGGCGGCGGGAACCTACAGGCTCAGCCGCGGTGCGTTGAGCCTGGCGCCGTCGGTCACGCCGGTGGCATCCTGTCCGGCCGCACTCGGCGGGCCGGGCGGGCCGGCGCAAACGCCTGCGCTGGCATGGCTGTGGGAGGAGCGCGGCCAGTTGGCGCAGCTGCGGGAACTGCGCAACAGCAACTGCCACTTCGACGCATGGCTGCGCTTCGCACGCGCGCCCTCGCTCGATGCCGGTGCGGCCACCGATGTGCGCTTCGGCCCGCCCGGCAGCGCCAATTTCTCGACCCTGCCGTATGCCGCCATCGCCGCGGCGCCATGCCCGGGCCACGTGCCACGCTGGGGCTATCCGCGTGCTGACCTGTTGGGGCTGCCTCAAAAAGCGAACTGAACAAAACCTCGGTTCGACTGTCTACTGTTCAGGATGCCAGCTGCCGCGCAAGGACGCCGTCAGTTTGCACTTGGGAACGGTCACCACACGCTTTCAGATGGAATTGACACGGCCGTGCGGCGGCGCTGGCCACGGCTGCCGCGCAGCCCGTCAACTCGACCGAGTTGCAAACTTGAACTGCAATACTGGGGATCCGATGCCATTGCCAAGTCCCATCAGCAAACTAATCCGTTTGCTCAGGCTAAGTATTCAGCTGTCGACGCTGCCGGTCGCGCGCCTGTGTTTCCGGCCACAAGCCAATCCCGAGCCGATCCGGGCCGCCTACAAGCACTTCACCGGTCCGCATCCCAAATACAAGGTGTTCCGTAACAAGTCGATGGGCATGGCGCTGCTCGACCTGTCCCGTTTCGGCAACTCGTTTGCCTATCTGGAAGCCGTGGGCGAGCGCGGCTACGCCGGGCCGCAAGGCAGGAAGGCCAAGCTGCGTGGCTACCGCGTGCGCGAAATCGACCGCCTCGCCCATCTCGACGAAATCGCCCACATCAACCAGTCGCCCGAGCAACGCCAGGGCCGGCCGCTGTCCCATGCCTCGCCGCTGCTGGCGCTTGGCGACCCGCGGCACCTGCGGTGTTATGGCACATTCAACCAGCACGGCCGGCTGGTCGCATACTGCCACGTCGGCTTCTTTGGAAACTTTGCCACCGCGGAGGAACTGGCCGGCTACAAGAACCGCGATGGCGTGATGTACCTGATGCTGACCGAAATCATTTGCCAGCTGATCGAGGAAGGCAAGCTCGAATACTTCATGTACGACGCCTTCCTCGGCGCCCGCGCCGGGGCGCGCAAGTTCAAGCGGCGCCTCGGTTTCCAGGCTTACCGCGTGCGCTACATGCTGGCCTAGCCGGCCTTGCGCGGGCCGCGCCCGGCGCTGTCGATGACGCGCCTGAAGAAGGCCACCAGCTCCGGCACATGGTGGTCGAAACAGAACTGGCGGCGTTCGCCCCACACCCGCGCGCGCACCCGTTGCATCTGTTCCTGGTCCTTGAGCTGCCCGGCCAGGTGGGCGATCGAATCGAAAAAAATGCCGATGCCAAGCCGGCGCGCCAGCTCCTGGGTCGCGACCACCGCGCCCGGGTTGGCGCGCTGGATCATCGGCAGGCCGGCGGCAGCGAGCGTGGCGATGCGGGCCGGATAGTTCAAGTCGTCCCAGTTGGCGCGCCGCAGCTCGCCGCCGTTCTCGCTGGCAAAGGCGTGCAGCCAGCCGGCGTCGTACCGCGAAAACTCTTCCACCCAGCGTGCCTGGTCGACGTTGGTGTGCAGGTGCAGGTGGCGTGGCGCCAGCGCGCGCGACTTGTCGATCCACTCGCGCCACTGCCCGTGGGTAAAGTCGCCATAAAAATGCAGGTGCACGCCTGCGCCCGCCAGTTCGGCCACCGTGTGCGGGTGCAGGCCGATCGGGCGCCCCGGCACCACCGTGTGGATCTCGCCGTCCGCAGCCGATAGCAGCGGCACGTTGTCGCCCTCGAACCATTCCTGTTTCGGCAGGTCGCCGTCCAGCACGTGGCAGGGCCGCGATCGCGACAGGCCGGGCACGGCCGTATCGAACCAGTCGCGCATCTCGGGGTTGCTGAAGATGCGGCCGTCCGCGTAGCGATACAGGTCGATCAGCTGCGGCCAGGTGCCCTTTTCGAGGCAGATGAACGGCCCTTCCTTGAAGTGCCAGACGAACGGGATGCCCGGGGTAGCCATCATCACCTCGTGTGCGAATGGCACCGCCTGCCAGTTGAGCTGGGCGTAGACCAGGTCGGGCTGCACGCGCATGATGGCGTCGCGCCAGTCGTCCGGCGGCAGGTCTTCGACATGCCCGAACGGCAACGGGCCGACCGCGTTGAACCAGCAGGGCTTGCGCATCCACAGCCCGTACAGGGCATGGCCCTGCTCTTCCAGCGCCAGCACCCGGTCGGCGTTGTAGGCCAGTTCGCCGGCCAGCACGATCTTGAGGCCGGTGGCGGCCAGCGGTGTGGGCGTGCGCTGGCGCATCGCGCGGAACTGCCCGGGCTCGTCGATGGCGTTGCCGACCGAAGTGTGGAAGCGCAGCGGCTCGCTGATCCGGTAACGTTGCCGGAACGGGTTGATGCCGCCCTCCGGTTCCTGCATCAGCTTGTGGCGCTGCGCCGGATGCTGGACCCACTCGCAAGTCACATTGCCACTGGCCGCAATGGGGCCGCCTTCGCGCAGGCGCGACCAGAACAGCCGTTCCAGGTCGTCCGACTCGAGTTCCGCGCGTTCGATCCAGCGTTGGGCGGTGCGCCGGTGCATGCATTGCACGAGTTGCAGCCAGCTGCCGGGGATTTTGCCAGGTGCGCTGCGGTTGTAGTGGTGGCGCAGTCCGGAACAGGCGAGTACTGCCGCCGGGGTATTGTCCAGGCACGCAGCAAGCTGTTCGAGATGTTCCCGGTAATACACGTCGTCGCTGGGCAGGTAGGCCACCAGCGGCCCCTGCGCCTGGTTGAGGCCGGCATTGAGCGCCGCGCCGAGCCCGGCGTTGTGCGCCAGCCGCACGTAGCGAATGCGCTGGTCGGCCAGCCATGGCGCGACGGCTTCCAGCGTGTGGTCGAGCGAGCCGTCGTCGATGACGAGCGCTTCCCAGTCGGCCAGCGTTTGCGCCAGCAGGCTGTCGAGGGCGCGGCAGATGAAATGGGCCTGCTCGAAGGTCGGCATCAGCACGCTGACGCGCGGGGTAGCGGCGCTCATTGCGGCCTCACCAGGCCGCCAGATCGGACACCGAGCCGCCCTCGTGCATGCGCGCGATGGCCTGTGCGAACAGGGTGCTGCAAGTGACCACGCTCGGGTGCGCCTGGCCCGGCCCGGCCTGGCGCGGCGTGACCGAGTCGGTGACGGCGACCTGGTCGATGCCGGCGCCGGCCAGCAGCCCGGCCGCGCCAGGGGCAAACAGGCCGTGGCTGGCGGCGACCAGGATCCGCGTGGCCCCATGACGGCGGCAGGTGCGCGCCGCGCGCTCGACCGTGCTGCCACTGCTGATCAGGTCGTCGTAGATGAGGGCCGTCTTGCCGCCCACCTCGCCGACCAGCATGTCGCCCGACAAGGTGTCGGCCCGGCGGTATTTTTCGCAAAACGCGGTGCCGACCTCAGCGCCCAACCCGGCGGCGAGCAGCTTGCGGAAGCGGTTGGCGCGCTTGACGCCACCGGTGTCCGGCGACACCACCACCACCTCGGCTGCGCCCAGCTGCGGCAGGAAGTGACCGGCGAACAGGCTGGTGGCGTCGAGGTGTTCGGTCAGGCAGCGAAAGGCGTTCTGGAAGGCGCTGGCGTTGTGCACGTCCAGCGTGACGACGGCGTCGGCGCCGGCCGCCTCGAACATGGTGGCCACGTAACGCAGCGTGAGCGGATCGCGCGGGTTGGTCTTGGTGTCCTTGCGGGTATAGGCCAGGTAAGGCACGACCGCCGTCACCCGGGCCGCCGCCGCATCCTTGAGCGCGCCAATGAAAAACAGCAGCCGGCACAGCTTGTCGTTGACGCTCTGGACGCCATCGCCGTGCAGCGACTGCACCACGTAGACATCCCTGCCGCGCACGTTTTCCAGCGGCCGCGCCTTGTGTTCGCCGTCCTCGAACTCGCGTTCCTCGTGCTGGCACAGCGCAAGCCCGAGGCTGCGCGCCACCTGTTCGCCGAACGGGCGGCTGGTGTTGAGGGCGAACAGTTGCAGCGAATCGTTGAGCATGTCTGGCCAGTCAGCGTTGCCGGGATCAGCATCAGGATAGGAGCGCGGCGCTGGCATCGCTTGCGCCAGATCAGCCGTGCGGCGGTCGGCTTCGCTACGCTCGCCCGGCCTGCGCGGCGGCCTCGTCACGGATGGCGTTGCGCAGCTGCGCCTCGACCTGCCGCGCGAGCGCGCGCAGGGAATCGGAAACGACGACCGGGTACGGCACCGCCTGTTCCAGCGAACACCGGTCGCGCGGCAGCAGCTCCAGTTGCGCGCGCACGCGGGCCCGGACCTGGTCCAGCGAAGGATGCGGCCGCACCAGCGCGCCGCCGCGCATTGCCGGCTGCAGCAGCGGCTCGCCGAAGTCCTGTTCGCCCTCGAGGCAGACGCGGTCGGCCTCCATCTCGCCGCGCAGGCCATAGTGGCGGTACACCTGTTTCGCGCCGGGCCAGGTCACCTTGCCGGCCGACAGCTTGCAGCACGGGCGCCCGGCATACTCGACCAGCTTGTAGGCGCAGTCGAGGAACGGCGCGTCGGCCGACGTATTCATGCGCGTGCCGACGCCGTAGCCCTGGATCGGCGCGCGGGCGCGCTCCAGCGCCGCGACCCGGTATTCGTCGAGGTTGCCGCTGGCGAAAATGCCGATGTCCTCGCACCCGCCCCGGTCCAGGATGGCGCGCACGCGGCGCGCGTACTCGCCCAGGTCGCCGCTGTCGATGCGCACCGCCTCGATCCGGATGCCGGCCTCCTGGCGCAGGCGCTGCGCCAGGCGCACGACCAGCGCGGCGGACGCTTCGACATCATAGGTGTCGATCAACAGCGTCGTGTGGCCGGGGAAGGTGCGCGCGTAGGCCTCGAAGGCGCCGGCCTCGCTGCCGTGGGCCTGCACGAACGAGTGCGCCATCGTGCCGAACAGCGGAATAGCGAAGCTGGCGCCGGCCGCCACATTGGCGCTGCCGTCGAAGCCGGCAATGTAGCTCGCGCGCGCCGACAGCAACGCCGCTTCGGCCCCGTGCGCGCGGCGCATGCCGAAATCGACCAGGCGCTTGCCGCGCGTGGCCAGTACCGTACGCACCGCCTTGGACGCGGCCATGGTCTGGAAGTGCAGCAAATTGACGAGCCGGCTCTCGGCCAGCTGGGCCTGGCGCAGCGGCGCACGGATGCGCAGCAACGGTTCGCCGCCGAACACGACGGTCCCTTCAGGCACGGCATCGACGTCGCCCTCGAAGCGCAGGCCGCGCAGGGAATCGAGGAAGCCGGCATCGAAACGCCCCTGTGCGGCCAGGAATCCGAGCTCGGCGCCATCGAAGGACAAGGTGGCCAGGTAGTCGAGCGCTTGTTCGAGCCCTGCCGCCAACAGGAAATTGCGGCCCTCCGGCAGTGCCCGGACGAAGAATTCGAACACCGCCTGGCCATTCATGCCGCTGCGGTAATACGATTGCAGCATGGTCAGTTGATACAGGTCGGTCAGCAACGCTGACGCCGCCTTGTCCATCGCCCCTCCGCCGACACCATGACTTCCTCAGGCTACGAATCCGGCTGGCGGCGGGCTTGAGGCGGCGCAAAGCGGCGCGAAACCAAGCGTCGTCCGGGCAGTCTTAACCTTCATGCGACCCATAAGCCTGACCCGTGGCGATGCGCTGCTGATCGTCGACGTCCAGAATGATTTCCTGCCCTGCGGCAACCTCGCCGTGCCCAACGGCGACGAGGTGCTGGCGCCCATCAAGCTGCTGATCGGCCTGTACCGCGACCACGGGCTCCCCGTGTACGCGTCGCGCGACTGGCATCCACCGGAGCACTGCTCGTTTGCCGCCCAGGGTGGTCCGTGGCCGCCGCACTGCGTGGCGCACACCCGGGGCGCGGCCTTCCCCGACGCGCTTGCGCTGCCGCCCGATGCGGTCGTCATTTCCAAGGCAACCAGCCGGGGCGCCGACGCGTATTCGGCCTTCCGCGATACCGGCCTGGCGGCGCAGCTGCGCGCGCATGGGGCCGAGCGGCTGGCCGTGTGCGGCCTCGCGACCGATTACTGCGTGCTCAACACGGTCAACGATGCGCTCGCGCTCGGGTTCCAGGTGCTGCTGGTAGAGGACGCGGTACGCGCGGTCGACGCGGCGCCCGGCGGCGACGGCGAGCGCGCGCTGGCGCTGATGACGGCCAATGGCGCGGTGCTGGTGCGGACCCGGCCGCCGACGCTGCTGAACGAAGCGTCGCTGATCGAAGCCGGCGCCAGCGCGCCGCCCCCCGGCGCCGGCGCCAGGCCGGCCAGGTTGCTCGATCCGCGGCCGTAGCAGCGGGCAAACAGATCACGCCCATCACCGCGTGCGCTCAACCAGGCGCGCAAAGTGCGCGCTTGGGCGCACGCGGACCAGGGCAGCTCGCGCACGCAGCCGAAGGCACTGCTTAGTGGACTTCCAACTTCTTGCTGCCGGCGCCGGCTTTCTTGGGCAGCGTCAGCTCCAGCATGCCGTCGACGTATTTCGCTTCCGCCTTGGTATCGTCGATGTCCTGGTCGAGCATGAATGTGCGGCTCTGCTGGCCATAGTACAGCTCGCTGCGCAGCACCCGCTCGCCCTCCTTCTGCTCGCTCTCGCGCCGCGTTTCGGCCGAGATCGAGACGCGGTTGCCGGCCACGTCCACCTTGATGTCTTCTTTCTTCACGCCCGGGATCTCGGCCCGCACGGTGTACGCCTGGTCGTTCTCGGTAACGTCGACGCCGATCATCGGCTGGGACTGCATGTCACGCCCCATGCCGCGCGGGGTCATGTCGCGAAACATCTCGTCGATCGCGCGTAGCGGGCTCATACGGGTGAAGTCGCCGAACGGATCGAAACGTGTCAAATTGCTCGCCATCTTGTTTCTCCTTGGGTGAACCATTGATCGAAGGACCGGGGCAGCGCGCCCTCGGACTAAGCAGTTTTGACCGTTTGCACACCACGCTTGCTCGAAGGACCAATTTGACGCGCATCAAGGCGCTTGGTCCGGTGGCGCACAGACTGGATTGCGCATTGGTGAGGAGTGGCCATGTATAAAAGGATTCTGGTCCCCACCGACGGTTCCGACCTGTCGGTACAGGCGAGCGCCGCAGCGATCGATTTTGCGCGCCTGTGCAGCGCCGAAATCGTCGCGCTGTCGGTGGCCGAGCCCTACCCGCTGGCGCCCGCCGCCGAAGGGGCGATGGTGATCGATCCCGGGGTCGAGAACGGCACGCTGGAGACACTGGCGCGGCAAAACGTCGCGCAGGTGGCGCGCAGCGCCGCGGCCGCCGGCGTTCCGTGCACCACCGTCACCGTCGTTTCGCCGGTCCCGTACCAGGAGATCATCGACGTCGCGGCGGAAAACAAGTGCGACCTGATCTTCATGGCGTCGCACGGCCGGCGCGGCTTGAGCCGGCTGCTGGCCGGCAGTGTCACGCAGAACGTGCTGGCCTATTCATCCATCCCGGTCATGGTGCTGCGGCCGGGCCACCTGGATCACAAGGCGCACCTGGCGGCCCAGCAGGCGAGCCCGGGCTGACCGCAAAGGAGGCGCTTGGCAACGCGGCATCATTCGTGCGCGGCCGAACCGGGCCTCGACGCCAAAGTCGCGTTCCTGCGCGAGCCCGCCAGCTACCCCGAGCCGACCTACCGCGTGGAAGCGCTGGAAACCCACATGTCGTGGGTGTTCCTGCTCGACGACCTGGTCTACAAGCTGAAAAAACCGGTCTGGTACGAGCAGCTCGACTTCCGCTCGGTGGCGGCGCGGCACCACTTTTGTGGCGAAGAACTGCGCCTGAACTTGCGCCTGGCGCCGGACGTGTATCTGGGACTGGTGCCGCTGACGCTCGACCGCCGGCGCCACCTGGCGCTGGCCGGCGGCGGCGCGGTGGTCGACTGGCTGGTGCGGATGCGGCGGCTGCCGAACGAACGCACGCTCGACTACGCGATCATGCACCACGCCCTCGGCGGCGCCAGCTTGCTGGGCCTGGCCGAACAGCTGGCCGGCTTCTACCTGAAGTTACCGGCCGCGCCGATCGGCGCCGAGACCTATCGCGCGCGCTTCCTGCGCCAGGCCAGCGCGGCCAGGCACGAGCTGTCGATGCCGTGTTACGAGCTGCCGGCCGAGCAGGTGCTGGGGCTGCATCGCGCGCAAACCGGGGCGCTGCAGCGGCTCGGCGCCGAACTCGACGCGCGGGTGCAGGCCGGGCGGATCGTCGAGGGCCACGGCGACCTGCGTCCGGAACATATCTATCTGGGCGCGCCGTTCGCGGTGATCGACTGCCTCGAATTTTCGCGGGAACTGCGGATCGTCGATATCGCGGACGAGCTCAGCTACCTGGCGCTCGAATGCGAACGGCTCGGCGCGGCCGAGGCCGGCGCCTTCCTGCTGCGCGCCTACAGCATGCTGACCGGCGACGAGCCGCCGCCGCAGCTGATCCACTTCTACCAGAGCTGCCGCGCGACCACCCGCGCGCGGATCGCTGCCCGCCACCTGCTGGACGAGAAATTCCGCCACTCGCCGCACTGGATCCGCCGGGCCCGCGATTACCTGCAGCTGGCCGCCGATCATATTGGCAAATGCGCCTGAACCGGTCCTGCCGGCGGCTGCTCCGGTTGCGGATACGTGATGCGCTCGCCCTCGACGCGGGCAAACGGCGTCAGCGTGTGCGGCCTGCGTTTCTGCCCGCTGACGATGTGCTCGACCACAAGCCCGCGCACTATAAGTGCGTCCGCCACCAGCGAGCGGTGGCAGCGCCACGGGACAGCTTCGGCGCACATCAGCGCACAGCGGCTGCGCTGCGCCAGTTCGATCACGGCTGCCACGTTGTCGGCGAATTCGGGCGACTGCATGTAGTCGGCGTAGCCACGAAACGACGCGTTGCGCCAGCCGGTGTTGGGCGACCCGGGGCGCGCGTGGCGCAGCCCGCCCAGTCCGGCGAGATGGCGGTAGCCGATGCCGGCCGCGGCCAGCGACTCCGGCAACGCGTCGCGGTTGAACTGCGGGTTATGGCGCGACCGGGGCACGGTGCGGATGTCGAGCACGCACTCGACACCGTTGCTATGCAGCAGGCCGATGAATTCGTCGATCGGCCGGTTCGAGTGGCCGATCGTGCAGACCAGGGCTGGTTCCATGAGCGCATGCCTCCCGTTGTCGGACGAGTGCCCATGGTCGGCCACAATCGCCGCCGCGTCAAATCGCTACCGCGCAGTGCGCTTCGCACGCCGTGCGCCGTGCGCGCCAAAAGCGAACTAGACTTTACGCACCACTTCCACCGAGGGCACCGCTCATGAGCATCACGGTCAAGAACACCACGGCCCAAACCGGGCGCGTCACGCTGTTCGGCGAGTTACAGGATGGCAGTTTTGCCGCCAAGGTCATGGCTGAAACCGACGTCCCCTATGGCCACTTCTGGAAACACGAGGTCGACAAGGTGATGGTCTACATCGAGCCCGACGAGGCGCAGCTCAAAGCGATCCTCGCCGCGCTCAACGAGCGTCGCCTGCCGTTTTCGGAACTGCAGGATTACGGTGGCGCGACCGGCGGCACCTCGACCATTCCGGCTTAGCGGCGGCCGGCCCGGGGCCCGCGCTGGCGGGCGTGGAAAAAGCGGTATTGCGCCTTGCCGCTTTGCCTGGCCTCGTGCAGCGCCATGTCCGCGTGCCCGAGCAGCGCGGCGCCATCCTCGCCATCGCGCGGGAACACGCTGATGCCGACCGAGGCCGACACCGTATGGCGGCCGGCGCCCACCGCGAACGGCTGGCGCAGCTGGTCGATGACGCGTGCAGCCACCGCGGCGATCTGCTGGTCGCTGCCGGGCGCTTGCAGGATCATCGTGAATTCGTCGCCGCCGAGCCGGGCCACCGCGTCGCGTGCGCGCAGCACGCCCTGCAGGCGGCGCGCGGCGGCGTGCAGCAGCTCGTCGCCGACGCCGTAGCCGTCGTTGTCGTCCGGATTGCCGACGTGGTCCAGGCCGATGAACAGCACGGCCAGGTTGGCGCCGGCCTTGCGCGCCTGGCCGAGCGCGGCGGGCAGGTGCTTCATCAGCCAGAAGCCGTTCGGCAAGCCGGTCGGCGGGTCGATATCGGCCTGCTGTTCCAGCTTTTGCTCATGGGCTGCCCCGACCCCGGCCCAGTCCAGTTTGCGGCAGGCGTTCCAGAGCAGCCAGGCGACGCCGGCCGCGGCCGCCAGCAGCAGCATGAACATCGCGAACAGTGCGGACGAGCGCAGTTGCTGCTCGCGGCCGCCGTAGGCCTGGAGGCGGGTCTGCTCCGACAGCGCCACCGCCGCAACCAGCGGGTAGCCCCTGACCTTGTTCCAGGCCAGCACGCGCGCCTTGCCGTCGCCGTAGTGCGCGGCGCCCAGCTCGACGGTCCCGGCACTGCCCACCAGCGGCGCACGCCAATCCGCACCGGCGCCTGGTGCGGTGCCGGCCATCTGCGGCGCGCCCGCCAGGAAAGCCCCATCGGCGCGGTAGGCAGCCGCCAGGTCGTCCTGTTGCAGCGCGCCGGCGCCGAGGCGCGCGCCCAGGTAGGCCGGCTCGATCGCCACCACCACCAGGCCGGCGAACACGCCGTTCCTGCCCTCGAGCCGGCGCGACACCAGGATCACCTCGCGGCCCAGGCGCAGGCCGATGCGCGGGCGCGCGATGGTCAGCCCGAGATGCGCTTGCTGTTTGTGCTCCAGAAAATAGGAGCGATCGGCGATGTTGGTGCGGTTGTCTTTAAACGGAAGCGTGCTGGACAGGGGATTGCCGTCGGCATCGACCAGCGTGACGATGAGCTCGGAGGTTGGCGGTACCAGCCCGGCTTGCCTTTGCTCATCGAGGTCGACCATGCCGCTCGCGCGCTGCCAGCGGACGTTCTGGTCCAGCATGATGTGATCGAGCTGCCCGCTCGCCTGCTCGAGCTGCCTGGCGTAGGCGCGCGCACTGGCTGCCGCGGTGGTGTGCAGCTGCTGGCGCAGGTGCTGCTTGTCGCGTGCGATGACCGACATCGTCCAGACCCAGATGGCGGCCGCCAGCAGGCCGCAAAAAACCAGCCATGCGAGCAGGGAGCGCAGCTCGGCGCCCAGGGTTCTGGGCAGCGTCGACAGGATCAGGCGCGTTGGGCGGTAGCGAAGTCGGGCCATGCGTTACATCGGTTGAGGTATCGGCGCAGGGACGCGCGAAACGGACCGCGCCGGAACGAATCAAAAAGACTGAAAAAGACTGCGTCCTCATTATCGCTTGATTTCCTTTGGGAAACAAACAAAATGTGTCCAAATTGTTAAAAAAGAGGAACCTTTTGCCCTGATACGACAGGCCGCGGCAGTCGATCCGACCGCAGCAGGTCCGCCACGTCGCCACTGCTCGGGAGCGAGGAATGCCGATCAACTGCCTGGCAGGCAAGCTCGGGCTTGCCGCAATCTTGTTGGCGCCTTCGCTCTCCCAGGCCGGACGGCCGCTGGTCACCGACGATGCCAGCGTGGTCCGGGCCGGCACCTGCGAGATCGAAGCCTGGACCAACCATCGCAGCGGCGGGGACGAATATTGGACCGTGCCGCACTGCGCCGCAGGCGCCTGGGAACTGGCCGGGGGCGTCAGCCGGTCGCGGCCGCCGGCAAGTGGGACCGGCCCGGAGTCGGCGCTGCTGGCGGCGAAGACGCTGTTTCGCCCGTTGCGCAGGAACAGCTGGGGCATCGGAATCACGCTCTCCAACCAGTTTGGCGGCTGGCGCGGTGTGCTGGGCGACCTGGCGGCCGTGGTGCCGTTCAGCATGTCGCTGTTCGATGACCGGGTGCTGGTGCACGTCAACGCCGGCTGGCAACGCCCGCGCGGCGCACACAGTGGTGCGACCTGGGCCCTTGCCGCCGAATGGAACGCGACGCGGCGTATCGGACTGACGCTCGAAGCCTATGGCAGCCAGCACGGTCGAAGCTACCTGCAGGCCGGCGCACGCTACGACCTGTTACCGAACCGGCTGACGCTCGACGCCGCGCTGGGGCAGCGGATCTCGCTGCGGGGCCTGGAACATTACGTTGCGGTCGGGCTGACGTTGACGGTCAGGCAGCCGTAGTCGTTCTTCGCATCGCCCTGCCCCGCGCAGCTACCAGCTGCCGTAATGCCGGACCACGCCGCGCCAGAACGCGTCGGCCTCCTTGCCCAGGGTCGTCTGGCCTGACTTTGCGGTGGCGTTCGCCGCTGTCTGCACCATGACCAGTTTCAGTTGGGGGTCGACGAAGATCATCTGCCCGTACACCCCGAGCATGGCGAAGCGCCGTTTCTCGGTCGGGAAGGTCCAGAACTGGTACGCGTAGCCGAAATACGGCGTCGCCGCCCCGGGACGGAAGGCCTGCGGGGCACGACGCCAGTCCGTGGCCTCGAGCAGGTAGTCGCGCGGAACGATCTGTTTCTTGTCCGGGTCGTCGGGGCGCACGCCGTCGTTGGCCAGCACAATTCCCAGGCGCGCGTAATCCCTGAGTGTCGCATTGAAGTTGCCGGCAGCGCGTTCGAGCCCGCTCTTTTCCGCCCGCCACAGTGCCGGGGTTTCAGCCCCGATCGCTTGCCACAGGCGCGGCCCGAGGTACTCGCTCAGGTTGCTGCCTGTCGCGCCGCGCAGCACAGCGGCCAATACTTCGGTTTCCGCGCTGGCATACGAAAAGCGGGTCCCTTGCGGCGCCTCGCGCTCGGTAATCACCTTGGCCGCTTCCTCCACGCCGCCGCGGATCACCGCCCGGGCCCAGCGTTCGAGGTCGTCCTTGCCATCATACCGTTCCTCGAAACGTGCACCGGAGGACATGCGCAGGAGGTTACGGATCGTGGTTTCGCCGTACAGCGAGCCGGATAAGCCGGGCGCGTAATGGTCGGCGCGGTCGTCGAGCGACGCGATCTTTCCTTCGCCCAGAGCGATGCCGACGGCAAGCGAGACGATCGACTTGGCCATCGAATTGGACACGAAGCGCTGGCCGGGCGTGCGGTCGTACTGGTAGCGTTCGAGCTGGATCACGCCGTCCTTGATGATCATCAGCCCCATGATGCGCTGGCGCGCCAGGTAATCGTCGACCGTCAGTCTTTTCCGGTTATCCAGGTCCCACCGCGGCGATGGCGCCTGTTCCGCGCGCGGCAGCGGCATTGGCCGGTCGCTCGCCGCCATCACGTTGGCCTTGCCGCCGAAAATCCCCTCGATCTCCCCTTGGGCGGTGAAGGAGCCGACCCGCACCGACTCGTCGTAAAACCAGTTCCTTGCATTCCCGACCGGGTAGCCCTGGGCCTTCCCGAGTTTGTCTTCATCCGGACCGGCAGTTGCCGGGATAGCGATTGCGGCCAACAGCAATGAGAGTACATACGGGGTGAGGCGGGGCATAGGCTTGTCCTTCGTCCTGGTTAATGTTAGCTGTTGAGCAACATCGTTCAGCTTACATCAACCCGGCCGTTGTGGAACACCGCCGCCGGACAAATTTCTACCCCTCGGGCACTGGCAGGACCCGGCTACGCCGTGCTTAACGGAGCCTTTTGAGCGAGCGCCCGACAGCCAGGCAAAGCATGAAAAAGCGGCCACCAAGCCCCTCCCCCCTGGCCCTGGCCCGGACCCCGTTCCGAACCCGGCGCGTGAGCGACTTTGCCGCTACTGCGCACGCGCGCCGGTAATGCAACAGCAACGCGAGGCGCGAGCGGTAAATGACCAGGCTATCGAGATGCGTCGTCACGGCCTGGAACTTCGATTTATGCGCGTAGCCGCCGCCCATCAGCCAGCACTCCCGCCCGCCGCGTTCGATCCAGTCGAGAACGCCCATCAGCAGGGTCAGGTTGCCGAGCTTGTAGTGGTCATACCTGGGGTCGTGCGCGATGATATGTAGAAAGTTGCGCCGGCCAACCCAGTACCAGACACTTCCGCCGCAAAGTTTTCCGTCCACGCTCGCCACCCCGACATACCCGTGGGCACGGATCAGGCGCATCAGATTGCCCAGGTCCTGCTCGCCGATATAGGCTTTCTTCTGTTTGACGGCCATCCGCTCGCCAGCCATCCTGATGATTTCACGGACAATATCCTCACTCACTTCTGTGTTCGAAAGAATCCGGTGATGAAATGAGCGGAAATCTTTTTTCATCCTTCTCTCGGCCCTGCGCAGGATTCCGCGGAAATTTGCGCTCATGCTGGCCCAGTATTCGTCGGTCGTCGCGGGCAGGAACAAGATGTTTTCTTCCAGCGCCGGGTACTTTTGAAGCGGAAAAGGCAAACGATCGAGCGTCGCGTCGATCGCGTAAAACGATATGAGCTGCGCCGACGAATAGCGCGAGAAAACCGCTTCTGCAAACCTTCGGATCTCCCCAGCGCCGATCGTTATTTGCTGGTTGAGTACCTTGATCTCATCTCTTTCTTGCGTGAACAAGAAGACAGCCTTGATCGTGTCCCCGGTCCGGGCAACATAGGTGCTAACGTTGAGCAATGGTTCGTAAATCCGCAGGCGCGCAAGCGTGCAATAGACCGACTCATACAGCACCGCGAGCTGCTGCTCGACGAAGCGCGGAATCGTGTTTTCATGAATCGTGACCTGCGCCGGCTCGCTTCGCCCCGGTGCAGCACGCGCGCCGGCGACATCTTCCACTACACCACCGCTCGTTGCGTCGGCGTTCTCCATTTCAGTTTCCTCCAGTGCATGCACTGCCCGTAACTGGCATATTGATCGGCTCGATGGCGTAGGCAGGTTACGGTCTGCGATGTAATTGAAACCTGTGCGATATCAATCGAGCGGGGCAAACGGTAGGCGGAGGCGTTAAAGCCACTCTTCGGCGGCTTGGCGAGGAAACAGCAGGCAGCTCACGGCGGATCGCCGCAACTATTGCGGCGACTGATCGACGTGGGGACTGGAGGCGCCCGCTTCCGGGCTCAGTTCGCCGGCAACGGCGGCAGCCGCCGCCAGGAAGGCGTTCACCAGCAGGATGTGGGACGAGCCTTTGTTCCACAGGACGCCCACTTCGCGGCGCTGGCTTGCCAACGGGAGCGGAATTTTCTTCAACTTCATCCCGGCCGGCCACGGCGGCGCCCAGTCCGGCACCAGCGATACGCCCAGGCCCCGGTCGACCATGATGGCGATGGCGTCGAGCGCGTCCAGTTCCAGCTTCACCTTGGGCGCCAGCCCGGCCTGCTGCAGGTAGCGCTCGCCGGGATAGCCGCCCCACTGGTTGTGGTCGTATTTGATGAAAGGCTGGCTCTGCAGCAGCTCATGCGGATCGTCCTGCGCCAGGGCGGCCGGGGCAATGACGACCAGTGGTTCCGAGCGCAGGCCGATCCAGTCCTGGCCCTTTTGTATGTCGAAGCGCGGCTTGACCATCAGGCTCGCATCGAGCTCGGCATTCTGGACGCGCCGGTACAGCCGCTCGGACGTGCCTGGCTCGAGGAAGACGTCGACCTGCGGATGCGACTGCATCAGGCGCTCCATGATGGCGGGCAGCATGCCGGTCAGGGCCGAGGAGATCGCGCCGATCCGCAGCTCGCCGGCCAGTTCCACCGGACTGCTACTGAAGCGCAGGCTGTCGATCTCCCGGAGCACGCTGCGCGCCCGCAAGGCCAGCATGGCGCCGGCCTCGGTGGGCCGGACCACGCGCCCGGCGCGCATCACGAGCCGGGTCCCGAGTTCGTCCTCCAGCGCCCGCACCCGCTGCGCCACCGCCCCGGGCGTCACGTTCATCCGGCGGGCGGCGTCGACCAGGGTGCCGCCGTCGATGACGGCGATCAGGGTTTCCAAGAAAAGAGTATCCATAAACGCAGAAAAATTGATTTCTCAAAAGAGATTAACATTGTTTATCTTTTCTTTCGAAACATCCATACTCTTTTCTCCCGGTCATGATTGAGGTTGAGCAATATTTATTGTGATACAACAAAGCCGGTCCCGCCGCCCCTCCGCAGGTCCCGTATCAGCCAAGTGAGACACCATGAGTAACGAAAACGAAAATATCCCGGCACTCCCACTCGAGCAGGCAAGCGACGTATCGTCGCCGGCCTCCGTGCCCCTGCGCTCGCGCCGCAGCTTCCTGAAAGCCTCGGGGCTGGTGGCTGCCGCCGGCGGCGCCGCCGCCGCCAGTGTGCTGCCGGGCGCCGCGAAGGCGGCCGAGCCGGCCAACCACGGCCTGTCGCGCCCGGCCGCGTTCGATCTGGCGGGCAAGACGCCTGCGGTCGAGGCAGCCCTGCCGATGAATGGCGCCACCCTGTTCGCGAAGGCGTGCAAGGCCGAAGGCCTGGCCGCGCTGTTCTGCTGCCCGGGTAATTACACCGTTACCCATGCGATGGCCAATGCCGGCATCCCGGTCTATTCGGGCCGCGACGAGCGCTCGATGTCGCACGCCGCCGACGCCTTCACGCGCGCCACCGGCGAAGTCTCGGCCACCTCCGGTACCGAAGGTCCCGGCTTCACCAACCTGGTGTCGGGCCTGGCCAATGCACGCGCGGCGCGCACGCCGGTCATGTTCTTGTCCAGCAATAAGAGCGTGAAGGAAGAAGACACCGAAGCGGCCATCCAGCTGATGGAACAGCAAAGCGTCACCCAGCACATGGTCAAGTGGCAGAAGCGCCTGGTGACGGCGCGCCGCAACCACGAATATGCAGCCTACGCGTTCCGCCAGCTCAAGACCGGCGTGCCCGGTCCGGTGCACCTGGACTTCACGGCCGAAGCGGCCGACGGCAAGATGACCAAGCCGACCGATATCGCCTACAACTTCGACAAGGCGCATTACCGCACCGACGCCAAGCCGAATCCGTCGCCGGCCCACGTGGCCAAGGCGGTCGCGCTGCTGCAGCAAGCCCAGCGTCCGATCATCGTCGCCAGCACCGGCGTGTTCTACAGCAAGGCGTGGGATGCGCTGCGCCAGTTCGCCGAAAAGACCCAGATCCCGGTGGTCGAATCGGGCCCGGTGCGCGGCCAGTTCCCGGACGACCATCCGCTGTCCGCGACCTGCTCGCCGGCCGCGCTGGCCAGCGCCGACGTGGTGCTGCTGGTTGGCCAGTACTGCATGCCGAACGCCGGCGAATACGCCTTCGGCCCGGACGCGCGCTACATCCGCATCGACCCGGCGGCCGAAGACATCGGGCGCAACCTGCCGATCGAAGTCGGCATCGTCAGCGATGAAAAGGCGGCGCTGGAAGTGCTGTTCCGCGAGACGCCGGCCATGCGCCACGACGCCTGGGTCGCCGAAATCATGACGGCGCGCCAGAAGTTCGAAGCCGAGAACGATGCCATGTACAAGCAGGTGCTCGGCTACAAGGATGCAGTCCACCCGGCCGTGATCGCCAAAGAGCTGTCCGATTTCCTGTACCGTGGCAAGCTGGCGAAAGAAGACGTCATGGTGTGCTCGGGCGGCTTCGGTATCGCCCGTTATACCCGCCGCTGGCTGCGCGCCTTCCGTCCGGCCCAGATCCTGAACGGCCAGTACCAGTTCGGGACCGTGGGCGCGGACGTGGGCTATAGCGTCGGCGCCGGCGTGGCCGTGAAGGAAGGCCTGGGCGTGCAAGCGGCCTACAAGGGCAAGCCGATCATCACCATCATGGGCGACGCGGCGTTCGGCTACTCGGGCATGGAGATGGAAACCCTGGCCAAGTACCGCATCCCGGCCATCATCATCGTCTACAACAACAATGCCTGGGGTACCTGGTACCTGCAGGAAGATGAGCCGAAAGTGCTGCCGATGCACCTGTTCCAGGAAAACATCCGCTACGACAAAATGTCCGAATCGCTGGGCGCGCACGGTATCTATGTGAACCGTCCGCAAGACTTCCTGCCGGCCTTGCAGCGCGCCTACAAGACCGCGGTGGAAACGAGCATGCCGACCCTGATCAACGTGCAGGGCAAGAAAGAATTCTGGCTGCGCGAGAAATATCCTCCTGGCTTCCTCGGCAAGGTCGAGCCGGGCGTGATGTCGTACTACCACTAAGGGGACGGCATGCAAACTCATGTCGAGTCGGGCGCGGCGGCAATCGGCGTCGTCGACGCTACGCTGCGCTCGTATGCCAGTCGTGGCGTGTTCCAGGATTTCCAGATGGCCAGCAGCAAGGCCGGTGCGGATTTCCACTTCGGCTGGCTGCATAACCAGCCGTTCACGCTCAGCTGCGACTGGCAGCGCAAGCGCCTGACCCTGGTCGACCTGCTGCCAGGCGTGGAGCGCGATTCGCTGCTGTACAGGGAATTAAAGGCGTTCCTGAGCGGCCGCAGCGACGCCGACGTGCCCGAGCATCGGCGCGTCGATCCGGCGCAGGCCAAGCTGAGCAGCCGCCTGCGCGGCGGCGTGGTCTCGCTCGAGCTGACCCTGGCTGGCTCGGATTACGAGTACGGCGCCCGCAAACTGATCAACATCGGGCACGAGGTGTTCCTGTTCCTGAGCGAGTACTGGGCCGATTATATGTGGGAAAATTTTCAATTAAGTATGGAGTAAAGCAGCGAATATGTTCACCAAGCCGAAGAAAAAGCACTATGCGCTGGTGCTCGCCCTGGCGCTGGCCGGCGCTACGCTGAGCCAGGTCGTCTCGAGCGCCGAGCCGGAAGGCGATCCGTCGCCGTTCCCGCGCGGACCGAACGCGATGCTGGTCAAGCAGACCTGCTCGCAGTGCCACAGCCCGAACGTGATCGTGACCCAGACTTTTAATGAAAAGACGGCGCGCAAGATCTACCAGAAAATGATGGGCGAAAGCCCGGACACGGAGCGTGGCAAGAAAATCGTCGAGTACCTGACCACGACGCTGGGCGAAAAAGAAGAGAACTGATCTCTTTACACTCGTAGTATCGGGGCGTCCGCCAGCCGGGCGCCCTTTCCACCCTCCCCCCTTCCGAGCACTTGTCGTGCTTGCCGCCCGCATTGCCGCGCTTCCATCAGGTCGCATGTGCAGCAAATCCTTCGACGAAGGCTAAGTTCAAGGAACTCAATAACTTACGTAGACCCTGGATAAAAAAATAGCCCACTCGAAAGTGGGCTAAATCTTTGAATTTAAAGCTACAAATTCTGGAGGCGAGGACGGGAATCGAACCCGTCTAGACGGCTTTGCAGGCCGCTGCATAACCTCTTTGCTACCTCGCCAGAGGAAATCTTAATGCTCGTTGCATACCTGAGTTTGCGAAAACTCAATCGTACCACGTCAACAAAAAAGCAAAGCTGAGCTTGCTTTTTTCAAATTCTGGAGCGGGAGAAGAGTCTCGAACTCTCGACCTCAACCTTGGCAAGGTTGCGCTCTACCAACTGAGCTACTCCCGCAATTTTGAACAACCGCTTGTCGCAGAACTCGACCGACTTTCCAAGACAAATTTGCTACCGCCTTGATGCAAACGCTGGAGCGGGAGAAGTGTCTCGAACTCTCGACCTCAACCTTGG
>JBJMVW010000065.1:0-3059 GCA_045810465.1 Massilia sp. | reverse complement strand
CAAGCAGATCGCGTACACGGTCAATGCCGCGATGGAAGCGCTACCGCTGGAACTGCGGACAGCCATTGTCCTTCGCGAGATTGAAGGATTGAGCTACGAGGAAATCTCCGAAGTGATGGCGTGCCCGATTGGTACAGTTCGCAGCAGGATATTCCGGGCCCGCGAAGTCATTGCCGACAAATTGCGGCCTCTGCTGGATTTGCCGGTTGACAAACGTCGGTAGGTAGCGATGATCTTAAGCAATATAATTTAGGTTTTTGATCACATACCTACGTACGGACTGACTGATGGACACCAACAAAAAAATCCGCGAGCACATATCCGCCCTCAGCGACGGCGAATTGTCGGCATCAGATATCGAACTGGCATTTGCCGCCCTCCGGTCGCAGGACGGGCAGCATGCATGGGAAGTGTACCATCGTATTGGCGACATGTTGAGAGCGCAAGCGTCGCCAGACCTTTCCGCCGGGTTTTCCGCGCGGCTGGCTGCTCGCCTGGCCGCCGAACCGGCGCACGGCAAGCGTCCCGCGCTCGCTGGCCAGGACGCCGAGCCCGCCGCCCTGGTGGCCCGGTCGTCCGCTCCCGCCTCCTGAATCAGCCACAAAGCGGCCGTGCTGTGCGGCCCCGTTCGCGTGGCCGGCACGGCTGACCGGGCGTGGGCGCCGTCAATTCGGCACCGCCCGGACTGACGCCGCCAGGCCAGTTCGCGCGGCCGTATTCGCGGCGCGACAAGGCACGGATTTTGGCTTACCATTGCGTCAATTCGAGCCCCGACCTATTGATCCCATGACAAGTAAAATTGCTAACACCTGGTTGTCGGCCCTGCTGTTCGCGGGCGCCAGTTTTTTGTTCGCTTCGCCCGTGGTGGCGGCCGTGCCGATCCCGGTGCAGACCCCGGCGGTGACCGCGCTGCCGGAGATTGCCGACCTGGTCGAAAAGGTCGGCCCGGCGGTCGTCAATATCCGCACCACCGAACGTGTCAAGGCGGGGCAGGGCATGCCCGGCGACGAGGAAATGCAGGAATTCCTGCGCCGCTTCTTCGGCCAGCAGGCGCCGCGCGGGCGCCGCTCGCCGCAGCCGGCGCCGGAGGAACAGATCCAGCGCGGGGTCGGGTCGGGCTTCATCATCTCCGACGACGGCTACGTGCTGTCGAACGCCCACGTGGTCGAGGGCGCCGACGAGGTGACGGTCACGCTGACCGACCGCCGCGAATTCAAGGCCAAGGTGCTGGGCGCCGACCGCCGTTCCGACGTGGCGCTGCTCAAGGTCGACGCGCGCAGCCTGCCGAGCCTGCGCATGGGCGACTCGAGCAAGATCCGTGTCGGCGAATGGGTGATCGCCATCGGCTCCCCGTTCAATCTCGAAAACACTGTCACCGCCGGCATCATCTCGGCCAAGGCGCGCGACACCGGCGACTATTTGCCGCTGATCCAGAGCGACGTCGCCGTCAATCCCGGTAACTCGGGTGGTCCCCTGATCAACATGCGCGGCGAGGTGATTGGCATCAACTCGCAGATCGCGACCCTGTCCGGCGGCTACAACGGCATTTCGTTCGCGGTCCCGATCGACGAGGTGATGCGGGTCACCGACCAGCTGAGGAAAACCGGCCACGTCACACGCGGGCGGCTGGGCGTGCAGATCAGCGAGGTCACCCGCGACGTCGCCGAATCGCTCGGCCTGGGCCGCGCGCGCGGGGCCGAGGTGTCGATGGTCGAGGCTGGCGGTCCGGCGGAAAAGGCCGGCATCAAGGTCGGCGACATCATCCTCAAGTTTAACGGCCAGCCGATCGAGACCCGCAACGACCTGCCGCGCCTGGTGTCCGCGACCAAGGTCGGCAGCCGCGCCACCGTCACGGTGTGGCGCCGCGGCGCCCAGCAGGACATCCCGGTTACCATTGTCGAGCTGCAGGAAGAAAAGGCCGGCACCGGCGGCAAGGCGCAGCCGAAGAAACCGAAGCCCGAACAGCCGGCCAACGCGCTCGGCATGCACGTGTCCGACCTGACGCCGGCCCAGCGCCGCGAGCTCAAGGTCGACGGCGGCGTGCTGGTCGACGAGGCGCAGGGGCGCTCGTCGACGGCGGGCATCCTGTCGGGCGACGTGATCCTGCAGGTGAACAATGTCGAAATCAAGGATGCGGCCCAGTTCAACGAGTTGGTGGCCAAGCTCGACCCGAAGAAGAGCGTGGCGGTGCTGGTCCGGCGCGACACGGTGACCCAGTACGTGGTCATCAAGCCGCGCCCGTGACCGCGGTGGTGCGATTCACGCTGTACTCGCGCAGCTACTGCCATCTTTGCCAGGACATGCTGGCGGCACTCGAGGCGCTGCAGGCCGATGCGCAGCGCTTCGAGGTGGAAGTGGTGGACGTCGACGCCGACCCGGCGCTGGTGGCGCGCTTTGACGAACTGGTGCCGGTGCTGTTCGGCGATCCGGGGCAGCCGGAGCTGTGCCACTATTTCCTCGATGAGGTGGCGGTGCGAAAGTACATCGCGTCTTTCCCGGCGGCCTGAGCGAATGGTCCGTCATTCCCGCGAAAGCGCCGCGAAAGCGGGAATCCATGCTGAAACACCAATAGCCACTCCCTCAATCGATCCGCTCGCACCCCGCAGTCCGCTATCCGCGCCGCCTGCCAGTCAGCTCAGCATGGGTTCCCGCCAAGGGGGGCGAGCCCGGGAACGACGTGTAGGCGGGGCGGTTCCAAGGCAACGACAGTTGAATTGGCCGCGAAAACCCGCATATTGGCCTTCCGCCCCCCACAATCCGGGCTTTCTCCCCTGAAATCCGGTAAAATGCGAAGCTTGGGAAAAGCTTCTGTCCATTACACTGTCGCTTCTCTTGCACGATAAGGCGCTCGCCTGGGGATTGCCACGCCCCCAACAGAGCGCTTTTTTTGTATCGCGCCGGTGGAATCCGGTCCCGGCGCCACGGTGAGCCGGCATCCGCCGCTCCCTCTTTTGGTTTTTAGAGTTTTGTTAATGAAGAACATACGTAACTTTTCCATCATCGCCCACATCGATCACGGCAAATCGACGCTGGCCGACCGCATCATCCAGCTGTGTGGT
>JBJMVW010000064.1:0-3057 GCA_045810465.1 Massilia sp. | reverse complement strand
TCAGCGGCACGCCGATCTCGTTGTTCAGGTTGCCCTGCGTCGCCAGGCGCTGGTCGGCGCCGAAGGCGGCAGCCAGGATCGAGGCGATCATCTCCTTGACCGTGGTCTTGCCGTTGCTGCCGGTGACGCCGATGACGGGAATCGCGTACTGGCGGCGCCACGAGTTGGCGATCTGGCCAAGCGCGACGAGCGTATTCGGCACAACCAGCGCGGGCAGCGTCCAGCCGTCCGGCAGCTGTTCGACGACGACGCCGGCCGCGCCCTTGACGGCGACCTGGTCGAGGAAGTTATGTGCATCGAAGGTTTCGCCGCGCAGTGCGACGAACAGCGCGCCCGGTTGTACGGTGCGACTGTCGGTCGAGACGCTGTCGAACGCGGCGTCGCGCGTCACGCGCGCGCCAGCGACCGATGCGACCAATTGTGCGAGCGAACCGCGCATTTCAGTGTGTCCTCATCATGGTGGCCAGCGCGGTCAATGCCAGCGCGGCGTGGTCGGCGTCGGAAAATGGAATTTTCCGGCCTTTGATTTCCTGGTAGGACTCGTGCCCCTTCCCTGCCAGCAGGATCACGTCCTGCTTTGCAGCGTGCTTGATCGCATACAGGATCGCCGCGGCGCGGTCTTCGATCGCCTGGTAGCGCGAAGCCGGGTGGTTGGCGTCCATGCCCGCGACGATCTGGGCGATGATCGCGACCGGCTCCTCGGTGCGCGGATTGTCGCTGGTGACCAGCACCTGGTCGGCGCTTTGCGCGATCGCCCCCATCTGCGGGCGCTTGCCCGGGTCGCGGTCGCCGCCGCAGCCGAACACGCACCACAGCTGGCCGCCGCGTTCCTGCGCCACCTGGCGCAGCGCTTCGAGCGTCTTTTCCAGCGCGTCCGGCGTGTGCGCGTAGTCGATCACGACCATCGGCGCGTCCTGCCCGCCGATTTGCTGCATGCGCCCTGGCGCCGGCACCAACGACTCGATCGCGTCGACCGCGCTCTTCAAAGGCACGCCCTTCGCGAACAAGGCGCCCAGCACCGCGAGCGCGTTGCTGATGTTGAAGTGGCCGACCAGCCGGGTCTTCACGTTGGCGCCGCCAAGCGCCGACTCGAGGTGGAATTCGGTGCCGGCGTTGCGGCTGCGGACCTGCGACGCGCGCAGGATGCCGACGCCCTCGATGGCCGGCTGTTCGGCCTCGCTCCTCAAGGTGTAGCCGGTGACCGGCAGCGCTTTGAATTTGGCGCGCAGGTGCGCAACGAGCCGCAGGCCGGCCGGATCGTCGAGATTGATCACCGCGGTTGCCAAGCCGGGCCACTCGAACAGTTTGACCTTGGCCGCTTCGTAGCTGGCCATGTCGCCGTGGTAGTCAAGATGGTCGCGTGTCAGGTTGGTAAAGATGGCAACGTCGAAGTGCATGCCCGCGGTGCGGTGCTGTTCGAGGCCGATCGAGGATACCTCGATTGCCAGCGCGGTGGCGCCCGCCTCGCGCACGCCGGCCAGCTTTTCGGCCAGCAGCACGGCGTCCGGCGTGGTGTAGCCGGTGGCGTCGAATTCGGGTTCGGCGCGGCCCTTGAACAGGCCGACGCCCAGTGTCCCGATGACGGCGGCGGTTTCGCCCAGCCTGGCGAAGGCCTGGCCCATCCAGACCGCGATCGAGGTCTTGCCGTTGGTGCCGGTCACGCCGACCGTGAACATCTGCGCGTCGGGCTGGCCGTAGCAGCCGTGCGCGATCGGGCCGGCGTTTTTCTTGAGGCCGGCCACCGCCAGGTGCGGCACGCCGAGCGACTCGTCCCAGGCGAAATCGCGATCGTCGAACACGACAGCGGCCGCGCCATTGGCCACGGCGGTCGAAATGTAGTTGCGGCCGTCGGCCGCTTCACCCGGAAAGGCAAAGAACACGTCGCCCTGCCGTACCCGGCGCGAGTCCGAAACGAGGCGGCCGCCCGGTGCGGCGGCGCTGATCCACTTGCAGATATCGTACAGGCTCATTGCCATCACATGCTCTCCTCGAGAGGATGTTCCGGGATGATGATGTCGGTGACCGACGAATCGGGCGGCACGTTCTCCGCCCTCAGCGCGCTGGCAGCCAGCGCCGCGAAGGTGGGAGCCGCGACGCCGCCGCCGGTGTGGATCGCACCGGTCGGGTCGTCGATCATCACCGCGATGACGAAGCGCGGGTTGGACATCGGCGCAATGCCTGCGAACGAGCCGATGTAATGGGTCTGCGAATAGTGTCCGTTGATGACCTTCTGTGCGGTACCGGTCTTGCCGCCCACGCGGTAGCCGGCCACCTGCGCCTGCGATGCAGTGCCTTCGGGGCTCACCACGCTCTCGAGCATCACGCGCATTTCGGCGGCGGTTTTCGGCGAGATGATCTGCTGGCCACTTGGGGCCTCGGTGACCTTCTGGAACGACAGCGGGATGATGTCGCCGTTGCGCGCGAAGATCAGGTAGGAGCGCGCGAGCTGCAGCAGCGACATCGAGATGCCCTGGCCGAACGACATGTTGGCCTGCTCGACCGGGCGCCACGACTTGTACGGGCGCACGCGGCCGGCGACGGCGCCCGGGAAGCCGAAGCGAGGCGCCTGGCCGAAGCCGACCTTGGTGAACATCCCCCACATTTCCTGCGCCGGCATCATCTGCGCGATCTTGGTGGTGCCGATGTTGGACGACTTCTGGATGATGCCCTGCACGTCGATCATGTAGTGCGGGTGGGTGTCGTGGATGACGTGGTCGCCGACCGTGTAGGCGCCGGCGCCGGTGTCGAACATGGTGTGCGGCGTGACGCGCTTCTCGTCCAGCGCCAGGCCCACGGTGAACGGCTTGAGCGAGGAACCCGGCTCGAAGGTGTCGGTCATCACGCGGTTGCGCAGCTGCTCGCCGGTCAGCTTGGAGCGGTCGTTGGGGTTGTAGGTCGGCCAGTTGGCCAGCGCCAGCACCTCGCCGGTGTGCACGTCCAGCACCACGGCGGCGCCGGCCTTGGCGTGGAACTTCTCCACCGCGTCCTTGACCTGGGTGAAGGCGATGTACTGGATCTTGCTGTCGATCGACAGGGCCAGGTCCTTGCCGTCGTGCG
>JBJMVW010000063.1:0-5433 GCA_045810465.1 Massilia sp. | reverse complement strand
GGCCTGCTGCCGTACCTGGACAAGCTGGGCTTCGGCGTCACCGCCTACGGTTGCACCACCTGCATCGGTAACGCCGGCGACCTGACGCCGGAACTGAACGCCGCCATCACCCAGAACGACATCGTCGCTTCGGCTGTCCTGTCGGGCAACCGTAACTTCGAAGCGCGGATCCACCCGAACATCCGTTCGAACTTCCTGGCCTCGCCGCCGCTGGTGGTCGCCTACGCGATCGCGGGCAACATGACGAAGGACCTGATGACCGAGCCGGTTGGCAGGGACCAGAACGGCGTCGACGTCTACCTGGGCGACATCTGGCCGTCGTCGCAGGAAGTGGGCGAGCTGATGCGCTTCGCGATGAATGCCGAGGTGTTCAAGAAGAACTACGCTGACGTCAAGAACAACCCGGGCAAGCTGTGGGAGCACGTCTCCTCCGTCGCCGGCCAGGTGTACAACTGGCCGGAGTCGACCTACATCGCCGAGCCACCGTTCTTCGCCGACTTCCAGATGATCCCGAAAGCGGCTGCCACCGGCATCAGCGGCGCGCGCGCGCTGGGCGTGTTCGGCGACTCGATCACCACCGACCACATCTCGCCGGCCGGTTCGATCAAGGAAGACGGCCCGGCAGGCAAGTGGCTCAAGGATCACGGCGTCCTCAAGGCTGACTTCAACTCGTACGGCTCGCGCCGCGGCAACCACGAGATCATGATGCGCGGCACCTTCGCCAACGTGCGCATCAAGAACAAGATGATCCCGCCGAAGGCCGACGGTTCGGCAGTCGAGGGCGGCATCACGATCCACCAGCCGAGCGGCGAACAGATGTCGATCTACGACGCGGCGATGAAGTACATCGGCGACGGCGTGCCGACCATGGTGTTCGGCGGCGAAGAGTACGGCACCGGCTCGTCGCGCGACTGGGCCGCCAAGGGCACCCAGCTGCTGGGCGTGAAGGCCGTGATCACCCGTTCGTTCGAGCGTATCCACCGCTCGAACCTGGTGGGCATGGGCGTGCTGCCGCTGCAGTTCATCGGCAACGACAGTGTCGAGACGCTGGGCATCACCGGCACCGAGACCTACGACCTGAAGGGCCTGGAAGGCGAGATCAAGCCGCAACAACTGGCGACCCTGGTGATCCACCGTGCCAACGGCGAGACCCAGGAAGTCAAGGTGCTGCTGCGCATCGACACGCCGATCGAAGTCGATTACTACAAGCATGGCGGCATCCTGCCGTTCGTGCTGCGCCAGCTGCTGGCAGCGTAATCGGAGCAATCCACCGGTTGGCGGCCGCTGGCCGCCCGCTCCCCAAAACACCCCTCGAGCAGGGGTGTTTTTTTTGGTTCGCCGTGGTGAAGTATGATTGCGGAAGGCAAGCTGCCGTCCCGATCAATCTTGCAAGAACAACTATTGTTATGGAACTCGATTCGCTGGAAACCATTCAACAAGCACAGGAAGCCGCGGCGCAGGACGCTGCCTCGTCTTCGCGCCTCAACATGGCGGTCGCCATCACCGTCGCGCTGCTCTCGACCTTTGCCGGCGTCTGCAAGGTCAAGGACGACAACATCGTGCAAGGCATGCAGCAGGCCCAGGCCAACAAGCTGGACCACTGGGCGTTCTACCAGGCGCGCAACATCCGCGAAGAAGTGGCGCGCTCCAGCCAGCTGCAGCTGAAGCTGGCATCGACCGCGGCCCCGGCCTCGGCACAGGCCGACTACCACAGTGCAATCGCCAGCTATGAACGGCTGGTTGCCGAACAGCGCCAGAAAAAAGACGAGCTGCGCAAGCAAGCCGAGCAGGACCAGAAGGATTACGACGCCGCCAATTTCCGGGACGACCAGTTCGACCTGTCCGACGCCTTCCTGGCGATGACGGTCGCGCTGCTTGCAGTCACCTCGCTGACCCACCAGCGCTGGCTGTTCGGGCTGGCAATGGTGCCGGCGGCGTTCGGCGTGCTGATGGGCCTGGCCGGGCTGTGCGGCTGGCCGATCCATCCGTCGTGGCTGACCAGCCTGCTTTCCTGAAAGGCCGGCCCATGCGCACCGTCAAACTATTCGCCGTGCTGCTGCTTGCGGCGCTCGCACCCGCCGCCGGCGCTGCCGACTTCGCCGACGTGACGCCCTACCGGCCATCGGTGTCGAACCCGGCCCAGCTGCCGGCGCCCGGCCAGCTCGAACTCGAGGCGGGCGGCCTCGCTGCCGGAAACGAGCGCAGCCTGCCCTACCTGTTGAAACTGGCCTTCAGCGACACCTGGGGCGTGCTGCTGGGCGGGGACGCCTACGTCAGGACGCACGCGTCCGGCGCAAGCAACGAAGGCATCGGCGACACCTCGCTGGTGCTCAAGCGCGCCTTCATCGTCGACGACGCGACTGCCTTCGGCCTCGAACTGGGCGTGAAACTGCCCACCGCCAGCACGGCGATCGGCAGCGGCAAGAGCGACTGGACGCTGAACACGATCTACAGCAAGGATTTCGGCACGCTGCACGTGGACGCGAACCTGAACGCGACCCGCCTCGGCGCGCCGGATCCCGGCGCCTCGCGGACGCAGGCGGGCGCCTCCACATCGTTCTCGGTTGCGCTGGACCAGCACTGGACGGCAACGTGGGAAGTATCGGGCACGCGCAATCCCGGTGCACCATCCACCGCGCAGGCGCTGGCCGCCCTCAGTTTCGCGCCGGACAAACGGCTGGTCATCGATGTCGGCTTCGCCAAGGGCCTGAACCCGGCGTCGCCGGGCTGGTCGGTCTTCAGCGGGGTGGTCCTGCCGCTCGCAAGCTTGTGGCCGCGCAAACGTTAACCGACTGTGGCGGGTCCCGGATAGAGCGCTCCAGTGACATGACCTGATCTTCCTTGTGTTCATGGCATGTGGCCGAATCAACTACAATACCCGGGATATGGGTTTATCATGACCCCTGACCCTACTTACCTAAAGAGACTTGTCTAGCGCCATGCGTCGTCCCTCCAAAGATTCATCCAACAAACTGTCGGCAGAAAGCCAGCGTCTCGCCAGTATCTCCCAAGCCATCGTGCAGGCCGCCAGCCGCATCGAAGAACGGACCTGGGAACGTCAACTCGATACGCAGCTGCAGAAACTGTTAAAGACCAACCACCAGGAAAGCATCGACGCCGCGCTCAACGCCCTGTTCAAGGACGACCTCGGCTCCTACGATGTGCTGATGGACTGTGTCGAGGCGGTCAGCGAGTCGTCGTTGATGGTGGAACAGCAGGACGGCAGCGAAGTCACCTGGCAAGCCCTGCTGGTCGCCGCGCCGATCCTGGCGTGGACCCGGTTTTCGATCGCCTCGGGTGCGATTCCCGGCGAACTCCTGAGCACCCTGTCGGCCCATTTTTCGGCGCACCTGCTGGCCGAAGGCACCCAGATGGCGATGGCGCCGACGCTGTATGCGATCGACCAGCTGCCGCGCACCCATGCCGAAACCTATGCAATGACGCACAAACTGGCGCAGGCGGCGCACAAGGGCGCCAGCGTCAAGCCGGCGGTGCGGGCGCCGGACACCGCGCCGTTCCTGGCCGACACCCGCTACCTGCTGGTCGCCATCGTCGCGCCGCAGGGCGCGCCAATGTTCCGCTGGCAGGAGCCGCAGCACCACATCAACTTCATGGCCGAGCGCGCCAACGCGCTCGAGCAATGGCGCGCGCAGGCGACGCCGACCGTGGCGCGATTGTTGCCGGGCTGCGGCGTCGAACTGTTGCTGCCCGAGGCGTATTACGTGGCTTGCCGTGAAGCGGACAAGCTGGTCCGCCCGGTGTCGATCCGCGCCGCCGTGCACTACCTGACCAACACGCTGGACGTCGAAGCGTCCGACCTGCGCGCGGTGATTGCCGGCTTCGGCGAGGAAACGACCGACGGCCAGATCGACGAGTACCGGGTCGGCTTTACGCTGCGCCAGTCGCCGGAAGTGGTGTACGGCATCGTGTGGCCGCTGTACGGGCAGGAGGACGAGAACGGTACGCCGATGGAAGGCGGCGTCGCGCCGGCGCCGGTCACGCCGATCAACGAGATCGTCGCGCACCTGAACGAAGCCGGCGTGGCGCACATCAAACGCATCAGCGAGCAGTACGTGGCCGAGTACTGCGACGATTGCGGGGCGCCGCTGTTTGCCGATCCGTCCGGCGAGCTGGTGCACGCCGAAATGCCGGATGACGCGCCGGCCGGCAGCGAGCATTTCCACTGACCTGAAATCGCTACCGCGTGCGCAAGTGCGCACGCGGTCCAGCCGTGAAAAGCCCTACAGGCCCCCGCTCGACTTCGACTGCACCGACCTGATCTTGATCCCCGACAGCGTCCGAACCAGCACCAGTTCATCCTCCGATGCGATGGTAAAGCCCGGTATGCGTTGTGCGCTGACATCGGTGCGCTGGCTGTAGGTCACCCTCGCCTTCATCCATGGGAATCCATCGCGCACCACGCGCAGGTCCTGGAACTCGGCCCTGGTGCTCGCCTGCAGCACCGTGAACACCGCTGCCGACTGCTTCAGGTAGCCACACATCTGGTTCTTCCCACCTTCGACCTCCCAGGCGCCGCGCCGGCCTTCGGCCCTGAGCACGACTTCCATGTCGTCGGCATAGTCGTCGCACGCCGACGGCTCGCCCGCCATCGCTTTTGCGCTGTGCTCGCCCAGCCAGGTGGTGATGTGGGATTCCGAGAACGAGGTTCGCGCGTGCAGGTAAAAAGCGCCGCACAGCGCAACAAGCAGGAAGATTTTTTTCATGTGTTGCCGCCCCACGAACAAGTTGTCCGGCCGCGGAGATCTCCCCGGCCAGCCTGCTGCCTTAACGAATCGCGGCAATCACCCGCTTCGCGAACTCGGCCGTATTGCCCGCATGCCAGCGCCACACGACGACGAGGTCGTGCTCCGGCGAGACCACGATGTCGTTGCTGCCCGCGCCCAGCGCCGCGAACGCGCTCGGCGGCAGGCCCGGCAGGTTCTTGCCCTTCGTGTTCAGCCACCACAGGTAGCCGTAGTCCGGCCCGTGCTCGCTTGGCGTGAGCGCCGCCTTCACGTACGACGGCGGCAGCACCTGCCTGCCGTTCCATGCGCCGCCGCGCAGCCACAGGTAGCCGAAGCGCGCCATGTCCCAGGAGTTGATCCACATGCCGCCGCCCCAGCGCGTACCGCCGCTGACGGATGCCACCTGCCTGCCGTCCAGGTCGACGTAGCTGTTATGGTACGGCACCCACTTCCAGGTGTTCGACGCCCCGATCACGTCCATCACTTCGTCCTGGAACACTTCCGGCACCGGCTTGCCCAGTACGCGCAGCAGCGACAGCGCAAAGCGGTTGATGCGCACGTCGTTGTATTCGTAAAAGCTACCCGGCGCCTGGAAGCTGCGCGGCTTGCGCTCGCCCGCACCGAAGGCGGCGTGGCCGACGAAGTCCGCGTTCTTGCCAAACAGGCTGCCTTGCCACTCCGACTCCTG
>JBJMVW010000062.1:0-74099 GCA_045810465.1 Massilia sp. | reverse complement strand
CTCCAGCGACTTGACCTGCTCCTGCACCTGCGCGATACGGACCGGCAGCTCGTCCGGGCTGGTCTTGAGCAGCCCGGCGGCTTCCTGCAGCTTGCGGTTGATCGACTGGACCAGCGCCAGCGCGCCCTCGCCGGTCACCGCCTCGACGCGGCGGATGCCGGCTGCCACGCCGCTTTCCGACACAATCTTGAACAGGCCGATGTCGCCGGTACGCGTCACGTGGACGCCGCCGCACAGCTCTTTCGACGAGCCGATGTCGAGCACGCGCACTTCGTCGCCGTACTTCTCGCCGAACAGCGCCATCGCGCCATGCTTGACGGCGTCGTCAAAACTCATGTGCTGCGCGCGCGTAGCGTGGTTCTGGAGGATCTCGCGGTTCACGATTGCCTCGACCTGCGCGATTTCATTAAGCGTCAGCGGTGCGTTGTGGCTGAAGTCGAAACGGGTCTTGTCCGGATCGACCAGCGAGCCTTTCTGCTGCACGTGGCCGCCCAGCACTTCGCGCAGCGCCTTGTGCATCAGGTGGGTCGCCGAGTGGTTGCGGATGGTGCGCGCGCGCTTGACTTCATCGACTTGCGCATCGACCGCGTCGCCCACCTTCAGCACGCCCGACCGCAGCACGCCATGGTGGCCGAACACGTCGGCCTGGATCTTGAGCGTATCCTCGACTTCGAACACGCCGCCAGCCGCCTTGACCAGGCCCTGGTCGCCCACCTGGCCGCCTGACTCGGCGTAGAACGGGGTGGTATCGAGCACCACGATGCCCGCCTGGCCGGCCTTCAGTTCCTGCACCGAGACGCCTTCGGCATACAGCGCGACCACGTGGCTGTTATGCACCAGCGACTCGTAGCCGACGAATTTGGTCTTCTCGCCCGAGTACTCGACGTTGGCGGCCATCTTGAATTTACCGGCGGCACGCGCGGTCTTCTTCTGCTGTTCCATCGCGGCGGTGAAGCCAGCTTCGTCCAGCGTCACGCCGCGCTCGCGGCAGATGTCGGCGGTCAGGTCGAGCGGGAAGCCGTAGGTGTCGTACAGGGTGAAGGCGGTCGCGCCGTCCAGGTTCTTCGCGTCCCGGGCCAGCTGCGCCTCGAGGATCTTCATGCCGTTTTCCAGCGTCTCGCCGAAACGTTCTTCTTCGGCCTTGAGCACTTGCGCGACACGTTCTTTGGCCTCGGTCAGCTCCGGATAGGCGGCGCCCATTTCCTTGTCCAGGTCGTCGACCAGCTTGTGGAAGAACGGACGGGTCTGGCCCAGCTTGTGGCCGTGGCGCAGGGCGCGGCGGATGATGCGGCGCAGGACGTAGCCGTGGCCTTCGCTGCTCGGGATGATGCCGTCGACGATCAGGAACGCGGAGGCGCGGATGTGGTCGGCGATCACCTTCAGCGAGTTGTTCTCGAGGTCGACCGCGCCGGTTTCGCGCGCGGCGGCCTTGATCAGGTTCTGGAACAGGTCGATCTCGTAGTTGCTGTGCACGTGCTGCAGCACCGCGGCCAGGCGCTCGAGGCCCATGCCGGTGTCGATCGACGGCTTCGGCAACGGGGTCAGCACGCCGGCTTCGTCGCGGTTGAACTGCATGAACACCAGGTTCCAGATCTCGATGAAACGGTCGCCGTCTTCCTCTGGCGAGCCGGGAGGGCCGCCCCAGATTTCCGCGCCGTGGTCGTAGAAAATCTCGGTGCACGGGCCGCACGGGCCGGTGTCGGCCATCTGCCAGAAGTTATCCGATGCGTAGCGCGCGCCCTTGTTGTCGCCGATGCGGATGATGCGCTCTTTCGGCACGCCGATTTCGTTGGCCCAGATATCGTAGGCCTCGTCGTCTTCAAAGTAGACGGTGACGGTGAGCTTGGAGGCCGGCAGCTTGTACACGCCGGTCAGCAGTTCCCACGCAAAATTGATCGCGTCGCGCTTGAAATAATCGCCGAAGCTGAAGTTACCCAGCATCTCGAAGAAGGTGTGGTGGCGCGCGGTGTAGCCGACGTTTTCCAGGTCGTTGTGCTTGCCGCCGGCGCGCACGCAGCGCTGCACCGTGGTCGCGCGCGAGTACGGGCGCGTGTCCAGGCCCAGGAACACGTCCTTGAACTGCACCATTCCGCTGTTGGTCAACAACATGGTCGGATCGTTGCCCGGCACGAGCGGGCTGGATCGGACGATCGTATGGCCTTTGGACTCAAAGAACTTGAGGAACTTTTCGCGGATTTCGGATGATTTCATGTTGTGGGGGCGGAATAAGGGAGCGTGCTATATAAAGAAAAACGATTATAGCGTAGCGCATAAGTAAGTAGTACTGACGACGGCCGTACGAACTCAAACGAAGTCCGGCCCGATCAGGTCGATCCGGTCGGTGCAAAAGGCGTCCACGCCCCAGCCCAGCAATTCGCGCGCCCGTCGCGGCTCGTTAACGGTGTAGCAAAAAAGCCCGAAACCGGCGGCTTTGACAGCGTGCGCCAGGTCGGCGGTCAGGTGCTTGTGGTTCACGTGGATCGCGACCGCCTCGACCGACTGCGCGCGGCGCTCCCAGTCGGGCGCCAGCTCGCTCATCAGGTAGGCGCGCGGTATCGCCGGTTCGACCTCGCGCGCCGCTTCGAGCGCCAGGTGGCTGAACGACGACAGCAAGGGCACCTGCTCCCACGCCCCGGCTAAAATCTCGTCGGCAAACATTTCGCCCACGATGTACGCGACCATTCCGCCGGTCTCGACATCGAAGCCGGGCGCCGGCTTGAGTTCGATGTTCATCCATACGCCGCCGGCCTTGCATGCTTGCACGAACGGGATGAACAGCGGCACCGGTTCGCCATCGAACCGCCTGCCAAACCAGCTGCCGGCATCCATGGCGGCCAGTTCGGCCCAGTCGTAGTCGAACACGTTGCCCGAACCGGCAACGGTGCGGCCGAGGTAGGGATCGTGCATTACCACCGGCACGCCGTCGCGCGCCAGCATCACGTCGAACTCGATGGCGCGAAAGCCATGCGCCATGCCGCAGCGCAGGCCGGCCAGCGTGTTTTCCGGCGCCAGCGTGCCGCCGCCGCGGTGGGCCAGTATTTTCGGGTATCGCCACATGTCGGCGTGCTCGCGTCTGCTTGATCAAGCGGGAATGGTACCCGAGCCGCCAAACCAGGACGCGAGCCAGATAAAACTTCCGACGTTTGCAACGACCGTCATCCAGAACTTTGCGCGAAACGAGGTCTTGGACGATTTGTGGCGCAGCCACTGCTGGGCCAGCACGGCGCCCGGCCAGCCGCCGGCGAGGCCAAGCAGCAACAAGGTGCGCTCGGGGGTGCGGCGCGCGCGCGAACGTGCAGCCGACTTGTCGATCGCGTACATCGCAAAGCAAACGATGCTGGCCACCAGGTAGGCCGCCGCGACCGCAGGCGGAATCGCCCAGAGCAGCTCGGCGACAAGATAGACGCCGGCGAAGGCGACGATGGGGATGTAAGGCATGACAAAACCTGGTGTAAACAATGCCGCAGCTTAGCGCGCCCACCCGAGAACTGTCCAATCTGCAACGCCGTCGCCCTTTTCGGGCGCGATAGTTCGGCACCGAACAGAGATCTTAGCGTCAAACGACCTACTCTCGATGTTCAACTCTTACGCAGGAGGTCGCTATGGGCTTTGATTTTGGAAATCTGTTGCAGCAGTATATGGGCGGGGGCGCCAACGCCAACACCGCGCAGGCTGCTGACGACTTCGACCGGGTCGCGCAATCCGCTCCGCGCGAGACCGTCGCACAAGGGGTGACCCAGGCGCTGCGTTCCGACCAGACCCCGCCCTTCCCGCAGCTGGTCGGCCAGATGTTCGGCCAGGGCAATCCCGACCAACGCGCGGGCATGCTCAACCAGCTGCTCTCGAGCGTCGGCCCGTCCCTGCTGTCGGGTGTCGCGGGCGGGGCGCTCGGCAACCTGTTCGGCGGCGGCCAGGCGCCGGCGCGCGTGACCCCGGAACAGGCATCGCAACTGTCGCCCGAACAGGTGCAGGAAATCGCGGCCAAGGCCGAACAACACAACCCAGGCATCGTCGACCGCATGGGCGACTTCTATGCCGAACACCCGACGCTGGTCAAGACCATCGGCGGCGCCGCGCTGGCGATCGCCCTCGGACACATGGCGCAAGGCATCCAGCGCCGCTAACCACTTATTCCAGCGAGGCAGATTATATGGGTATTCTCAGCAACATTTTCCACAAGATATTCCCGTCGTCGCACCCGGCTGTGGTGCAGCAAGGGGCGCAGGCCCCGGCAGGCGGCGCCCCTGCCGCCTCGGGCAGCGGCCAGCAGAACATTGCTCCGCCGCCGGGGCAGCAGCCCCAGCAAACACAGGTGACGACCGCCGCGACCGGTCCGGCGGCCACGCTCGGGCAGCAGGTGGACGTCGAAGAAATCCTGGTCAACATGCAGAAGCAGTCCGGCCAGCAGCTGAACTGGCGCACCTCGATCGTCGACCTGCTCAAGCTGCTCGGCCTGGACAGCAGCCTGCAGTCGCGCAAGGAACTGGCGGCCGAACTGCATTACACCGGCGACACCAATGACTCGGCGGCGATGAACGTGTGGCTGCACCGGCAGGTGATGAACAAGCTGGCGGCCAACGGCGGCAAGGTGCCGGCCGATTTGCAGGATTGATGTTGGGCCTGTTCGCCACGTCGTTCCGGCGCAGGCGGGAATCCCAGTTCCGCGATATGCCGAGGAAAATTAGGTTCCCGCCTGCGCGGGAACGACGGTGTAGGGTGGGCGGCTCGTCCGCCCACGCGTTCAAACGACGGCCGCATGCCGATGGGCGAGCTGTCCCTGAACGCGTGGGCGGGAAACCCGCCCACCCTACGGTACCGCTCCCCACGTCGTTCCCGCGCAGGCGGGAATCCCAGTTCCCACGATATGCCGAGGAAAATTAGGTTCCCGCCTGCGCGGGAACGACGTTCTTTGAGCACCTGTCCACGGTCAGAAATACGACAGCCCCAGCGCCTTGCGCACTTCGTCCATAGTGCCGGCGGCGACTTCGCGCGCCCTCGCGGTGCTTTCCTTGAGCATCTGCAGGACGGCGCCCTTGTCCCTGGCCAGTTCCTCGCGCCGCGCGCGGATCGGCGCCAGCAGGTCCTGCAGGATGCCTTCGAGGCGCTGCTTGACCACGCTGTCGCCCAGCCCGCCACGCACGTAATGCGCCTTCATTTCCGCCAGCCCGGCCTTGTCCGGGTCGAACGCGTCGAGGTAGATGAAGGCGACGTTGCCCTCCAGGTGGCCCGGGTCGGACACGCGCAGGTGCAGCGGATCGGTGTAGACCATCTTCACCGCCGCCCTGACCTCGTCGGCCGAGGCGCCCAGGTTGATCGTGTTGCCCAGCGACTTGCTCATCTTGGCCCGGCCGTCGATGCCGGGCAGGCGCCCGACCTCGGGCACCATCGCCTTGCACTCGACCAGGATGTCGCGCCCCGCCAGCCGGTTGAAGCGGCGCACGATCTCGTTGGCCTGCTCGATCATCGGGACCTGGTCCTCGCCGACGGGGACGATGGATGCCTTGAAGGCGGTGATGTCGGACGCCTGGCTGGCCGGATAGGTCAGGAAGCCGGCCGGGATGTCGCGCTCGAAGCCGCGCTGCCGGATTTCTTCCTTGACGGTCGGGTTGCGCTCGAGGCGCGCGACCGTCACCAGGTTCAGGTAGTAGAAGGTCAGCTCGGCCAGCTCGGGCACCTGGGACTGGATGAAGATGGTCGACCTGGCCGGATCGATCCCCACTGCCAGGTAATCGAGCGCCACCTCCACCACGTTCCGGTGTACTTTACCGAGGTCATCCATGTTGTCCGTCAGCGCTTGCGCGTCGGCCAGCATGATGAACTGCCGGTATCGGTCCTGGTACGCCACGCGGTTACGCAGGCTGCCGACGTAATGGCCCAGGTGCAGCGGGCCGGTCGGCCGATCGCCGGTCAGGATGACAGGTGCATTGTCAGGGGTGGGTTGCGAGCTCATCGAGGTTCCTTGTCTGAGCCTCGATCCTGCCGCGCCAACGAAAAAACGCCACCCGAATCGAGGCGGCGTTCATTGAATCACATCATGTCCATGGGCCGCGCGCTGTCAGCGGCGCCACCAGTTGCCAGGGAGAGGATGTGGGTTCAGAAAATTCATGGATGGCATGGTTACAGGTTGGGACGGGCCTGTCAACCGCTCCCTGCAACCATTCCCAAAGACATGCACGCCCAAGCTTTTTCCGAACTTTTGCATTTTTGAGGTCATCTAAAAGATTTTTGTGGTAAAAATTTTAACAATTGGTGGATTTATGGATTCAAAAACGAGCAAGAACAGCCAGATCCGTCCGCTCCAGCTCTGGGGCGGCCTCGAATGTACGGTCAACCGCGTCCGCGACGAATATTTCAGCCAGCTCGACAGGAACGGGCATGCAGGGCGCGCCGATGACATCCAACGCTTCGCCTCGCTCGGCATCCGCGCCATCCGTTATCCGATCCTGTGGGAACGCACCGCCCCCGACGGCGTCGCCAACGCCGACTGGAGCTGGCCGGACGAGCGCCTGCCCGCGCTGCGCGACGCCGGCGTGACCCCGATCGCCGGCCTGGTGCACCATGGCAGCGGCCCGCGCCACACCAGCCTGGTCGATCCGGCGTTCCCCGAACAACTGGCCGAATACGCGGGCGCAGTCGCCGCGCGCTATCCGTGGCTCGAGTACTACACTCCGGTCAACGAACCCTGCACCACCGCGCGGTTCGCCGGCCTGTACGGCCTGTGGTACCCGCACGGGCGCGACGACCGCACCTTCATCCAGGCGCTGCTGAACCAGTGCCGCGCGGTCGTGCTCGCCATGCGGGCAATCCGGCGCGTCAACCCGGACGCCAAGCTGGTCCAGACAGACGACCTCGGCAAGAACTACAGCACGCCCGAGCTGGCGCACGTGGCCGACTTCTACAACGAGCGCCGCTGGCTGGCCTGGGATCTGCTGTGCGGCACGGTCGAGCCCGGACACCGCCTGTGGAGCTACCTGATGAAGACCGGCATCGACGAAGCCGAGTTCCTGTGGTTCCGCGACAATCCCTGCCCGCCCGACATCATCGGCGTCAACTATTACGTGACCAGCGAACGCTGGCTCGACCACCGTCCCGAGCGCTACCCCGAGCATCACCGCGGCATCGCCGACGGCCGCCCGTGCGCCGACATCGAGACCTCGCGCGTGCTGGCGACCCCGACACCCGGCATCGCGCCGCTGCTGTCGGAAACCTGGGACCGCTACCGCATCCCGCTCGCGGTGACCGAGGCGCACATCGACGCCAACCGCGAAGACCAGCTGCGCTGGCTGCTCGAAATCTGGGAAGCGGCCAAGCAGTCGCAGCAGAACGGGGTGGACGTGCGCGCGGTCACGGTGTGGGCCCTGCTCGGCTCGTTCGACTGGAACAGCCTGGTCACGCAATGCAAGGGCTACTACGAACCGGGACCGTTCGACGTGCGCTCGCCGCAGCCGCGCCCCACGGCGGTGGCGCGCATGATGCAGGAACTGTCCTCTGGCCGTCCGCTGTCGCATCCGGTGCTGCGCGGCCAGGGCTGGTGGCGCCGCCCGGGACGCTTTTTGTGCCAGCCGGTGGCGACGCCGGCTGCGCTGACCTCGATCTCGGCCGACGGCCACCGGCTGGTCGGCACCGGGGCCGAACCGATCCTGATCACCGGCGCCACCGGCACGCTCGGCCGTGCCTTCGCGCGCCTCTGCCAGAAGCGCAACCTGGCCTACCGGCTGGTGTCGCGCAAGGACATGGACATTGCCGATCCCGATTCGGTGGAACGGGCGCTGCAGCGCTATCGGCCGTGGGCGGTCATCAACGCGTCCGGCTACGTGCGCGTCGACGACGCCGAGCGCGATGCCGAGCGCTGCTTCCGCGAAAACACGGTCGGGCCGGCGATCCTGGCGGCCGCCTGCGCGCGCCACGGGGTACACCTGACCACGTTCTCGAGCGACCTGGTGTTCGACGGCAAGCGGGATGCCCCCTATGTCGAGACCGATCCGGTGGCGCCGCTGAACGTCTACGGCAAGAGCAAGGCCGAGGCCGAAGCCAGCGTGCTCGACAAGCACCCAGGCTCGCTGGTGGTGCGCACCAGTTCGTTCTTCGGGCCGTGGGACAGCTTCAACTTCGTGACGCTGGCGCTGGCGGCGCTCGAACGCGGCGAGCCGTTCGCCGCCGCGGGCGACCTGACGGTGTCGCCGACCTACGTGCCGGACCTGGTGCATGCCTGCCTGGACCTGGTGATCGACCGCGAGAGCGGCATCTGGCACCTGACCAACGGCGGCGCCCTCACCTGGGCCGAACTGGCGCGCAAGGCCGCGCAGCGCGCCGGTATCGACGCCAGCCGGCTGGAAGCGCAGCCTTGCGAGGCGTGCAACTTCGTGGCGGAGCGCCCGCGCTACAGTGCGATGCACAGCGAACGCGCGATCCTGCTGCCGCCGCTCGACAACGCGCTCGACCGCTACCTCGAGCTGCGCGGCGACGCTGATCCCGAGCTGGAGGAGCTGCTCATGACGGCCGAATCGCGGCAGCCAGTGGCGAGCGGGCACCGGCAGCAGGAGGAAAGCGCGCCGGAGGCGTTTCATCGCAAGCGTTTCTGATACACCGCCCCGGCACGTCGTTCCCGCGCACGCGGGAACCCATGCCGAGTTCGAACAGCCGTCGGCACGCGGCATGAGCGCCCGCTATGGCTGGCTCAGCTTGGGTTCCCGCCTGCGCGGGAACGACGTGCAGGCGCTTCCTCGCCTTCCTCGCTCAGCGGCGTTATAAAATGGACACTCCAACGACCGCCAAAGGCCCTACCCCGTGCAAGAGCAACACGCGTTTCCGTTTCTGCGGGAAATCCTCCTGTTCCTGGCCCTGGCCGGCATCCTCATTCCCACGCTGCAGCGGCTGCGCATCAACCAGGTGCTCGGCTTTCTCGCGGTCGGCGCCCTGCTCGGCCCGTTCGGGCTCGGCCTGCTCGCCGGCCAGGTCCCGTGGCTGGCCTACCTGACCTTCCCGCAAAGCGACGGCGTCTCGCTGCTGGCCGAACTGGGCGTGCTGTTCCTGATGTTCATGATCGGCCTGGAGCTGTCGGCCGCGCGCCTGTGGTCGATGCGGCGCTGGGTGTTCGGCGCCGGGACCGCGCAGGTGCTGGCCAGCGCCGCCCTGATCGGCGGCGCGGTCTGGCTGCTCGGCCAGCCGCTGGAGGCGGCGGCGATCCTCGGCCTCGTGCTGTCGCTGTCGTCGACCGCCGTGGTGATGCAGCTGATGAGCGAACAGCAAACCACGGCCACCCGCCTTGGCCAGTCGGTGTTCTCGGTGCTGATGCTGCAGGACCTGGCGGTGGTGCCGATCCTGATCCTGATCGGCGCGCTGGGCGGCGGCGAACGCGCGGGCGTGGCGATGCTGGTGCTGGGGACGATGGCCAAGGCCGGCGCCGCCATCGCGCTGATCTACCTGGCCGGCGGGCGCGTGATCCATCCGCTGTTTCGCGCCTTCGCGCGCCACCGCCAGCCCGACGTCTTCATGGCGCTGATCCTGCTCAGCACCTTCGGCATCGCCGCGCTGTCGGCCGCCGCCGGGCTGTCGATGGCGCTGGGCGCGCTGATCGCCGGCCTGCTGCTGGCCGAGACCGAATTCAAGCACGAGGTCGAACTGATGGTCGAGCCGTTCAAGGGCCTGTTGATGGGCCTGTTCTTCATGACCGTCGGGATGGGCATGGATGCGCGCCAGGTGATCGATGCGCCGCTATGGCTGGCGGGGGCCGTGTGCGGGCTGGTCGCCCTCAAGGCCGGCGTGGTCACGCTGCTGTTCAGGGCCGGCAAGCTGTCGTGGGCGCGCGCGCTCGAAGGCGGCCTGCTGCTCGGGCAAGGCGGCGAATTCGCGTTCATCGTGATCGGCTACGCGATCTCGCGCAAGCTGCTCGACCCGGCGCTCGGCGCGCGCGTGATGCTGGCCGTGGGACTGTCGCTGTTCATCACGCCGCTGCTGGCGCGCGTTGGGCGCGCGATCGGCGAGAAGTGGGAAAGCGAGGAAGGTGCGGCAGCGGCCCGGGTCGATGCGGGCGCCTTCGAGTCGGCGCGCGGGCGGATCATCATCGCCGGCTTCGGGCGCGTGGGCCAGCAGCTGGCCAAGCTGCTCAGCGACCAGGGCATTCCCTACATCGCGTTCGAAAACGACGCCAAGCTGGTCTCGAAGCTGCATGCGAAGGGTGTGCCGGTCTACTTCGGCAACGCATCGCGGCCCGAGCTGCTGCGCCGCGTTCACGCCGACGAGGCGCCGGCCATCGTGCTGACGATGGATCATCCGGCGTCGGCGCTGCAGGCGGTGCGCGGGATCCGGCGCGAGTTCCCGCAGGTGCAGCTGTTTGCGCGCTCGCGCGACGAAAAGCATGCGCGCGCGCTCAAGCTGGCGGGCGCCAGCGTGGTGGTGCCCGAGACGCTCGAAGCGAGCCTGCAGCTGTCGGCATTCGTGCTGGAAGCGATGGGGATGGACGAGCGCACGGTGGACCGGATCGTCGACGACGAACGCGATTTGTTCGTGGCGACGCTGGTGGGTGAAGCTCCGGCAAAGTAAGCTCGTCGTTCCCGCCTCCGCGCGAACGACGTTCATGAGCCAGCTATAATCCGCCATCACACTGATCCGACCGGGTAGCCAGATGAACGATTCCTCCACTCCCACCCTGCCGAAGGCGCTCGGCCACATCCGCGTCCTCGACCTGTCGCGCGTACTGGCCGGGCCGTGGTGCTCGCAGAACCTGGCCGACCTCGGCGCCGACGTGATCAAGATCGAGCGGCCCGGCTGCGGCGACGACACGCGGGCCTGGGGGCCTCCCTACGCAAAAGACGCCGATGGGCGCGACACCAGCGAGGCGGCCTACTACCTGTCGGCCAACCGCGGCAAGCGTTCGGTGACGGTCGACATCGCGAGCGCGGCAGGCCAGGCGCTGGTGCGCGGTCTGGCACGCCACTGCGACGTCGTGCTGGAAAATTTCAAGGTCGGCCACCTGAAGCGCTACGGCCTCGATTACGCATCGCTGAAGGCGCTCAAGCCCGACCTGGTCTACTGCTCGATCACCGGCTTCGGCCAGGATGGCCCGTACGCGCACCGCGCCGGCTATGACTTCCTGATCCAGGGGATGGGCGGACTGATGTCGGTAACCGGCGAGCGCGACGAACTGCCTGGCGGCGGGCCGCAGAAGGCCGGCGTGGCGCTGACCGACCTGATGACCGGCATGTACGCGACCATCGCCGTGCTCGCCGCGCTGACGCACCGCGACCGCACCGGCGAGGGCCAGCACATCGACATGGCCCTGCTCGACACCCAGGTGGCGATGCTGGCCAACGTCGGCAGCAATTACCTCAACAGCGGCAAGCCGCCCAAGCGCTGGGGCAATGCGCACGCCAACATCGTGCCGTACCAGACCTTCGCTTGCGCCGATGGCCATCTCATCGTCGCTGCCGGCAACGATGGCCAGTACCAGAAATTCGTCGAGGCGGGCGGGCGTCCGGAGCTGGCGCACGACCCGCGCTTCGCGACCAATCCGCTGCGCGTGCACAACCGCGACACGCTGGTGCCGATGCTGGCCGCGATGGTGCGCACCAAAACACGCGGCGAGTGGATCGACCTGCTGGAAGCGCGCGGCGTGCCCTGCGGCCCGATCAACGACGTGGGCGAGGTGTTCGACAACCCGCAGGTCAAGGCGCGCGGCATCGCGATCGACCTGCCGCACCCGGCCGCGGGCAAGGTCAGGCTGGTGCGCAGCCCGATGAAGATGTCGGCCACGCCGGCGACCAGCGACAAGGCGCCGCCGCTGCTGGGCCAGCACACTGACGAAGTACTGCGCGATGTACTGGGCAAAAGCAGCGCCGAGATCGCGGCGCTGCGGGCGAAGGGCGTGCTGTAACTTAGCGACGCCCGTCGTTCCCGCGGAGGCGGGAACCCCAGTTATACGGGGCCTGCCTGCACGCGAACTTGGGTTCCCGCCTGCGCGGGAACGACGTGGTGGTCTAGTGCAGCTTGTGCTTGAAGTCCGACAGTTCGGCGTGCACGCGCGTGACCATCGCCTCGAGGTGGGCCGGCATCTGCGGCAGGCTGCGGCTGACGCGCTTGACCTCGTCCCCCATCGCCTCCAGGCTGTCGACGCATTCGGTGATGCGGGTCTGGTCGTTCGACTGGATCACCTGCTGCGCCTGCTTAGACTCGCGCGACAGTTTTTCGATGCAATCACGTACTTCGGTCGGGGCGTCCTGCGACGCGCGGCATGCCTGCTCGGCCTCGCCGATGGTTTGCTGCAGATGAGAAAATCTTTGCTGGATTTCGCTGGCTTGCAACATGGTGGGCTCCTTCATTTCAGAGACCAGTTTGATCGCCGCTGGGCCGGGAAGTTGCAGCCCTACTTCTGCGGCTCGAGCGGCGCCAGCCCGCGCAGCCGCAGCGCGATCAGCATCGCCAGCACCAGCGTCGCGCCGAGGATCGCCACCACACCGGGCCAGCCGGCATGCTGCCACACCACGCCCGCGAACCAGCCGACCACGCTCGAGCCCAGGTAGTAGAAGAACAGGTAGATCGCCGAGGCCATGGCCTGCGGCGGCCGTGCACGCCGCCCGACCCAGCTGCTGGCGACCGAATGCGAAGCGAAGAAGCCGAACGTGAACAGGCCCATCCCGATGACGATGGCGGGCAGCGGGTCCAGCAGCGTCAGCAGCAGGCCGGCCAGCATCACCGACATCACCAGGTACAGCACATTGCGCCGGCCCAGCCTGTCGGCCAGCCGCCCCGCCCACACCGAGCTGAAAATGCCGAGCAGGTACAGCACCGACAAGGCGCCAACCGCGCTCTGGCGCCAGCCGAACGGCGGCGCCAGCAGGCGGTAACCGATGTAGTTGTACAGGCTGATGAAGCAGCCCATCAGCAGGAACGACAAGGCGAACAGCCACGGCAGGCCGGGGTCCGACAGGTGCGTGCGCACGCCGTCGAGCAGGCCGCCGCCGCGCTGGCCGGGCCGGAAGTTCTTCGACTCCGGCAGGCTGCGGCGGAACTCCCAGGCCGCGTACAGGCCGGCGACGCCCATCACCGCCAGCGCCACGCGCCACGAATAAAAATCGCTGATGACCGAGGCCAGCATGCGCCCGGTCATGCCGCCGAACGCGCTGCCGCTGATGTACATGCCCATCGCGCCGCCCAGCGATTTGTGGTCGATTTCCGCGCTAAGGTAGGCCATCGCGACCGCGGGCATGCCGCCAAACATGAAGCCGAGCAGCGCGCGCAGCACCAGCAGCTGGCCGTAGCCGTGGGTGAACGCCGACAGCAGCGTGAGCAGGCCGCCGCTGAACATCGACGCGGCCATCAGGGTCTTGCGGCCGAAGCGCTCGGACAGCACGCTCGAGGCCAGCAGCGCCAGCGCCAGCGTGGCGGTCGAGACCGACAGCGCGAGGCTGCTTTGGGCGGGGGTCAGCGCGAAGTCGCGCGCCAGCAGCGGCATCAGCGGCTGCACGCAATACAGCAGCGCGAAGGTGGAAAAACCGCCAAAGGCCATGGCGCGGTTGATGCGTTTGTATTCAAGGGTGCCAGCGGCAACGGCGGTGTGGGACATGGGCGATTCCTGATGCTGAACGGCCCATCATACGCAAAATCGGCCCCAGCCGCTGTATGTACCGGGAAGTCAACACCTCGCGCTCGACGCGATCCGCGACACGATCGGCACCGCGCTCCAGCGCAGCCACAACAACGCCAGTCCCGCGGCGGCGGGAATCCCAGTTCCCACCCTCGTGGCGAGGCACGCAAACTTGGGTTCCCGCCTGCGCGGGAACGACGTGCGAGTGTTAGGCGCTGCGCGGGAACGACGTGCGCGACTGCGCGGGTCGGCTCGGTTCTAATCAGCTCCGGCCACCAGAACGTCATTCCCGCGCAGGCGGGAATCCCAGTTCCCACGCTCCGTGGCAAGGCACGCAAACTTGGGTTCCCGCCTGCGCGGGAACGACGTGCGAGTGTTAGGCGCATGCGCGGGAACGACGTGCGAGTGTTAGGCGGCTGCGCGGGAACGACGTGCGACTAGTGTTACGCGGCTGCGCGGGTCGGCTCGGTTCCAACCAGCTCCGGCCACCAGAACGTCATTCCCGCGCAGGCGGGAATCCCAGTTCCCACCCTCGTGGCGAGGCACGCAAACTTGGGTTCCCGCCTGCGCGGGAACGACGTGCGAGTGTTATTCCGGGATGGAAGCGGACGGGTGAATTCTATCTCAGCGTTACTAAAGAGAAATTGATCACGGGTACTCGGCGTCGATCTCCGAGCCCGCGTAGTTTTCGAGCTCGGTCCACAACGTCTTCATCGATGCGCGCGTCCCGATCTTCTGCAGCACGGTGCAGCTGTTGCGGTAGGTGTTGATGCGCTCGGCAATCACGCCCTGGTGCGGCGCCGGGACGTGCTCCATCAGCTGGGCCCAGCCGGCTTCGAAGTCGGGCTTGTTCTTGCGCACCGCCGCGACGAAGCGCTCGAACTCCTTCTGCCCGGTGCGCGCAACGATGCGCCCGTTCCCTTCCACTGCAAAGATGATCGCCAGCGCAATCACGCCTTCGGCATTGAGGTCCGGCTCGTTGATCGGTCCTTCCCAGTGGTGCCGGCGCAGCCAGTTGGCGGCGCGCACGATCTCCTGCACCTGCTTGCGCTGCCTGAGCTGGCCCAGGTAGCGTTCGTAACCGGTCCAGGTCTCGCCCGGGTCGGCCGTGCACAGGTCGACGAACAGTTCCTTCAGGCGGCGCTGCGAGTAGACCGGGTCGAGGTCGTATTCGCCGACCAGGCTGTCCTCGGGCAGCGCCGCCAGTTCGCGCACCAGCCGGAAGCCAGCCTGGAACACGTACTCGGCGCCCTCCTCGATCAGCACGTCGAGCGCCGCGTCGTCGCTCTCGTCCTCGACCATGTGCTCGAGGCCCAGCGACACGCCGCCGACCGCCAGCAGCAGCGCGCGCTGGATGCCTTCGGCGGTGCGGTCGTTGGTGAACTTCTCGGCCACCATCGCGGTGATCCCGGCCAGTTCCTCGGCCAGGATCTCGGCCTCCTCGCCGTCGAAGCGGCCGGGCAGCAACCGGATCGCGCGGACCAGCCGCGGCAGCTTTTCGATGACAAGCGCGGGCAACATGGAAGGCAGCGCCCCGCTCACGAGAAAATGTCCGTGCCGATGCTCTTGCGCGGCCCGCGGCGCGCGGCGGCGCGGACCGACGGCACCTGCTTGCGCAAGCGGTACAGCAGTTCCTTGGTCGAACGCTGCAGGAACTTCGGTTCGTCGTCCGGGTCGTCCGAGTACTCGGCGTCGGCCAGGTCGGCGCTGTGGCGGAATTCGGGGAACAGCTCGAGCAGCGAGCGCTCCCAGCCATCCTCGCTGGCCTTGGCCAGCTCCAGCGCCAGCGGCACGATGTCGCTGTCGGACGAGGTCTGGCCGGTCACGTACGGGCCCTTGGCGATGATCTCGCCGGCCACTTCCAGGATTTCCTTCGGCGCCAGCGACCACAGGATCGCGAACACGGTCGCGCCGTGGTCGGTGGCCGAGGCCTCGGCCAGCAGTTCATGGCGGCGCTCGACATCGTCGGCCGCGAACACCACGCCATGCACGTGGTTGAACAGGCCCTCGGCGATGCGCTCGGGGTCGTCCTCGATCATGTCGTCCGGCCAAGTGGCGGCCATGTAGGCCAGGCTGTCTGCCCAGGCCTTGGGCGGCACCAGCAAGGTCGCCAGCGAGGTCTTGGAGCCGTCAAAGCCCGACAGGTGCAGCGCCGTCACCTGCGGCGGCAATTCCGACAGCACCTCGGCCACCGCGTAGTCGCCCTGCTGGTCGGCGGCCTGCGACAGCGCTTCCTCGGCATGCTGCAGCGAGCCGGCCAGCACCAGTTCGCTCACCTGCCTGGCCAGCGCGGGGAGATAGGTCTTGTCGTCGCTCATTCGCGCTCTCCTTCCTGGTCGAATATCTGGGTGAAGTCGTCCGAGACGGCGTGCTCGTCCATTTCGTCCTCGTCGCCCTGCTCCTCGTCCCTGGCCAGCTGGTCGAGCGACTGGTCGTCGTCTTCCCAGCGCGCCGGTTGCTTGTGCAGGAAGGCCGTGATGATCGCCTTGCGCGCCAGTTCCGGGTGGTTGTCGGTCATCGCCTTGTACATCGCCTCGCCCTCGCCGTCGATGGTGGCCATCGCGAACACGCGCGCCGGGTCGCCGTCGTCGTAGTCGGCCGCTTCGCGCAGCAGGCCCTTGGGGTCGGTGAAGCGGATGCGGTCGACCAGCGCGAACGCCATCATGTTGACGTCGTCCAGGCCCCCGCCGGAGGCGTACTCGGCCACCAGCGCGTCGACCATCATGTCGTAATTCTTGCGGTTGGGCGGATCGCCCAGCACGCCCTCGATCTGCCCTTCCAGCTCACGTGCCTGGTAGGCGAATTCGGGATGTACTCTTTTCATCTTGGTTCCTGTTGGTGCTTGTTCGGAAAGGGAGGCCGGGCCGGCGGGCTCAGGCCTGCAGCGACACGCCGTTCAGGGCGAACAGCGAGCGCCAGAGTTCGTACGCCTCGCCCTCGGCGTCGAGCACGATGCGGTGGTTGACGCTCTGGTTGTATTCCTCGCGCCTGGCCGGGTCGGACAGGATTTCGTAGGCCTTGCTGACTGCCTTGAAGCGCGCTTCGGCGCCCGGCGCCTGGTTGCGGTCCGGGTGGTAACGCATCGCCAGCGAACGGTACACCTTCTTGATGTCGTCGTCGCTGGCGTTCGGCGCGACGCCGAGGATCGCATATAAATTTTCCACGTTGGAACTCGTCGGGTTTGCCGAAATAACGATAATCCGCGATTATCCTATAGAAAAGGGCAAGTTGGCAGGCGCCGGCCTTCCAACCTGCCGGGCGGGCCTTGCAACGGGAGGGGCGAACCCCAAGTATCCATGGTGCGGCCAGCGCAAACCGTGCGCTTTACCACATAGACGGACCGGGAAACCACCGTCTACGGTAAAATGCCTGTCAACCTACCATCTAAAGCAACTTTTTCATGAGCAACGATAAGAACAACGCGGCGCCGAACGCGCTGTCGTCCAATTTCCTGCGTGCGATTGTGGAAGCCGACCTTGCGGCGGGCAAGCACAGGCGCGAGGGCATGCCCGAGGTAATCACGCGCTTCCCGCCCGAGCCCAACGGCTACCTGCACATCGGCCATGCCAAGTCGATCTGCCTTAACTTCGGCCTGGCGCGCGACTATGCCGGCCGCTGCCACCTGCGCTTCGACGATACCAATCCCGAGAAGGAAGAGCAGGAATACGTCGACACGATCATGGACAGCGTCAGGTGGCTGGGGTTCAACTGGGAGCAAGGCGGCCAGGAATTCCTGCACTACGCCAGCGACTATTTCGACAAGCTGTACCAGATGGCCGAGTACCTGATCGAGACCGGCAAGGCCTACGTCGACAGCCAGAGCGCCGAGGAAATGGCCAAGAACCGCGGCAACTTTGGCACGCCGGGCACCAACTCGCCGTTCCGCAACCGCCCGGCCGCCGAATCGCTGGCGATCTTCCGCGACATGAAGGCCGGCAAGTACAAGGACGGCGAGCACATCCTGCGCGCGAAGATCAGCGAGGACGCGATGTCTTCGCCCAACATGACGATGCGCGACCCGGCGCTGTACCGGATCCGCCACGCGCACCACCACCGGACCGGCGACGACTGGTGCATCTACCCGATGTACGACTACACGCACCCGATTTCGGATGCGCTGGAAAGCATCACGCATTCGGTCTGCACGCTCGAGTTCCAGGACCACCGCCCGTTCTACGACTGGCTGGTCGACACGCTGGCCGAGGGCGGCTTCTTCAAGCGTCCGGTGCCGCGCCAGTTCGAAATGGCGCGCCTGAACCTGACCTACGTGGTGACCAGCAAGCGCAAGCTGCGCCAGCTGGTGGACGAGGCCATCGTCAGCGGCTGGGACGACCCGCGCATGCCGACCATCGTCGGCCTGCGCCGCCGCGGCTACACGCCGGAATCGATCCAGCTGTTCTGCGAGCGCATCGGCGTGTCGAAGGCCGACGGCTGGATCGACATGAGCACGCTCGAGGGCGCGCTGCGCGACGACCTCGACCCGAAGGCGCCGCGCGCGATCGCGGTGCTGCGTCCGCTCAAACTCATCGTCGACAATTTCCCGGAAGGCGAAAGCATCGAGTGCAGCGCGGCGGTCCATCCGCACCATCCCGAGCTGGGCCAGCGCACCTTCCCGTTCTCGCGCGAACTGTGGATCGAGGAGGATGACTTCATGGAAGTGCCGGCCAAGGGCTACTTCCGCTTCACGCCGCCGGTCGACGACAAGCCGGGCAGCCGCGTGCGCCTGAAGTACGGCTTCGTGGCCGAATGCACCGGCTACGACAAGGACGAAAACGGCAAGGTGACGGCAGTGCACGTCAACTACTTCCCCGATTCGAAGTCGGGCACGCCGGGCGCCGACAACTACAAGGTCAAGGGCAATATCACCTGGGTCAGCGCGGCCGACGCGCTCGAAGCCGAAGTGCGGCTGTACGACCGCCTGTTCCTCGATCCGCAGCCGGACGCCGGCGGCAAGGACTTCAAGGCCGCGCTCAACCCGAACGCACTGGAAGTGGTGCGCGCCTACCTCGAGCCGGGCCTGGTTAATGCCGCGCCGGACCAGCGCTTCCAGTTCGAGCGCCACGGTTATTTCGTGGCCGACCGCGTCGATTCGCAGCCGGGCAAGCCGGTGTTCAACCGGGTGACCACGCTGAAGGATAGCTGGGGCAAGTAAGCACTTACGGTTTGATTCAAATCCCGCTGCGGCCAAGCCCGCAGCGGGATTTTTTTTGTTTGGCGCTCGCGCAAAAGTCGGCTGTTTTTCAGCTTTAAACCTATTCCTTCTGATAGGTTCGGACTCAGGTGACTTTGTGTAATTTGATACCCAATACGCTTGAGCTTTCCACCAAAACAGCGGCGTATGAGAACGAATCCAGTCCTGGAACCGGAACTTTCGGAGGGATCAACCATGCCCGCAAGTGCACTGCTCCGACAAAGAAGCTCCCTCCGGGCACCGGGACTGTGGATCGGGATCGGCTTGTCGATCGCTGTCGGCCTGCTGTTCTACTTCGGCACCCGCACCCTTGTCGAGCGTGACGCCAGCGAGCGGTTCGCCGGCTACGCGCGCATCGCGCAATACAACATCGGCTCGCGCATCAAGTCGTACAACGACGTGTTGCGCAGCACGGCCAGCCTGTTCATGAGTCACTACCCGGTGACGCGCAGCGAATTCCGCGGCTTTGTGACCGGGCTTGACCTGGCGCACAATTATTCGGCCATCGAAGTCGTCAACTTTGCCCAATACCTGCACGATGCCGACCGGCCCGCCCTCGAACGGCGCATCCGTGCCGAGGAGGCTGCCGCCGGGTACCGGGGCAAGCCGTTCGAGATCAAGCCGCCGGGCCGGCGCGAGCTCTATCACGTGATGACCTATATCGAGCCGGAGCTGGTCGGCAGCAGCAAGGTCGGGCTCGACTTGTACGCGCGGGACGTGGTGCGCACGACGCTGGACGGCTTGCGCGATAACGCCGACCTGCTGACGTCGGGCCTGCCGCTGGATGTGATGCCAGGAAAAAACCGCGTCGGCCTGGGCATCCGCCTGCCGATCTACCGGCCCGGTATGCCGATCTCCACAGTCGCCGAGCGGCGCGCCGCGTTCGTCGGCTCGGTCGGCATCGCATTTGCCGTGTACCGGCTGATCGAGGGCGTGCAGGACGAGATGGCGATCCAGAACGTGCACATGACACTGGTCGACAGGACGATAGCAGCGGATAAGCGGCCCGGGCGCTTGCTGTTCGACAGCCACGACATGGAGGCCGACCCGGCCGAGGCCCTCCACTCCTCGCCGGACCGCTTCAGCACTACGTTGCCGATCGAGTTTCGCCGCCGTCAATGGGCGGCAACCTTCAGCATCGCCAAGCACGATATGTACAGCGAGTTCGAAGAGAATGCGCCGTGGTTGGCCATGCTGGCGGGCTTCACCAGCGCCTTCCTGCTGTACGCGCTGTTCCGGTCGCTCGCCTCGTCGCGCGAGCGCGCCATGTCGCTGGCCGGCGAAATGACCAGGGAGGTGCGCGCCAGCCAGGCCAAACTGGAGCTGTCGAATCAAAAATTGCGGCGCCTGGCTGCGCACGCCGACCACATCAAGGAGAACGAACGCAAGCGGATCGCGCGCGAGATCCACGACGACCTCGGCCAGAACCTGTTGGCTCTGCGCATCGAGGCCGACCTGCTCAGTTCGCGCACCCGACAGGGGCACCCAAGGCTCCATGCACGCGCGAGCGCGACCCTGGCGCACATCGACACGACCATCAAAAGCGTGCGCCAGATCATCAACGACCTGCGTCCGAACGTCCTTGACCTCGGCCTGAGCGCGGCCGTGGAGTGGCAGACCGCCGAGTTCACCCGGCGCACCGGCATCCCCTGCGAGCTGATCGACGAGCATCGGGACATCGCCCTTGAAGATGGCACCGCCACGGCCTTGTTCCGCATTTTGCAGGAATCGTTGTCGAATATCGTCCGGCATGCGAACGCATCCAGGGCGGTGGTCGAACTGCACATGACCGAAGCCCAGGTGCAAATGACGATCAGCGATGACGGGATCGGCTTCCCCGGCGCCGAACGCAATAAGGTCGGCTCGTTCGGCCTGGTCGGGATCGAAGAGCGGGTGAACCTGCTCGGCGGCTCGTTCACGCTTAGCAGCCAGCTCGGGCGGGGGACCACGGTGTCGGTGTCGGTTCCGGCGCGCCCCGAGCGGCCCAACCGGCAACGTCCGCTCCCGGCGGTCGAGTTGCCCAAGACGCCGGCTGCGCTGGCGTGACCCGGCACTTCTGGCGGATCGGCTGATTTTTCCTGTCAGCGGTTCCGTTGCTACGTAAGAATACCCTGACCGGAAAATTGAGCAACGTCAAGATCGTTTCATGCCTTCACGTGCAACATTAAATCGCGGCAACGAAAATCAATGCCGCGTGAAACGTCCCAAACTCAACTTTTTGACAGGAGGCCGCTATCGTCGCCAATAGAATCTGCGCAGTTACAAAGATAAAAAGGGATGTACGAGCAGATAAGCCACATTAGTGGAGGTTGTCATGATTTTGAATGAGACACACAAACTGATCCAAGGGCTGGACCTGGAGCCGATCAAATTCAAGCTGATGCACGAGGAATCGGGCGAAGGATGGAGCTACCACAAGGCAAACGCGGTCGAATTCGAGTACCGCCGCTTTCTGTACCTGATCAAGATGTATCCTGATGAACCGATCTCGCCGGTGCAAGATGTCGACACGTTCTGGCACTACCACATTCTCGATACCATGAAATACGCTGCGGATTGCGACATGGTATTCGGGTATTTCGTGCACCATTTCCCCTATTCCGGAATGCGCGGCAAGGACGACGAACTGGAAATGGCTTCGAATGTCGATCACGTCCGTACGCTGTACGAACGCACGTTCGGACAGCCGGCGCCTGGCGCCGATGGAACCGGCAAGGACGGCGCACTCGAGGCTGCAAACAGCGCCAGCGGCGCACAGACGGAACTTGGCGCCCAGGGCGTCAACGCGGACGGCGCGGCGTCCGGCAAGGCGGCCTATTGTATTGTTGCGGCCAAACCCTCGTATTGCATCCTCGCGGCCAAGCCGTCGTACTGCATTGTCGCGTCCAAACTGTCATACCGCATGGTTGCAACCAAACCATCGTACTGCATCGTCACGGCCAAACGTTCGTACTGTATCGTCGCCGCCAAACCTTCATACCGCCTGGTCGCGACCAAGCCCTCGTATTGCATTGTTGCGGCCAAGCGACCAGCCGATGTGGTTGGCGGCAAGGCGTCGTACTGCATCGTTGCGGCCAAGCGGTTGGCGCACGCGGTCGCCGGCAAGCCGTCATACTGCATCGTTGCGGCCAAGCGGTTGAGGCGTGCGGTCGCCGGCAAGCCGTCGTACTGCATCGTTACGGCCAAGCGAACCGGTGGTGCCGTTGCCGGCAAGCCGTCGTACTGCATCTTTGCAGCCAGGTCGTCCTATTGCATTGTCGCGGCCAGGCGCTCTGCGGGCGCGGTGATCGGCAAGTCCTCGTACTGCATCAAGGTGGATAACCCCGCGCATCGCGGTGCGCATTCCTTCAATGCCGGGCAACAAATGCTGGCCGCCTGACGCTCCCTGCGCCGGCGATTCCAGTCGCCGGCGCAAACCCGCAACGCGTACGATCCCCCTCCCACGCGCAGTCCGCCCCACTCCAGCCCGCTGTCCATTGCCTTCTTGGCACATTTTCTTGCGCGCTATTGATTTAGCTCAAGGGCACATCCTTTTTTCAGCCCATATTTTGATACTCGTCAGATAACAGCTCCGAACGGATTACGAAAGCACGGCTCGTGCTCTGGCGAAAATCAATGACAACCGCTACAGGCACAACAGATGCCGAAGCTTTCTTTAAAAGGACGAGACCATGATATTAATGAACGATGACGACAACATTGCCACGCTCGATCTGTCTGCAATCAAGACGAAGCTGATGCATGAGTCCGGGGAATGCTGGTCGCAGGAGCGCGCCGACGCGGCCGAACTGCAGTACAGGCGTTTTCTGTACCTGGTGAAGAAATATCCCACCCAGCAAACTGCTCCGATGGTAGATGTGGACGTGTTCTGGCACAACCACATCCTCGACACGAAGAAGTACGCAAGCGATTGCCAGCAGGTTTTTGGCTACTTCCTGCATCACTATCCGTACCTGGGAATGGGCGGGCCAGCCAGCCAGGCGGCGCGCCAGCAAGGTGCGGAGCTGATGCGCAAGCTGTATGAGGAGACCTTTGCGGAAGCCTATCCCGGTCGCAGCGTCAGCCCGGTCGGTGACAGCGGGCACGCGGCCAACCCGGCTTTCGGCACTGTCGCGGCGAAACCGGCTTGGTGCACCGTGACGGCAGCGGCCTGGTGCACGGTTGCGGCGTCTCCCGCTTACTGCACCGTTACGGCGGCCGAGCGCAGCTTCGTCCCCAAAACCGCCTATTGCACGGTCTCGGCCGAAGCGGCCGACCACTCCACCAACCACCAGCCCGCTTATTACACGCTCGCGGCCGAGCCGGCCTACCGGTCGCTCGCCCCCCGGCCGGCATACTGCACATTCGCGGGCCACAGCGCCGACTGTGCTGCTGTGAACGATGCCGGCGGCACGTGGTCGCCAGCGATGCCCACTTCCGGCACACGCGCACAACAGACCGCTGGCCGATCGCGCTCCGCCGCCGGTTAAAGCTCAGACCTTCGCCTTGGCGGCATGCCGGCAGCGGACGCGCGAGCCGGCGCAAGACACCAGTCGAAGGCCGCCTGGACTACCAACTGCGACAGCGTTGCGGGAAGCAGGCACAGGTCGACCAGTGCGCTGTTCGCTTCGGCCGGGGCCAGCCCCCAGCCGAGCTGGCGCCGGATGTCTTCCGGCGCCGGCGGGGGACGGTGTGCGCGCCCACGCGAAGCCATGTACGCGCGCACCTGCTCTTTGGTCGGTTGGTTCACGCAGCGGTCCATAGCGATCTCCACCACAAGTTAAGTCCATGTATTAACAATAGGACCGGTGGGCGGGAGCAGGTTGACCAACATCAACCGTACCAAAAGCCCCCCTGCGGGGAGCGCGTACTGTGGTTATTTCTTCCTGCTTGCCTTGAACAGCGCGCCGGCATCGGCATGCGCGCGCTCGAGCGTGCGCATGGCCGGCTGGTCGTCGTGGGCGACAAAGTAGTCGGCGGCCTGGGCGTCGACCACGAGCTTGATCGCGGCGGCGTCGTCGAGGTCGTATTTTTCGACGATCAGGGTCGTCACTTCATCGAGGTATTCTTCGTAAGTCATGGCTGTCGGTTCCTGCGGGGGCCGTCATTGTACCAGCCGCATCGCGGCCAGCGCCGGCCCCACTTGCGGCCAGCGCAGCCGCACGCCGAGCTCGCGCTTGATGCGCCGGTTGTCGAGCCGGCGCGACTCCGACATGAACGACAGCGCCACCGGCGACACCGCCGCCTCCAGCTGCGCGCGCGGCAGGCGCGGCGGACGGGCCAGGCCGAAGGCGTCGGCCACCGCGTCGAAATACTCGCCCATCTGCATGCGCGTGTCGTCGACGGCGTGGTACACGCGTCCCGGCAGCGCGCGAAACAGCGCCAGCGCGACGATCCGCGCGAGGTCGTCGGCATGGATGTGGTTGGTGAACACGTCCTGCGCCGGCAGCAGCGCCGGCGTGCCCTGCTCCAGCCGCTTCAACGGCAGCCGGCTGGCCGCGTAGATTCCGGGCACGCGCAGGATCGCAAGCCGTCCGCCGGCGCGCCGCGCCCACGCGCGCAGCGCGCGCTCGGCGTCGACCCGGCGCGCCGCCCGGGCGTTGCGCGGCGCCACCGGCCGCGTCTCGTCGACCAGCGCGCCGCCGCAATCGCCATACACGCCGCTGGTGCTGACATAAACCACGCGTGCGCCCTCGGGTAGAATGGCGGTCACGTTGCGTGTGCGGCAATCCAGCAGGCCTTGCGCCTGCGGTGGCGCCAGGTGCACCACGTACGGCGCCAGGCCGCGCAGCCGCCTGAGCGTGCGCGGCCGGTCGAGGTCGGCCACGATGGGGACCGCCCCCGCCGCGCGCAATTCGGCGCAGCGCTCCGGCTGGCTGGTCAGTGCGAACACGCGAAAGCGCGCGCCCAGCAGCGGCAGCAGCCGCATGCCGACATCGCCGCAGCCGATGATCAAAAGGCGCGGGCGCCGAAATTCGAAATTATTGTTGTTGTTCATTTTGAGGATTGTATGACGTTCCAGATCACTGTCCAGCCCAGCGGCCACCAATTCGACTGCGAAGAAGACGAAACCGTCCTCGCGGCCGCGATCCGCGCCGGGGTCGGACTGCCGTACGGCTGCAAGAACGGCGCCTGCGGCTCGTGCAAAGGCAAGGTCGTCGCCGGCACGGTCGAGCACAAGCCGCACCAGCAGCGCGCCCTGTCGGACCAGGAACAGACCCAGGGCTTCTCGCTGTTCTGCTGCGCGGTGCCGGGCGCCGACCTGGTGATCGAGGCACGCGAAGTCGGCGGCAGCAGCGATTATCCGGTGCGCAAAATGCCGACCCGCGTGCAGGGTATCCGCAAGGTGGCGCCGGACGTCGCGATCATCTCGCTGCAACTGCCGGCCAACGAGGCGCTGGCTTACCGCGCCGGACAGTATATCGAGTTCCTGCTGAAGGACGGCAAGCGGCGCGCCTACAGCATCGCCAACGCGCCGTCGTTCGAAGGGCCGCTCGAGCTGCACATCCGCTACATGGCCGGCGGTGTGTTCACCGAACACGTGTTCAACACGCTGAAGGAGCGCGACATCCTGCGCTTCGAAGGGCCGCTCGGCACCTTCTTCCTGCGCGAGGACAGCGACAAGCCGATCGTGCTGCTGGCCTCGGGCACCGGTTTCGCGCCGGTCAAGGCCCTGGTCGAGCACCTGATGCACCTGAAGTCGACCCGCCCGGTCCGCCTGTACTGGGGCGGCCGGCGCCCGCAGGACCTCTACATGGACGAGCTGTGCCGCGCGTGGGAAACCACGCTCCCGGATTTCCGCTACGTGCCGGTGGTGTCCGACGCGCTGCCCGAGGATGACTGGCAAGGGCGCACCGGCTACGTGCATGAAGCGGTGATCCAGGACATCGCCGACCTGTCGGGGCACCAGGTGTATGCCTGCGGCGCGCCGGTGATGGTCGACGCCGCGCGGCGCGACTACGTCGCCACATGCAAGCTGCCGGCGGACGAGTTCTACGCCGACGCCTTCACCACCGAAGCCGACCTGGCCCAGCCGTAAGCCGGGCCCGGGGCGGGACGTATGCATTTGTAAATCTTGTATCTGCGACCACCGTTTTCCGGTATGTTGATGACGGCGTGGGGTTGGCCCACGCCCCAGACAAACCGAAGGAAGGGTCACCAGATGCAAAAACAACGCAGACTCCCGCAAGCGGCGCTTGCCCTCTTCGCATTCGCACTGATGGGCGCGGCCAGCGCCGCCGGACAGGCTGCCCCGGCCGCCCCATCGCCCTACCAGTCCGCCATCGCCAACCCGGCGCGTACCGACGACGACCGCAAGAGCGACGCCAAGCGCAAGCCGGCCGAGTTCCTCGCGTTCGCCCAGGTGCGGCCCGGCATGAAGGTGCTCGACCTCGCAGCCGGTGGCGGCACCACGGCCGCGCTGCTCGCCGCGGCAGTCGGCAACAACGGCGAAGTGTGGGCGCAAAGCACCAAGGCCTCGCCGAAGGTCGAGCAACGGGTTAGCGCAATGCCGAACCTGCACCCGATCGTGGCGCCGGTCGACAACCCGATCCAGAAAGGCATGCCGCCGCTCGACCTGGTCACTATTAATATGTCGTACCACGACATCGTCAACACGCCGGCCGACCGCACTGCCATGAACAAGCGCCTGTACGATGCGCTCAAGCCGGGCGGGCGCCTGGTCATCATCGACAACGCCGCCAAAGAAGGCAGCGGGCTGGCCGCCACCAAGACGCTGCACCGGATCGACGAGGCGGCGGTGGTGTCCGAGGTGACCAAGGCCGGGTTCGCGGTGGACGCGAAGAGCGACTACCTGCGTGCACCGTCCGATCCGCGTGAACAGCCGTTCTGGGAAATGAAGGACAAGCCGGACGACAAGTTCGCGCTGCGCTTCGTGAAGAAGTAAAGGCGAAGCGAGCACCGCCTGCCTGCGAGTGCGCGCCCTACGCCGGGTCCTGTAGGGTGCGCTCTCGAGCGCGCGCGGTACGTTGGCGTCCCCGCCGGCCATCCCCGTATTGACTGCGCCATCCCCCACATCAGGCACAATGACAGGAAGGCATTCTTGCCAGCATCCTGTAGAAAGTGTTTATGTCTTTGATGTCGTCGTCGGGCGGGTTGGGCGTCCTGCGCAACCGCAACCTCTCGTTCTACCTGTCGGCCCGCTTCCTGGGCACGCTCGCGGTCCAGATGCAAAGCGTCGCCGTCGGCTGGCAGGTGTACCAGATCACCGGCAGCCTGTTCGACCTCGGCCTGATCGGCCTCGCGCAGTTCGCGCCGTTCCTGGTGCTGATCCTGTGGGCCGGCCACGTAGCCGACCGCCACAACCGCCGCAATATCGTGGTGCTGTGCATTGCGACACAACTGCTGTGCGGCGCCCTGCTGCTGGGGTTCACGCTCAGCGGCAGCAAGGTCGTATGGCCGGTGTTCGCGGTCCTGGTGCTGTTCGGCAGCGCCAGGGCCTTCATGATGCCGGCCTCGCAGGCGGTCCTGCGCAACCTGGTGCCGGACCAGGATTTCGGCCAGGCGGTGGCGCTCAGCTCCTCCACCTTCCACGTCGCGGTGATCGCCGGCCCGGTACTGGGCGGCTTGCTGTACGCGGCCGGTCCCGCCACGGTCTACGCGGTCGCGTCGGCCCTGCTGGCGCTGTCGGTGCTGCTGATGGCCGCAACCAGGAGTGCGCCGCAGGCGATGAACAAACAGCCCGCGACCTGGCACACGGTGCTGGAAGGCCTGCGCTTCGTGTGGTCGCGCCCGATCGTGCTCGGCGCGATCTCGCTCGACCTGTTCGCGGTCCTGTTCGGCGGCGCGACCGCCCTGCTGCCGGCCTACGCGCACGACGTGCTGCAGGTCGGGCCGACCGGACTCGGCCTGCTGCGCACCGCGCCCGGCGCCGGCGCCGCGATCTGCTCGGTCCTGCTGGCGTTTTACCCGATCACGCGCCGCGTCGGCGCCTGGATGTTCGGCGGTGTCGCCGTGTTCGGCGCCGCCACGCTGGTGCTGGGCGCGACCGCCAGCCTGGCCGTGGCGCTGGCGGCGCTGGTCCTGCTCGGCGCCGGCGACATGGTCAGCGTCTACATCCGCCACCTGCTCGTGCAGTACGAAACGCCGGACGAGATCCGCGGCCGGGTGTCCGCCGTCAATTCCGTCTTCATCGGGGCCTCCAACGAACTGGGCGAATTCGAGTCGGGCATCACCGCCGGCTGGCTCGGCCTGGTGCGCGCAATCCTGCTGGGCGGCGCCGCCACGCTCGCGGTGACCGGCGCCTGGACGCTACTGTTCCCGGTGCTGTCGAAGATGGACCGCTTCCCGCACCATGAGCGCGACCATGCTGGGGCAAAAGTTTCGTAATATGCAATAATCGATGCCACGCAGCGCTGCCTTTGCCGCGCGCGATCGATTGCGCTTTATGGATAACAAACGACTGCTGCATCGCTTCATCCGCACCCGCCCGCACCTGTCGCTGGCAATTTTCCTCGGCGTCGTCATCGGGCTGATGCTGCCGGCTTACGAGTCTCCGCTCGGGCGGGCGCTGGTCGGCTGGAATTGCGCGGTGTGGGCCTATATCCTCAGCATGACGTGGCTGATGGCGCGCTCGGACGCGCGCAAGGTGCGCGAGATCGCCAGCCGCCAGGACGAAAGCGCCGGCCTGGTGCTGTTCACGCTGACCATCGGCGCGGTGCTGAGCCTGTCGGCCATCGTGTTCGAACTGAGCCAGATCCCGCACCTGCAGGCCGAGCAGCGCCTGGTGCGCTACGCGTTCACCGCGCTGACGGTGGTCGGGTCGTGGCTGCTGGTGGCGGTGCTGTACTGCTTCCATTACGCCCACCTGTACTACCGCGGCTCCGGCAAGCGCGCGCCGCTGCACTTTCCGGACGATCCGGTCGAGCCCGATTATTGGGATTTCATGTACTTCTCGATCACGATCGCAGTTGCCTTCCAGACCGCGGACGTGTCGGTGATGACGCGTGCGATGCGCAAGATGGTGCTCGGCCACTCGGTGCTGTCGTTTTTCTTCAACGTGACCATCCTGGGGCTGTCGATCAACATCGCGGCCGGCATGCTGAACCACTGACGACTGCGGCGCGCCGGAATATTTGCAAAACGCGTAAGATGGTTCGGACCACAAGCCACAAGGGGAGTGACCACATGCAAATCAACGTCAACACCGATCGAACCATTGCCAGTCACCAGGGGCTGGACGAGCACGTGCAATCAATCGTGCAGTCCGCCATCGGCCGCTTCGGCGACCACGTCAACCGGGTCGATGTTCACCTCAGCAACGAAAACAAGGAAAAAGGCCCCGACGGCGGCAACTACTGCATGATGGAAGCGCGCGTCACGGGCTACCAGCCAGTGGTCGTGCACGAGCATTCGGTCAACCTGCACCAGGCGATCAGCAACGCCGGCGACAAGCTCAAGCGCGCCCTCGACAGCGCCCTGGGCCGCCTGCACGACAAGAACAAGCACGAACCGCTGCCGGTCGACGCCCTGGCCGACAAGAACCTGACCAGCGAGTAAGGGCGCCGGTTGCGGTGGGCCCTGCCTCGACGCCAGTTGAACGCGTGGGCGGGGAACCCGCCCACGCGTTCAGATCGCTCACCCGGCCAGCATCTCCCGCAATTCGCGCAAATAGCGCAGCCCCGCCAGCGCCCGGCTGCCATACCAGGACATCATTTCCCCATCGACCAGGAACACCGGCTTGCCCAGCTGCTTTTCGAGCGCGTCGGCATGCGCCTCGGTGAAGCGGTACGGCTCGGTCGACAGCAACACCGCGTCGAGCTGCCCGGCCAGCGCTTCCGACCATTCGAAGCGCGGGTAGCGCGCCGCGCCCAGTTGCGGCACCTGCCAGCCCAGTTCAGCGAGCATATTGGCGATATAGGTGTCGCGCGACACGCTCATCCACGGATCCTGCCAGATGCAGTACAGCACCGTGCGCGGCGGCCCCGGCGGCAAGGCGCGCAGCGCCGCGTATTCGCGCTCGAACGCCGCGCACCACGCCTCGGCGGGCTCCTCGGCGCCAAAGATGCCGCCCATCAGCCTTGCCAGCGCGAGGTTGTCGCGCGGCGCCAGCGGGTGGGTCACCACGATATTCGGCACGAATTCGGCCAGCCGCTCGACCGTCGGCTTTTCGTTCTCGTCGATGTTGACCACCAGGTGGGTCGGCGCCAGCTGCCGGATCTTTTCGATGTTGACGTCCTTGGTGCCGCCGACCTTCGGAATCGCTGCGACCGCACCGGCCGGATGGATGCAAAAACCGGTGCGGCCGGCCAGCTGTGGCGCCAGGCCCAGTTCGCACAGCAGTTCGGTGATCGACGGCACCAGCGACACGATGCGGGCTCCGGGCGCGCGTGCGTGGGCGCGCCCGAGCGCGTCGACCAGCTGGGAGGGAATCGTCTGCTTCATGGCCGCTATTGGAACACTGTTGTTTATGAAACGCCACCCTCGGCGTTGCAATTGCAATGCGTTATCATGCTGCACCTATACCGACAAGCGCTGCCCCACCCTCGAGGACCCACTTGGACCAGACCGGCACCTTTGGTACTTCCCGCTACACGATACGCGACCTGCAGCTGTTTCGCGATTCCGACGAGGCCTTCGTCGCGGCCGCGCTCGCGCCGTGCGCGATCGTGCGGCTGGCGAAGGGCCAGCGGGTCGAGGACGCGTTCCGGGCGCGGCTATATATCGTGCTGTCGGGTGCGCTGGCGGTGGCGGACGACAGCAACACGGGCGCCCCGGAGGCCGGCGCCAGCACCATCCTGCCGGGCGAGAGCGTGGGCGAACAGTCGGTGCTGGACGAGGCCGCCAACCTGGCCGCAATGACCGCGCTGGAAGACTGCGAACTGCTGGTGATCGAGCCCGACCTGGTGTGGCAGCTGATCGACCGCTCGAACGTGGTGGCGCGCAACCTGCTGCGCCTGCTCTCGTTCCGGATCCGCGCCGCCAACGCGCTGTTGCGCAGCCGCCAGAAGCTCGGCGAGTTCTACCGCCAGCTGTCGCTCAACGACGCCCTCACCGGGCTGCACAACCGCGCCTGGCTCAACGACGCGCTGCCCAAGCTGGTGGCGCGCGCGCGCCACGACGGCAGCCCCTTGTCGCTGGTGATGGTCGACCTCGACCACTTCAAGAAATTTAACGATACCCACGGCCACGTGGCGGGCGACTTCGCACTGTGCGCGGCCGCCGACGTGATCCGGGGCGCGCTGCGCCCGTCCGACTTCGGCGTGCGCTACGGCGGCGAGGAAATGATGGCGGTGCTGCCCGCGACCGGCGAACAGCTGGCGCTGATGGTGGCCGGGCGCCTGTGCCAGCGCATGCGCGAGGCCGTGGTGTTCGAAGACATGCGCATCGCGCTGCCGCACCTCACCGGTTCGTTCGGCGTGGCCAGCCTGGCGCCGGGGCTCGACGAGTTCGCACTGGTCGCCGCCGCCGACGCCGCGCTGTACCGCGCCAAGGAAGGCGGCCGCGACCGCATCAGCCTGTGACCGATTGACGCAGTTCGCCGCCTCCGTGCGCGCCCCGTGCGAACATGGACCGCGGCCTATCCCACTCCCAAGATGAGCACACATACCTTTCTCTGGCACGACTACGAAACCTTCGGCGCCACCGCGCGCAGCGACCGCCCCGCGCAGTTCGCGGCGATCCGCACCGATGCCGAACTGAACGAAATCGGCGATCCGATCATGCTGTACTGCCAGCCGGCGCCGGACTACCTGCCCGATCCGCAGTCCTGCCTGATCACCGGCATCACCCCGCAGCAGTGCCTTGAATGGGGCGTGCCCGAGCACCAGTTCGCGCGCCAGGTCGAGGCCGCGTTCAGCCAGCCGGGCACCATCGGCGTCGGCTACAACACGATCCGCTTCGACGACGAGTTCACCCGCTTCCTGTTCTGGCGCAACCTGATCGATCCGTACGCGCGCGAATGGCAAAACAACTGCGGCCGCTGGGACCTGCTCGACGTGGTGCGCATGACCTACGCGCTGCGCCCGGAAGGCATCGAGTGGCCGCTGCGCGAGGACGGCAAGCCGAGCTTCCGGCTCGAGCACCTGACTGCCGCCAACGGCTTGGTGCACGAGGCCGCGCACGATGCGCTGTCGGACGTGCGCGCGACGATCGCGCTGGCGCGCCTGATCCGCAACAAGCAGCCGCGCCTGTTCGACTTCTGCCTCGAACTGCGGCGCAAGGAGAAGGTCGCGGCCGAGATCGGCCTGCACCTCGAACCCGGCCAGCGCCAGCCCTTCCTGCACGTGTCGGGCATGTTCCCGGCTGAGCGCGGCTGCATCGGGCTGGTGTGGCCACTGTGCCAGCACCCGACCAACAAGAACGAGATCCTGGTCTGGGATTGCAGCCACGACCCGTCCGAACTGTTCGGGCTGGACGTCGACACGATCCGCCTGCGCATGTTCACCCGCAGCGCCGAGTTGCCGGAAGGCGTGACGCGGCTGCCGATCAAGAGCGTGCACCTGAACAAGTCGCCTATGCTGGTCGGCAACCTGAAGACCTTGAGCGCGGCGCAGGCCGCGCGCTGGGGGCTCGACCTCGAACTGGGGCGCGTGCACGCGCAGCGCGCGGCAAGCGGGCCGGACATGGCGACGGTGTGGGCGCAAGTATTCCAGCGCCCGGCCGCGAACGTGGACACCGACGTCGACCAGGACTTGTACGGGGGATTCGTCAGCAACGGCGACCGGCGCAAGCTGGAGGCGCTGCGGGCCGAGACGCCAGGGCAGCTGGCGGCGGCGCGGCCGACTTTCGAAGACGAGCGGCTGGTGGAGCTGCTGTTCCGCTATCGCGCGCGCAACTTCCCGCAGACCTTGTCGGCGGCCGACATGCAGCGCTGGGAAGAGCACCGGGCGGCGCGCCTGTTCGATGGCGCCGGTGGAGCGCGCACGATCGAGCAGTTGTTCGGCGAGATCGATGTGCTGTCCGAGACTGCGGACGAGCGGGCCGAAGAGATTCTCGGCGCGCTGTACGACTACGCCGAGTCGATCGCGCCGAGCCGGCGTTAAGAGGACCGGTCTACCTGCCCCACGCGTAACGTCGCGGCCGGCAAGCTTCCGCTACAGGTAGGGTGGGCAGCCCCTGCCCACGCGTAACGTCGCGGCCAGCAAGCTTCCGCGTGGGCACAGGGTGCCCACCCTACCCTGCTGCGCCGAGCCGGCGTTAAGAGGACCGGCCTGTAGGGTGGGCGGGTGCCCCGCCCACGCGTTCAACCGGACTTCGCTTAGCCGCGGCCAGGTTCTTGCCCGGTTTGGACGCGTGGGCGGACAAGCCGCCCACCCTACGCGTCGCTGCTGCTTTCCTACCCGCGATACCGGTTGATCGCGTCGCGCGTCTCGCGCGCGACCCGCCTTGCGGCCGCCGCGAAATCCTCACCGCCTTCCGGCTTCGCATACAAAATCGCGCGCGACGAATTGATCATCATCCCGGCCCCATTGCCGGTGCGCCCCGCGCGCACCGTCGCCTCGATGTCGCCGCCTTGCGCGCCAATTCCGGGCACCAGCAGCGGCATGTCGCCAACGATCCTGCGCACCTGCGCCAGCTCCTCCGGGAAGGTCGCCCCCACCACCAGCGCGCACTGGCCGTTGCGGTTCCACTTGTCCGCCACCAGCCGGGCCACATGCTGGTACAGCGGCTGCCCGCCAACGTCGAGGAACTGTAAATCCGAGCCGCCCGCGTTCGAGGTGCGGCACAGCACGATCACGCCGCGGTCCCGCCACTCGAGGTAGGGCTCGACCGAGTCGAAGCCCATGTACGGGTTGACCGTCACCGCGTCCGCGCCGTACCGGTCGAACGCTTCGCGCGCGTACTGGTGCGCGGTGGCGCCGATGTCGCCGCGCTTGGCGTCGAGGATCAGCGGAATCGCCGGATAACGCTCGCGCAGGTAGCGGCAGATTTCTTCCAGCTGCGCCTCGGCGCCGAGCGCGGCGAAATACGCGATCTGCGGCTTGAACGCGCAGGCCAGGTCGGCGGTGGCGTCGATGATCGCCTTGCAGAACTGCACAATGCCGTCGGGCGCGTCGCGCAGCCCGGCCGGAAAGCGCGCCAGGTCCGGGTCGAGCCCGACGCACAGCAGCGAATCGTTGCTGGTCCATGCGGCGGACAGCTTGTCTATGAAGTTCACGGCGGACCCCTTGTATCTCGTTGCAAACCCGTTATTGTAGCTCGTGCGCCCGGCGGCGCACGCGGTGCAGCGCCAAGAACCACCACCATCCCGGCAATTCGGGTATATTTTTGAACATTCGACAACTTGCTACAGGTCCAAAACCATGACGAACAATGTTTTCTCCCGCCTCGCCGGCCTGCTGCTGGCGGCACTGCTGTTCAGCACCCTGCTGTCGGGCTGCGGCTACAACCAGTTCCAGCAGAAGGACGAAGCCACCAAGGCCGCCTGGGGCGAAGTGGTCAACCAGTACCAGCGCCGCGCCGACCTGATCCCGAACCTGGTGAACACGGTCAAGGGTTACGCCTCGCACGAGAAGGACACGCTGGAGGCGGTGACGCGGGCGCGCGCGGCGGCCACCAGCTTCCAGATCACGCCCGAGGTGCTGAACAACCCGGAGGCGTTCCAGAAATTCCAGCAGGTGCAGGGTGAGCTGTCGGGCGCGCTGTCGCGCCTGATGGCGGTGTCGGAAAAATATCCGGACCTGAAGGCGAACACCAACTTCCGCGACCTGCAGTCGCAACTGGAAGGCACCGAGAACCGCATTACGGTGGCGCGCCAGCGCTACATCGCGGCGGTGCAGGACTATAACGTGACGGTGCGCAGCTTCCCGACCAACCTGACGGCGATGATGTTCGGCTACCAGGCCAAGCCATCGTTCACGGTCGACAATGAGAAGGCGATCTCGACCGCTCCGACCGTCAGCTTCGGCAAGTAAGATGAGACTGCTGCGCACCCTGTGGACGCTCGGCCTGGCGCTGCTGCTGGCCGTGCCCGCGCACGCGCAGCTGAAAGCGGTGCCGCCGCTGGCGGGCCATGTCAACGACGAGGCCGGCATGCTCGATGGCAGCCAGCGCGCCAGGCTCGAGGCGGTGCTGGCCGACTACGAAGCGAAGACCGGCAGCCAGATCGCGGTGCTGCTGGTCAAGTCGACCGAGCCGGAGGCGATCGAGCAGTACAGCATCCGCGTCACCGATGCCTGGAAGCTGGGCCGCAAGGGCGTCGACGACGGCGTGCTGCTGATGGTCGCGCGCGACAATCCCGGCTCCCTGCGACGCCTGCGCATCGAAGCCGGACGCGGCGTGCAGGGGGTGCTGACCGACGCCCAGTCCAAGCGCATCCTGCAGGACGTGATCGCGCCCTACTTCCGCCAGGACCATTATTACGAGGGCTTGGTGGCCGGGGTCGGCGCCATCGCCACGCTGCTGAACCAGGAAAAGTTCCCCGCCGCGCGGCCAGCGCCGCAGCAGCAGGCCGATGAAGACTTCGGCGTCAGCTTCTTCGGGCTGGCCGCGGTGATTGTCGGGATCTTCCTGATCCTGTCGCGGTTCCGGCCACGCCGCTCGCGCCTGTCGGGCGGCGGCTGGGGCAGCGGCGCCACCGGCTTCGTCATCGGAAATATCCTGGGCAACATGGGCCAAGGCGGCTATCGGGGCGGCGGCTTTGGCGGCGGCGGCTTTGGCGGTGGCGGCTCGTCCGGCGGCGGCGGCTTTTCCGGGGGCGGCGGCAGTTTCGATGGCGGCGGCGCCTCGGGGGACTGGTGATGAATCAGCCCATCCACCATCGCATCCGGCGCGCGGTGCGCCACTGGCGCAGCAGCAGCGCCGACGCGCGCCGCGCGTTTCCCCCTGAAACCTTAAGCGCGATCGGCGCCGCGATTGCCACCGGCGAGAAGACCCATCGGGGCGAAGTGCGCCTGATCGTCGAGAGGGCCATGCCGTCGGAGGCGATCTGGGCCGGCATCAGCAACCGCCAGCGCGCGCTCGCACTGTTTGCCGACCATGGGGTCTGGGACACCGAGGAAAACTGCGGCGTGCTGATTTATGTGAACCTGGCCGAGCACAAGGTCGACATCGTGGCCGACCGCGGGATCGCGCGCAAGATCGACGACGCCACCTGGCAAGCGATCTGCCGCACGATGACCGACGCGTTTGCACAGGGCCGGTTCCACGACGGCACGCTGGCGGCAATTGAACAGGTCAACCAATTGCTGCGCACGCACTTCCCGGCCGACGGTCCGCGCCCGAACCAGTTGCCCGACCACCCGATCATGCTGTAGGCCTGTCCAACAACCAGGAGCGAGACGATGAAACTAGCCCAGAAAGTTGCAATCGTTACCGGCGCGAGCCAGGGAATCGGGCTTGCCTGCGCCCAGCGCCTGGCGCGCGAAGGCGCCCGCGTGATGCTGGCCGACATCCGCCAGCAAGGCGCGGCGGCGGCCGCATCGATCGGCGAGGCGGCGCGCTTCTTTTGCGCCGACGTGAGCCAGAAGTCGGACGTCGATGCGCTGGTCGCGGCGACGCTGGCGGCGTTCGGCCAGATCGACATCCTGGTCAACAATGCCGGAGTCACCCATGCCGCCGAGTTCCTCGACCTGGCCGAAGAGGACTTCGACCGCGTGCTGCGCGTCAACCTGAAGTCGATGTTCCTGTGCAGCCAGGCAGTGGCGCGCGAGATGGTCAAGCGCCAGGCTGGCTGCATCATCAATATGTCGAGCGTGAACGCCGAGCTGGCGATCCCCAACCAGGTCCCGTACGTGGTGTCCAAGGGCGGCGTCAACCAGCTGACCCGGGTGGCCGCCATCAGCCTGGCCCAGCACGGCATCCGCGTCAACGCGATCGGCCCGGGTACGATCCTGACCGACCTGGCGAAACAGGCGGTGCTGGGCAGTCCTGAAGCGCGCCACACGATCCTGTCGCGCACCCCGCTGGGACGCTGCGGCGAGCCGGAGGAAGTGGCCGCCATCGCCGCCTTCCTGGCCAGCGACGACGCCTCGTACATCATCGGACAGACCCTGTACGCCGACGGCGGCCGGATGGCGCTGAACTATACGGTGCCGGTCAGGGAGTGAGGCAAGCTTGCGGGCTCGGCAGTAATATTCATCAAGCGCATGTCTGGTATCCGAATTCGCAATTGGACATATATTTGGCAGTGCAACATAATTGCACCTGTCTCCACTATTCTCCTCCAAGAAAATAGTCTTCAGCCCGCTCCTTGAGCGGGCTTTTTTTTGGCCGCGACGAGCCGGACGGTGGGCATCGCGTCAAGACGCGGAAAAGCGTGCGGCATTGCCGCTGGTGCGGAAGCGCTCCACGACATGGTCGACGAACACCCGGACCTTTGCCGGCACCAGCTTGCGGCTGGAGTAATAGATCGACAAGGGGCGGGTTTCCGCGTACCAGTCCGGCAGCACGCGCACCAGCTCGCCACTTTCGAGCAGGCCGGCCGCATGCGGCATCGGCAGCATCGCGATCCCGATCCCGCAGGTGGCGGCGCGCGCGATCGCCTCCGGATCGTCAAACACCGCCACCGGCCGGATATTTGCGACGACTTCGCGCCCCGCCGCGTTCTTCAGGGACCACGCAACCAGTCGTCCGGAACTGATCGAGCGCCGCAGCAGGCCGCGATGGCGCGACAGGTCGGCCGGCTCGTCCACGGCGGCATGACGCTGCAGGTACGCCGGCGCTGCCGCGAGCACGATCCGCACGCGGGACAGCTCACGCGCGACCAGGCCCTCGGTCAGGTCGAGTCCGCCGCCGATGGCGACGTCGAACCCTTCCGCGATCAGGTCGACCTGGCGGTTCTCGAAGTACAGGTCGGGCACAATGTCCGGATACAGCCGCAGGAACTCGTCGAGCATCGGCACGAAATAGTTCCGCCCTACCGCCAGCGCCATCGACACCTTCAGCGTGCCGGCCGGTTTTCCCGCGCCCTGGCGCAGGTCGGTCAGCGCAGCGCCAATTTCGTTCCATGGCAGCCGTACCAGCCGATACAGACGCTCCCCTTCCGCAGTCAGGCTCAGGCTCCGGGTACTGCGCTGGAACAGGCGCACACCCAGCCCGGTTTCAAGACGGGCAACACTCTTGCTCACCGCGGCCGGCGTCAACCCGAGCCGCCGCGCAGCGGCCGAAAAACTGGTTTCGTCCGCTGAGGCGACGAAAGCATCCATATGAACCGCGAGTTCGACTTGCACACTGGCCTCCCAAGCAACGCCCACTTCAGGCAAGCCTCAATCTTATACCAGCGGTTATAGCTGACGCGCGACCCGCCTCGACCGGGCACCGCTTTTCCCGGCCCAGCTTATACCGTTGGTTGAAACTGATTATGAAAAGCATGTGCTACACAGCGAAAATCAGAAAGCGGATACTGGCCTTCGTCGAACCACCTCACTCAACTGGAAAAGAAAGCACATCATGAACATGCCCCTGAGCGGTAAAGTTGCATTCATTAATGGCGGTTCGCGCGGTATCGGCGCCGCTACCGCGCGCCGCCTGGCGCGCGAAGGCGCCACGGTAGCGATCAGCTACTACAGCTCCTCGGCCGAGGCGGACGCGCTGGTCGCCGACATCGAGGCAAACGGCGGCGGCGCGATCGCGATCAAGGCCGATTCCTCGGACGCGCGCGCGCTGACGCTGGCCATCGACAGCGTGGCCGAACGCTTTGGCCGCCTCGACATCCTGGTCAACAGCGCCGGCGTTTTGCTGATGGGCCCGGTCGACCAGTTCTCGATCGCCGACTTCGACAAGACGGTCGCGGTGAACGTGCGCTCGGTGTTCGTCGCTTCCAAGGCCGCCGCGGCGCACATGGGCGAAGGCGGTCGCATCGTCAACATCAGCAGCACCAATGCCGCGCGCATGCCGTTCGCCGGCGGCGCGGCCTACGCGATGAGCAAATCGGCGCTCACCGGCCTGGCCAAGGGCCTGGCGCGCGACCTGGGGAGTCGGGGGATTACCGTCAACAACGTCCAGCCGGGTCCGATCGATACCGACATGAATCCGGAAACCGGCGCTTTCGCCGACGCGCTTCATGCCATCATGGCGCTGCCGCGTCACGGCAAGCCTGAAGAGGTCGCCTCCATGGTTGCATATCTCGTCGGTCCCGAAGCCGCATTCGTCACGGGCGCCGACCTGTTGATCGACGGCGGTTTTGCAGCCTGACCCGTGAGCGCCGCGCCGGTTGCGGAACCGTTGACCGAACCCAGCCGCAAACGTTCGCCCGCGGATTGAAGCGCGCTTGAGCGTTGTCATACCTGAGTCACATCCGCTGCCTATACTTGAACCACCTGCGATACACGCAACCGATATGCGTGATCCCAGCCAGGTGTGTTGCACCAGGCGTGCGGCACACCACACCGAATTTCCGCGTCTCTTGGCCCGATCTTGGGTTGTGCCCGCCCGTTCCGTTGGCGGGCATTTTTTTCTTTTCCGAAAGCTTTGTTACTGCAGTGGAGCGAGCGCGGAAAAAAGCCAGCTGCGGGCCTTGCATGCGGCTCAGTTTTAACTATGATGAAAGTCCGCCCGGCCGTGCCGGACGCGTGGGAATAATACTGAACATGGAGTTGGTCCAATGCCTGTACCTGTCCCTGAAACAATGAATCAACGGCAGCAGCGCGATGCCCGCCGCCATCATGGCCTCGACGACTATCTGATCCTCAGCGAACTGAACCCGACTGCGGTGATCGACCATCTCGACGGTGGCGGCGCGCCGTTGAATCTCATGACTTTCGGCAACGTGCGGGAAGTCTGCCCCAAGTGCAAACATAACCAGCTGAAACTGGTGTTGCGCCAGGCGACAGTGCGTATCGCGCACCTGTTTTGCGCCGACTGCGCCAGCTGCTTCGACGCCCACTACCCCAACGGCAGGTCGGCGCTGACGATCTGAGGAGCAATTCACCCCGCGCACGGCGTGCGCATGCGCGCGTGCGGCGGGCATGGTATTGTTGCCTCTTTGACTTGTCGCGCTTGCCATGCCTGCATTCCTGAACCTGCTCTTGCTCGATCCCCGACTGCGCACCGCTCGTTGCGCGCTCGCAATCCTGCTCTACCTAACCATCCTGGTCGCCGGATCGATTCCGGGCGCGCGCGCCGGGATCGGCCATTACGCACCGGGCGTGGTGCTGCACGGCCTGGCCTATGCCGGCCTGACCTTGCTGTGGTACACCGGCAGCGCCGGCGGCGCACGGGCCCGTTCGCTCAAGGCGGTGCTGGTGGTGGCGGCAATGGGCGCCGGCGACGAGTTCGTCCAGAGTTTCTTCCCCTACCGTGGCGCCGACATCCACGACTGGATGGTCGATTGCATCGCGGCCATCATTACCTGCGCCCTGCTGTCGGCCGTATTGCCCAGGCACGCGCTGGCGCGCTGATCCAGGCGGGCTGCGCGCTCGCAAAACAATTCCCTCTATCCGGGCCGGCCTTTGATGTGGCTCAGGCCCAACCCGAGTCAGCTGGAACGTCCCCCCTGTTCGCGCCTCTTACCAAAGTGGCACGCGGCATCGTCACGCACACCCACTGAAAAAATTCAACAGAGGAGTTGATCATGAAGCAAAAACACCAGAGCGTGGTCTTGGCGAGCATGCTTGCACTGGCACTCGGAACGACCGGATGCAACGCCATGCGCAGCATGGGCGGCGGCGGCGGCGGCGGCGACACCAGCGGCAGCAGTGGCGGCGGCAGCAGCATGCAGAGCGGCTCGACCGGCAGCGGCGGCATGTCGGGCACTGGCGCCGGCACCGGCACCAGCGGCTCGGGCGGCTGGGGCGGCGGCAGCGGTGGCACTTCGGGCACCTCGGGCACCTCGGGTTCGGGGTCGGGTTATGACCAGGGCACTTCCGGTTCCGGCACTTCGGGCAGCGGCAGCTCCGGCACCTCGGGCACTTCGGGTAGCTCCGGCACCTCGGGCAGCTCCGGCACCTCGGGCAGCTCCGGCACTTCGGGCAGCTCCGGCACTTCGGGTAGTTCCGGAACCTCGGGCGGCATGGACAGCAGCGGCGGCACCGGCGGTGCCACGGGCACGGGTACGGGCGGCGGCGGCGGGGCCGGCGGCGGCATGAGCAGCATGGACAGCGGCAATACCGGCCAGTCAACCGGCAGCATGGACAGCGCGGCCCAGGGTGGCTCCGCTGCGGGGGCGACCGCAGCCAGCTCGAGCCCGAACGCCACCGTGGTCACAATGGAAGTCATTCCGCGCCAGAGCGGCGCAGGCGCAACCGGCGCCGGCACGGTGGCCGGCGCGGCGGTTGGCGGCAGTGGCAGCACCGGCACCACCGGCAGCTCGATGACGGCCGACCGTGTCTACCGCATCACGCTGCGCATGGACGACGGCAGCACCCGCGTGGTCACGCAAGAAACGACGCCGGACTTTCGCAGCGGCGATCGCGTCAACCTGAGCAGCGGCACGATCCAGCATTGACCGGCAGCAGGCAGGCCGCCTGGGAGTTCCCGAGCGGCCATCAGGCCGGGTTCAGTAGACCCGTTCCACCAGGTAGCCCCGTTGCCCCAGCAATTGGGGAAGCCCGTTTGCGCCCAGCAAATGGAGCAGGCCGACGCCGACAAAGGTCACACTGCCTTCACGCATCAGGCGCTCGATGTGGGCCGCCATTTCCGGGTTGCGCCGCCCGAGCAGCGTGCGCCGCGTGAAATCGGCGATCGCGCTGCGCCCTTCTGTCGCCTGCTGCAGCAGCGCGTCGAGCGCGTGCGCGTCCCCGGAATCCCACGCATCGATCACCGCCCTCGCCCGCCGTAACGCCGAGCCGTCGGCCAGGTCACGCAAGGTTTCGCGCAGGTAGTTCTCGGCCTGGATGTCGTTCATCGTGTCGAACAGCGCGAGCTGGTAGTCGGCGCTTTCCAGCTCGGCAATCGGCGCGCCGCGGCGCTGCGCTGCCGCGAGCAGCGCCTGCTCGACGCCGTCGCTGCGCCGATAGCCATGGCCCTCGAGCTCCATGCTGAGCAGGAGGTTCGCGACCAGCCACGGCTTCAGGCGCGCCATGCTGGCCAGGCTGATGCCGCGCACGTGCAGCGCGTCGGTAAGGCGGCCGAGGATCGGGGCCGACAGGTGCCGGCGGATGTTGTCGCCGCGCTGGTAGCTGCCGTGCTCGCTGACGGCGCGCGCAAAGGCATCGTTGGCGCGCGTATCGAGTTCAACCACGACGCGGTTGGCGGCGCCCAGCGCCCGGCTGACCTCAGGCGCCAGCGGGTAGAACGAGGCGGCCCCCACGTGCACCGTGCCGAACAGGTACACCACGCGGCCATGGCCGCTGATGCGGTACAGCCCGCCCTGGTGGCGCGCCGCTACCGGCGCGGGCCCGTAGCCCGCCGCCCGATGCGGCAGGGATGCTGCCGACACAGCGGCGGCGTTGCCGGCGGCCACAGGCAGGCCTTGCAGCGCCAGCAGCAATCCGGCAGATACCGGCAAGGCATGCCAACAACGCCCCATCGCTCGACCGCTCCGTGGTCCACACCCGCGTCAGCGCCCGGCGCCGCGGCACCGCCGCCCCCGGCGTCCTGCCTGAACGGCCATCGCCGCAACTGCCGCGGGGCGGCGCGGCCACCCGTGGCCAGCCCTGCCCGCCTGCGCCAGGCCCGCCGCCATGGCCTACTCCGCGCTTACCTTCTGCGCGCGCGCGCGCTCGGCCAGCACCGTATCCGCCGCCTTCTTCCCTGCCAGGAAGGCGTGGTCGGAGTTATAGTACTCCCATTCGCTGTAGCGCCCGGCGAGCACGATATCGTAGCGTGCCAGCCAGGCGCGGATCAGCGCCACATTGGCCGCGCGTGCATGGTCGTACACCACGTAGGCGTACGGCATGTCGACGATGTTGGCGGTAATGACCTGCTCGTCCTCGCGCAGCATCGTCACCTTCTTGCAGTCCTCGATACAGCGCTCGATCAGCGCCTGGCCATCGACCGGCAACGGTTTCCACGGCGAATACGAGATCTCGCAGGTCAGGCCGAAGCCGCCCGGCGGGTTGCAGTACGGGCTGGCATTGCCCTGGACGAAAATGCGGTGGAAGATCGTGTCCTCCGGATAGTAGACCCAGTGTTTCTCGGTCACATTCTCGCGCGCGACGCCGATGTTCACGCACTTGATCGAGATGTGCTTCAGTCCACGCGCCGCGGCGCGCACCTCGTCCGGCGCCTCGGCGCCGATCAGCTTGACCAGTTCGGGCAGCGGCATGGTGCTGACCAGGTGGTCGTAGCGGTAGCGGCTGCCGTCCGCCATCACCAGCAGGTGTTCGCGCGGCAGCAGTTGCGCGGCAGTCGCACCCAGCGCGATCGTGCCCTTGATGTGAGGCACAAACGCGTCCATCAAGGCCTGGAAACCGCCGCGCAATGGATAGCCGAAGCGCGCGTTCGGCCCCATCGGCTTGCCCACCGGTTCCAGCGCGCCCTCGATGATCTCCTCCAGGTTCGGCAGCGGCACGCGCCCGCCCAGCCACGAGGTTTCCATTTCGCTCAGCGGCACGGTCCACAGCTTGCGGTTGTACGGGATCGCGAAATGCTTGCCGATGCCCTTGCCCCACACCTTGTCGATGAACTCCTCGAAGTTCTGCGCCTCGCGCTTGCGCGGCGCGACTGCCGCCGCGTTGGCCAGGTCGGTGGTGCCGTCGGCGCAGCAGTCCTCGACCGGCTTGACCGCGCATGCCGGCGCCCCCGCGGGCTCATCCTGGTTGCCGTAGCGCGCCTCGATCGCGCCCATGATGCATTCGGTAATCACCTTCGGCGGCAACCCGTACAGCGCGCCCTGGAATGGATAGCGCGTGTACACGTTCTTGCTGTAGACCCAGGCCTCGCGGTTCTGCCAGTGGATGTTATCGCCCAGCAGGATGTCGTACAGCTTGAGCACGTACGGGTCATTCGAAAACATGATGTGGCCGGCGTAATCGAAGGTAAAGCCGTGGTCGTCGATCGAGCGGCACCAGCCGCCGACCCGCTGGTTCTTCTCGAGCAGCACGGTGTCTTCGCCGAGATGGTAGGCGGCCGACAGCCCGGTCGGCCCGGCGCCGATGATCACGGTGCCCGCTTTCTGCGCCGCGCCTTGCGGGCGCAGCGGATTGACTTTCGAGCCGCCCACGCTGCCCACCGGCGCTGCTTCGCCGGCGCCAAACGCGGCCCGGCCCTGGCGCCGCGGCATCGCGTCCATCAGCTCGCGCATGCAAGCGGCGGTCTGCTCCCACGAGGTATTGGCGACGATCGCGCGCATCCGCGCGGCCATTTGTTCACGCTCGGCCGGCGCCAGCGCCAGCGCCGCTTCGCAGGCGGCCACGAACTGCCGCGCGTCGCCGGCGATCGCCACCACATGGCCGTATGGCCGGGCGACGTCGGCGATCGGGGTGCTGACGATCGGCAGCTCGGCGGCCATGTATTCGAGCACCTTGGTCGGGCTGATGAAGCGGGTGGCGTCATTGAGCGCGAACGGCAGCAGGCACACGTCCCAGCCGGCCAGGAAGGCCGGCAGCGCCTCGTACGGCTGCTGGCCCAGGTAATGGATGTTCGGCCGCTGCGGCAAATCGGCGGGCGCGATCTTGATCACCGGCCCGACCAGCACCACCTGCCACTCGGGGTGCGCATCGGCCAGCGCCGCGATCAGCGCGGTGTCGAAGCGCTCGTCGATGACGCCAAAAAAACCCAGGCGCGGATGCCCGATCGCCGCCTGCGCCGGATGGCTGCGGCTGCGCTCGCGCGCCGCGCCGAAGTGGGCCACGTCGACGCTGCTCGGGAAGCAGTGCGCGTTCGCATGGCGGCTGCGCTTGGCCTCGTACAGGCTGGGCCCGCCCGCGAACACCAGGTCGGCCAGGTTCAGCAGCGCGGTCTCGCGCTGCAGCAGCTGCTTGGGCGGATTCTTGAACGAGGCCAGCTCGTCCATGCAGTCGTAGACCACCAGGCTCGCATCCAGGCCCTGTAGCAGCGGCAGCGCCATCGGCGTGTAGAACCAGGCGATCATCGGCTCGCCGGGCGGTACCAGCCCGGCCAGCAGCGGCTGCAGCAGCGGGATCTGGTTGTCGTGGAACCCGCCCGCGGGCACCGGCGTGTGCGCGGTGCACACCGTGATATTCGGGGCGGCGCTGTAGCGTTCCATGAACGGCCCGCCTTCGTCGTACTGCGGCTCCTCGACAAACAGGACCCGGTAATGCTGCGCCAGGCGCGACAGCAGGTGCTGTGGCCTCTGGAACACGAAATCCCAGCGCAGGTGACTGAAAACGACGATAGTAGCCATGATGACTCCTTCAGCGCCCGCGAGCGCGGGCGGACGATTGATCGAAATCGGTTGCGTACTACGGGTCGGCCGCCTGCGCTCCGGTCAGGGCGCGCTCAGGCGTCGCCAGGCCCTTGTTGCTCCTCGTTCCTTTCCACGTTCAGGTTGCGGGTCGCCGCATTGATCATTTCCAGCGGCAGCTTGGGCGTGCGGTCGGCGTTGAGCAGGCCGTTCGCCTCCTGGAAGGTATCGGTAAACTGGGTGTAGCAAAAGCCGCTGAACATGAAGGTGGTGTTGACCACCTCCAGCAGGTTGCGGTACAGCGCGAGGAAGCTCTCGGCCGTGTGGGCGCGCGAATAGCCCCAGGTGGTCGCGTCCGGATTGGGCGGGTTGTTGGGGTCGTAGGCGATCCCGCCGAATTCGGTCAGCACGATCGGCTGCCCGCGGTGCGGGAAGCCGTCCAGCGTCAGGATGCGGCCGCCCGGGCGGCGCTGGTCGAACAGGGTGCGCACCGGGTCGACGACCTCGTAGCGCTGCCTGAGCTTTTCCGGGCTGCAGTCGTAGTCGTGGATGCCGAGGATGTCGGTGGCCGACGCCTCCCAGCCGTCATTGCCGATCACCGGGCGCGTCGCGTCGAGCGTGCGCGTCAGGTGGTACAGCGCCTCGACCGCGTTGCGATGTGCCTGCGTCAGGGTCAGGTTCGGCACGCCCCACGATTCGTTGAACGCGACCCACACGATGATGCACGGGTGGCTGTAGTCGCGCTGGATCGCCTCGGTCCACTCGCGCACCATGCGCTGGATCGCGCGCGGCGAAAAGCGGTAGGCCGACGGCATCTCCTCCCACACCAGCAGGCCCAGCCTGTCGGCCCAGTACAGGTAGCGCGGGTCCTCGATCTTCTGGTGCTTGCGCACCCCGTTAAAGCCCATCAGCTTGGCCAGTTCGACGTCGCGCTTGAGGTGCTGGTCGGACGGCGCGGTCAGGAACGATTCGGGCCAGTAGCCCTGGTCGAGCACCAGCCGCAGCTGGTACGGGCGGCCGTTCAGCATCACCCGGTCGCGGTTGATCGAGATCGAGCGCAGCGCCGTGTACGAGCGCACCCGGTCGACCATCTGGTCGCCGCAGCGCAGGGTCACCTCGGCGTCGAGCAGGATCGGGCGCTCCGGGCTCCACAGCAGCTCGTTGCGCGAGTCGTCGATGCCCGGGTCCGACAATGCGATCTTGCGATTGGCCTCGCCGGCCAGCAGTTTGTAGTGGTCGTCCGCCAGCAGCTGTTCGCCGTGCCAGATCTTGACCTCGACGAACATGTCGGCCTGGATGTCGCCGCCCGCCACCACCTCGCAGCCGATCTCGAAGGTTTCGAAGATCGGGGTCCAGCGCAGCGCCTGGATGAAGGTGCGCGGGACCCGTTCCACCCACACCGTCTGCCAGATGCCGGTGGTGCGCGGATACCAGATCGAGTGCGGCTCCAGCAGCCAGTCCTGCTTGCCGCGCGGCTTGGCCAGGTCGGCCGGGTCGTCCTCGACCCATACCGTCACGGTCTGCTTGCCGTCGGCGCGCAGCGCATGCGTGATGTCGGCCGCGAACGGCGTGTGACCGCCCTCGTGCTCGGCCACCAGGTGGCCGTTGACCCACACCCGCGCGCTGTAGTCGACCGCGCCGAAGTGCAGGATGGTGCGGTCCTCGGACGGCGCCATGGTGAACTCGCGCTCGTACCAGCAGAAGCGGTGGAAGCCGGTGTCGCGGATCCCCGACAGTTCGGTCTCGGGCGCGAACGGCACGCTGATTTCGTGGGTCCAGCCGGTCACGCCTTGCGGCATCCGGAAACTGGCCTCGTCGTCGTAGCGGAAGCGCCATTTTCCGTTCAGGTTCAGCCACTGGTCGCGTACCAGTTGCGGGCGGGGATACTCAAACTGGCTCATTGTGATCCTTTTCTTCAGTCGGGACCGGGATCAGCACCCGGCCCTGTCGTCCATCTCGGTTGTAGGCGCGGATCGCGCCCGCGGCGGCTTCGCGCGCGCTGCCGGCGCGGCACAGCGCCACGCAGGCGCCGCCGAAGCCGGCGCCGGTCAGGCGCGCCCCCACCACGCCTGGCTGCTCGCGCAGCAGCTCGACCAGCAGGTCGAGCTCCGGGATCGATACCTCGTAGTCGTCGCGCAGGCTGGTGTGCGAAGCGTTCATCAGTTCGCCGAAGCGCGCGGCGTCGACCCCACGGACCGCCTCGAGCACCCGCAGGTCTTCGCGCACCACATGGCGCGCGCGCCGGCGCAGCGGCTCCGGCAGCTGCTCGACCGCCTCGGGGTCGCGCACGTCGCGCAGCGCTTTCACGCCGAGCTTGCGCGCGGCCTCCTCGCATTCGGCGCGGCGCTCGTTGTATTTGCTGGCGGCCAGCTTGCGCGCGACGCCCGAGTCGACCACGATCAGGCTGGACCCCGGCGGCAACGGCGCCAGCCGGTGCTCGAGCGTGCGGGCGTCGATGAACAGCATGTGGCCGCGGTCGGCCAGGCTGGACGCCATCTGGTCCATGATCCCGCAGTTGACGCGCGCGTACTCGATCTCGGCGCGCTGCGCGATCCGGGCCAGCTTGACGTCGTCGAGCTCGAAGCCGAGCAGCATGCGCAGCGCGCGCAGGGTCGCCACTTCCAGCGCCGCCGACGACGACAGGCCGGCGCCGACCGGCAGCTCGGTCGCGCAGTACACGCGCAGCGGCGGCACCTTCACCCCTTCGGCCTCGACCAGCCGGATGCAGCCTTCGATGTAGCTGCCGAAGCCGGGCGGCGCGCTGCCGTTTTTGGCAAAGGTGACGTTGGCCTCGAGCGTCGCCGAGTAGAAGTAGAAATGGTCGTCGCCGCTGTGGCTCATCGCGACCATCGTGCGCTGCGGCGTCGCCACCGGCAGCATGAAGCCGTCGTTGTAGTCGGTGTGCTCGCCCAGCAGGTTGACGCGCCCGGGCGCGGTTGCATTGACTTCGGGCGCGCCGCCGAAGAAGGTCTCGCTGCTCACGCTGCTCATGCTGTCGCCTCCAGCCACAGTGGCCGCAAGCGGCCTTGTACTTCGGTCGCCGGCCAGGCCGGGTCGAACGTCAGGTTTTCCAGCCCGCCTGGCCCCAGCAGGAAGGTGTCCTCGACCTTGATCCCGGCAAAGCTCGGATTGAATGCGAACGCCATGCCGTCGGCCAGTTCGGTCGCGGTGCTCGGCGTCGCCACGATCTCGCGCGCCAGGTAGCCGGTGATGCCGCCCTGGTGGTGCTCGCGGATCGCCTCTTCCCGGCCGGCGTGGCGGTAGGCCTGGGCCAGCGCGTGGTACACCGCCGCCAGCGAATTGCCGGGCTTGACCGCGGCCAGGCCGGTGGCCTCGACCGTCATCAGCGCGGCCTGTTCCGCCGGCGCCGGGCCGAAGCTGACAAAGCGCGTCAGGTTGGCGTACAGGCCGTGGCGGCGCGCGCAGAACACCAGCATCGCGCGCCTGCCGATCGGTTCGCCCGTTGGCGTCGCATGGCGGTAGACCGGCAGGCGGCGCTCGCCGGCCGCCAGTACCAGCGCCGGGTGGATGCCGCGCTGCCACAGCGCGCGCGCGCCGGCGCCGGCCAGTTCCCACTCGGTCCAGCCGGGCCGGGCGGCGCGCAGCACCTCGCTCATCGCCTGCGCAGCTTCACGTCCCAGTTCGCGGTAGCGCTGCTGCTCCGCTTCGTCCAGCACCATGCGGCGCTGGCGCAGCGCCAGCGGCAGCGGCAACTCGCCGGCCTGGGGGCGGTCCGACAGCACCGGGGCGCCGTCCGCCGCGCCGCGCACGTAGTCTTCGCGCAGCTCGAGCTCGGCCCAGGGCGCGATGTGGTAGGTGAAGCCGGGCGGGATTTCCTCGTCGCGCAGGCGCGCCGCCTCGATCTCGTCGGTCATCACGCAGGCCTCGCCGCGCGTGACCAGCACCTCGGCCACGCCCACTTCGGCGGTCAGCAGCACGGCGCTCGAGCCGCCCGCCGTGATCCAGGCGAACCAGTCGATGCCGCGCAGCCGGATCGCGCCGGCCCCGAGCTGGTCGAGCGTCGCGCGCAGCAGCGCCAGTTTGCCGGCCACTTCGGCGCCGCGGCTTGCGCCCGGCGCGCTCATGCCGGCTGCTCCAGGCTGACTTCGACCTGCTGCAGCTCGTAGGCGGTGGTCTCGGGCAGCACATCCATCGCGAACATGCCGGCGCCCAGCTCGGTGCCGGCCAGGTACTTGAGGCGCTCGCGCGTGCGGTACGGCGGCAAGAACTGCGCATGCAGCTGGGTTTCGGGATGGGCGCCGCCGTCGGTCGGCGCCTGGTACCAGGCCATCAGGTACGGGAACGGGCGGTCCCACAGGCCTTCGTACTTGAGCAACACGGTCTTGAGCGCGCGCGCCAGGTCTTCGCGCTGGGGCGGCGTCAGCGCCGCGAAATCCTTGCAGGGCGCGCTCGGCATCACCCACACCTCGTATGGGTAGCGCGCGCACGGCGGCACGAACGCGATCGCGTACTCGCCCTGGTACAGCACGCGCCGGCCGTCGGCGGCCTCGTCGCGCGCCATGTCGCACAGCAGGCTGCTGCCATGCTGCAGGAAGTATTCGCGCTCCTGCGCCAGCATCTTGGCCGGGACCGACGGCACGAACGGGTAGGCGTAGATCTGGCCGTGCGGATGGTGCAGCGTGACGCCGACCTCGGCGCCGCGGTTCTCGAACGGCAGCACGTAATGGATGTGGTGCTTGCCGCCGATGCGCGTGGTGCGGTCGCCCCAGGCCTGCAGCAGCAGCTCGATGCGCGACAGCGGCAAGGTGGCCAGCGCGGCGTGCGGGTCCTGGGTGAACACCACCACTTCGCAGTGGCCGTTGGCGGGCGCGGTCGGCACCGTCAGCGTGGGCGGGTCGTGCGCTTCCAGCGACAGCGACGGAAAGCGGTTGTCGAACACGGCGATCTCGTAGTCGCCGGCCGGCATCTCGGTCGGGTGTGCCGGGTCGCGCGTCGGCGCCAGCGGGTTGTACTGCGGCGGCGGCTGGTAGGTACGGTTCTGGCGGTAGGCCGCGTAGGTCACCCACTCGCCGCGCAGCGGGTGCCAGCGCAGGTGCGGGTTGGCGTTCTGTGGTTCGGGAAACGGGCTGGGCGCGCTGAGCCCGTCCGGTATCGGCTGGTTACTGTAGAGAGTGAGATGGCGTCCGTCCGGCTTTATCAGTTCTTTGATATGCATGGCATCTTTTCAATGTCGAGCACTGCGGGGTGCGATGCACAGCTGAAACGGGTGCAATTCGCGGCTAGGGGACCGATCCTATCATGCTGTTTTCACCACATTTTCCCTATGTAATCACTGCATTTTCCCGCCGTCAAGACCAAGCAACTGCTTTCGTTCAACACGGGCACTGGACCCCGCTTGCGCTCCGAGGGAAACTGTTCCCGGCGAGGCAGTTTTGCCGGTCCGCGCCAAGGTGAGCGTAGTCCCAATCCTACAAAACGCATGGACGCCTTTACGGGGTTCGGCAAGGCAAACTCCTACGAGCCCAACCGTCGAACGGCCCGCTTTTCACTGCGGCGAAAGCGGGCCCAAGCGCCGGCGCCGCGCGGCGCGCCGCGGCGCATTCAGGTATCGTATTGTCCGGACGACCATTCACACGGAACGGAGAGCCACAGCACATGACCCACAGAACCGTCAAACGGCTGCACCCCGCGGTGCGCGACGACATCGGCGACCTGATCACCCAGCGGCCGCTGCCGAACCCGCACCTGGACCAGGTCGATCCGTTCCTGTTCCTGAACCACCACGGCCCGCAGACCTACCCGCCGCACAACCGCGGGCTGCCGTTCGGGCCGCACCCGCACCGCGGCTTCGAGACCGTCACCTTCATCCTCGACGGCATGCTGACGCACCAGGACAGCGCCGGCCACGAAAGCATCATCCGCGCCGGCGGGGTGCAGTGGATGACGGCCGGCCGCGGGCTGGTGCATGCCGAGATTTCGCCCCCCGAGTTCCTGCGGCATGGCGGCCCGCTCGAGATCCTGCAGCTATGGGTCAACCTGCCGCCGGCGCTGAAGATGACCCAGCCGCGCTATGTCGGCCTGCAGCGCGACCAAGTCCCTGCCCTCGAGCTCGATGACGGCAAGGTCGTGGTGCACCTGGTGTCGGGCGCCTGGAACGGTACCCTTGGGCCGGTCGAATCGCTGACCGGCGTATTCATGAGCACCATCGAATTGAAGGAAGGCGGCCGGATCGGCGTGCGCGGGCTATTGGCGCGCAACGTGTTCCTGTATGTGGTGCGCGGCGCGATCGAGGTCGACGGCGACCAGGTCAGCGCCTTCCACCTGGCCGAACTGAACGACGAAGGCGACCAGCTCGACATGCTCGCGCTGGCCGACTCGGTGGTGCTGTTCGGCCATGCCGAACCGATCAACGAACCGGTGGTGGCGCACGGCCCGTTCGTGATGAACACGCGCCAAGAGATCGTCGAGGCCATCAACGACTACCAGGCCGGCCGCTTCGGCGCGCCGTTGTAAGGCTTACTGTCGCGATCGGCACAACCTGCGAGACCGTTCCATGCAACCAGTACCCCTCGTCGCCACCACGCGCGGCTACCCGGCCAGCGGCAACGTCATCGAGAACGTCCACACCGGCTCGGTAGCCGTGGTCGATAGCGCCGGCCGCCTGCTGTTCTCAAGCGGCGATCCCGACTACATGACCTTCACGCGCTCGGCGCTCAAACCCTTCCAGGCCCTGCCCTTCATCCTGTCCGACGGGCCGGCGCGCTATGGGCTCACGCGCGACGAAGTGGCGCTGCTGTGCGCCAGCCACTCGGGCGAGGAGAAGCACCTGGCGGGCGTGCGCTCGATCCTCGGCAAGATCGGCCTCGGCCAGGACCAGCTCGAATGCGGCTGCGCGGTGCCGCTGTACTACGACGCGGTGAACCTGCCGCCGCCGGCCGGGCGCCGATGGACGCCGCTGCACCACAACTGCTCCGGCAAGCACAGTGGCTTCCTCGCGTGGTGCCGCCTGCACGGGGCGCCGACCGCCGGCTACGTCGATCCGGCGCACCCGCTGCAGCAGGCCGTGCGCGCGACGCTGGCCGAGGCGGTGCGGATGTCGCCCGCCGACCTGCCGACCGGGATCGACGGCTGCTCGGCGCCGAACTACGCGATGCCGCTGTCGCGCCTTGCGCACCTGTACGCGCGGCTGGCGCAAGGCGGGCGCGACGAACGCCTGGGCGGCGCGATGGGCATCCTGTGCGACGCGATGACCGGGCGGCCCGACATGGTGTCGGGCGAAGCGCGCAGCGACCTGGCGCTAATGACGGCGGGCGCAGGCGACTGGGTGACCAAGATCGGCGCCGACGCGGTGCAGGCGATCGGCGTGCGCTCGGCCGGCATCGGCATCGCGATCAAGATCGCCGACGGCGCCAGCCGCGCGCTGCACACGGCGACCTACAGCGTGCTCGATCAACTGGGGCTGCTCGACGCGCATGCGCGCAGCACGCTCGAACGCTACCGCCAGCCGCCGATCCTGAATGCGCGCGGCGCCGTGGCCGGCGACATCCGCCCGCTGTTCACCCTGCAGCGCGCCTGACTTACCCGCTGCTGCGCACGTCGCCCGGCGGCCGCGCGGCGCCGAACAGCTCCGCGCACAACGCGCGCCCGGCCGGGCCGAGGGCGACGCTGCCGCCGCCCTCCTCGCGCGGCGCCAGCTCCACCAGGCCGGCGGCCGACAACACGTTCAGCTCACGCATCAGCACGCTCATGCGGCGCCCGGCGCGCTTGGCCAGCCTGGCCAGCGAACACGGCCGGTCCGGCGCCTCATGCGTGGCCAACCACAGCTGACCGAGCAGCGCCGCCAGCGCCGCCTCGCCCTCATTCATTTCGTCAGTCATCGCGTTCATCGGCCCAAGCATAGCCGCGCGCCGGCGCGTGCGGGAGGCACAGATCGGGGCTGCGCGGCGGGGCACAGCCGCGACTGTGTTCTGTTCTTTGCGGCAATTCTGTACCGCTCCCGGCTTTGCCACAGGCCTACACTAGCGGCCTTCCGCCGTACCCGAAAGACAACCATGTTTGACGCCACCATCGAGCAGCTCGCCGAATCCGGCGCCCAGAAAGCGCAGCAAGCGCGTACCCGGCCATTGTCGTTCCTGATCGGCTCCGCCATGGCCGGCGCCTACGTCGGCTTCGGCGCGATCCTGATGTTCACCGTCGGGGCCCACGCCGACCCGGGCTGGGGGCGGCTGGTGATGGGCGCGGTGTTTGCGATCGGCCTGACCATCATCACCTTCGCCGGCGGCCACCTGTTCACCGGCTACGCGATGGTGATGGCGCTGGCCTGGCTGCGCCGCAAGGCCAGCGCGCGCGAGGTGCTGATGGTGCTGTCGCGCTGCTGGCTCGGCAACCTGGCCGGCGCGGTGCTGCTGGCCGTGATCCTGAAACTGGCCGGCGGCGGCGTGCTGCTGGCCGACGGCGCCGCGCTGTTCTACAAGACCGCGGCGGCCAAGGCGAATGCACCGGCGGTCACGCTGCTGTTCAAGGCCATCCTGTGCAACTGGCTGGTGTGCCTGACCGTGTGGATGTGCGCCCGCACCCAAAGCGACGGCGCCAGGCTCGGGCTGGTGTTCTGGCCGGTGATGATGTTCGCGGCCTGCGGCTTCGAGCACTCGATCGCCAACATGTTCACGTTCGCGCTGGCGCTGATGAGCGAGCACCCGGCCGACGTCACCTGGGCCGGGGCGTTCGCCAACCTGCTGTGGGTCACGCTCGGCAATGCGATCGGCGGCATGCTGCTGGTGGGCGCCGGCTACTGGGCGCAATCGCACAGCGCGCCGGCCGCGCGCGGCGCCAGCCCGGCCGAACCGTTACCGGTGCGCGAGCGCTAGGACTGGCGCTGCGCCAGCTCCGCCACCAGCCGTCCGAGCCGCTTGACCGCGGCTTCGATCCCGGCGGTCCACGGGTAGCTGTAGTTGAGCCGGATGAAGTGCTTGAAGCTGCCGCGCGCCGAGAACATGTTACCCGGCCCGACCGTGATGCCTTCCTCGAGCGCGCGCTTGTACAGCGCCATCGCGTCGACCTGGCCCGGCAGTTCGACCCACAGCACGTACCCGCCGCGCGGTTCCGACACCCGCGTCCCGTCCGGGAAGAAGCGCAGCACCGCCGCCGCCATGATGCGGGCCTGCTGCGCAAAGGCCTTGCGCAGCTTGCGCAGGTGCGCGTCGTAGCCGTCGTTCTGCAGGTATTCGGCAATCGCCAGCTGCGGCAGCGACGACGTCGCCAGCGTATTGAGGAACTTGAGCTTCTCGACTTGCGCCGTGTAGCGGCCCGGCAGTGCCCAGCCGATCCGGTAAGCCGCGGTCAGGCTCTTCGAAAACGAGGCGCAGTGCAGCACCAGCCCCTTGGTGTCGAACGACTTGAGCGACGTCGGATGGCTGTCGCCGTAATACAGCTCGTTGTAGACGTCGTTCTCGATCGCCGGGATATCGTGCTGCGCCAGTAGCGCGACCAGTTCGCGCTTGCGCTCGTCGCTCATCTGGAAGCCGAGCGGGTTCTGGAAATTCGGCATCACCATGCAGGCGGCGATCTTCTGCTCCCCGATCGTCCGCGCCAGCGCCGCGAGGTCGATCCCGTGCGTCGGATCGGTCGGCACCTCGACCGCGCGCATGCCCAGCCGTTCGATCGCGTGCAGCATCGCGTAGTAGGTCGGCGACTCGACCGCGATGGTGTCGCCCGGGCGCGCGACCGCCTGCAGGCACAGGTTGATCGCTTCGGTCGCGCCGACCGTGACGATGATCTCGCCCGGATCGACGGCCAGCCCGTTTTCCATGTGGCGCCGCGCGATCTGGCGGATCAGCTGCGGATTCCCGGGAGGCAGGTCGTTCATCACGCTCCACTCGCGGTGGCGGCGCGCGATCGCGTTCGCGTACTGGCTGACGCGGCGCGACGGATAGCGCGCCGGATCGGCGTACGGCGAGCCGAGTGGAACCGCGCCGCCGGCGCGGATCGAGCGCAGCGTCGACAGCACCAGCCGGCTGACGTCGACCTCGGACGACAGCACGATCGGCGCCGGCGCATGCAGCGGCGCGGGCGCCGCGCGGTGGACGTGGCGGCGCACGAAATAGCCCGACTGCGGGCGGCTTTCGATCATCCCGCGGCTCTCCAGCAGCACGTAGGCGCGCAGCACGGTGGTGATGCTCAGGTTGTGGTGCTGGCTGGTCTGGCGCACCGAGGGGATCTTCTCGCCCTCGAGCAGCACGCCGTTCGCGATCGCGGTTTCGATCTCGGCGGCGAGCGTTTCATAAAGTTTCAAAACACCGGTTCCGGTTACGACAAGAAAAAGCGGCGCGCCCTCGGGGCGACGCCGCTGCATGCCCCAGTATACAGCAGGGCTGGCGCGGGCGCCGCCACCCGCCCGCCGCGGCGCGCTGTCCCGGCCCCGGACTGTACCCCTCCGATTGCGCTTGTTTTGTGCACGCCAGCAACACCTGGCCAGGCGTACCCTACCGGCTTCCGATCCGGATCGGCCCGCCCCTATCGAGCCGGACGCATCGGCCAGATACAGGAGCCAGATTGTGGGAAAAATTAAATCGGAAGGCCACGTCGCGCCATACACGCACCCGGCCGCAGGCTGGGGCGCGCTCAAGCAGGTGACGATCCAGCTGTTCAGGGAAAAAGTCAGCGCCACCAATTACAAGACCTTGTTCGCCCAGAACCAGGCCGACGGTTTCGACTGCCCGGGCTGCGCCTGGCCGGACCGCGCACACGCGTCCACCTTCGAATTCTGCGAAAACGGGGTCAAGGCGGTCGCTGCGGAAGCGACCAGCAAGCGGGTCGGCCCCGACTTCTTCGCGCGCCACACGGTCGCCGACCTGATGACGCAATCGGACTATGAGCTGGAACGGCATGGCCGCCTGACCGATCCGATGATCTACGACAGCGCCACCGACAAATACCTGCCGGTCGCATGGAGCGACGCGTTCGCGCTGATCGGGCGCCACCTGAATGCGCTGGACGACCCCAACCAGGCGGCGTTCTACACCTCGGGCCGCGCCAGCAACGAGGCCGCCTTCCTGTACCAGCTGTTCGTGCGCATGTACGGCACCAACAACTTCCCCGACTGCTCGAACATGTGCCACGAGGCGACCAGCCGCGGCCTGCCCGGCACCGTCGGCGTCGGCAAGGGCACCGTCACCCTCGACGACTTCGAACTCGCCGACACCCTGCTCATCTTCGGCCAGAACCCGGCCACCAACCACCCGCGCATGCTGGGCGAACTGCGCGAATGCGCCAGGCGCGGCGCGACCATCGTCTCGATCAATCCGCTGCGCGAACGCGGCCTCGAACGCTTTACCAGCCCGCAGCATCCGCTCGAGATGCTCACCAACTCCAGCACCACGATCAGCTCGATGTTCGTGCAACCGAAGCTGGGCGGCGACTTCGCGCTGATCAAGGGCCTGGCCAAGCGCCTGGTCGAACTGGACGACGCGGCGCGCGCGGCCGGCGGGGAGCCGCTGGTCGACACCGCCTTCATCGCGCAGCACACCACCGGCTACCAGGCCTTCGCCGCCGACCTGCGCGCCGAAAGCTGGGACGACATCCTGGCCGAATCGGGCGTCGCGCGCGACCAGCTGGAAGCGCTGGCCCAGGTCTACATCAAAGGCACCAGGGTCATCGCGACCTGGGGCATGGGCCTGACCCAGCACAAGAATTCGCTGGCGGCGGTACAGATGCTGTCGAACCTGATGATGATGCGCGGGAACATCGGCCGCCCGGGCGCCGGGCTGTGCCCGGTGCGTGGCCACTCCAACGTACAGGGCGACCGCACCGTCGGCATCGAGGAAAAGCCGTCGCAAGCCTTCCTCGACCGCCTCGGCCACGCCTTCAACTTCGAGCCGCCGCGCGAGCACGGCTACGACGTCGTCGAAACCATCAAGGCCATGCTGGACGGCAGGGTCAAGGTCTTCATCGGCCTGGGCGGCAATTTCGCCATCGCCACGCCCGACACGCCGCTGACCTTCGAAGCGCTGCGCGCCTGCGCGCTGACCGTGCACGTCACCACCAAGCTCAATCGCAGCCACCTGGTGCACGGCAAGGACGCGCTGATCCTGCCGACGCTGGGGCGCACCGAAATCGACATGCAGCAAGGCATGGCGCAGGGTGTCACCGTGGAAGACTCGATGAGCATGGTGCACATCTCATACGGCATCAACCCGCCGGCCTCGCCCAACCTGCTGTCGGAAGTGGCGATCGTCGCGCGCATGGCCGAGGCCACGCTGGGCAACCAGCGCCTGGCGTGGGACTGGTATGCGAGCGACTACGCGCGGATCCGCAACGCGATCGAAAAATCGATCGACGGCTTCCACGACTACAACGCACGGGTCGCGGTGCCGGGCGGCTTCCACCTGAAAGTTGCCTCGCGCGAGCGCGAGTGGGTGACGCGCAGCGGCAAGGCCCAGTTCGTGGTGAACGCGATCGACAAGGACACCCCGATCCACCGTGCCCGCGCGCGCCACGGCGAGCGCCTGCTGACGCTGATGACGACGCGCTCGCACGACCAGTACAACACCACCATCTACGGCATGGACGACCGCTACCGTGGCGTGTTCGGCATGCGCCGGGTGGTATTTGCCAACAAGCTCGACCTCGACATGCTGGGCCTCGCGCCTGGCCAGTGGGTCGACATCACCAGCGTCTGGGACGACGGCGTCGCGCGCCGCGCCGAGCGCTTCATGCTGGTCGAGTATGACATCCCGCGCGGCTGCCTCGGCGCCTACTACCCCGAGACCAACCCGCTGGTCCCGCTCGGCAGCGTCGCCGACGGCGCCGGCACCCCGACCTCCAAGTCCATCCCGGTCCTGCTCGAACCCTCCGCCTGACAGGCTGTTGCCCCAAAACCGGGGTCAGAGCACGTTTTTTTTGAAAGATTTCCCCGAAAACGTGCTCTGACCCCGGTTTTCAGGAAATTTGTTGGCTGGCGGCGGGCAAGGACAAAATGATGGCCCGTTCAGGCGCGCCCCACAACCGGGGTCAGAGCACGTTTTTTTTGAAAGATTTCTCGGAAAACGTGCTCTGACCCCGGTTTTCAGGAAACTCGTTGGCTGGCGGCGGGGAGATGATGCCCGTTCAGGCGGGCCGGAAATGGCTGGCGAAATTGCAGGGTTTGTGGGTGCTGTCGAGCTGCTCGAGCAGGATCCGGTCCCATGCCAGCGCGCACGCGCCGACCGAACCCGGCAGGCAGAACACCAGCGTGCGATTGGCCAGGCCCGCCAGCGCGCGCGACTGGATCGTCGAGCTGCCGACGTCGAGGTAGGACAGCTGCCGGAACAGTTCGCCGAAACCCGGTACCTCCTGGTCGAGCAGCACCGCCACGCCTTCGGGCACCGAGTTATGCAGCGAAAAGCCGGTGCCGCCGGTGCTGATGACCACGTCGATGCCCGGATCGGCGATGCAGTCGCTGAACGCGCGCCGGATCTGGTAGATGTCGTCGGCGACGATCTCGCGCCGCACCAGGCGGTGCCCCGCGGCCTCGATGCGCGCGGCCAGCAGGTCGCCGGCGGTATCGTTGGCGGCAGTGCGCGAATTGCTGACGGTGAGTACGGCGCACGCGAGCGTGACGCGGCGGGTATCTTTCATGGGAACCTCCGGGGCTGTCAGGTGTATTCGACGAAGCCGTCCTGGCGGCAGAAACTGGCCAGCTTCAGCCCGGCCTGGGCGGCAATGTCGATCGCCAGCGAACTGGGTGCGGAAATCGTCGCCAGCAGCGGGATGTTCATGCGCGCGGCCTTGCGCGCCAGCTCGTAGCTGGCGCGGCTGGACAGGAAGGCGAAGCCGGCGCGCATGTCGATGCCGCGCAGCGCCAGGTGGCCGACCAGTTTGTCGAGCCCGTTGTGGCGGCCGACATCCTCGAACACCTTGACGATGGCGCCGTCCAGCGTGCACCAGGCGGCCGCGTGCACGCCCCCGGTCTGCTGCATCAGCGCCTGGTGCGTGGCCAGTTCACGGGCAGCGCGCGCGATGGCGCCTCCCAGGTCGGCCGGCAGCGCGGCCGGCGCGATCGGTTCCGGCACCAGGTCGAGCAGCTCGAGACTCTCGATGCCGCACACGCCACAGCCGGTACGGCCAGCCAGCGCGCGGCGCCGCCCTTTCAGTTGCAGGAAGGCTTCCTGGGCGATCGTCAGCTCCACCTCGGCGGCGCGTGCGTGCACCCGCACCTCGAGGTCGTACACCTGCGCGCGCGATGCCACCAGCCCCTCCGTCAGCGCGAAGCCGACCGCAAATTCCTCCAGGTCGCGCGGCGTGACCATCATTACCACGTGCGAGATCCCGTTGACCACCAGCGCCAGCGGCATCTCCTCGGCCACGCGGTCGAGCGCCGCGCCGTGGCTCGCGCCGCGGTGCCGCACCACCGGCCGCTCCAGGAAGCCGACCCGTTCCCCGGGCTCGGCCGGGCTGGTGGCGGCCGCGCAGTACCCGCCCACGCCTTCTGCAATTGCATTCATCATGCCTTGATGGTAGGCCCACCGCCGCTGGCGCGGTGTGTACAGAAGGCACTGCCGCGCAGGAACACAGTTGACATGCGCGGCGGGCTTCCGCAAGCGGGTCATGTTCAAAAAGTATCGGACGGCGGCCCCGCCGCCAGCCACGTACAATCGCCGCCAGCGACTACACGGAGGCCTTGATGCGAGCCCTGCATATCCTGTTCCTGCTGTGCGCAACGCTGCTGGCCGGCTGCGCCACCACCCTGTCGCCCGACGAGCAGCAGCTTGTGGCCGGCAAGACCTACGTGATCACCGGCGCGTCCAGCGGTTTCGGGCGCGGCGTCGCGCTCAAGCTGGCGTCGATGCACGCCAACGTGGTACTGGCCGCGCGCCGCACCAACCTGCTCGAGGAAGTCGCAACCCAGGCGCGCGCCGCCGGCGGCACGCCGCTGGTGGTCACCACCGACGTCAGCAAGCCCGACGAGGTGCGCCACCTGGCCGAAGCGGCTGTGGCCCGCTTCGGGCGCATCGACGTCTGGATTAACAACGCCGGCGTCGGCGCGATCGGCCGCTTCGAAAACATCCCGGTCGAAGACCACTCGCGCCTGATCGACGTCAACCTGAAGGGCGTGATCTACGGCAGCCACGCGGCGATGCGGCAGTTCCGCGCGCAAGGGCGCGGCGTGCTGGTCAACATTGGCTCGGTAGAGAGCGAGGTGCCGCAGGCGTACCACGCCTCGTATGCGGCGACCAAGGCCGCGATCCTGAGCCTCGGGCGCGCGCTCAACGAGGAAATCCGGCTGTCCGGCCAGCGCGACATCAAGGTGGCCACCGTGATGCCGTGGGCCGTCGACACGCCCTTCTTCAACAACACCGCGAACTACAGCGGCCATACGCCGCGGATGGTGGCAATGGACGACCCGGCCAAGGTGGTCGATGCGATCGTGCGCACGTCGGTCTTCCCGCGCGAGGAAGTGCCGGTCGGGTGGAAGGCGCGCGGGGCCTACTGGTCGCACCGGATCGCGCCCGACCTGACCGAGCGCATCTCGGCCAACATCGACCATAGCGAGCAGTTCGAGAAGGCGGCGCCGGCGCCGAATACCAGCGGCTCGCTGTTCCAGCCGTCGCCCGGCGGCGGCGGGATCGAGGGCGGCGTGCGCGCACGAATGGAACGCGAGGACGCCGCGCGCAAGGCCGGGCAGCAGGCCAGCCCCGGCAGCCAGCCGCCGGGTTAGTGTATTGAGAGCGCGGCCTTGACCAGTTCACACCAGCCCTTGGCGTGATTGGGCAACTCGTCGAAAGTGCTCAGGTGAAGATTGTTGCCGAGCCTGACTTTTTCTCGCCAGTGATTGAGGCGCCGTTCAGAAAGTTTGTCCCTGATGTCTTCGCTCAGCCCGGCTACGAGCGCGTAGTCAACCCTCACCTCACGCGTATGCGACACGACCAGCTTGGTCAGCGCACTCCACTCTGCGATTTCACCGCTGAAGCAGTTCCAATCGACGAGTTGGCCGAAGCCGCTGAGGAAGTCCATGCTCCACTCCGGAGTTCGCTTCCCTTTCAACTTGAAGATCGAAGTGTGGAGTGCGCCCTGGAGTTCAATAAACATCAGGTGTGGCGCCTCATCGTGGCTTGTCGGCAGAAAAAGCCAAGCAAAATCTGCTCGAAAATGATGGATCGTTATTTCCCGCGCCACATGCGTAGGAATAGCTCTACCTCCTGGTAGACCTACCGCAAGAATGGCAATACGCTCGGCAGACGCACCAAACCAACTGAGCAAAGGTTTCTCGGCGATTCCTTTTCGTTTCAAGGAAATGCTTCAACGCGCCCGCTTCAGCGAGCAGTCGTTCCATGCCCACCGTTATCGGGTGAAACACTCCAGCCGCGAAGCCAGACGCACGGGACGAGCTAGGTTTTCTGGCAATGCTTCTGGTATTTTTTCTGTCGAGCCGAGCGAGTTTCGACGATGGCGGCGTTAGCGCCGGCGCACCAGGCGCTTGGGTTTTGCTAGCCATTCGCCTTCTGCAACGCAAATCGCTCCAGCTGGGAAGGGGAAAAAACCTCGATGACTTCTCGCTTGCCATCGTTAAGTTTGAACAGCACGCGGTAACCGCTCGTCGATTTCGCACCGAACAGGCCTGGAGTCGCAGGAAGCGGTTGCGCGTCGACCGAGCTAATCAGCTGCAAAAGCTCGTGCTGGATGCCGGGCGGAGCCAGGGCAATTGCCATCTCGGCCGTCGCACTCAATGTAAGTGATTCGGGCACCTCGGCCGCAAGACGCGGCTTGGAGAAATCCAGCGCAATCCGCTGGACCGCTGGCTCTGCCGGCAGGTCGTTTTTGCGTTTCCCGGTCGCGTTCGCCATCGCATGCTCCTCCGGATTCACAGTCAATTTTCCACCTTCACACATCGAACCCGTGGCGTGGTTCAGTCATCCAGCATAGCGTAGTTGGAGGCGGTGCGGGACAGCTTTCCGCGCCTTGGCGCGGAAAGCTGAGATCGCGCAAGCGCCCCCCTCTCAAAGCCGAGCATGACAGGGGAAATGGAACAAGCTCCCGGAACAGGCTTCCCTAGGCGATCAACAGCCTCAGCATGTTGGCGAGCGGATCGAGCACCTCGTCGTCGTCCCAGTAGTTGCGGTGCGACAGCGGGTTCCAGCTCTTGAGCAGCCAGTTGATCATGCCGTGCCCGGCGTTGATCGCGCGGTCCTCGACCAGCTCCGCGTACTCGCTCGATAAGGGCCGCAGCGGCCAGCCGAGCGCGTCGTCCGGATCGTAGATGTTGAGCCAGCGGAAGTTGGGGGTCGGCCGCGCGATCGGCTTGATGTGCATCTGCTTGTGCGCCGCCACGAAGACCGGGATATTGCATCCGGTGGTCATCCAGGCCATGCAGGTGCCGGCGCCGATGAAGCGTTTTTCTTCCGGCGTCAACAGGCGCCCCAGCCCCGGCTCCTCGCGCGACCAGGCGTCGATGTTGTTCCAGATGCCGGCCAGCGGCAGCCCGCCCGGCAGGATTCCGCGCGCGCGCTGGGCGTCGTAAATGTAGCTCGACAAGACCTGGCAGCCGAGCGAATGCGACAGGAACACCACCGGCATCGCGCCGTCGTTGCCCGCTTCGTAGGCGGCCAGCAGCTGGCGCGCGATCTGCGCCTGCGCCAGTTCGTAGACCGACCCGCGGTCTTCCTTGCGGTTCTCGAGCCCGGCCGCGTCGCCAAAGCCGAACAGCAGGAACTTGCGCAGCTCGGCGTAGTGCAGCCGGCTGTTCTGGTCGCAGCGCTCCCACACCTCCATCTGGTTGCCCTTCAGCACGCCCTGATAGTAGACCGCGCGGCAGTCCACGTCGCCGCCCAGGTCGCGCAGCCGGGCCCGGACTTTGTCGAACAGCGGCGCGGCATAGTCGAGCGGCGTTTGTCCCATCCCGTGAACGGTGATCAGCGCGACTTCTGGCATGGCATCCCCCTTATCGTGAGTGGTCAAAACGGCAGATACGAGGTCGGAAACGGCCTCAGCGGTGAAGCCTGTTCCTACAAGATAGTCGACAAAGACTAGCAGAAATACACGCTTTGTAACAGCCGCGCCCGCACCGGAGACGGGCACAGCCTTTACGAATTTGATTGCACAGGTTAAACTAGATAGCTAACTACCTATTTCATGGTTAATCATGTCCACACTACCTGATTCGACCGTGCGGGAACGCTTCGCGGCCGCCCTGCACGCCAGCGCCCGCAGCTGGCGCCTCGGCCTGGACGCCCGCCTGAAGGACCTCGGCGTCGGCCAGTCCGGCTGGCTCGCCATCGCCATGATCGCCAAGTCCGCGAGCCCGCTGTCGCAGCGCGCGCTGGCCGGCCTGCTCGGCGTCGAAGGCCCGTCGGTGGTCGCGATGGTCGACCGCCTCGAGCAGGCCGGCCTGGTGCTGCGCGCGCCCTGCCCGAGCGACCGCCGGGTCAAGCTGCTGCAGCTGACCGACAGCGGCCGCGCGCTGTACGCCAAAGTGCGGGTCCAGGCCGACGCGTTCCGCGCCTCGGTGCTCGACGGCGTCGACCCGGCCGCGCTGGAAGCGGCCACGGTCCTGCTGGACGCGCTGCGCGCGCGCATTGAGGAGTCGCTGTGAGCGCTGCCGCCGCCAGCGCCACTGCCGCGGACGCGCCGATCAACCGCCGCATGATCACCATCTCGATCATGCTGGCGACGATCATCCAGGCGCTCGACGGCACCATCGCCAACGTCGCGCTGCCGCATATGCAGGGCAGCCTGTCGGCGTCGGCCGACCAGATCACCTGGGTGCTGACCTCGTTCATCGTGGCCGCCGCGATCGCCACGCCGCTCAATGGCTGGCTGGTCGACCGCTTCGGCCTCAAGAACGTGTTCCTGGTCTCGGTGGCCGGCTTCACCATCGCCTCGGTGCTGTGCGGGATCTCGGCCACGCTGACCGAGATCGTCATCGCGCGCATGCTGCAGGGCGTGTTCGGCGCCGCGCTGGTGCCGCTGTCGCAGGCGGTCCTGCTCGACATTAACCCGCGCGAAAAGCACGGCTCCGCGATGGCGGTATGGGGCATGGGCGTGATGATCGGCCCGATCCTGGGGCCGAGCCTGGGCGGCTGGCTGACCGACAGCTACAACTGGCGCTGGGTGTTCTTCATCAACGTGCCGATCGGCGCGCTGGCCTTCTGGGGCATCTGGCGCTACATCCGCGCCGAGACGCCCGCGCGCCGCGTCAGTTTCGACACCTTCGGTTTCGTCACGCTGTCGCTGGCGATCGGCGCGTTGCAGATGCTGCTCGACCGCGGCGAACAGAACGACTGGTTCGGCTCGACCGAAACCTGGGTCGAAGCGGTGCTGCTGGCGATGAGCGCCGCCTACTTCGTGGTCCATACCGCGACCCGCCCGGCCGGCCAGTCGTTCATCGACTACCGCGTGCTGAAGAACTTCAACTACGTCACCGGCCTGCTGCTGATCTTCGTGGTCGGCATGGTGCTGTTCGCGACCCGCGCGCTGATGCCGACCATGCTGCAGGGCCTGATGGGCTACCCGGCGATGCTGGCCGGGCTGGTCACCGCGCCCTCGGGCCTCGGCACGATGGCGGCGATGCTGGTGGTCGGCAAGCTGACCGGCAAAGTCGACTTCCGCCTGCTGCTCGGCGCCGGCTTCGCGATCACCGGGTTCTCGCTGTGGCAGATGACCCACTACACGCTGGTGCTGTCGCAAGCCGACATCGTCTGGCCCGGCGTGGTGCAAGGCATCGGCCTGGGCCTCGTGTTCGTGCCCCTCTCGGCCGCCACCTTCGCGACCCTGTCGCCGCAGATGCGCGCCGAAGGCACCGCGCTGTATAGCCTGGTCCGCAACATCGGCAGCAGTATCGGCATCGCGCTGGTGCAGACGCTCCTGGTGCGCAATACCCAGATCGCGCACGCCGCGATCGGCGCCCAGGTCGACAACGCCAACCCGGCGCTGGCCGATGGCGGCTACAACCTCGCCAGCAGCGCCGGTGCGGCCGCGCTCAACGCCGAAGTCACGCGCCAGGCCTCGATGATCGCCTACGTCGACGACTTCTGGCTGATGATGATCCTGACCGCGGCCGTGATCCCGATGCTGCTGCTGATCCGCCCGCCCCAGCGTGGCGCCGCGCCGGCTCCGGCCGAAGCCGCGCACCTCGATTAACGATGAAAGCATTAACAACAGTGCCAAACCGAGTACACCCCCTCCCCCTTACCCGACTGGCCGGCGCGGCCCTGGCGCTGGCGCTGGCCGGCTGCGTCCACGTCCCGGCCGACACCAGCCACGCCGCCGGGCCCGACTTCGCGCGCGCGCAGCATCCGAGCGCCATCAAGCTGCCGCGCGACGCCTGGCCGAACGAGCAGTGGTGGCTCGAGTACAACGATCCGCAACTCAACCAGCTGGTCGCCAAAGCGCTGCAGGACAGCCCGACGCTGGCGGCCGCGCAGGCGCGCGTGGCCACCGCGCGGGCGGCGGTACGTGCCGAGCAAGCCAGCAGCGGTGCGCAGGTCGGCTTGAACGCCAGCCTGAATCGCCAGCGCTATTCCAGCAACGGCCTGTTCCCCGAACCGATCGGCGGCGCCTGGTTCGACGACAGCACGGTCCAGCTCAAGGCCAGCTACGATTTCGACTGGTGGGGCAAGCACCGCGCGCAGGTCGCGGCCGCGCTGGGCGAAGCCAATGCGCGCCAGGCCGAAGCCAGCCAGGCCGCGCAGACGCTGGCCGCCGCGGTCGCGCAGGGCTACTTCCGGCTGCAGATGCTGTGGGCGCGCCAGGACAATACGGCCGCGCTGGCCGCGGTCCAGCGCGAGCTGGTCGCCGACCGCGCCGCACGCGTCAAACACGGGCTGGCGACCATCGACGAACAGCGCAGCGCCGAACTGGAACTGGGCAGCCTGGATGAACAGGCCGAGCGCTTCGCCACGCAGGCGGCGCGCGAGCGCGAAGCACTGCGCGCGCTGGTGGGCGCAGGCAGCGAAGGCTTGTCCGACCTGGCGCGCCGCGCGCCGGCTGCCGCCGTCGCCGCGCTGCCGCAGCAGCTCGGGATCGAACTGCTGGCGCGCCGCCCGGACCTGCAGGCAGCGCGCTGGCGCGTCGAAGCGTCGCTCGGCCGGGTCAAGGCCAGCGAGGCGGCGTTCTATCCCGACCTGAACCTGGTGGGGGCGATCGGCCTGAACTCGGTCTCGCTCGGCAAGCTGCTGCGCTACGGCAGCCGCACGATGCTGGCCGGCGCCGCGCTCGAACTGCCGCTGTTCGACAGCGGCCGCCTCGAAGCCGGCCTTGGCGTGGCGCGCGCCGAGCGCGACGAAATCATCGCCGACTACAACCAGTCGGTGGTCAACGCGGTGCGCGACGTGGCCGAGGAAGGCGCCACCCTGCAGGGCATCGCCCGCCAGCAGCGCGCGCAAGCGCTGGCGACGCAGTCCGGCAGCCAGCTCGCCGCCAACGCCGAAGCGCGCTTCAAGCGCGGCCTGGCCGGCCGTGGCGCGCTGCTGCAGGCAAAGTTGACCGTGCTGCGCCAGCAGGACGTCGACCTCCAGCTGGCCGACGCCCAATTGCAAACCCAGGTCGCGCTGGTCAAGGCGCTCGGCGGCGGCTACCGCGCCGCGGCCGTGCAGACCGCCGCCGTCCAGGCATCGTCCCAACACCAATAAACCGTTCGTTATCAATGACTACCGAAACCACCGCACCAAACCAGACGAAACGCCGCGCCCTGCTGCTCGGGATCACCGCGCTGTTCGTCCTTGCCGGCGTCGCCTACGGCGCCTATTACATGCTCGTGCTGTCGACCCGGGTCGAGACCGACAATGCCTACGTCGGCGGCAACCTCGTCAACGTGTCGTCGCAAGTGACCGGCAGCGTGATCGCGATCCGCGCCGACGAAACCCAGCTGGTGCAGGCCGGCGCCGAGATCGTCAGGCTCGACCCGTCGGACGCCGAAGTGGCGCTGGCGCAGGCCGGGGCGCGCCTGGGCACCGCCGTGCGCCAGCAGCGCGAGCGCTACTCGAACGTCGAGCAGTTCAATGCGGTGGTCGAACAGCGCAAGGTCGCGCTCCAGACAGCGCAGGAAGACCTGGCGCGCCGCGCGCCGCTGGCGGCCGACCACGTGGTCTCGGGTGAAGACCTGGCCCATGCCCGCCGCGCCGTCGACGAGGCGCGCGCCGCGCTCGACGTCGCGCTGCGCCAGGTCGCCGCCGCGCGCGTGGTGGTGGCCGGCGTGGCGCCGGCCCAGCACCCGGCGGTGCTGGCGGCCAAGGCCGACTACCTGTCGGCCTGGCTGGCCGCGCGCCGCAACGCGATCGTCGCGCCGGTGACCGGCTACGTGGCCAAGCGCAGCGTGCAGGTGGGCAGCCGCATCGCGCCCGGCGCGCCGCTGCTGTCGATCGTGCCGCTCAACCAGCTGTGGATCGACGCCAACTTCAAGGAGTCCGAGCTGCGCGACATCCGCGTCGGCCAGCCGGCCACCATCGAAGCCGACATCTACGGCGGCAAGGTCGCGTACCACGGCAAGGTGGTCGGCCTCGGCGCCGGCACCGGCAGCGCGTTCTCGCTGCTGCCGGCGCAGAACGCGACCGGCAACTGGATCAAGGTGGTGCAGCGGGTGCCGGTGCGGATCTCGCTCGATCCGAAGGAGCTGGCGGCGCATCCGCTGCGGGTAGGCCTGTCGGCCACCGTCGACGTCGACGTCACGCACAAGGAAGGCAGCGCGCTCGGCACCGCTCCCGCGCCGGCCTACACCACCACCGTGCTGAACCAGCCGCTGCAGGAAGCTCAGGCCGCGACCGACGCCATCGTCGCCCGCAACCTGGCCAACTGAGCATGGACGCGCCGCTGTTTGCCCGCTACGAACAGGCGATCCGCGCGGTCGACCTGGCGCGCATCGGCAATCCCGGGCAGATCCCGCCCGGGTTCGTGCTCGGCCACGACGGCCGGCTGAGCGTGTGCTACATCCCGTTCGAGTCGGTCAACCTGGCTGCGAAGGTCGTGATCGTCGGGATCACGCCAGGTTTCACCCAATGGAAGAACGCGATCGCCGAAGCGCAGCGGCAGCTGGCCGCCGGCGCCGCGCTTGACGACACCTTGCGTGCGGCACGGCTGGCGGGCGCCTTCAGCGGCGCGATCCGGCCCAACCTGGTGGCCCTGCTCGATGCGATCGGCGTGCAGCGCTGGCTGGGGCTCGCCACCTGCGCCGGCATCTTCGGCGCCGACGCCGGCCTGGTGCACGTTACATCGATCCTGCGCCACGCCGTTTTCGTGAACGGCAAAAACTACAACGGTGCGCCCGGCATGGTCCGCACACCGCTCCTGCGCGAGCAGCTGCTGCGCTACTTCGCGCACGAGGCGGCCGCGCTGCCCGATGCGCTCTACATCCCGATGGGTGCGAGTGTCGGCGAAGGACTCGACTGGCTGGTGGCGCAGGGACGGCTCGACGCCCATCGCGTGCTGCACGGCCTGCCGCATCCGTCCGGCGCGAATGCCGAACGGGTCGCCTACTTCCTGGGCCGCAAAGGCAAGGCCACGCTGTCGGCCAAAACCAATGGCGACCAGCTCGACCTCGCCAAGGCAGCCCTGTGCGCGCAGGTCGCCGCGCTCCCCCGGCCCTGACCCTTCCTGCCGGTCCGGCCTACATCCATACGCGCGGCCAAGGAACCAACCTGGCCCACCGGCGGCCCAATAGCAAGGCAGGCGGCGAAAGCCCGATCGACAGGGGTTTCAGGACAAGGAGGAACCATGATTCTGCTGACAGGCGCGAGCGGCACGATCGGCAGGGAGACCTTGACCGGCCTGCGCGCGATGGGCGAGGAAGTGCGGCTGGCGTCGCGCGCCCCGCATATGCCGGGCACGCCCGACATCGAAGTGGTGGCGTTCGATTGGGACAACCCGGCAAGCTATCGGCCGGCAATGGAAGGCGCCGACAAACTGTTCCTGCTGACCCCCAACAGCGAACGCCAGGCCGGCTATGTGCTGCAGGCGGTGGCCGTGGCGCGGCGCGTCGGAATCAAGCGCATCGTCCGGCTGTCGGTGCATGGCGCCGACGACGACCCCGGCATCGCGCTGACGCGGCAGCACCTGCTGGCCGAAAAGGAAATCCGGCAGAGCGGGCTGGGCTGGACCATCCTGCGGCCGGCCTTCTTCATGGAGAACTTCACCAATTACTACGGCGTGAATCCCAACGCGGACAGCCACGTCCTGCTTCCGAACGGGACCGGCAAGGCGGCCTGGACCGACCCTGCCGACATCGGTGAGGCGGCGGCCAAAGTGCTGGCGATGGAAGGCTACGAAGGACAGGTGTTCGAGCTGACCGGCCCCGAACTGCTGTCGACCGCCGAAGCGCTCGCGATCCTGGGCGAGGAACTTGGGCACGACTACCGCTACGTCGACGTGCCCGAAGACGCCGCGCGCAAGGCGATGGAAGACAGCAAGACCATGCCCGAGTGGCTGGTGGACGCCTTCCTCGAACTGAACGCGCTGGTCCGCAATGGCCATGCCGAGACCGTCAAGCCGGGAATCCGCGAAATCCTCGGGCGCGAGCCACGCTCGTTGCGCGATTGGGCGCGCCGGCTCGCCGCGCGGCGCTGACGCCGCCGTTACCAATTCGCCATGTAGGATTAGTCCTATAGCAACAGATGTTTCCCACTGTTATCATTCTGCGGATTAACCGCCTCGGCCTGCCGCGTGCGGACGATTAATTGTCGCAGCGGGCTTGCCCGTCTGGAGCATATTGATGGCTAAGCCGCTGGGAAATTTCAGGTCGCAATGGATCGAGCGCTACGTCGCCGCGATCCACTGGTTCATCCCGCTCAATGCCCAGTACACCGCCGACCAGCTGGCGCGGGCGCAGAACATCATCAACGCCGTGGTGGTCGCCGCCTTGTCCGGCCCGTTCTATGCGCTGGCTTACCAGCAGCTCGGTTTCGCCACGGCGGCCGGGGAAATCCTGTCCTGCTGCGCCGTCATGTTCGCCACGCCGTTCCTGCTGCGCGCCACCGGCAGCATCGTGCTGGCGCGCGAACTCTTCCTGTCCGCGGTGTTTTTCAATTTCGCCTGGCTCACCTGGCACCTTGGCGGCATCAGCGCGCCCACCGCCGGCTGGCTGGTCACCGCGCCGGTGGCGGCGATTTTCCTCGGCGGCGCGGCCAGTGCGCTGTTCTGGATTGGGATGAGCTGCGCGGCGATGGTGGCGATCTATGCCGCCCACGCGGCCGGCGTGGCGATGGCCGCGCCGCCGGCCGCCGCCCCGCAACTGCTGTTCCTGCTCTGCAATGTCGGGCTGTACGGCGTGGTCGTCGCCTTCGTGCTGCTGTTCCAGCTGACCACGGCCCAGGGCTTCATCAAGCTCGAGCAGGCGCTCGAGCTCATCAACGAGCTGGCGAGCCGCGACGATCTCACGGGCAGCCACAACCGGCGCCACCTGATCACGCTGATCGAGACCGAAAAGGAGCGCAGCGCGCGCAGCGGCAGCCGCTTCTGCCTGTGCCTGCTCGACATCGATTTCTTCAAGCGCATCAACGACACCTACGGCCACTCGGCCGGCGACACAGTGCTGCGCGAGTTCGCATTGAACGTGCAGCACCAGATCCGCCTTGGCGACGCGTTCGGCCGCTACGGCGGCGAGGAATTCCTGCTGATGCTGCCCGAAACCGGGCTCGACGAAGCGCAGGCACTGGCCGAGCGCGTGCGCGCGCATATCGAAAGGCTTGCCTTCACCGGCCTGCCCGAGCTCGCGCTGACCGTGTCGATCGGCATCGCCGAATACCGGCGCGACGAATCGATCGCGCAGGCCGTGGCGCGCGCCGACGAGGCGCTATACCGTGCCAAGTCAGGCGGGCGCAACCGCGTGATGTGCTACCAGGCCGCCGCGCCAGTCGCGCGCGAGCCCGGACAGCTGGCAGTCCGTATCGCCAGCACGCCTGGAGCCGGCCGGCGCCAGTTCGCGGCGCGCGCACTGGCGCGCATGCGCGCGCAAGGGATCAGGCAGCGGCCCGCGGCCCGATGGTGAATTCAAACTCCGCCACGCCATCGACCGCGCCGCGCACCCGGTCGCCTGGCTTGAGCGGGCCCACGCCGGCCGGCGTACCCGAGAAAATCAGGTCGCCCGGCGCCAGTTCGACAAACCGCGACAGGTAGCTGATCATGTCGGCCACGCCCCAGATCATTTCGTTCAGGTTGCCGACCTGCCTTGCGGCGCCATTGACCTCGAGCCAGATGCGCTTGTCCGATGGGTGGCCGACCTCGCTGACCGGATGCAGCGCGCTGCATGGGCCGGAGGCGTCGAAGCCCTTGGCCAGGTCCCATGGCCGGCTCAGTTCCTTGGCCACCGCCTGCAGGTCGCGCTTGGTCAGGTCGAGCCCGACGCCATAACCCCACACCAGCGCCAGCGCGTTCTCCGGCGCGATGTCGGCCCCGCCCGCGCCCAGCGCCACCACCATCTCGACCTCGTGATGCAGGTCCTCGGTGCCGCGCGGATACGCCAGCGTGCCTTCGGCCGCCACCACCGCGTCGGCCGGTTTCATGAAGAAAAACGGCGGCTCGCGGCTCGGGTCGTTGCCCATCTCGCGTGCGTGGGCAGCGTAATTACGGCCGACGCAAAACACGCGGCGCAGCGGGAACCGGGCGGACGAGCCGGCGATGGCCAGCGACGGAACCGCAGGCGGGGAAATGACGAATTCGGTCATGCTATTCCTTTGGAAAAACTGGTTGCAAATGCCAAAAGCAGCCTATCACATCTGGCTACAACACGATGATGACGACCGAGCCGGCGACGATCAGCGCGCCGCCCAGCGCCACCTGCCAGGTCAGCTGTTCGCCGATCACCAGCACCGACAGGATGATCGCGAACGCCACGCTGAGCTTGTCGATGGGCGCGACCTTGCTGACCGGGCCGAGCTGCAGCGCGCGGTAGTAGCACAGCCACGACAGGCCGGTCGCAATGCCCGACAGGACCAGGTACAGCCAGCTGTGCGCCGGAATGCCGCTTGGCTTCTGCCATTCGGACCGCAAGGACACGATGCCGGCGGTGACCGCCAGGATCACCACCGTGCGGATCAGGGTCGCCATGTTCGAGTTGATGCCGGCAACGCCAAGCTTGCCGAACAGCGCGGTCAAGGCCGCGAAAAACGCCGAGCCCAGCGCAAACCAGACCCAGCTCGCAAAACTGTTCATGCCGCCCTCCCGCGCTGCGCGTACCCGTCGTTGAAAAATTCGTCATAATGAGATACTACACATTCCACCGACTCATCATGACCGACCTTTTTTCCTTCCCAATCACCCGCAAATGGCTGCCGCAGCATCCTGACCGCATCCAGCTGTATTCGCTGCCGACCCCGAACGGGGTCAAGGTATCGATCATGCTGGAGGAAACCGGCCTGCCGTACGAAGCGCACCGCGTCGCGTTCGACACCAACGACCAGCTGTCGCCCGAATTCCTGTCGCTGAACCCGAACAACAAGATCCCCGCGATCATCGACCCCAACGGCCCCGGCGGCAAGCCCTTGCCGCTGTTCGAGTCCGGCGCGATCCTGCTCTACCTCGCCGACAAGTCCGGCCGCCTGCTGCCGGCCGACCCGGCGCTGCGTTACCAGGCGATCCAGTGGGTGATGTTCCAGATGGGCGGCATCGGCCCGATGTTCGGCCAGCTTGGTTTTTTCCACAAGTTCGCCGGCAAGGACTACGAGGACAAGCGCCCGCGCGACCGCTACGTGGCCGAATCGAAGCGCCTGCTTGGCGTGCTCAACCAGCAGCTGGCGGGGCGCGACTGGGTCATCGGCGACGAATACAGCATCGCCGACATCGCGATTTTCCCGTGGGTGAACAACCTGATCGGCTTTTACGGCGCGCGCGACCTGGTGGAATTCGACAAGTTCACCGAGGTCAACCGCGTGCTGCAGGCTTTCCTGCAACGGCCCGCCGTGGCGAAGGGCTTGCAGATTCCAGGCCAATAGCTCTCGCGCTTAAGTTAACCCGTCGTTCCCGCGAAGGCGGGAATCCCAGTTGACGTCCGTGGCGCGCTACGAACTGGGATTCCCGCCTCCGCGGGAATGACGTGCTGGATCCTCTGAATGACGTGCTGGAGCATGGGATTCCCGCCTCCGCGGGAATGACGTGCTGGACGCGCTGGACGCTTACTCCGCCAGCTTCTGCATCTCGCGATACAGGTCGCTCTTGCCTTCGAAGCCGATTCCCGGCAGGTCCGGCATCGTGATGTAGCCGTTCTCGACCTTCACGCCATCCGGGAAACCGCCGTACGGCTGGAACAGGTCCGGATACGATTCGTTACCGCCCAGCCCCAGGCCAGCCGCGATGTTCAGCGACATCTGGTGCCCGCCGTGCGGGATGCAGCGGGTGCGCGACCAGCCGTGCTCGTGCAGCATGTCGAGCGTGCGCAGGTATTCCACCAGGCCATAGCTTAGCGCGCAGTCGAATTGCAGCCAGTCGCGGTCCGCGCGCATGCCGCCGTAGCGGATCAGGTTGCGCGCGTCCTGCATCGAGAACAGGTTCTCGCCGGTCGCCATCGGCTTGTCGTAATAATTGCGCAGCGTGGCCTGCAGCTCGAAGTCGAGCGGGTCGCCCGCCTCCTCGTACCAGAACAGGTCGTACTGGGACAAGGCTTTCGCGTACTGGATCGCGGTGTCGAGGTCGAAGCGGCCGTTGGCGTCCACCGCCAGCTTCTGGCCGTCCTGCAGCACCGACAGGATCGAATCGATGCGGCGCAGGTCTTCGTCGAGCGAGGCGCCGCCGATCTTCTTCTTGACCACCGTGTAGCCGCGGTCGATGTAGCTGCGCATCTCGTCCTTCAGCTTGCCGTGGTCCTGGCCCGGGTAGTAGTAACCGCCGGCCGCATACACGAACACCTTGCGCTCGGGCTGGCCATTGCCGTAGCGCTCGGCCAGCAGCTGGAACAGCGGCTTGCCTTCAATCTTGGCCACCGCGTCCCATATCGCCATGTCGGTGGTGCCGATGGCCACCGAGCGCTCGCCGTGGCCGCCCGGCTTCTCGTTGGTCATCATCGCGGCCCAGATCTTGTGCGGGTCCAGGTTGTCGCCCTTGTCGCTCAGCAGCGAATCCGGATCCGCTTCCATGATGCGCGGGATGAAGCGCTCGCGCATCAGCGTGCCCTGGCCATAGCGGCCGTTCGAATTGAAGCCGTAGCCGACCACCGGTTTGCCGTCGCGGATCACGTCCGTGATCACCGCCACCAGGCTCAGCGTCATCTTGCTGAAGTCGATGTAGGCATTGCGGATGGAAGAGGCGATGGGGAGGGTCTGTTCGCGGATCTCGACGATTTTCATGAT
>JBJMVW010000061.1:0-1942 GCA_045810465.1 Massilia sp. | reverse complement strand
GGTCGCGGCGCTCGCGGCCGAGCGCCGCACGGAAGAACAGAACCAGGCCATCCAGCAGGCGCTGCTGGCGATCGACCAGGCGGTCGCCGCCGGGGGTGATGGCGTCGAGGAAGACGTGGCCTTCCATACCGCGATGTCGAACGCCACTGGCAATCCCTTGTACACCTCGCTGCTGGTCTTCCTGAGGCAGTTCTTGCGCCAGGCGGTTACCCTTGGCCGCATGAACGAGGCGCGCTTCGGCGATGTGAACAGCCTGTTACGCGACGAACACCGTGCGGTTGCCGATGCGATCGCGCGGCAGGACGTGAACGAAGCGCGCGCGGCGGCCCGGCGCCATGTCGGGAACGTCGCGGCGCGCTTACGCGACGCCGGCGCGCAATTCTGGCGCAACCAAGGCGGGCAGGTCGCGCGCCACCTGGCCAGGTCGGAAGAGCAGGTGCGCAAGCACGTCGGCAAGGGCAGGTAGCCGAACCGCGCGCCGCTTGTGCGCCGGTATGTTCATGTAGTGCACATGCCGCTCCTCAGTCGATCAGTGTCTTGACCAGCACCTTCCCGTTCCCGATCTCGCCTTCCTGCCGCAGCATCAGCTGGGTCGCCTTCGCGAACCAGAACTTCGACACCTTTCCCGGCTGGTTGTAGTCGGTCGTCACCACCCAGCAGTCGACCGGTCCGGCCGGCCCGGCGATGGTCTCCGATCCCGCCACCTTGAACGTGTAGCGCTGCGGCGGCGCCGCTCCGCCCGGATGGTAGAAATTGATGCTTGCCTCGTAGCCTAGCGCCAGCGGCAGCGTCTGCAGGAACTCGATGTCGGCCTCGAAGTTGTAGGTCGGCTCGGACGACTCGACGGCCAGGGCCTTTTGCGTGTTGTCGGCCAGGTCCTTGAGGCCCGTGATGCGCTCCGGCGCAAACGCAAAGCCTTCCACCACACGCTTGCCGTCCTTCTCGCTGATGCGCTCATGCGTGCGCGGGCGGAAGGTGCCGGCCTCGAACCACGAGTCGAGCAGTTTGACGGATGGCGTCGGGCCGGCCCCATCCCAGCGCTGGCGGATGTGCAGCAGCTTTTCGGCGCCGCGCTGTTCGATGCGCACTTCACGGGTCCAGATGTCGGCCGGCGTGTTGACCTCGCCCGTTTTCACGTAGCGCAGATAGTGATGCGTGCCCTCCTTGAGCAGCGCAAAACGCGGGAGCTGCACGCCGGAGTTGATGGTATCTACCGCCGCGTTGGCGGCGCCGGCCAGCAGTATCGCGACGGTGAGGGCCAGGGCTTGCATGGGGCCTTGTCGTTGCATTCGATTTCCCTTCGGTTCAGTTTTTGGGGCGGGGCGCGTCACTCGCCAAGCGCAAACATACCGGAAATCAATTGCGCCAACTACGATTTTTGGATATGCATGTGTCCGCCTCGTGGGGCCGCCGGCCTGGCCTGTTAACCGATTTATAATGGTGCGGCCGTTCGCGCCCGAGCGCGCTTTTCAAAGGATGCCCATGCTGCACGAAACACCGGTACTGCTCATCATCGACATGCAGAACTGCATGGCCGACCCGGCCGTCGGCGAACGGAATAATCCCGGGGCCGAGCGCAACATCGCGGCCTTGCTGGCGGCCTGGCGAAGGGCGGGAGCAACGGTGGTGAACGTTCGCCACATCTCGAAAACTCCCGGGTCCGTGTTCGCGCCAGGCCAAAGTGGGGCCGCGTTCCAGCGGCAGTTTTTGCCGCTGCCGTCCGAGCATGTGGTGGAGAAGAATGTGCCCGACGCCTTCGTCAACACCGGGCTGGAGCGCTGGCTCCACGTGCGCGGGGTGAAGCGGCTGGTGATCGTGGGCGTGAGCACCAATAATTCGGTCGAAGCAAGTGCGCGCAGCGCGGGCAATCTTGGATTCGAGACGCAGGTCGTTGCCGACGCCACCTTCGCGTTTGCGAAAGTGGACTACGCCGGCGTCCCGC
>JBJMVW010000060.1:0-3132 GCA_045810465.1 Massilia sp. | reverse complement strand
TCCGCAGCGCCAGCCCCGAGGCGGTGCGCCGCTTCTACCACGACTGGTACCGGCCCGACCTGATGGCCGTGTTCGTGGTCGGCGACGTCGAGCCGGGCGAGGCCGAGCAGATGATCAAGGCGCATTTTTCAGGCCTGCGCAACCCGGCGCCGGCGCGCTTGCGCGAGTACGCCGCGATCCCCGAGCGCCAGGACACCGAGGCGCTGGTGGTCACCGACAAGGAGGCCACCAGCAATTCGGTGCTGATCCGCTACCCGGTGCGCCCGGCGCCCGAACGCGCCACCTACGGCGCCTGGCGCGAGCGCCTGGTCGAGTCGCTGTTCACCACCATGCTGGCGCAACGGCTGCAGGAGCTGGCGCAGCTGCCCGACGCGCCCTTCCTCGGCGCCGCCAGCGGCCTGTCGCGCCTGACGCCGCGCTACAAGTCGTATAACGCCAGCGCCACGATCGGCCCGCGCGGGGCGGCCCCGGCCATCGCCGCGCTGCTGCAGGAAAACCAGCGCGCGCGCCAGCATGGCTTTGGCAGCGCCGAACTGGAACGCACCGCCAAGGCCATGCTGCGCCGCTACGAGCGCGGCTTCAACGAGCGCGACAAGACCGACTCGTCGGCCTACGTCGCCGAGTACACGCGCAACTTCCTGAGCGGCGAGCCGGTGCCCGGCATCGAGGCCGAATACCGGCTGGTGCAGGAGCTGCTGGCCGGGATCACGCTCGACGAAGTCAACGCGGCGGCGCGCCGCACGATCCCGGTGGATGCGGGCAAGCTGGTGCTCTACACCGGCATCGACCGCGCCGATCCGGCGCCGCCCACCGGGCCGCAGCTGCTGGCAGCGGTGGCCGCGGCCGAGGGCGCGCAGGTCGGCACGCGCCTTGAGAAGACGCTTGCCACGCGCCTGATGGAGCATCCGCCCGCGCCCGGCGGCATCGTCGCCGAGTCGAGCGACAAGACGCTCGGCCTGACCCGGCTGACGCTGTCGAACGGCGTCAAGGTGATCCTCAAGCCGACCGACTTCCGCAACGACCAGGTGCTGATGGGCGCGGTGCGCTACGGCGGCCAGACCCTGTTCGGCGAAAAGGACATTGCCAACGCACGCTATGCCAGCACGCTGGTGGGCGCCATGGGCCTGCAGGACTTCACGCCGCTCGACCTGTCCAAGGTGCTGGCCGGCCGGGTGGCCGCGGTCGGGCTTTCGCTGGGCAGCTACACCGACACGGTCGCCGGCAGCGCCGGCGCCGCGCCCGAGGACATCGAGACCATGCTGCAGATGCTGTGGCTGAGGTTCGCCGGCGTGCGCCGCGACGAAGACCTGTACAAGTCGTACATGGGCAAGCAGGCCGAGGTCGTGCGCAACCTGCACTCCCAGCCCGGCGCCCGGTTCAACGAAGCCATCGTCTCCACCCTGTACAACAACCATCCGTACGCGCCGCACGCGGTGCGCCCGCAGGACCTGGCGCAGGTCAGCCTCGAGCGCAGTATCGACATCTACCGCCAGCGCTTTTCCAGCGCGAAGGGCCTGACCTTCATCCTGGTCGGCAGCTTCGACGTGGCCGCCATCAAGCCGCTGCTGGCGACCTACCTGGCGACCCTGCCGACACCGGACATCCCGATCGCCTACCGCGACGTCGGCATGCGCCCGGTGACCGGGGTGGTCAAGCGTGAGGTGAAAGGCGGCGCCGACCCCAAAAGCACGGTTTCGCTGACCTTCACCGGGCCGGCCGAATACTCGCACGAGGAACTGCTGCGGCTGTCGGCGCTGGTCGAAGTGATGAACATCCGGATCGTGGACGTGCTGCGCGAGAAGCTCGGCCTGATTTACGGCGGCGGCATGGGGCGTGCGCTGAACCGGATCCCCTACCCCCACTATTCGGTCGCGGCGACGCTGCCGACCGGCCCCGAAAAAGTGGACAAGGTGATCGCCGCCACCTTCGCGGAGATCGAACGGATCAAGGCCGAGGGCCCGGACCCGGCCGACCTGGACAAGGTCAAGCGCAACTGGCGCCAGAACTACCGGCGCGCGCTGCGTGAAAACGGCTACTGGCTGCAGCGGCTGCAGGCCTCGGAGCTGGACGGCACCGACCCGGCGCGCATCCTCGCGTCCGAAACCGAAGCCGACGCCCTCACCGTCGACGAGGTCAAGGCCGCCGCCAAGCGCTACTTCAACACCGACAACTACGTGCAGGTCGTGCTCAATCCCACCAGCCAGGAATCGAAGGTTGCCACCAGCGCGGCCGGTTCCAACTAGGGGCGCATACGGCTGAGGCCGGAGTAGAATGGGTCCCTGATGTTCACCACCGGATGCCAGATGACCAAACAATTCGTCCGAACCGCCTGCCTTGCCGTCGTCCTGCTGGCGCAATCGCTGGCCGCCCACGCGGCCCTCAAACTTGACGCGCCGATGCCGGTCGGCCCGCGCGTCAAGGTCGGCAAGCTCGCCAACGGCCTGGCCTACTACATCCAGCGCAACAGCAAGCCGGAACAGAAGCTCGAATTGCGGCTGGTGGTCAAGGCCGGCTCGATCCTCGAGGACGAGGACCAGCAAGGCCTGGCCCACTTCACCGAACACATGGCGTTCAACGGCTCGAGCCACTTCAAGAAGCACGAACTGGTGAACTACCTGCAGTCGATCGGCGTCAAGTTCGGCGCCGACCTGAATGCGTACACCACCTTCGACCAGACCGTGTACGTGCTGCCGATTCCGACCGAGCGCAAGGAGGACGTCGACAAGGCGTTCACCGTGCTGGAAGACTGGGCGCACGGCGTGACCTTCGCGGATGATGCGATCGACAAGGAGCGCGACATCGTGCTCGAAGAACTACGGCTCGGCAAAGGTGCGGCCGACCGCATGAGCAAGGTGCTGATGCCGAAGATTTACAACGGCTCGCGCTACGCGCAGCGCCTGCCGATCGGGAAGGAAGAGATCCTGCGCAGCTTCAATCCCGACACGCTGCGCCGCTTTTACCGCGACTGGTACCGTCCCGACCTGATGGCGGTGGTGGTGGTCGGCGACATCGACCCGGCGCGGGCCGAAGCGCTGGTCAAGGCGCACTTTGCCAAACTCAGGAACCCTGTGCGCGAACGGCCGCGCGAATATGCGCAAATTCCGGCGCGCGCCGCAACCGAAGCGGTGGTCG
>JBJMVW010000059.1:0-2040 GCA_045810465.1 Massilia sp. | reverse complement strand
CTGGGCAGCGACATCGCCAACAGCGTGCTGAACACGATTTACGGCGACGCGATCCGGCCGATGATGGCGCGCCTGCAGTACGCCTCGCCGAAGTGGCTGGCCGAATTCGTCGCCAGCGAACACGTGCAGATGCAGGCGGTGTTCCTCGCCTTCCTGCCGCCGGCGCTGGCCGGCCAGATCCTGGAAGGCCTGCCTACGGCCGGCCGCGAACTGGTGCTGCTGAACCTGGCGCGCCTGGACGAGATCGACCGCGACCTGCTGCAGGAACTGGAAGACCTGGTCGCGCGCTGCCTGGCCGCGCTCGACACCCAGAGCGCCAGCGTCGAAGGCGTGCGCCAGGTCGCCGAGATCCTGAACCGGCTGCCGTCCAACCGCGCCGGCATGGTCGAACTGCTGCGCGCGCACGATCCGGAAGTGGTGTCGCAGATCGAGATGTCGATGTACGACTTCTTCATCCTGTCGCGCCAGACCGAGCAGACCATCACGCGCCTGCTCGACGAAGTGCCGCTCGAGCAGTGGGCGATTGCGCTCAAGGGCGCCGAGCCCGAACTGCGCGATGCGATCCTGACCGCGATGCCGCGCCGCCAGGCACAAAGCTTCGAGGACCTGATGCGCCGCTCCGGCCCGGTGCCGATGTCGCGCATCGAGCAGACCCGCAAGGACATCATGGCGGCCGTCAAGGCGCTGGCCGACGCCGGCGAAATCGACGTGCAGCTCTTTGCCGAGGCGACCGCCGAATGAAGCAGTTCCGGCCCTACCTTTTCCCGCCGCTGACGCAGGTGCTGCGCCCGCGCGCCGGTGCCGGCGCCGAGGCCGCGGCTTCGCAGGAAGCCTGGCAAGGCGCGGTCGAAGACGGCTACCGCCAGGGCCAGCACGAAGGTTATGACGCCGGCCTCGAACAGGGCCGGGCCGAAGGCTACCCGCTCGGCCATGCGGAAGGCGTGGTGCGTGGACTCGACGAAGGCCGCGGCCAGGCCCAGGACCACTTCGAGCAGATCGCCGGCCCGGTCGACGCGATGCTCGACGGCCTGAAAAAACTGGAGCGCGACCTGCGCGAGGCGCAGCGCACCGAAGTGGTCGACCTGGTCGGCAAGATCGCGCGCCAGGTGATCCGCGCCGAACTGGCGCTGCAGCCGGTACAGCTCCTGAACCTGGTGGACGAGGCGCTGTCGACGATGCCGCCTTCGCGCGACGAGGTCGAGGTGTACCTGAATCCGGAAGAACTCAAGCGCATCAGCGAACTCGATCCGAAGCGCGCCAGGAAGTGGCGGCTGCTGGCCGACCCCGGCATGGCGCCGGGCGAATGCCGCGTCAAGGCGGGCGACCACGAAGTCGACGCCGGCTGCCAGGGCCGCCTCGCCGCGGTCATGGAACAGGTCAGCGAACAGCTGGCCGCCGCGGAGGAGGAAGACTGATGGCGGCGCTGGCCGACACCCTGCGTTCGCTCGACATCGGGCAAGTGCCGGTGGCCACCCCCACCGGGCGCCTGGTCGCGGTGCAGGGCCTGCTGCTCGAAAGCGTGGGCTGCCGCCTGCACACCGGCCAGCGCTGCCGCATCGAGACCGTCGACGGCGGCTGGCTGGACGCGCAGGTGGTGGGCTTTCGCGACAAGGTCTCGTACCTGATGCCGTTCAAGAAGTCGATGGGCCTGGCGACCGGCGCCCGCGTGCTGCCCGTCGCCGGTCCGGCCACCGTGCAGGTCGGCCCGCAATGGCTGGGCCGCATGGTGAACGGCCTGGGCGAACCGATCGACGACCTCGGGCGCCTTGGCGGCGACGCACCGCTGGCCACCACCCCGCCCAAGATCAACCCGCTGCGCAAGACCCCGGTCGACCAGGCGCTCGACGTCGGCGTGCGCGCGATTAATTCGATGCTCACGCTCGGCCGCGGCCAGCGCGTCGGCCTGATGGCCGGCAGCGGCGTCGGCAAGAGTGTGCTGCTTGGCCTGATCACGCGCCAGACCGTGGCCGACGTGATCGTGGTCGGCCTGATCGGCGAGCGTAACCGCGAGGTGCGCGAATTCGTCGAGAAGTCGCTCGG
>JBJMVW010000058.1:0-4321 GCA_045810465.1 Massilia sp. | reverse complement strand
GAATACTACAAGTGGAACCAGTGGATGTTCCTGAAGATGCTCGAGAAGGGCATCATCTACCAGAAGACCGGTACCGTGAACTGGGACCCGGTGGACCAGACCGTGCTGGCCAACGAACAGGTGGTCGACGGCCGCGGCTGGCGTTCGGGCGCGCTGATCGAAAAGCGCGAGATCCCGATGTACTACGTGCGCATCACCGACTATGCCGAGGAACTGCTCGATTACGTCGAGAACCGGCTGCCGGGCTGGCCCGAGCGCGTGCGCGTGATGCAGGCCAACTGGATCGGCAAGTCGACCGGCGTGCGCTTCGCGTTCCCGCACACCGTGATGGACCAAAACGGTGACCTGGTCAACGGCGGCAAGCTGTACGTGTTCACCACGCGCGCCGACACCATCATGGGCGTGACCTTCTGCGCGGTGGCGCCGGAACACGCGCTGGCGCAGCTGGCCGCGAAGGACAACCGGGAGCTGGCCGCCTTCATCGCCGATTGCAAGAAGGGCAGCGTGATCGAAGCCGACATGGCGACGATGGAGAAGAAGGGCATGCCGACCGGCCTCACCGTGACCCACCCGATCTCGGGCGAGCAGGTGCCGGTCTGGGTCGGCAATTACGTGCTGATCACCTATGGCGACGGCGCCGTGATGGGCGTGCCCGGCCACGACGAGCGCGACTTCGCGTTCGCGAAAAAATACGACCTGCCGATCAAGCAGGTGGTCGAGGTCGAAGGCCAGCAGTTCTCGCTCGACGCCTGGCAGGAATGGTATGGCGACAAGGAGCACGGCAAGCTCGTCAACTCGGGCAAGTACGATGGCCTCGACTACATCGCGGCCGTCAACGCGGTCTCGGGCGACCTGGCCGAAAAGGGCCTGGGCGACAAGAAGGTGACGTTCCGCCTGCGCGACTGGGGCATCTCGCGCCAGCGCTACTGGGGCACGCCGATCCCGATGATCCACTGCGGCGATTGCGGCGCGGTGCCGGTGCCCGAGCAGGACCTGCCGGTCGTGCTGCCCGAGGACCTGGTCCCGGACGGCACCGGCAACCCGCTGAACAAGAGCGAAGCCTTCCTCAAGTGCGACTGCCCCAAGTGCGGCAAGCCGGCGCGGCGCGAGACCGACACGATGGACACCTTCATCGACTCGTCGTGGTACTACATGCGCTATACCTCGCCAGGCTCGAACGACAAGATGGTCGACCCGGCCCGCAACGACTACTGGATGCCGATGGACCAGTACATCGGCGGCATCGAGCACGCGGTCATGCACCTGCTGTACGCGCGCTTCTGGACCAAGGTGATGCGCGACTTCGGCCTGGTCAAGTTCGACGAGCCGTTCGTCAACCTGCTCACGCAAGGCATGGTGCTCAACGAGACCTACTACCGCGAGGACGCGTCGGGCAAGAAGACCTGGTTCAACCCGGCCGACGTCAACCTGACGCTCGACGACAAGGGCCGCCCGCAAGGCGCGACGCTCACGGCCGACGGCCAGCCGGTACAGATCGGCGGCACCGAGAAGATGTCGAAGTCGAAGAACAACGGCATCGACCCGCAAGCCCAGATCGAACAGTACGGCGCCGACACCGCGCGCCTGTTCACGATGTTCGCCTCGCCGCCCGAGCAGACCCTCGAGTGGTCCGACAGCGGCGTCGAAGGCGCCAGCCGCTTCCTGCGCCGGGTGTGGGCGTTCGCGCACGCGCAGTCCGGCCGCGTGGCCGCGGCGCTGGGCGGCCAGCAGCAGGGCACCCTGGACGACGCGCACAAGACCCTGCGCCGCGAAGTGCACAAAGTGCTGCAGCAGGCCGACTACGACTTCAAGCGCATCCAGTACAACACGGTGGTTTCGGCGTGCATGAAGATGCTCAACACGCTCGAATCGAGCAAGCTCGAAGACGGCGCCGCCACCGACGCGGTGATCGCCGAAGGCCTGTCGATCTTCCTGCGCGTGCTCAACCCGGCCGCGCCGCACATCACCCACGCACTGTGGCAGGAGCTGGGCTATGCCAAGGTGTATGGCGACATCCTCGACGTGCAGTGGCCCGAGGTCGATCCGGCCGCGCTGGAGCAGTCCGAGATCGAGCTGATGATCCAGGTGAACGGCAAGCTGCGCGGTTCGGTCAAGGTGCCCAAGGATGCCGACAAGGCCGCGATCGAGCAGGCGGCGCTGGCGTCCGAGGCGGTGCAGAAGTTCGTGGAAGGCACGCCGAAGAAGGTCATCGTCGTTCCCGGCAAGCTGATTAACATTGTGGTGTAAGCGAATGAGCCAAACTCGATCCCACGTCAAGCGCGCATCCGCCGCGCTGCTGCTGGCCGCAAGCCTGGCCGGCTGCGGCTTCCAGCTGCGCGGCTCGGGCGACAGCTACAACATGCCGTTCCACAGCATCTTCCTGTCGTTCCCGGACACGTCGCCGTTCGGCACTGAGCTCAAGCGCAACCTGCGCGCCGGCGACCACGTGGTCATCGCCGACAAGCCGGAAGGCGCCGAGGCCCAGTTCGACCTGCTGGCCGAATCGCGCGGCAGGTCGATCCTGTCGCTCAACAGCCTGGGACGCGTGCGCGAATACCTGCTGACCTACACCGTGGTGTTCCGGGTGCGCGACGCCAAGGGCGCCGAGATGCTGGGGCCGACCGAGATCACCTTGAAGCGCAACATGGCGTTCGACGAGACCCAGGTGCTGGCCAAGGAAGCGGAAGCGAACCTGCTGTACCGCGACATGCAGGGCGACGTGGTGCAGCAGATCCTGCGCCGCCTGGCGGCGATCAAACCGGCGTCGGCGTGAAGGTGGCCTGGCGATGCAACTGAGGCCCGAGGCGCTCGACGGCCATCTGGCGAAGGGCCTGGCGCCGCTGTACGTGATCACCAGCGACGAGCACCTGCTGGCGCTGGAGGCCGCCGACCGCATCCGCCGCACCGCGCGCGCCCAGGGCTATTCCGAGCGCGACGTGCTGACGGTGGACCGCAGCTTCAAGTGGGGCGAGCTGCTGGCGGCGAACCAGGCCATGTCGCTGTTCGGCGACAAGAAGCTGATCGAACTGCGGATCCCGACCGGCAAGCCGGGCAAGGACGGCAGCGCGGCGCTGCAAAGCTACGCGAAAGACCTCGGACCGGACAACCTGACCCTGATCACGCTGCCCAAGCTCGACTGGCAGACCGCCAAGTCGTCGTGGGTCGCCAGCTTGCAGCAGGCGGCGGTGTACATCGAGATCCCGAACATCGAGCGCGCGCAGCTGCCGGGCTGGATCGGGATGAGGCTGTCGGCCCAGGGCCAGGGCGCCGACCGCCAGAGCCTGGACTTCATCGCCGACCGGGTCGAGGGCAACCTGCTGGCGGCGCACCAGGAAATCCAGAAGCTCGGCCTGCTGCACGAGCCGGGCAAGCTCAGTTTCGAGCAGGTGCACGACGCCGTGCTCAACGTCGCGCGCTACGACGTGTTCAAGCTGTCCGAAGCGATGCTGGCGGGCGACCCGGCGCGGCTGGCGCGCATGCTCGAGGGCCTGAAGGGCGAGGGCGAAGCGCTGCCGCTGGTGCTGTGGGCGGTGGCCGAAGAAATCCGCACGCTGTTAAAATTGAAAGCCGGGATGGCGCAGGGACGGCCGCTGGGCGCGCTGATGAAGGAATACCGGATCTGGGGCCCGCGCGAGCGGATGATGGAGCCGGCGCTGCGGCGCATCCCGCTGGCCACGCTGGAGGCGGCGCTGCAGGAGGCGGCGCAGGTCGACCGGATGGTCAAGGGCCTGCGCGCCAGGCAGTTCGCCGGCGACGCCTGGGACGCGATGCTGCAGCTGGCCTTGAAGGTGGCGCGCTAACGCCGGCAAAGGACGTCGTTCCCGCGAAGGCGGGAACCCAAGTTCGTCGCGATCCACGAACGCAAACCCCGACCAACCGACTTAAAAAACGATGGACATCACCGCACACATGCAACTGCTCGGCCGCCAGGCCCGCGCCGCCTCGCGCGCGATGGCGCGCGCCGATGGCGCGACCCGCAACCGGGCGCTGCTCCTGGTCGCCGACGCCATCGAGCGCGAGCGCGCGGCGCTGCGCGAGGCCAACGAACAGGACCTGGCCGCCGCCCGCGCCAACGGGCTCGAGCCGGCGCTGGTCGACCGCCTGACGTTGTCCGAGGCCGCCGTCGCCACCATGGTCGAGGGCCTGCGCCAGATCGCCGCGCTGCCCGACCCGATCGGCGAAATCTCGAACATGAAGTTCCGCCCGAGCGGCATCCAGGTCGGCCAGATGCGGGTGCCGCTGGGCGTCATCGGCATTATCTACGAAGCGCGCCCGAACGTGACGGTCGACGCCGCGGGCCTGTGCATCAAGAGCGGCAACG
>JBJMVW010000057.1:0-15371 GCA_045810465.1 Massilia sp. | reverse complement strand
GTCGTCGGCGTGCTTGCCTTCGAATTCTTCGAACAGGTCGGCCGGCGATTTGCCCAGCGTGTTGACCAGCACGTTCAGGCGGCCGCGGTGGGCCATGCCAATCACGATTTCCTGGATGCCTTTTTCACCGGCGCGCTGGATCACTTCGTCCATCGACGCGATGAACGACTCGCCACCCTCGAGCGAGAAGCGCTTGGCGCCGACGTACTTGGTGTGCAGGTAGCGCTCGAGGCCTTCGGCCGCGGTCAGGCGCTCGAGGATGTGTTTCTTTTTCTCGGCGGTGAAGGTCGGGGTCGAGCGGATCGATTCCAGCTTTTCCTGCAGCCAGCGCTTTTCGGTCGGGTCGCTGACGTACATGATTTCAGCGCCGATCGAACGGCAGTAGGTGTCACGCAACATGTTCAGCAGGTCGCGCAGCGACGCGTTCTCCTGACCGAAGTAGGTGTTGCTGATGTTGAAAACGGTGTCGAGGTCGGCTTCGGTGAAACCGTAGAAGGCCGGGTCGAGTTCAGGGATCGGCGGACGCTCGGTGCGTTGCAGCGGGTCCAGGTTGGCCCAATGCGTGCCAAGGGCGCGGTAGGCGGCGATCAGCTGGGTGACGGCAACACGCTTGCGGCCCAGTTCGGGGTCGCCAACGGCGGAGACGGTGCGGATCGGGCCTTGCTTGGCGCGTTCCGCGAACGAGGCGATGACGGACGAGTGGACCACGTCCGGCTTGGTCGAGCCGTCGACCGCGGGCACGTGCTGCATCGCGTCGAAATAGGCGCGCCAGTTGTCCGGCACCGAGCCCGGGTTGTTCAGGTAGGCTTCATACAACTCTTCCACGTACGGCGCATTACCGCCGAACAGGTACGAGTTGGCGTTATATTGTTGCATCATTCTTGCTCACCTTTCTTCGCGTTTCGCGAGTTTGGCGGGTTAATTCAACCTTCCGCGACACGGCCTGACCGGTTAGCGGATCGCACTTACAAGACATCAAGTTGTGGGGGAAGGACTTTTACAGCTTCAGCAGTACGTCGCTTTAGAAAGCTCTTCAGAATAGCACGCGGTATTGTATCGCAACATCCCGGACCATGAAAAAATGGCCCGGAATGTTGGTTTTGATGGCGCCGGCCACCAGCTGGCAAACGGCCCCGGCCACTTGTGGTGGAAATCGTTAGCCGCATTGCAACGGATGGCGCAAAACGCAGCTCGGCGTTTGCGATTTGCCAAAATAGCATTACACTCGGCGCTTTCCGGACACGAGCCCCAACTTGCGCATTTCAATCGGTCACCGCTTGTTTGTTTCAGTGCTGCTCGCGATCCTGCTGGTGGCCGCCACCGGCATTGTACTGATGCGGCAAAACGTGCTGCGCAGTTTTGCCGAGTATGCCTCGAACATCGAGCTCGACCGCCTGGACGAATTGTCGAACGTGCTGGCGCGGCGCTACCAAGGGCGCCAGGGCTGGGACTTCCTGCCGGGCGGCGCGGCGCAGCGGCGCGCATGGATCGCCACCGAACTGGCGCGGCTGCAAGAGGCGCGGCTTGTGCAGGCCGCACCCGTCGCCCCTGCCCCGCCGGCTCCCCCCGCGCCTCCCGCCAGCCCGGCAGACCCGGCGGCCACCGTCGCGGCGCCACTGCCGCCGCTGCCGGCCTTGCCGCCGCTGCCACCGCCTGCGATCCCGCCGGTCCCGCCGACGCCGCCGCTTGCCGCGGACCCCGGGATCGACCAGCTCGGCCTGCAGGACCGCCTCACCCTGCTCGATGCGGACGGGCGCTACCTCGCCGGCCGCGTTCCCGGGCACGAAGCGAATGCGCGGCGCGCGATCACGGCCAACGGACGGACCGTCGGCTACCTCGCGGTGGCGCGCGTGATGCGCCCGAGCGATGCGCTGGCGGCCGCCTTCCTCGACCAACTCAAAAGCAGCCTGTGGGCGATCGTCGTGGCCAGCCTCGTACTCAGCGCGCTCGCTGCGGTCATCCTGGCGGCGCACTTCCGCAAGCCGATCGGCCGCCTCGCGGGCGGCGCCCGGGCGCTGGCCGACGGCCATTTCGACACGCGCCTGCCCGTCGGGCGCAGCGACGAACTGGGCGAGCTGGCGCACAGCTTCAACCAGCTGGCGCAGCGCCTCGCCAGCATGGAGCAGTCGCGGCGCCAGTGGGTGGCCGACACGTCGCACGAACTGCGCACGCCGCTGTCGGTGCTGCGCGCGCAGCTCGAAGCGATCGAGGATGGCGTGCGCAGCGCCGACGCCGGAACGGTGGCGGCCATGCTGCGCCAGGTGCTGTCGCTGAACAAGCTGATCGACCAGCTGTACGCGCTGGCCCGCGCCGACGTCGGCGCGCTCGAATGCCAGCGCCAGCCGCTCGACCTGTGGGCGCTGGCGATCGAGTGCGGCGCGGCCTTCGCCGACAGGCTGCGGGCCGCCAGGCTGACGCTCGATACCGGGCCGGCGCCCTGCCCTTCGCTGGTCGCGGCCGACCCCGAACGCATGCGCCAGGTGTTTGCGAACCTGTTCGAGAACGCGGTGCGCTACACCGCGCCCGGCGGACAGCTCGCCCTGCACGCGCGGACGCACGCGGGCCACCTGGAAATCGCGGTCGATGACAGCGCACCGGGCGTGCCGGACGAGGCCCTGCAACGCTTGTCGGAGCGCTTCTACCGCGCCGACGCGTCGCGCAGCCGGGCGCAAGGCGGCGCCGGACTCGGACTGGCGCTGTGCCAGCGCATCCTGGCGGCGCACGACGCCCATCTCGCCTTCTCGCACTCGCCGCTGGGCGGCCTGCGCGCCACCGTCACCTTCCCGCTGGAGCAGCCTTGAGCGGCGAGCTGTATATCGTCGAGGACGAACCCGAACTGGCGGCGCTGGTCGCGGACTACGCGCGCAGCGCAGGCTACCGGCCGACGTTGTTCAGCGACGGCGCCGACGCGCTCGCCGCCATCGGCGCGCGCGTCCCGGCGCTGGTCGTGCTGGACCTGATGCTGCCCGGCCTGGACGGCCTGGCCGTGTGCCGCGCAGTGCGCGGTTTTTCCCAGGTGCCGATCGTGATGGTGACCGCGCGCGTCGAGGAAATCGACCGCCTGCTTGGGCTCGAAGCGGGCGCCGACGACTACCTGTGCAAGCCGTTCAGCCCGCGCGAGCTGATGGCGCGCATCAAGGCCATCCTGCGCCGCGCGGGCGCGCCGGCGCAGCGTCCGGTTGCGGTGGACGAAGCGGCGCGCCGCATCGCGATCCACGGCCAGGCGCTGGAGCTGACGCCGACCGAGTTCGCGATCCTCGCCGCAATGGCGAAACGGCCCGGCCAGGTTTTCTCGCGCGCGCAGCTGCTGGACGCGGCGCGCGGCGGCAGCTTCGACGTGACCGACCGCGCCATCGACAGCCACATCAAGAACCTGCGGCGCAAGATCGAGGCTGCCGCGCCGGGCGCTGAAGCGATCCATTCGATCTACGGACTCGGGTACCGCTTCGACCTGTAGGCCCGCCCGGAATGACCTTTCCCGGGCGTCCGCGCCGGGCTCCACTTTTTCTCCACATTCGCTAGGCACGATGAAGTCGATGGCCGCCGTTCTGGTGTCGGCCCCGCTAAAAAGGAGTAAGCCATGAAGCAAATAATCCCGTCGCTGTTACTGCTTGCCCTGCTGTGCGCGGACGCCGCCGCCGCCGCGGACGTGCATATCCGGTGCACGCGGAAGCAAGGCAACTGCCCGCCACCGCCAGCACCACCTGCGCCGCCCGCGCCGCCCGCACCGCCCGCGCCTCCGGCCCCGCCGGCACTACCCGATGGCAGCATCGCCGCGCTGCCCGCAATGCCCGCTTTGCCGGCAATGCCGGCCATCCCTTCGCCGCCGCCACCGCCTGCGCTGCCGGACGTGCCTCCGGGAGCCCACACCGCATGCGCCAAAAAGGCGCCGGGCAGCACGGTCACCTGGGTGATCAAACGGGGCGAGACGATGACCGGCGTGTGCGAGCGCGAAGGCGGCAAGATGGTGTTCCGGCTGCGCAGCTACGACCTCGACGACTGAACCTGCGAGGCGCCCCTCGTTCTTGCGCTGGCTCGACCTGCGATCCCGGATCAACCTCCCAACACATGAAGGCCAGCGTGCGCGCCAAAGTTGAACATACGTTTCATGTAATCAAGAACCTGTTTCGCCATCGTAAGACGCGATACCGCGGCCTGGCGAAGAACACCGCCAGTTGTTCACCCGACTCGCGTTTGCCAATCTGGTGCGCCGGCAGGCGGTTTACGATATCTGACACCCGACGTGCGTCCTGATCGCCGAAAAGGCGTGAGAAACGTGGCCGATTTACCCGAAAAACGCCATTTCGACGCCGCTTGTTGCTAAAATTTTTCGCTCACGTGAAATTTGGCCGCCCAGAAATCGACGATGGGCCAGGAATCGTCAATTGATCGTCGCTTCCCTAGGGACAGCGAAAGCGGCCGCTGGGGAACAACGAGAAAAGCAGGACGGTCGAATTTGTGGTGCCTTCGCCAACTTTAGATCCTAGCGACGAAATGAAGACCTACTTATTCAGACGTGGCCCTATACTATTGTTTCTGTTAGGTATCGCGGCACCAGTTCTTCTCGCCTCACGAACAATTGGCTGCGACGGCACTCGTGTCTTTGGCCTCCCCGGCGCACGACAAGCACTGCAACTTGAGGACGGCGGAATAGCAGCCTTTTCCAAACTTAACATTAACATTGATGGATATGCTCGTGCCTATCACCTGCGCAACGCCGAGGCAGGCGCCTTAATACACCTTTGCAACGCGGGGCGCGTGTATTTGCCGGACGGGAGTTTCTACGAAGGCTCAGAGAGCAATTCGACTTGCACAGGACGGTTTATGCAGGACGTTAATCGTATCAGCGCGGCTGGTTGGAATAACCCGGCGGTCGGCGTCGTTCGTTGGTATGGCATCCTGGGTCGTGGCTCTACGAAGGTGCATGGACGGACGATTTCAAACATTATTCCGGTGCATCAGAATGACGGCAGTGGATTCTTTGTCTCACCAACGACAGTTACAGACTCGTCGATAGTTGATGAATCGGATCAATCTCGATACGTCAATCCACTGCGAATCTCGGCAGCCGTTGTGCCGCGTAGCCTGATTCGCAAAGGCGTTGCTATGGGAACGTTTGGAGTGGCATATAGAGTCAGTAAGGGGATCGCTGTGCCGTTCGTCGTCGGTGACACGGGCCCGCGAATCGGTGAAGGAAGTGCCGCCCTTGCCCGGTTAGCCGCAGGCCTGCCACTTAAGGACGAGATCACGCGTGCCGAGCGTTTTGCGGGACAAGTTGATACGGCAGAGGTGCTTTGGATTTTCTTCAAGGGCAACGGAAAAAAATTCGACAGTCACAACGACACGGCAACCATGACTGAAGCCAAAGCAGCGTACGAGGCATGGGGTGGCGACGCTCGTTTGCAATTGTGTGTAAGACAAGTCCCTCGAAATTAGATTCGTTCTGGGAGAATACGACGAACGTCGGTTGACGGCGGGCCCTCTCACGTATTAGCGTGGCGCGCCAGTGCCTGCCGCCGGTCCTGGATAACGACGTGCTGCTCGTCAGCGATTCGAACGCGGCCTACCGTTACTTCGCCCTCGAGGCCGGCATTACTCATGAAGCGGTTAATCTGCGCGCCGGCGTGCGGGTCAGGGGCGCCATCCACGTGCAGAACGTGAAAAAAAGAACTAGAAGGCGACGCCGGCGCCGAGCAGGAACACGTCCGAGTCGCGGTGGTAGTCGGTGATCACCCGGCTCCACGACAGTTGCGCCCGAATCGTCGGACTGATGCGGTACCGCATGCCGATCGACGCGATCGGCGCGAGGTGCCACTTCGGCTCCTCGTTGACGTCGCCGCGGTTGACCTGGTCACGCATCAGGTAGCCGCCCAGGCCCAGTTCGAGCACGGTGCGCTCGGTGAACGGGCGCAGCAGCCACACCTGGGTCGACACGCCCTTGCGCTCCGCCACCCCGACCCGCCCCTCGTTCATCAGGATCGCACTCCACTCCACGTTCGGGCTGACCGTGTGCCGGTACTCGAGACCGTACGAAGTGGCCTTCTCCGACTTGAAGCTGTTGACGATCGAGCGCCCCGCCAGCAGCATCACCAGGTTCTCGCCCGGGTCGGCGTTGGCCAGCTTGATGTCTTGCGGCAGGTCGCGCAGTTCGTACCCCAGCCCGAACATCACCTGCGTGCTGTCGTGCCCTTGCCGCCCGTTGATGCGCCCCAGCCTCGCCTCGGCGTACGCGCGCTTGTGGAAATGCCATTTCGCGCTCAGGTTCACCAGCGTGCCCCAGCCATGCTCGTTGCGGTAGTCGAGCGGCGAGCCATTGCCCTTGGTCGTATCGAAGTAGTAGTACGGCCCGGCGCCGATGGCGAATGAGGGGCCATGCTCCGGCACCGCCGTGTGCAGCCAGTACAGCAGGCCGAGCCCGTCGCGGTGGTGCCCCGGCGGATGCCCCTCGTTGACGTATTCGGCGCTGGCGGCCGTGTACGTGCCCATCCGCTGCGAATAGCCCACGCCCACCGCAAATGAACTATCGCCGGTCGTGTCGACACGCATCGCACCGGCCAGCAGCGAAGCGTCCTGCGCCATGGCGGCACAGGTTGCGGAAAAGAGTAAAGCGCCAAGAAGTGTATGTCGCATGGGATTGGATGCCGAGTTTATGTTTTGACATCATGCCATTGATGCAGCTCAGCAGTCGCACGGCAGCAATTTTGCCCATCCGTACGGTGTGCACCCGCCTCGCGTCAGAGTGCTACTTTTTTAGGCAGCGCTGTGGTTTTGGCGCGATTGCAGAGTCATTTTCAACAGGAGGTAAACAATGAAACATGTTCTGTCTATTCTCGCGCTGGCAACCGCGAGCCTGGTCACGGTATCCGCCGCCCAGGCCCAGGCGAACACTCCCGGGCCCGGGGGCGGCGGCGGCACGTCAACCATCTCGCGTGCCACCCTGTCTGGTCCCAGCGAGATGCCGCCCAACCCTTCGCCGGGCTACAGCGTCTCGACCGTCGAGATCAGCGGCACCACGCTGCGGGTCGAGGTGCCGTTCAAGGAACTGCTCGGCATTACGACGGCGTCCCACATCCACTGCTGCACCGGGACGGCGTTCACCGGGGTGGCGCCGATTGCGCTGCCATTCACGGACTTTCCGCTCGGGGTCAGGTCCGGCACCTACAGCCATGCCTTCGACCTGACCAATGAGATGACGTTCGAGCCGGCCTTCCTGACCGCGCATGGCGGCAGCGCGTCCGGCGCCAGCAGCGCACTGCTGAGCGGGATTGCGGCCAACGAGGCCTACGTCAACATCCACACCAACCGGTTCCCGAACGGCGAAATCCGCGGCTTCATCGTGGCAGCGCCGATCCCGGAGCCGGCATCGTGGGCGATGTTGGGAATGGGTCTGGCCGGCCTCGGCTTCATGGCACGGCGTAAGGTCTAAGCGGCAGGGTTGATGGTGGAAGTTTCGCGCAGCGCGAGCAGGTCGCGCCACGCTGGAATGGCGGCTTGCCAGAAGCTGGCAAGCGTATCGGCCCGCCGCAGCGGCAGGCCGAGGAATCGGGCCGCATCCAGCAGGGCCGCAACCGCACTGGGTTCGTCGCCTGGCTGCACGGCCAGCGCGCCGGTCTGCTTGGAGAGCTTTTCGCCGCTCGCGTTGCGCACGACCGGCACGTGCAGGTAGCGCGGGGTCGGCACGCCGAGCAGGCGTTGCAGGTAGATCTGGCGCGGCGTCGAATCGAGCAGGTCGGCGCCGCGCACGATGTCGGTAACGCCCTGCTCGGCATCGTCTACCACCACCGCCAGCTGGTAGGCCCAGTAGCCGTCGGCGCGCTTCAGGACGAAGTCGCCGGACTCGCTGGCAAGCCGCTGGGCCACCTGGCCCGAAAAGCGGTCGGTGAAGGTGACGATGTCGGCCCCGCGCTCGGGCACGCGCAGGCGCAGGCTGCGCGTGGTGCGCCCCGGCGCCAGGCCTTCGCGGCAGGTGCCGGGATAGATTGCCGCGCCATCGGGCGCGATGCCGAGGCGCGAGTCGACGATCTCGCGGCGGTTGCAGCCGCACGGGTAAGCGTGCGCGGCCAACTGGTCGAAGGCAGCCTGGTACAGGTGCTTGCGGCGACTCTGCCAGACTACTTCACGGTCGGAATCCATGCCGAGCGAATGCAGCAGTTCGAGGATATCCTCTGCCGCGCCGGGCACGGTGCGGCCCTCGTCGATGTCTTCGATGCGGACCAGCCACAGGCCGTCGTGCGCGCGGGCGTCGAGGTAGCTGGCCACGGCGGCCACCAGCGAGCCCGCATGCAGCGGGCCGGTCGGGGATGGCGCGAAACGGCCGATGTAGGTGTCGCTCACTTCAAAAAAACTGGCTGGTTGCAGGGGTGCGTTACCTTAGCACATCGTACGGCAGGCCGCCCTGACCACCGGCTGCCTCACCACGTCGTCCCCGCGCAGGCGGGGACCCAAGTTTGCACGCGTCGACGATGACCCCGCATAACTTGGGTCCCCGCCTTCGCGGGAACGACGTCACTATTTTGCCGGCGGCCTTGTCTCGGTTTCCCTGATCAGCTTCGTCACCTGCCCGCCCACCTCGTTCGGCACCGCCATCGACAGCTGGTAGTGCACGATCTCGAATCCGTTCGCGGTCCTGCGGATCACGCCGCTGGCCATGCATGGCCCCATGTTCGGTGTATCGAGCAACTCGTCGAACCAGATGATCGACTTGTCGGGCGACAGATAGACGTTGCGCCGGGTGGCCTTGAACGACCACGCCGACTTGCGCTCGAAGAAGCGTTTGGCCCAGGCCTTGAACTCGTCGCGGTGCCATAGCTCGCTCTTGTCGGTGCCGATGTAGACGCCGTCTTTGGCCATCTTGTCGAAGTACGCAAGCCGCGCATTGGCCGCGTCGTCATGCCACTCATCGACGAAGGCATTGACCTGGCGCTTGAGTGCGGCGTCGTCGACGCCCTGGGCTTGCGCGCACAGCGCAGCAATGGACAGGCAGCATGCGAGGACCAGCTGTTTCATGAAGTCTCCTTGGGTTTCAGGGGCGTTGCGGCAACCGCAAACGGAATCAGGAAGGGATACAGGCCCCATACGATGCGCCCGTCGATGCGCACGCACAGGGCCGCATACAAGGGCGGCAACAGCATCAGCAGCATCAGGCTTTTGAGTGGGGCCAACGCGGCCGGGGCGCCGCGCCAGCCTGCCATCGCGAGCGGCAATACGACGCCAGCGCACCCGGCAAGCGACAGGATCGACGGCAGGTCCTGCAGCGCGTGCCGGACCGTCCACACGCTCGGCTCCCAGGTGTACGACGGCAAGCCGGGAACCAGCCACCAGCGGACCGCGACCAGCCAGGCGCCCGCGGCGGCGAGCGCGGCCAGGCCGGCTGCCACGCCGATCTGGCGTGCCGCAAGCAGCCACACCAGCAGCAGGACATTCTCCTCGCGTACCGCCGTGGCCACGAGGCCGGCCAACACCGCCAGCCATGGCTGGCCGGACAGCACCGCAAGCACGAACGCGGCGCGGGCGCACACCGAGCCGGGATCGACCAGCAGGTACGGTGCATACCAGAAGGTCGGCAACGACACCACAAGCAGCAGTCCGGCCACGAAGGCGCGCCGGCTGCCGAGCCCGAGGCGCTGCACGGCGAGCGTCATCAAACATGCTGCGCCAGTCACCAGTGCCCAGTTCAGGGCCGCAAACGCATTGCGAAGGTCGCCCGGCAGGATCGATGCAATCGCTGGCACCAGCAAGCGGTACGGGAATGGCGCCTTCAACCCGGACGCCGAAATCTCGCCGCGCAGGTAGCGCGCGGTATTGAAATAGGCAAGCGAGTCCTCGACGGTTCCGCCCCAGCGCCAGGCCATGAGCAGCAAGGCCAGCGCACCGAAACCAACAAATAGCAACGGCCAGCGCAAATGCCGCGGTACGAAATGAATTGCAAAGCTGGGGGCGGAGGAAGGCTGCATCGGAAATTGGACGACAAGGAAAGTCCGCAGCTTATAGCCAAAAAGCCAGCACGTCACGATGCCGCCGACAAAAGTTTCTCATGGCGACGGCAGCGCGCGTCCACTAACCCGATTTACGTTCGCAATATCTCCTTGACAAGCGATAGCGAACGCAGCAGTATCTGTAAGACAGCCTTACAAATATAAATAACGATAACGATGGAGACATCCATGTTTGCACAGCTGGATCGGGCTGATTCGCTGGTGGAGCGCGTGGTCAATGCGCTGCTGCGCCAGATCGAGGAGGGCAAAATCCCGCCCAATTCGCGCCTTCCTGCCGAGCAGTTGCTGGCCCAGCAATTGAACGTCAGCCGGCCCGTGATCCGCGAAGCGATTTCCCGGCTCAAGGTCGACAACATCCTGGTCACCCGCAAGGGTTCCGGCGCGTATGTGTCGGCCAACCCGGTCGGCAACGCTTACCGGCTCGATCCGGGCGGGCGCGAAGGCGTCAACCTGCAGCACGTGTTCGAGCTGCGCTACTGGGCCGAATGCGCCGCCGCCGAGCTCGCTGCCCGGCGCCGAACCGACAGCGATATCGCGGCCATCGAGGCGGCGCTGGTCGAGATGGACCGCACCAGCGGCGACTTTGTCGCGGCCGGCATGGCCGACATCGGCTTTCACCGCGCGATCGCGGTTGCCACCCGCAACGCCTATTTTTCCAGTTTCGTCGACTTCCTGGGACGCCAGTTGCTTGAGACCAGGCGCCTGGCATGGGAAAACTCGGCCCGCTTGTACGGCGGCTCGCACCCGGCCCAACAAGAACACCGGCTCATTTTCGAGGGCATCCGCAGCGGCGACCCGGATGCGGCGCGCAACGCGGCGCGCGACCACCTGAACGCGTCCGCGCGCAGGTTGCGCGTGCCTGAGCCGGTCGGCACCCCGGCCGGCCTGATCTATCCACTTGGCGAGAAATAATAATGGAGCGAATCGATTGTGTTGTGGTCGGCGCCGGCGTCGTCGGGCTTGCCGTGGCGCGGGCCCTGGCGAACAGTGGACGCGAGGTGGTGGTACTCGAAGCCGACAAGGCGATCGGGACCGGCACCAGTTCGCGCAACAGTGAAGTCATCCATGCCGGCATTTACTATCCGGCCAATTCACTCAAGGCCAGCACCTGCGTGAGCGGCAAGGCAGCCCTGTACGAGTACTGCGATGCGAACGGGATCGCGCACCGCCGCTGCGGCAAGCTGATCGTCGCGACCAGCGTGGCCCAGCTGGGACAACTGGAGCACATCAAGCGCCAGGCCGCCGCCAACGGCGTCGACGACTTGCAGTGGCTCGACACGCGCCAGGTCGCCGCGCTGGAACCGGCGCTGCGCTGCGAGGGCGCGCTGCTGTCGCCGAGCACCGGCATCATCGACAGCCATGCCTTGATGCTGTCGCTGCAGGGCGATGCCGAGCGCGCCGGCGCGGCGTTCGTGTTCCAGTCAGCTTTGCTTGGCGGGACCATCGCCGCGGATGGCATCCGGCTGCAAATCGAGGGTGGCGACGGCGAAGAATGGATCGCCAACACGGTCGTCAATTGTGCCGGACTCGGGGCGCCCGCGCTGGCCGCATCGCTGGCGGGGCTCGATCCGCAGTTCGTGCCGCGCCAGTTCTACGCCAAGGGCAATTACTTCAGCTACGCGGGACGCTCCGACTTCACGCACCTGGTCTACCCGGTGCCCGAAGCGGCCGGCCTCGGCGTGCACCTGACGCTCGACCTTGCCGGACGGCCCCGCTTCGGGCCGGACGTGGAATGGATCGACGGGATCGACTACACCGTCAGCCTCGACCGCTCGAAAGTTTTTTATGACGCGATCCGGAAGTATTGGCCGGCATTGCCGGACGGTTCCCTGCGCGCCGACTACGCAGGCGTCAGGCCGAAGCTGAGTGGCCCAGGCACGGCGGCCGAGGATTTCCGGATCGAGGGCGCGGCCGTGCATGGCGTGCCTGGACTGGTCAACCTGTTCGGCATCGAATCGCCGGGACTGACCGCGTCGCTGGCCATTGCCGACCGGGTGCTGGAGACGCTGGCCGCAGGCTGAGATTACTGAACATTTTTATTCGATGGCTTAACAAGGAGGAGACTATGCGAGCACTATTATTAAAAACCGTATTATTTGGCGCGCTGACGGCATTCGGATCGGCGCAGGCCCAGGACCTGGTACGCCTGGGTAACCTGAAATTCGCGCACTTCGGCGCGGTGTCGTACATGAAGGTACTGGCGCCGAAGTACAACCTGAAGGTCGATGAACGGGTCTTCGCGAAAGGCGCGGACATCATGCCGGCGATCGTCGCAGGCGAGCTCGATGCGTCGGCAAGCGGCGCCGACGCCGCGATCACCGCGCGCGCCGCCGGAGTCCCGCTGTACGCGGTGGCCGGCTTCTCGCGCGGCGGTGCACGCATCGTCGCCCAGCCGGGGCTGGGCATCAAATCGGTGGCCGACCTGAAGGGCAAAAAGGTCGGCGTCACCCGCGGCGGCGCGCAAGAGCTGCTGCTGCTCGCCGAACTGGAAAAACACGGCCTGACGGCGTCGAACCGCCCCGGCAAGGACGTGCTGATCGTCTACCTGACCTATCCCGACCTGAACTCCGCGCTTGCCGGGCGCCAGATCGATGCAATGTGCCAGTCGGAGCCGTATTCGACGCAGGCCATCAACAAAAAATTCGGCGTCGAAGTGATCAAGCCGTACGACACGCCGCTGGGGCGTTCGGTGCGCACCCTGGTCATTACCGAAAAGCTGTACAAGGAGCGCCCGGACGTGGCCTACCGTTTCGTCAAGTTGCTGCTCGACGCGACGCTGCAGTTCCAGCGCGACCAGGCACTGGCCGAGAAATTCGTGCGCGAATCGGTTTTCAAGAACCAGTTGACCAGCGAGGACTATCGCGACGCGATGGACAACGCCGAATTCTCGTATGACGTCCAGCCGGCCGAGATCCAGACCATGACCGACATGATGGTCCGCTTCGACATGGCGAAGATGACCAAGCCGCCGAAAGCCGAAGAGTGGGTCAAAACCGACCTGCTTGCACGTGCCAAGAAAGAACTCGGTGCCAAATGACGTCTGTCGCCACGAAAAGTAAGACGTTCAAAGCGCTCGAAGGCGCGATCGTTCCCCTGCTCCTGCTGGCCGCATGGGAAATCCTGGCGCGGATGGGATGGATCTCCGCGCTGGTGCTGCCGGCGCCTTCGGCGGTGTTCGCAAAATGGTGCGAAGCGCTCACTCCGGCGACGAGCTACCAGTTGAAGGAAGGTTCGGCTGTGGCGTGGGTGCTGTCGGGCGAATTGATCCAGGATTCGCTGTCGAGCATGTACCGGGTGGTGGTTGGTTTTGCGGTCGGGGCCGGGCTGGCCTTGCCGCTCGGCCTGTTGATGGGCGCGAACCAACGCATATACCGGCTGCTCAATCCAGTACTGCAAATCCTGCGGCCGATTCCGCCGATTGCCTACATACCGATGGCAATCCTGTGGTTCGGGCTGGGTAATCCGCCGTCGGTATTCCTGATCGCGATCGGCGCATTTTTCCCGGTCATCATGAATACGATCGCGGGCGTCCAGCACGTCGACGGCATTTACCTGCGGGCGGCGCGCAACCTTGGCGCCAGCCAGCTGACGATGTTCCGGCGCGTGATCCTGCCGGCCGCCACGCCGTACATCCTGGCCGGGATGCGGATCGGCGTCGGTACCGCGTTCATTGTGGTGATCGTGTCCGAAATGATTGCGGTGAATAACGGACTGGGTTACCGGATCCTGGAAGCGCGCGAGTTCATGTGGTCGGACAAAATCATCGCCGGCATGGTAACGATCGGCTTGCTCGGTCTTGCCATCGATATCGGGATGAATGCGCTGAACAACCATTTGCTGCGCTGGCATCGCGGATTAGAACAGTAAGGGCGGGACCATGGGCATCAATCAAATCGAAATCGGTAACGTACAAAAAGTCTTCAAGACGGACGAGCGCGAAGTGGTCGCACTCAAGGACATTAATTTGTCGATCAAGCAGGGCGAGTTCGTTTGCCTGCTCGGGCCGTCCGGCTGCGGCAAGTCGACCCTGCTCAACGCCATCGCCGGCTTTTCCCTCCCCTCCGCCGGCAGCATCAGTGTCGGCGGCGCCCCGGTAACCGCGCCCGGCCCGGAGCGCGGCATGGTGTTCCAGGAATACGCGCTGTTCCCGTGGATGACGGTTGGGCAGAACATCGCGTTCGGCCTCGAAATCAAGGGCGAATCGAAGGACAAGATCAATGCCAGGGTCGAGTCGCTGCTCGATACGCTGGGCCTGAAGGATTTCCGCAACCGGTTTCCGAAGGATTTATCGGGCGGTATGCGGCAACGCGTTGCAATCGCGCGAGTGCTGGCGCTCGACTCGCCGATCCTGCTGATGGACGAGCCGTTCGGCGCACTCGATGCATTGACCCGCCGCACCCTGCAAGATGAACTGCTGCGGATCTGGATGGAGCTCAAAAAGACCATCGTGTTCGTCACGCACAGCATCGAGGAATCGATTTACCTGGCGGACCGGATCGTGGTGATGACCTATCGCCCCGGCACGGTCAAATGCGACAAGCAGGTGACGCTGCCGCGTCCGCGTGACCCGGCCAGCAATGAGTTCAACCAGCTCAAGCGCGAGCTGGGGCAGCTGGTCATGGAAGAACAGCAGCGTCACGTGTCGGCCGAAATGAAAATGGCGACCGGGGACTGAGGCCGCCGGTTACGAACGCCAGATTTCCTGGAAACGCCATTCCCGCGAAGGCGGGAATCCATACGGAGCTGGCTACTCACGTTCAGCATGGGTTCCCGCTTCCGCGGGAATGACGTGCTAAATCCAACACTTAACGCAGACAGCGACAACAAAAAAGCGAGCCGAAGCTCGCTTTTTTGTTGAGGCGCTGACCGATTAACGCTTGTTGATCGGCGCCACATCGCGGCGCGGGGCGCCGATGTACAGCTGGCGCGGACGGCCGATCTTCTGCTCCGGATCGGCAATCATCTCGTTCCACTGCGCGATCCAGCCGATGGTACGGGCCATCGCGAAGATGCCGGTGAACAGCGAGACCGGGATGCCCAGGGCCGACTGCACGATGCCCGAGTAGAAGTCGACGTTCGGGTACAGCTTGCGCGAGACGAAGTACTCGTCGTTCAGCGCAATCTTTTCCAGTTCCATCGCCAGCTTGAACAGCGGGTCGTCCTGCAGGCCCAGCTCTTCCAGCACTTCGTGGCAGGTTTCGCGCATCAGCTTGGCGCGCGGGTCGAAGTTCTTGTACACGCGGTGGCCAAAGCCCATCAGCTTGACGCCCGAGTTCTTGTCCTTGACCTTTTCGATGAACGCCGGGATGTTCTCGACGCTGCCGATTTCCTTGAGCATGGTCATGTTCGGTTGTTTGTCGTGTAGGTTTTGAGTGT
>JBJMVW010000056.1:0-3675 GCA_045810465.1 Massilia sp. | reverse complement strand
CGACATCGAACGCGTGCTGTACTTCGAAGCATACGTCGTGACCGATCCGGGCATGACCCCGCTGAAGAAGTGCCAGATCATGTCGGAAGACGATTACGCCGCCAAGTACGAAGAGTACGGCGACGACTTCACCGCATACATGGGCGCCGAGGGCATCCGTGAACTGCTGCGCTCGATCGACATCCACCGCGATGCCGAAGCGCTGCGCGTGGAACTGAAGGAATCGAAGTCCGAAGCGAAGATCAAGAAATACGCCAAGCGCCTCAAAGTGCTCGAGGCGTTCCAGCGCTCGGGCATCAAGCCTGAGTGGATGATCATGGAAGTGCTCCCGGTCCTGCCGCCGGAGCTGCGTCCGCTCGTCCCGCTGGATGGCGGCCGTTTCGCGACCTCCGACCTGAACGACCTGTATCGCCGCGTCATCAACCGTAATAACCGCCTGAAGCGCCTGATGGAACTGCGCGCTCCGGAAATCATTACGCGTAACGAAAAGCGCATGCTGCAGGAAGCAGTCGACTCGCTGCTGGACAACGGCCGTCGCGGCAAAGCGATGACCGGCGCCAACAAGCGTCCGCTGAAGTCGCTGGCTGAAATGATCAAGGGTAAGGGCGGCCGTTTCCGTCAGAACCTGCTGGGCAAGCGCGTCGACTACTCGGGCCGTTCGGTCATCGTGGTCGGTCCGCAGCTGAAACTGCACCAGTGCGGCCTGCCGAAGCTGATGGCCCTGGAACTGTTCAAGCCGTTCATCTTCAACAAGCTCGAACTGATGGGTCTGGCTACGACCATCAAGGCAGCGAAGAAGCTGGTTGAAGTGCAAGAGCCGGTGGTGTGGGACATCCTGGAAGATGTCATCAAAGAACACCCGGTCATGCTGAACCGTGCGCCGACCCTGCACCGCCTCGGTATCCAGGCGTTCGAACCGGTCCTGATCGAAGGCAAGGCCATCCAGCTGCACCCGCTGGTCTGCGCCGCGTTCAACGCCGACTTCGACGGTGACCAGATGGCAGTCCACGTGCCGCTGTCGATCGAAGCGCAGATGGAAGCGCGCACGCTGATGCTGGCGTCGAACAACATCCTGTTCCCGTCGAACGGCGAACCGTCGATCGTGCCGTCGCAGGACATCGTGCTGGGCCTGTACTACGCATCGCGCGAGGCGATCAACGCCAAGGGCGAGGGCATGCTGTTCCCGGACGTGTCCGAAGTGATCCGCGCGTACGACAACAAGGAAGTCGAACTGGCGACCCGCATCACGGTGCGTATCGTCGAGTTCCCGAAGAACCTGGAAACGGGCGAATTCGAGCGCACCGTGACCCGCTACGAGACCACGGTTGGCCGTGCGATCCTGTCCGAGATCCTGCCGAAAGGCCTGCCGTTCTCGGTACTGAACCGCGCGCTGAAGAAGAAGGAAATCTCGAAGCTGATCAACACGTCGTTCCGCAAGTGCGGCCTGCGTGCCACCGTCGTGTTTGCCGACAAGCTGATGCAGTCGGGCTTCCGCCTGGCGACGCGCGCCGGTATCTCGATCGCGGTCGACGACATGCTGATCCCGGAAGTCAAGAAGACCCTGATCGCCACCGCCGAAGCCGAAGTCAAGCAGATCGAGCAGCAGTACTCCTCGGGCCTGGTGACCGCCGGCGAGCGTTACAACAAGGTGGTCGACATCTGGGGCAAGACTTCGGACGAAGTCGGCAAGGCGATGATGGACCAGCTGAAAGTCGAACCGGTTACCCGCCGCGACGGCACCGAAGGCACCCAGGAATCGTTCAACGCGATTTACATGATGGCCGACTCGGGTGCGCGTGGTTCGGCAGCCCAGATCCGCCAGCTGGCCGGTATGCGCGGCCTGATGGCCAAGCCGGACGGCTCGATCATCGAGACGCCGATTACCGCGAACTTCCGCGAAGGCCTGAACGTGTTGCAGTACTTCATCTCGACGCACGGCGCCCGTAAGGGTCTGGCCGACACCGCGCTGAAGACCGCGAACTCGGGTTACCTGACCCGCCGCCTGGTCGACGTGACCCAGGACCTGGTGGTGACCGAGGACGATTGCGGCACCAGCAACGGCACGCTGATGAAGGCGATGGTCGAAGGTGGTGAAGTCATCGAAGCGCTGCGCGACCGTATCCTCGGCCGCGTGGCCGGCCAGGACATCGTCAATCCGGAAAGCCAGGAAACGGTGTTCCCAGCGGGCACGCTGCTCGACGAAGACATGGTCGAAGAGATCGAGCGCATTGGCGTCGACGAGGTGAAGGTCCGTACCCCGCTGACCTGCGACACGCGCTACGGCCTGTGCGCCATGTGCTACGGCCGCGACCTCGGCCGCGGCATGCTGGTGAACAGCGGCGAAGCGGTGGGTGTTGTTGCAGCACAGTCGATCGGTGAGCCGGGTACCCAGCTGACCATGCGTACCTTCCACATCGGTGGTGCGGCGTCGCGTGCGGCAGTGGCATCGTCGGTGGAAGCCAAGTCGAACGGCACCATCCGCTTTACCGCGACCATGCGTTACGTGACCAACGGCAAGGGCGCCCAGATCGTCATTTCGCGTTCCGGCGAAGTGCTGATCACGGACGACCATGGCCGCGAGCGCGAGCGCCACAAGGTGCCGTACGGCGCGACCCTGATCGTCAAGGACGGCATGGCTGTGAAGGCCGGTACCGCGCTGGCGACCTGGGACCCGCTGACCCGTCCGATCATCACCGAGTACGGCGGCACGATCCGCTTCGAAAACGTGGAAGAGGGCGTCACCGTCGCTCGCCAGGTGGACGACGTGACCGGCCTGTCGACCCTGGTGGCAATCGACGCCAAGCGCCGTGGTTCGCCGGGCAAGACCCTGCGTCCGCAGGTCAAGCTGCTGAACGAGGAAGGCCAGGAAGTGAAGATCGCCGGCACCGAGCACGCCGTGGCGATCGGCTTCCAGGTTGGCGCGCTGATCATGGTGAAAGACGGCCAGCAAGTGTCGGTGGGTGAAGTGCTTGCACGTATCCCGACCGAGTCGCAGAAGACTCGTGACATTACCGGTGGTCTGCCGCGCGTTGCCGAGCTGTTCGAAGCACGTTCGCCGAAGGATGCCGGCATGCTGGCGGAAGTCACTGGTACGGTGGCGTTCGGTAAAGAGACCAAGGGCAAGCAGCGCCTGGAAATCACCGACATGGACGGCAACAAGCACGAGTTCCTGATTACCAAGGACAAGCAAGTGCTGGTGCACGACGGCCAGGTGGTGAACAAGGGCGAGATGATCGTGGACGGCCCGGCCGATCCGCAAGACATCCTGCGCCTGCTGGGTATCGAAGCGCTGGCGCGTTACATCGTCGACGAAGTGCAGGACGTGTACCGTCTGCAGGGCGTGAAGATCAACGACAAGCACATCGAAGTGATCGTGCGCCAGATGCTGCGCCGCGTGCAGATCGTGGAAGCTGGCGATGCGAACTACATCGTTGGTGAACAGGTTGAGCGTTCGGAGCTGCTGGACGAAAACGACCGCGTAAGCGCCGCTGGCAAGATCCCTGCAACGTACGAAAACGTACTGCTGGGTATTACCAAGGCATCGCTGTCGACCGACTCCTTCATCTCGGCCGCATCGTTCCAGGAAACCACCCGCGTCTTGACCGAAGCGGCGATCATGGGCAAGCGCGACGGTCTGCGCGGCCTGAAGGAAAACGTCATCGTCGGCCGCCTGAT
>JBJMVW010000055.1:0-5608 GCA_045810465.1 Massilia sp. | reverse complement strand
GTTCTCGTGCGGGCGGTACGGGTCGAGCCAGAACACTGCCGGCATGCCCGAATTGCGGGCACGGGTGACGGCCAGCTTGACCCAGTCGCGGATCGGCGCGTCCTTGACCTGGCACATGCGCCAGATGTCACCCTGCTCGACGTTCTGCGACAGCAGCACTTCGCCGGTGGCCAGGTCGGTGATGTTCGCCACGCCGTCTTCCGAAATCTCGAAGGTCTTGTCGTGCGAACCGTATTCCTCCGCCTGCTGCGCCATCAGGCCCACGTTGGGCACGGTGCCCATGGTGCGCGGATCGAAGGCGCCATGCCATTTGCAGAAGTTGATGATTTCCTGGTAGATGCGGGCGAACGTGCTCTCCGGGATCACCGCCTTGACTTCCTTGAGGCGGCCGTCGGCGCCGTACATCTTGCCACCGGCACGGATCATGGCCGGCATCGAGGCGTCGACGATGACGTCGTTGGGCGAATGGAAGTTCGTGATGCCCTTGGCCGAGTCGACCATCGCCAGTTCCGGACGGTGTTCCTGGCAGGCGTGCAGGTCACGGATGATCTCTTCGCGCTGCGAGTCGGGCAGCTTGGCGATCTTGTTGTACAGGTCGGCCATGCCGTTGTTGACGTTCACGCCCAGGCTGTCGAACAGCGCGCCGTGTTTTTCGAACGCTTCCTTGTAGAACATGCGCACGCAGTGGCCGAACACGATCGGGTGCGACACCTTCATCATCGTGGCCTTCACGTGCAGCGAGAACATCACGCCGGTCTTGCGCGCGTCTTCGATCTGCTTTTCGTAGAACGCGAGCAGCGCCTTGCGGCTCATGAACATCGAGTCGATGATCTCGCCCGCCAGCAGCGAGACTTTCGGCTTCAGCACGATGGTCTTGCCGCTCTTGGTGACGAGCTCCATCTTGACGTCGCGTGCGCGGTCCAGCGTCATCGACTTTTCGCCGTGGTAGAAGTCGCCGCCGGTCATGTGCGAGACGTGGGTGCGCGAGGCGGGCGACCATTCGGCCATCGAATGCGGATTCTTGCGTGCGTACTCTTTCACCGCGCGCGGCGCGCGACGGTCGGAGTTACCTTCACGCAGCACCGGGTTGACGGCGGAGCCGATGCACTTGCCGTAGCGTGCCTTGATGGTCTTTTCTTCGTCGGTCTTTGGATCGGCCGGGTAGTCGGGGATCTTGTAGCCCTTGTCCTGCAGTTCCTTGATCGCGGCCAGCAGCTGCGACACCGACGCGCTGATGTTGGGCAGCTTGATGATGTTGGCGTCAGCCTCGAGGGTCTTCTTGCCCAGTTCGGCGAGCGTGTCGGGCACGCGCTGCTCCGGCGCCAGGTACTCGGGGAAGCTGGCGAGGATGCGCGCCGCGACCGAGATGTCGCTCTGGTCGATGCGGATACCGGCCGGCCTGGCGAAGGCGCGGACGACTGGGAGGAAGGCGTGGGTCGCCAACAGGGGCGCCTCGTCGGTTAATGTGTAGATGATGGCCGGTTCACTGCTCATGGGCTTTTCCTTGGTTTCGCAAACATTTTTGACGATTCATACTGAAACTCATTGCCTGTCTAAGCTCGCCGTCAACGCAACACCCTGCGATCGAGTCTTCTATAAGACATAAGACAAGGCGCTATATTATGCACCAGCTTTCGCCCCGACACCAGTTTTTAAGCGCCGGCGGCCGGCCCGGCGCCGCCTGGCAGGCGCAGCACAAGCGAAAAAACCCGCCGGACCATGGGTCGGGCGGGTCTTTCTAACCACGGAACTGGCGGCGCGGCGCTGGCCGCGCGCAACGCTCTGCTTAGGCGGCCAGTGCTTTCAGGGCAGCAGCCAGGCGGCTCTTGTGGCGAGCGGCCTTGTTCTTGTGGATGATTTTCTTGTCAGCGATGCTGTCGATGGTCGACACGGATTGCTGGAAGATGGTGGTAGCCGCAGCCTTGTCGCCAGCCTGGATGGCCTTGCGGACAGCCTTGACTGCGGTACGCAGGGTCGAGCGCTGGGCGGAGTTGTGCGCGTTTTGCTTAACTGCTTGACGAGCGCGCTTACGCGCTTGTGCGGTATTTGCCATGGAATTTCCTAATTCGGGATAAGTTGCGTTTGCAAACATTAGCGTTGTCAAACGGGCCCATTCCAGTGCCTGCCGAACATTAGTGTCTGCTAACAGAATTCAGTACAGCCCACGATTATAGCGAAGGATTCCCTTCAGGGCAATTCGAAATTCAAAATTGTCGGCAGCGCCCGACGGATCGGACCGCTTGCCGGGCTATTGCCCAGCTATAATCCCGGTCCATGAACCTCCTCAAGACCCTGGCAGCCATCTCGAGCATGACGATGCTGTCCCGCATCACCGGACTGTTGCGCGAAAGCCTGTTTGCACGCGCGTTCGGCCAGTCGGCCTACACCGACGCCTTCATCGTCGCCTTCCGCATCCCCAACCTGCTGCGCCGGCTGTTCGCCGAAGGCGCGTTCGCGCAGGCCTTCGTGCCGATCCTGTCCGAATACAAGACCCAGCATGGCGAGGCCTCCACCAAGGGCCTGGTCGACCATGTCGCCACCTCGCTGGTGTGGGCGACGCTGCTGGTGAGCGTGGTCGGCATCGTCGCCAGCCCGGTGCTGCTGCTGGCCATTGCCAGCGGGCTCGAGCGTAATCCGGGCGCGTTCGACGCCTCGGTGCTGATGACGCGCATGATGTTCCCCTACATCGCCTGCATGTCCTTCGTGGCGCTCGCCGGCGGCGTGCTCAACACCTGGCGCCAGTTCAAGATTCCAGCCTTCACGCCGGTGCTGCTGAACCTGTCGTTCATCTTCGCGTCGCTGGTGCTGGTGCGCTACCTGGACCAGCCGATCTATGCAATGGCGATCGCGGTATGCGTCGGCGGCCTGCTGCAGGTCGGCATCCAGGTCCCGGCGCTGATGAAGATCGGCATGCTGCCGCGCATCTCGATGAACCCGCTGGCCGGCCTGCGCGACCCGGGCGTGCGCCGCATGCTGCAGAAGATGGGCCCGGCCGTGTTTGCGGTGTCGGCCGCCCAGATCAGCCTGCTGATCAATACCAGCATTGCCGCAAAGCTCGGCGAAGGCAGCGTTTCGGCGCTGCAGTACGCCGACCGCCTGATGGAGTTCCCGACCGCGCTGCTGGGCGTCGCGCTCGGGACCATCCTGCTGCCGAACCTGTCGAAAGCGAACGCCGAGGGCGACACCGGCGAATATTCGTCGCTGCTCAACTGGGGCCTGCGCCTGACCTTCTTGCTGGCGCTGCCGGCGGCGGTGGGCATGGCGGCGATGTCGGAACCGCTGATCGCGACCCTGTTCAACTATGGCCACTTCAGCGCGCGCGACGTCGCCACTTCGAGCGCACCGCTGATGGCCTACAGCGCCGGCCTGGTCGGCATCATCCTGGTCAAGACGCTGGCGCCCGCGTTCTATGCGCGCCAGGACATCCGTACCCCGGTCCGGATCGCGGTCGGGGTACTGGTCGCCACGCAGGCGATGAACCTGGTGTTCGTGCCGGCGCTGGGCGTGGCGGGGCTCGCGCTGTCGATCGGCCTGGGCGCATGCCTGAACGCGGCATTCCTGTACACCGGCCTGCGCCGCCGCGGCATCTATGTGCCGCAGCCGGGCTGGCTCGGCTTCTTCGCGCGGCTGGCCGCTGCGGTGCTGGTGATGGGCGCCGTGGCCTGGTTCGCGCAGGCGCAGCTCGACTGGCCCGCGCTGCGCGCCCATCCCTGGCTGCGCGCCGCTGCGCTGCTGGGGATCATCGGCGCCTGTGGGGTGTCGTACTTCGCGGTGCTGTTCGGGCTCGGATTCAGGCTGGGCGACTTCAAGCGCCGCGCCAAATAAGCTAGCCGTCGGTGCGGTCGGCTGGCCTGGCGCTGTCGTCACCGGCCGTGGTGTCCGGTTCCGGCGGCTCCGGCCGTGACGGCGGTTCCGGCCCGTCGGCCGGGTCGCGCGACTCGGCCGCTTCGGCCGGCTTGGGCGGCCCCACGGGCGGGACGCTGGCGGGCTGCGGCGCGGCGGGCGCCAGCCGGTCCGGCCGCGCGACGCCCTGCCCGTTCGCAGTGAATTTCCAGTCCGAGATATGCTCCTTGTTCTCGAAGTTCTGGAAGCGCGCGTCGAAGTTCGCCAGCTTGAGCGGCCTGGCGCCGGACAGGCTGTAGACCGCCAGCACGCCGGCCTGCTCGCCCTGGTAGACCACGCCCCACTCCCCCTTGCCCGTGACCGGGTCGACGAAGATCTTGCGCAGGTGCCGGCGCAGGCCGGGAACACGCGGGTCCTTGAGCAGGTCCTGCAGGGTCGGCGGCTGGGTCGGCCGGCCCGGCGGCGTGGCAGCGGCATAGCTTTGCAGCGCGGCGCTGAAGGCCGCGCCGGTCTCGAGCAGCTCCTCTTCGGCCGCCGCGCGGCGCAGCAGCGAATCAACCTTCAGGGTCGCGGCCCCGACCAGGCCGACAATCGTCAACAGGATGACCAGGCCAAGGTAGGTGAAGCCCGCCTCGCGCCGCTTGCGTGGACAGGCCATCGCTACCAGTCCTGGTAGGGCTGGCCGTTGCGGCCGTTGCCCGGGGCGCCGCTGCGGATGCTGTAGACCGCGCCTTTGGTGCTGTCGTCGGGCGGCACCACGATCCAGGTGGTGGTGCTCTCGGTGACCGGGTCGACCGGAAGGCTGCGCAGGTATTTTTTCTCGACCAGCTGCTCGAGCGATTCGGGGTAGCGGCCGGTGTCCGAATAATACTGGTCGATCACGGCGCGCGTGTTGCGCAGGTTGTCGGCCAGGATGGTCTCCTTCGCGCTGTCCACGCTGGGGAAGAAGCGCGGCACGGCGAGCGTCAGCAGCAGCGCGACGATGGCGAGGACGACCAGCAGTTCGATCAGCGTGAAGCCTTCGGGCACGGGGCGCCGTTCGAAACGTCGTTCCCGCGCAGGCGGGAACCCATGCCGAGCATGCGCCGCTGGCTGCTCGACGGGAACGACGGCGGGGTGCTGGTTCGGTACGGGCATCGGGTTCACCATCTGCTGTAGGGGATGCCGTTCAGGCCCAGCTTCGGCGAGGTCGAGTAGACGTCGTACACGTCCTCGCCCTCCTTCGGTTCGTTGGCCTCGCTGGCGTAGCTGCGCTTGCCCCAGGTCTTCGCATCGTCCAGTTCCGGATCGCCGCTGAACGGGTCGCGCGGCAGCCGGCGCAGGAAGAAAATCTTGGCCCGCTTCGGACTGCGCTGGTCGGCCACCCCTTCCACCAGCAGCTCGAGCCGCGGCGGATAACCGGTGGCGCCGATTTCCTTCCTGATGCGCCCTTCGTCGCTGGCCTTCTTGTAGGCGTCGATGCCCTGGCGGATGTCGCGCAGCGCGCGGCGCAGTTCCTGCTCGTTGCGGCGCTGGATCGCCACCTGCGCGACCGGAACCACCAGCGTCCCGAGCAGCGCCAGGATCGACAGCGTGACCAGCAGCTCGATCAGCGTAAAGCCGGGCACGGCGCGGCGCATCGTCATTGCTGCTGGTTCCCGGCTGGCGGCGGGGGAATCGGCGTGACCTGCACGCCCGCCGGCTGCGACAGCGGCAAAGGCTGCGGCTGCCCGGCGGACGGACTCGGCGGCGCGGCAAACTGAGCGCCGGCAGCCGGCGTGGCCAC
>JBJMVW010000054.1:0-2998 GCA_045810465.1 Massilia sp. | reverse complement strand
TCGTTCAACTACGTCGAGGGCGAATCGCTGATCATGGCGATCAAGGACATCGCGGTGTCGTCCGGCTCGGCCTGCACCTCGGCCAGCCTGGAACCGTCGTACGTGCTGCGCGCGCTGGGCCGCAGCGACGAACTGGCGCACAGCTCGATCCGTTTCACGATCGGCCGCTTTACCACCGAAGAAGACATCGACTTCGCAATCAACCTGCTGAAGTCCAAAGTCGGCAAGCTGCGCGAACTGTCGCCCCTGTGGGATATGTTCAAGGACGGGATCGACATCAACTCGATCCAATGGGCAGCCCACTAAACGAACACACTTCAAATCAAGGAGCATCAAAATGGCATACTCGGACAAAGTGTTGGATCACTACGAAAATCCACGTAACGTCGGCGCCTTCGACAAGGGCGACGACGCGATCGGCACCGGGATGGTCGGCGCGCCGGCCTGCGGCGACGTGATGAAGCTGCAGATCAAGGTCAACGACCAGGGCCTGATCGAAGACGCGAAGTTCAAGACCTATGGCTGCGGTTCGGCCATCGCCTCCAGCTCGCTCGTGACCGAGTGGGTCAAGGGCAAGACGCTGGACCAGGCGCTGGAAATCAAGAACACCCAGATCGCCGAAGAACTGGCGCTGCCGCCGGTGAAGATCCACTGCTCGATCCTGGCCGAAGACGCCATCAAGGCGGCTGTGCTCGACTACAAGACCAGGCACGCTGCGAAAGCGGAGTAATTCGTCGAACCCAAGCTGGAGAAACCAATGGCAATCACACTGACCGAAAAAGCCGCGAAGCACATCAGCCGCTACATTGAGCGTCGCGGCAAAGGGCTCGGCTTGCGTTTCGGTGTGCGCACGACCGGCTGCTCCGGCCTGGCCTACAAGCTGGAGTACGTGGACGAAGCCGCGCCCGAGGACAACGTGTTCGAGTCGCACGGCGTGAAGGTCTTCGTCGACCCCAAAAGCCTGCCGTACATCGACGGCACCGAGCTCGATTTCGCCCGCGAAGGGCTGAACGAAGGCTTCCGCTTCAACAACCCGAACGTCAAGGACGCCTGCGGTTGCGGCGAAAGCTTCCGCATCTGATTGACCGCATGCAGAACCACTTCGAACTGTTCAATTTGCCGGCGCGCTTCGAGATCGACGCCGCCGCGCTCGACAGCGCCTACCGCGACGTGCAGGGGCGCGTGCATCCCGACCGCTTCGTCAACGCCACTGATGCCGAAAAGCGCGTCGCGATACAGTGGGCCACGCGCGCCAACGAGGCCTACCAGACGCTGAAGAATCCGCAAAAGCGCGCGCAGTACCTGTGCGAGATCAACGGCGCCGACCTCCAGACGGAGTCGAACACGGCGATGCCGATGGAGTTCCTGATGCAGCAGATGGAGTGGCGGGAGGCGCTCGGCGAGGCGCGCGGCGCGAAGGACGCGGAGGCGCTCGAAGCGCTCGATGCCCAGGTCAAGCGCGAGCGCAAGGAAATGCTGGCGCAGGTCGGCAAGCAGCTCGATGCGGGCGATTACCAGCAGGCGGCGCAGGGCGTGCGCGCGCTGATGTTCCTCGACAAATTCGGCGAAGAGGTGAACTACGCCTTCGAGGCGCTGGAGGCGTAACCGCAGGCGTGCCTGGTAGGGTGGGCACCCCGTGCCCACGCGAATGCCAGCACAGCGCTAACGTCCGCGTGGGCACGGCGTGCCCACCCTACAAACGCCGAGTACGGCCTCACATACAAGAACAAAACCAGGTAACACGATCATGGCACTTTTGCAGATTTCAGAACCCGGCATGTCGACCGCGCCGCACCAGCACCGGCTGGCAGTGGGCATCGACCTGGGCACCACCAACTCGCTGGTCGCTACCGTGCGTAGCGGCAGCCCCGAAGTGCTCAGCGACGAGGACGGCCGCCCGCTGCTGCCATCGATCGTGCGCTACCTGCCGAACGGCCACGCCAACATCGGCTACAAAGCGATGGCAGCCCAGACCACCGACCCGAAGAACACGATCGTTTCGGTCAAGCGCTTCATGGGGCGCGGCCTGAAGGACATCGCCCACGCCGAAAACCTCCCGTACGATTTCGTCGAGGCGCCCGGCATGGTGCAGGTCAAGACCGTCGCGGGCGTGAAAAGCCCGGTCGAGATCTCGGCCCAGATCCTGGCCACGCTGCGCCAGCGCGCCGAAGATTCGCTCGGCGACGAACTGGTCGGCGCGGTGATCACCGTGCCCGCGTACTTCGACGACGCCCAGCGCCAGGCCACCAAGGACGCCGCCCAGCTGGCGGGACTGAACGTGCTGCGCCTGCTGTCGGAGCCGACCGCCGCCGCGATCGCCTACGGGCTCGATCACGGCAAGGAAGGCATCTACGCGGTATATGACCTCGGCGGCGGCACCTTCGATATCTCGATCCTCAAGCTGTCCAAAGGCGTGTTCGAGGTGCTGTCGACCGGCGGCGACTCGGCCCTCGGCGGCGACGACTTCGACCATCGCCTGTTCTGCTGGATCACCGAGCAGGCCAGGCTGGCGCCGCTGTCCGACGAAGACACGGCGACGCTGATGGTCAAGGCCCGCCAGGCCAAGGAACTGCTGTCGACCAATGCCGAGACGCGCATCGAAGCGATCCTGAAGTCGGGCGAGATCGTGCAGGTGACGATCACCGCCGAGACTTTCGCCGCGATCACAAAGCACCTGGTGGCCAAGACCATGAACGCGATCCGCAAGGCGATGCGCGACGCGGACGTGTCGGTCGAGGACGTCGACGGCGTGGTGATGGTGGGCGGCGCGACGCGCATGCCGCACGTGCGCCGCGCCGTGTCCGACTTCTTCCACACGATCCCGCATGCGAACATCGATCCGGACAAGGTGGTGGCGCTGGGCGCCGCGATCCAGGCCAATCTGCTCGCGGGTAACACCGCCGCCGGCGACGAGTGGCTGCTGCTCGACGTGACCCCGCTGTCGCTCGGCATCGAGACGATGGGCGGCCTGGTCGAGAAGATCATCCCGCGCAATTCG
>JBJMVW010000053.1:0-17315 GCA_045810465.1 Massilia sp. | reverse complement strand
CATGCACGCAAACTGGGATCCCCGCCTTCGCAGGGATGACGTTTTGCCGCCAACGGCAAGGGCGAAAGTGGCGGAAAAATAAACCTACGTCGTTCCCGCGAAGGCGGGAACCCCAGTTTTCACCCGCACCAATACCGCTCGCTTCGCGCCACGCACGCAAACTGGGATCCCCGGCTTCGCGGGGATGACGTTTTGCCGCCAACGGCAAGGGCGAAAGTGGCGGAAAAATAAACCTACGTCGTTCCTGCGCAGGCGCGAACCCCAGTTTTCACCCGCACCACGATCGCCCGCTTCGCGCCACGCACGCAAACTGGGATCCCCGCCTTCGCGGGATGACGTTTTGCCGCCAACGGCAAGGGCGAAAGTGGCGGAAAAATAAAACCCCGTCGTTCCCGCGAAGGCGGGAACCCATACCGAGGCTCCGGATGTGGCACGGTCGGCTCCCCGCCATTCGCTCCGACAGACTCGGCATGGGTTCCCGCTTTCGCGGGAACGACGGTTTGTACGCTACCAATACCAATACAGCGGACTCCATTTCCACAACTCAACAATACCACTGGCAATACCAATATTTCCTCCTAAGAATCAAAGCGTTAGCGCGGCAAATACCGGCCACTACCAGATGCCGCCAACCCATTGATGCATACCAGTTAAATACCTGTTGACAACACCTGACCGCCTACCTATAGTGCCCTGACCTCCCCGGCACTCACTTCTTCACATGATCGAATATCTCATCGGCGTCGACGGCGGCGGCACCGGCACCCGTGTACGCGTCGCGCGCGCGGACGGTACCGAACTGGCCCAGGGCGCGAGCGGCCGGTCCGGACTCGCTCACGGTATCGCCAACGCGTGGACTTGCGTGAACGACGCCATCAAGCAGGCCTTCGCCACGCTCGGCGTCGACCAGCCGCCCTTCGCCAGCGCCGCCATCGGCCTTGGCCTGGCCGGTGTCCATAACAAGCAATGGGCCGGACAGTTCAGGGCGGCCAATCCCGGCTACGCCGCGCTGGTCCTCGAAACCGACGGCTTCACCACGCTGATCGGCGCACACGACGGCCGCCCCGGCACCATCGTCGCAATCGGCACCGGCAGCGTCGGCGAAGCCTTGCTGCCGAACGGCGAGAAGCGCGAAGTGGGCGGCTGGGGCTTCCCCGCCGGCGACGAAGCGGGCGGCGCCTGGATGGGCCTCAAGGCCATCAACCATATCGAACAAGTGCTCGACGGCCGCAAGCCGGGCGGCGCCTTTGCGCAGGCCGTGATCGACGCCTGCGGCGGCCATCGCGACGCGATCCAGCCCTGGCTTGGGCAGGCGACACAGACCAGTTACGCGGGCCTGGCCCGCCACGTGGTTGCGCACGCCGGCACCGACCCGGTCGCGCGCAACATCCTGCTCGAAGCCGGCCGCGAAGTCGCCGGCATGGCCGATGCGCTCGACCCGTCGGGGACGCTGCCTCTCGCGCTGTGCGGTGGCCTTGGCGCGCCGCTGCGCGACTACCTCCCCGCCGCGCTGCTGGCGCGCTGCGTTACCCCGCACGGCGATTCGGCCGCCGGCGCGCTGCGCATGATCCAACTGCACCTGAAGGGAGCGAAGCGATGAAAGGCAATATCCTGACCCCGGGCGGCTGGATCGCAGGCGACATCGGCTTCGGCAAGCGCATCGACACCGTCGACGGCTGCCCGGCCGACCCGGCCGGCAACAACGACGACTACATCCTCCCCGGCTTCATCGACCTGCACGTGCACGGCGGCGCCGGGCGCGACATGATGGAAGGCGGCGACGCGCCGCACGCGATCGCCGCGCTGCACGCGAAGCACGGCACCACCAGCCTGCTCGCCACCACGATGACCGCGCCGGTTGAGGACATCACAAAGGCACTGGCCGCGATCGGCGCCGCGTGCAACGAGCGCCGGCCGGGCGCGGCACGGATCCTCGGCGTGCACCTCGAAGGCCCGTACATCAACCCCGGCAAGCTTGGCGCCCAGCCAGCGTACGCACGCGAAGCGACGCTGGAAGAAGTGCAGCGTTTCGGGGCGCAGGCGCCGATGCGGCTGATCACGGTGGCGCCCGAGATCGACGGCCACCTGGAACTGGTGCGGCTGCTTTCCGACGCCGGCATCCGCGTGCAGGTCGGCCACACCACCGGTTCGTACGAAGACGGCGTACGGGCGCTGGAACACGGCGCCGCCGGCTTCACCCACCTGTTCAACGCGATGCCGGGACTGCACCACCGCGACCCCGGCATGGTCGGCGCGGCACTGGCGCACGCCGAATACGCCGAGATCATCCCCGACCTGCTGCATGTGCATCCAGGCGCGATCAAGGTCGCGCTGCGTTCGATCCCGAACCTGTTCTGCGTGACCGATTCGACCGCGGCGGCCGGCATGCCGGACGGCGAATACATGCTGGGCCGGCAGGTGGTCCACAAGTGCATGGGCGGGGTGCGCCTGTCCGACGGCACGCTGGCCGGCAGCACGCTGACGATGGACCAGGCGCTGCGCAACCTGGTCTCGATCGGGCTGTCGATCGCCGAAGCGTCGAAGCGGGTCTCGACCAACGCCGCCGACTACCTCGGCGAAACGCAGCGCGGGCGGCTGGCGCCGGGCTGCTGGGCCGACATCGTGGTCCTCGACCGCGACCTGAATATCAAAGCTGTCTATATCGAAGGAGAAGTGTGTGACCTCACTGATGCTTGAAGAAGCCGTGTCCGCGGCCGATTGCGTTGCCCTGCAACTGTCGAACGACGTGGAACGCTACGCGGAACTCGGCCGCAAACTGAGGACGACCAACTTCAACAGCGCCGTTACCGTGGCGCGCGGCAGCTCGGACCACGCGTCGAGCTACCTCGCCTACCTGATCATGTCGCGCATGGGCCGGCTGGTGACGTCGCTGCCGATGTCGCTGATCACGCTGTACAAGTCGCCGCTGGTCACACGCGACACGCTCGCGGTCGCGATCTCGCAGTCGGGCCAGAGCCCGGACGTGGTCGAGCCGATCCGCTACTTCCGGGGCGGCGGCGCCACCACGGTCGCACTGGTGAACGATGCCGACTCGCCACTGGCGCAGGCGGCCGAGTGGGCGATGCCGCTGCACGCGGGGAAAGAGCAGAGCGTGGCCGCCACCAAGAGCTTCATCACCAGCCTGGTCGCAGGCGCCCGCCTGGTGGCCGAGTGGCAGAACGACTCCGAACTGAAGGACGGCCTGGCCGCCCTGCCCGACGCGCTGCGCACGGCCGCCACTGCCGACTGGTCGGCGGCGCTCGAGGTGCTGGCCCCGGCCCGCAACATCATGGTGGTCGGGCGCGGCATCAGCTTCCCGGTGGCGCTCGAAGCCGCGCTCAAGTTCAAGGAAACCTCGGCCCTGCAGGCCGAAGCGTTCAGCGGCGCCGAGATCAAGCACGGCCCGATGGCGCTGATCGACGAAGGCTATCCGCTGGTGATCTTCGCCACGCGCGGCCCGACCCAGGCCGGCCTGGTCGCGCTGGCCGACGAGATGCGCGGCCGCGGTGCGCGCGTGCTGCTGGCCGCGCCCGACGACGTGGACAGCCGCGACCTGACGCTGCCGGTTGCGAGCACCCCCGACCTCGACCCGATCGTCGCGATCCAGGCGTTCTACGTGATGGCGGCGAACCTGTCGAAGGCGCGCGGCCTCGATCCGGACCGCCCGCGCCACCTGAGCAAAGTCACCAAGACCAACTGATCGCGGGCAGGACGCAACCATGAACGAACTGAGGAAACTCGCCGGGCAACTGATCATGGTGCGCCTGTTCGGCACCGACCTGGATGCCGACACGGCCGAATTCCTGCGCGCGAACCACGTGCGCGCGGCCTGCCTGTTCCGCCAGAACATGACGGACGCGGCACAGCTGAGCGCCTTCACCGCCAGCCTGCGCGAGGCGATGGGCCCGCGGGCGCTGATCGCGCTCGACCAGGAAGGCGGCGCCGTGGTGCGCTCGACCTGGGTGCCGGCGCCGCCGGCCGCGATGACGCTGGGCGCGGCGGACGACCAGGGCCTGGCGCGCGCGGTCGGCGCGGCGGTGGCGCGGGCGGTCAAGGCGCTCGGTTTCAACTGGAACTTCGCGCCGGTGCTGGACCTGAACAACAACCCGCACAACCCGGTCATCGCCGAACGCTCGTTCGGCGCCGATCCGCGCCGCGCCACCGACATCGCACTGGCCTGGATGGCCGGCAGCGAGTCGGAAGGCGTGGCCTGCTGCGTCAAGCACTTCCCCGGCCACGGCGATACCCACGTCGATTCGCACCGCGACCTGCCGACCGTCGACAAGCCGCTGGCTGAACTCGAACAGTTCGAATTCGCGCCGTTCCGCATGGCTGCCTCCAGCGCGCCGGCGATGATGACGGCGCATATCGTCTACCCGGCGCTCGACCCCGAGTACCCGGCCACGATGTCGCGCCCGATCCTGACCGGCATCCTGCGCGAGCAGTTCGGCTACCAGGGGGTGATCATCACCGACGGCATGGACATGCACGCGATCGCGCACCGCTACGGCGCGGGCGAGGCCGCGGTCAACGCGCTGCTCGCCGGCGCCGACATGGTGATGGCGATCGGCAGCCGCGAAACGCAGGAAGCGACGATCGGCGCGATCGCGGCGGCGATCGACAGCGGGCTGCTGCCGATGGCCGAGGTCGAGGCGCGCCTGCAGCGGCTGGCGGCGCTGGCCTCGGCGCATCCGGGCCTGCCGTACGAGTACAGGCTCGAAGCGGCCGACCGCGAACTGATGGCAGAGGCGTGGCGGCGCGGCCTGACCGCGCGCGGTGCGCCGCCGCGCCCTGCCCCAGGTGCCAAGGTGCGCCTGGTCGCGCGCCAGGACGTGGTCAGCGACGGCGTCTCGGAAGCGGGCGTGCCGGCCGGCCGCATCGCCGATTCGCTACGCCGGCTGTACGACGTCGAGCTGGTGACATTTGGCGACGCCGAGTGCTTCGACTGGAACGCGCTGCCAGCCGACGGCCGCTTCACGATCCTGGCCTCGACGTCGCGCCGCCGTTACGGGCCCAAGGCGCGCGCCACCTGGCGTCCGGACCTGCACCTGGCGCTGTGGAACCCGTACCAGGCGCTCGACTTCGACGCGCCGGCGCTGATGACCTACGGCTTCGCGCCGCCGGCACTCGATGCGGTCAACGCGTGGCTGCATGGCGAGATCGAGGCGCGCGGCCGCTGCCCGGTCCCGGGCTTTGCGCCCGACGGTAACCCAATGTAACCGCGCGGGCGCGGCGCCGGCCCGTGCGGCACAATTGCCGGGCCCGTCTCTACAGTTTATGGGACAATGCACGCTTTGCCCGAGCTTGGCGATTTGCCACGATGCGACGAATTCGCGCATCGCTCATCTTTTTGTCTTTGATTGAAGGATTTTCCATGTCCCAATTCCGTCTTGCCCGCCTCTGCGTGATGCTGGCCGCCGTCGGCCTGGCCCCGGCACTGATGACCAACGCCTTTGCGCAAAAGAACGATGCGCCGGCCGCCGCGCCGAAGGCCGATTCGGTGCGCCCGGAGATCTTCAAGCTGCTCGACCCGGCGGCGATCAAGCCGCTGATGGACGCGAAAAACTACACCGAAGTGCAAAACCGGATCACCCAGGCTGAAGCGATCCCGAACCGCACGCCGTACGAGGACTACGTCATCAACCGGATGAAGCTGCCACTGGCCTCGCTCACCGGCAACGAAGCGCTGACGATCTCGACCCTGGAAGCGGTGATCAACTCGGGCAAACTGCAGCCGGCTGAACAGGCCGACTTCACCCAGACCCTGGGCACGATGTACTACAACGCCAAGAATTACCCGAAAGCCATCGAGACGTTCAAGCGTTACCAGAAGGAAAGCGCGACGCCCGAGAAAGTGCGCGCGGCCCTGGTCCGCTCGTACTACCTGAGCGGCGATTACGCGGCCGCCAAGGCCGAGCTGGCGCCGGTGATCGCGGAAGCGGAAAAAGCCGGCAAGGCGCCGAGCCAGGAAGACCTGAAGCTGTTGCTCAGCGCCGCCAACGAGCAGAAGGACAGCGCGCTGTACCTGTCGACGCTGGAAAAGATGGTCACCTACTACCCGACCGACGACCTGTGGACCCACCTGCTGGCGCGCGGCGTGTTCAGCAAGCCAGGGTTTGACCAGCAGAACAACGCGGTGGAAGCCTTCCGCCTGAAGTATGCGGCGGTCAAGAAGCTCGCTCCCGAGGAGTACGTCGACCTGGCCGAGCTGGCCTTGCAGGCCGGCTTCCCGACCGAAGCGAAGAAAGTGGTCGACCAGGGATTTGCGGCGGGCGAACTGGGCACCGGCGCCAGCGCCGCCAAGCACCGCCAGCTGCGCGACCGGGCGACCAAGGGCGCGGCCGACGACGCCAGGAACATTGCCAGCGGCGAAGCCTCGGCCGCCAAGTCGAAGAACGGCGCCGGCCTGGTCAACATTGGCTGGGCCTACGTGACGATGGACCAGTACGACAAGGGCATCGGCTTCATCGAGCAAGGCATCGCCAAGGGTGGCCTGAAGCAGCCGGACGATGCGAAGCTGCGCCTGGGCATCGCCCAGTACCGTGCCGGCCGCAAGGCGGACGCGGTCAAGACCTTGCAGGGCGTGAAAGCGGGTGGCGGCCTGTCCGACCTGGCCAAGTACTGGATCCTGCTGATCAACTCGCCGGCACAGGCGAACCCGGCACCGGTGGCAGGCAAGTAAGCCGCCCCTTTCGCTGGACCGCACGAGCGGGTCGGGCATGTTGCCCGGCCCTTTTTTTTGGTTCATCGCGGATTTCCGGTGAACGTCATTCCCGCGCAGGCGGGAATCCATACAAAGCTGGCTACTCACGCTCAGCATGGGTTCCCGCCTGCGCGGGAAGACGAGTTTCACGCTAATCCGAGAAGAACTTTTTTTTCGCGCCCTTGCTTCGGTCGTGGCCGCCAAGGTGCGCCAACGTACATCGTTCGCATCAGCGTCGCTGCATAATCCCCTGCAACCGACGGAGGCGCGCCATGACAACCGTACGCAAGGGGCAAGCCCCCGCCAAACTGAACCGCGAGCAATTCCGCGAGCGGTTTTCGCAAGCGTTTTTCGATCCCGCGTTCGATGCGGTCGGCGCCGAGCTGGCCGCGGTCGAGGAAGTGGCCTGGCATAACTACGTCGACAAGCACAAGGCGCCGCGCACGGTGAAGGCCGGGCCCGGCTTTGCCGATCCCGACTACGACCTGTCGATCGAATGGAAGGCGACCCGCGACCGGCTGCTGGCGGCCGAGGCGCGCCAGAAGGATCCGGCGACGCCCAACCGCGTACTGCTGATCTGCGGCGCCGCACGCAACGACGGCAGCTGCCCCGGCGAAATCTCCAAGACCTGGCGCCTGACCAGGCTGGCCAGGGACGCGCTCGACGGCATGGGCGTCGAGACCGACGTGCTCGACCTCAGCCGCATCATCTCCGACTACGACCGCCACATCCACCCGTGCAAGGCCTGCGTGTCGACCGCGATGCCGCTGTGCCACTGGCCGTGCAGCTGCTATCCGAATCACTCAGAGGGCCAGACCAACGACTGGATGAACGAGATCTACGAACGCTGGGTGCTGGCGCACGGCGTCATCATCCTGACCCCGGTGTACTGGTACCAGGCGCCGTCGGTACTGAAGCTGATGATCGACCGGCTGGTCTGCGCCGACGGCGGCAATCCCGACCCATCCTCGACCCACGGCAAGCATGCGGAGGAGGCCAAGCAGCTTGAACTGGCCGGCTGGGACTATCCCAAGCACCTGGCCGACCGCGCCTACGGGCTTGTGGTGCACGGCGACGTGGCCGGCACCGAAGGCACGCGCCGCGCGCTGCAGGACTGGCTCGACTGGATGGGACTGGTGGACGCGGGCAGCTTCGCGCGGCTCGACCGCTACGTCGGCTACTACGAATCGTACGCGCAGAGCCACGAGGCGCTCGACCGCGACACGGCGCTGCAGGAAGAAGTGCGCAATGCGGCGCGTGCGGTGGCATACGCCATGACCGACCTGCGCGCCGGGCGCATCGCGCCACGGGAGCGGCGGCAGCTGCGCGATCCGCGGCCCAAGTAATCGATTGCCGCAGACGGCGGTCTTTTTTTGGTATTATCGGCGCTGCTCATCCCACCTGAAAGCGCCACCGAATGTCCCCGCTTGCCCAGCTCATGCACAACCTGGCTGCCACCAGCCACCTGCCGCTGTACCAACAGCTGCAGCGCGCGCTGCGCGATGCGATCGACGAGGGCGTGCTGGGGCCGGCCGAGGCGCTGCCGGCCGAGCGCCAGCTCGCCACCGAACTGGGGATTTCGCGGATCACGGTGCGCAAGGCGATCGACGGCCTGGTCGAGGAAGGCCTGCTGGTGCGGCGCGCCGGTTCCGGCAACTTCATCAACACACGGTTCGAAAAGAACTTCGCCAAGCTGACCTCGTTTTCGGAGGACATGCGGGCGCGCGGACGCACGCCGCGCAGCGTCTGGCTCAAGCGTTCGGAAGGGCTGGTGACGCCGGAAGAAGCGTTGCGGCTGCGCCTGTCGCCGGGCGCGGCCGTGTATCGCTTCAACCGCATCCGCTACGCCGACGACATGCCGCTGTGCCTCGAATACGCGACGATTGCCGCATCGGCCCTGCCCTCGCTCGAGGCGGTCGATGCGTCGATGTACGATGCGCTGGAGGCGGCCGGCAACCGGCCGGTGCGGGCGCTGCAGCGGCTGTCGGCATTGCTGCTCAATGGCGAGCAGGCCAGGTTGCTGCAGACCAAGGAAGGCGACGCGGGGCTGTGCGTGGAACGGCTTGGCTTTTTGCGCGACGGAAACGCAGTGGAGTTTTGCCGGTCGTTCTTCCGGGGGGATATGTATGACTTCGTGGCGGAGCTGAGCGCCGGCTAAGACGTTCGCCACCCCGTGTCCACGCGGAACTGACGGCTGAGCAGACATTCGCGTGGGCACAGGGTGCCCACCCTACGCGCCGACTGTGCGCCGGAAAAGGCGACCGTTCAGATCGCGGTCAGGCCGCCATCCACCGCCAACTGGTGGCCGGTGACGAAGGACGACATGTCCGAGCACAGCCACAGCGCGGCATTGGCAACCTCGACGGCTTCCCCGGCGCGCCCGATCGGATACGCGGTCTTCATCTTTTTCTCGGCCGCGCCATCGCGCTCCATGGCACGGGCCAGCATCGGGGTCTTGATGCTGCCCGGGCACAGGCTGTTGACGCGGATGCCCGAACGGCCGTACTCGGCGGCCGCGGTCTTGGTCAGCCCCACCACCGCATGCTTGCTCGCACTGTAGATCGCGTGCATCGGCGCGCCCACCAGCCCCGCGGCCGAGGACACGTTGACGATCACGCCACCGCCCTGTTCCAGCATCTTGCGCAGCTCGTACTTCATGCACAGCCAGACGCCCTTGACGTTGACGCCCATGATGCGGTCGAACTGGCCGTCGTCGCCATCGGCCAGCAGCTGGGGCTCTTCCTCGACGCCGGCGTTGTTCACGGCGCAGTCGATCCGGCCGTAGTACGACACGGTCTTGTCGACCAGCGCTTCGACTTCGTTGGCGCGGGTGACGTTGGCCTGCACGAACAGCGCCTTGCCGCCCGCCTCCACGATCATCGCTGCTGTCGCGTGGCCGCCGTCGACCGAGGTGTCGGCCACCACCACGCACGCGCCTGCGCGCCCGAACGCGAGCGCGGTGGCGCGCCCGATGCCGCTGGCGCCGCCGGTCACCAGCACTACCTTGCCGGCGAACGAAATCGCGTTCGGCTGCTGCTTGCCTATGCCCTTCATGATGCACTCCTTACCATTACTTGGCGCAACGTTTACTGCATAAAGGCAACATAATAGCGCTGTAAAGAACATCAATCAAACTTCGGGCGGCTCAAGCGTTGGTTTTCAGGGAGTGGGGGCCGCCTTTTCGTGGTCGCCCGCCATCACCACGGACAGCCGGGACGGGTCGATCGCCTTGCGGAATGCCGTATTTACCTGTTGCAGCGTTGCCGCCATCATCTTGCTTTCGAACTGGCGCGACCACTCGAAAGTGCGCCCGCGGTAGAGGTACGAAGTCCAGCCCGCGGCGACCACGCTGTCGTCCGCCCGGTTCTGGATGCGCTGCTGCATCAGCCCGGACTTGGCGCCGGCCAGCTCGGCCGCGGTAAAGCCGTCCTTGAGCGCGCGCGCCAACTCGTCGCGCACGGCCTTGTCGAGCCGGCGCAGGTTCTGCGGCGCGGCAATTGCGCTGACGGCGAACATGCCGGCCCGGTCGAGGTCGCCGGCCGCCAGTTGCGAGCCGCCTCCGTAGGACAGACCATCCTTCTGGCGAATCCGTTCCATCAGCCGCGACTTGAGGCCGCCTTCGCCGAAGATGTAGTTGGCCAGCATCAGCGCCGGGTAGTCCGGGTCCTCGACGTTCAGGTCGAGGTTCATGCGCGCGGCGTAGAAGCCGTTTTCCTTGTCCGGCGTGTCGAGGGTCTTTTGCACCGGCGCGACGTCGGCATGGCGGCGCAGGATCGGCGCGACGTGGGCCGGCGCTTTCCAGCGGCCGAACAGCTCGTCCACCAGCGGTGCAATCGCGGCCGCATCGAAGTCGCCGACGATCGCCATCTCGGCCGGATTGGTGCCGTAGTAGTCGCGGTGGAACGCCTTCAACTGGTCCAGCGTGGCGCGCTTGACGTCGGCGATGTCCTCTTCCAGGCTGGTCTCGTAGCGCACGTCGCCCCTCGGGTAGATGTTGAAGTGCTCGGCCAGCGCGCGCGAGGCGACTGACTGCGGCTCGGCCCGGCTGGCCTCCAACCCGACCAGCGTCTGCTGGCGCAACTGCTCGAATTCGGCGGCCGGGAAGTTCGCTTCCTTCATCACGTGCGCGACCAGGCGCAAGGCGTCCGGCAGGTTTTCGCGGGTGGTCTCGAAGTGGGTCAGGCTGCCCGAGATACGCAGCTTGTCGAACGCGTCGGCCAGCTCGACCCGGCTGTATTTGCTGGTCCCGCGCATCAGCATGGCCGCCGCCAGCCCTGGCACGGCGCCCTTGTCGAACATGTTCTTCTCGTCGCCGATGTGCTGGCGCAGGTCGACCGAGACCGCCTCGCCGCGGTTCTTCTTGGGCAGCAGCGCGAGCTTGACCCCGCCGGCGGTGGTCAGCGTGGTGCGCTTCATGATGTTTTCCTGGCTCGGCTCGAACTCCTCGGCGACCAGCTTCGACTCGCTCGGCTTGAAGTCCTTGAGCAGGCTCTCGAGGCTCGGCGCCGGCGGCACCACGGCGCGCTGCGGCGTTTCGTCCGGGATGAAGGTGCCGGTGACGCGGTTGTCGCGCTTGAAGTAGCGCGCCGACGCCGCCGCCACTTCGTCGGCGGTGATCGTCTTCACACGGTCGCGGCCCACGAAGAACAGGCGCCAGTCGCCCAGCGCGATCACTTCGGACAGCGCGACGCCGACGCGCTGCGGATCGTTCAGGCTGCGGTCGATGTCGTTCAGGTAGGCGCGGCGCACGCGCTCCATCTCTTCTTTCGTGGGCGGGTGTTTGGCGAACTCCTCGACCGCGCGCGTCAACGCTTCGCGCACCGGCTCGAGCGGCGCGCCCTTCTGCACCACCGCACCGAAGTACTGCAGGCCGGGCGCGTAGCCGGTCTGGCCGTAAGCGAACACCTGGCTCGCCATGCCCGATTCGACCAGCAGCTTGTGCAGGCGGCCGGTGGGCACGTCGCCCAGGATGCTGGAGGCGAAGCTGAGCACGTCGCTGTCGTCGTGCAGCGCCGATGGCACCTTGTAGCTGAGGGCGATCATCTGCACGTCGCCGTGGCGCCGCACCGCGAAGCTGCGTTCGCCGTCCTGGGTCGGCTCCACGGTCCAGAACTGCGGCAGCTTGCGCTTCGGTTTGGGAATCGCGCCGAACACGCGGCTGATGGTGCCGAGCGCGGCATCGGGGTCGAACTTGCCGGCCACCAGCAGGACCGCGTTGTCGGGCTGGTACCAGGTGCGGTAAAAGGCCTGCAGGTTATCGATCCTGACATTCTCGATGTCGCTCTTGTTACCGATCGTCGCGCGGCCGTAGGCATGCCAGTCGTAGGCGATGCTCTGCATGCGCTTCATCAGCACGTTGCTGGGGGAGTTCTCGCCGTTCTCGTATTCGTTGCGCACGACCGTCATCTCGGAGTCGAGGTCCTTTTTCGAGATGAACGAATGGGTCATGCGGTCGGCTTCCATCTGCAGCGCCCACTGCAGGTTGCCGGTGCCCGACCCATGGTTCGCGGCCTGGAACACCTCGTAGTAATTGGTACGGTCGAGCGAGGTGGTGCCGTTGAAGTCCATGCCGCGGTCGGAGAACTGCTGGGTGATGTCCGGGTTCTTCGCCGAGCCCTTGAACATCAGGTGTTCGAGCAGGTGGGCCATGCCGGTCTCGCCATAGTTCTCATGGCGCGAACCGACCAGGTAGGTGACATTGACGGTGATCGTCGGGCGCGAGGCGTCCGGGAACAGCAGCACTTTGAGGCCGTTCGGCAGGCGGTACTCGGTGATGCCTTCGACCGAGGGGCCCTGCACCACGCCCTTGGGCAGCGCGGCCCAGGCCGGGGCGGCCATGACGAAGGCCAGGCCGGCCAAAATTGGCGCGACGAAGCCGCGCACTAAGCTCATGAAACTCATCAGATCCCTTCGTTAGCATAAGCACGTCGTTCCCGCGCAGGCGGGAACCCATACGTCGCGTGGTCATCGCGTCAGCATGGGTTCCCGCTTTCGCGGAAACGACGGCGGGTGATTCTGGGGATGGTAGCAGACTGCACGGCCTTATTGCCGCGCATGCTATGGGAACTAAGGGAAGCTTAAGGCTTGGATTCGCCGGGCGGCGGGACGAAGCAGGCATCGATCACCTGCAGGTCGTTGTCTTTGGCGAAGTTGACAACGAAGTGCCAGGCCAGCGGCTCGACCTTTTGCAGTGCATTATTGACAACAACCGCCTTGACGCCATTCACCACCGTGGGGTGCACGTACGGCGAGAATTTCAGGTGGGCATTTGGTCCGCCGCTGCCTTCCGGACGAAAGCAGGACATCACGCCGCACAGGCGCTCTGCCCAGTCGCTCGGGCGGAACTGCCTGCCTTTGTTCGTAACGCCTAGAATGAAAAACTCGTCGGCGAGTTCTTTCCTGGTTTGCGGTAACTCGGCCATAGTGCTGCTTGTAAAACAAGAATGCTGCGTGGAGGAGACAACGGCAGGTATTATATCTTATAGAAGACCTGCGGACGAGGCCAAAGTCGCCACACCCGTCATCCCAGCCACACGGCGCCCGACAGCAGCAGCAACAGCATCATCCATAGTAGCAGCGCGCGCCAGACAAGTCCCACGGTGCTTTGCAGTGCGCGCACGTTAGGCTCTTCGCCGGGCAACACGTCGGCTTCGCTGTCGGACAAATCGACCGTGGCGGCATCGGCCGGCAACAGTTGCGGTGCGTTTTCGGCCGGGGTGCCCAGGCGCACGCCCATGGCGCCGCCGCCAGCGGCCAGGATGATGCCCTTCGACTCATCGGCCCAGCGGTTGGCGAAGTTGCGCCAGGCGTAGATCGCGTCCTCGAAATTGCCGACGACGGCAAACGCGACCGCGGTCAGCCGCACCGGGATCCAGTCGATCCAGTAAAAGGCGCGCGCGGCGAACCGGCCGAAGGCCTCGTTGCGCATGTGGTCGGGCTCGTTCCAGGCGCGCGCCAGGTATTCGGCGAGGCGATACATCACCGCGCACGCCGGGCCGAGCGGCATCAGGAACCAGAAAAACACGCCGAACACATTGCGGTGGGTGGTCACCAGCGACTTTTCGACGGCGATACGGGCGATCTCGGTGCTATCCATGCCGACGGTGTCGAGCCTGGTCCACTCGGCCAGCAGCGCGCGCGCGGCAGCCTCGTCACCGGTGTTGAGGGCCAGCTGGATCGAGGTGAAATAGTGGCTGTAGTGGCGGAAACCGAGCGTCAGGTAGACGATCAGGACGTTCCAGCCGAACGCGAGGAACACCAGGTTGTAGTGCAGCAGCACGCCGTAGATGACAGCGGTGGGCAGCATCAGCGCGCCCACCATCAGGATCCAGCCCAGCCGGCCGTTGCCAGGGTCGCCGGCGTTGAACCAGCCTTCGATGCGCATCGCGAACCGCTTGATGGCGCCGTAAATCTGGTTATCTGCACGCAGGGGCTTCAATTGCTCGATCAGCAGCGCGCACAGAATGGAAAAAAATGTCATCAAACGTCCTTTTTTGTTTTAGGCAACATCGTATTGCCCGTAACGATAACGCAGAGGGCGACAGGAATCAAATCGGGGAAGGTAAGCAAATGTTTTTAGTGGGGATGCGAGCTTGGGTCCCCGCCCGCGCGGGGACGACGTGGGCGCTCAAGCAGATCGTTCCAGCGAACTTGGGTCACCGCCTGCGCGGGGACGACGTGTCAAAGTTAGCACGTCGTTCCCGCGCAGGCGGGAACCCAAGTACCGCGCAGCTGGCCTCAAGCGCGCAGGAAATGAAACAGGTTGCGCAGCATGCCCGCGGTGGCCCCCCAGATGAAATAGCGCTCGTACGGCATCGCGTAGAAGCTGCGCCGCCCTGCCCCTTCGGGCAAGTCGATCGACATGCGCTGGTGGTTGGCGCCATCCATCAGGAACGCCAGCGGGACTTCGAATATCTCCGCGACCTCGTTGGGGTCGGCGGCCAGTTCGAACGGCGGCTTGACCAGGCCGACCACCGGCGTCACGCGGTAGCCGGTGCCGGTCACGTAATCGGGCAGCACACCAACGATCTCGACGTGGCGGCGGTGCAGGCCGATCTCTTCCTCGGTTTCGCGCAAGGCCGTTTCAATCGGCGAGGAATCGAGTTCCTCCGCGCGGCCCCCAGGAAAGCTGACCTGGCCGGCGTGGTTGGTCAGGTGCTCGGTGCGCTGCGTCAGCAGCATTGTCAGGCCGTCCGGGCGCTGGACAATCGGCACCAGCACGGCGGCACGTTTCAGGACATGGTATTTGCGCCCCAGCGATTCGTCCGGCTTTTCGGGCTGCCACGCGCGCGACTCGGCAAAACGCGTGCGCAGCCAATCGGCGCCCAGCCGTTCAGGCGGCAGCGCCGCCTCGCCGGCGACGGCGTCGACCGGCAGTAATTGTGGATCGAATGAAACTTTTGCCAAACGTTTCTCCAGCTCTAAAAAGAAAAAGGCACCCGATCAAGGATGCCTTTTTCACAATGCAGACGCTATTACTTAGCAGCAGCAGTTGCGGCGCGGCGGTTTGGCAGTTTCTCTTTGATACGTGCCGATTTGCCCGAACGCTCACGCAGGTAGTAGAGCTTCGCACGACGTACGTCACCGCGGCGCTTCACTTCGATCGAAGCGATCAGCGGCGAATACAGCTGGAACGTACGCTCGACGCCTTCGCCCGACGAGATCTTGCGAACGATGAAGTTCGAGTTCAGGCCGCGGTTACGACGCGAGATGACGACGCCTTCGTATGCCTGGGCGCGCTTGCGGTTGCCTTCGACCACGTTGACGTTGACGATAACGGTATCGCCAGGTGCGAATTCAGGGATGTTGCGGCCGAGGCGCGCAATCTCTTCTTGCTCGAGTTGCTGGATCAGATCCATTTTTATGACTCCATGAACCATCTTGCTGGCGCTACCTTCGCCCAGTAGAGGATGGGGTTAAACCAAGGGCAACATGCCCGCGGTTTTGCACCGGTTGGTGCTTACAACACAGGTTTTACGAAACCTGCCAAAAACTTTTCATCGGCAGCGGTCAGCTGGCCGGCGCGGCGCGCCTTGTCCAGCAGGTCGGGCCGTTTGGTCGCGGTCGCCTCCAGCATGCGCTGGCGGCGCCACTTCATGATCTCGGCGTGGTTGCCATTCAACAGGACCGGCGGCACCGGCACATCTTCGTACACTTCCGGACGCGTGTAGTGCGGCGAATCGAGCAGGCCGTTGACGAAACTGTCTTCGACCGCCGAGGCGTCGTCGCCCAGCACACCGGGCAATTGCCGCACCACCGCATCCATCAGCGCCATCGCCGGCAGTTCGCCGCCGGACAGCACGAAGTCGCCGAGCGAGATTTCCTCGTCCACCATCCGGTCCAGCAGGCGCTGGTCGACCGCTTCGTAGCGCCCGCACAGCAACACCAGGCCAGGCTCGTCCTTGAGCGCCATCACGCGCTCGTGCGTCAATGCTTTGCCTTGCGGCGACATGAACACGACGCGCGGTGCGGGCAGGCCCATCTCGACCTGGCGCTGCTTCGCCGCCTTGATCGTTGCCTCGAGCGGCCTGGCCAGCATCACCATGCCGGGGCCGCCGCCGTACGGGCGGTCGTCCACCGTGCGATGGCGGTCGGTCGTGAAATCGCGCGGATTCCAGGTCGACAGGTTCCACCGTTTCTGCTCGAAGGCGCGGCGGGTCACGCCCGACTGCGTCAACGCGGCAAACATCTCGGGAAACAAGCTCACGACGTCAAACTGCATCGGGACCTCGTCTCAATGGGGACCGCTTAGTGAGCCCATTAATAATCCAGGCCCCAGTCCACCGTAATTGTCTTTGCTGCCAGATCGACCGTCTTGACGAACTGATCCACAAACGGGATCAGGCGCTCGGGCGCCTTCTGGTCCACCTCGCCGGCCGCCTGATCGGGAACCGGGGCGATGCGCAGGATCGATTGCGCGCCGTTGCTCATCATGTCGATGACCTTGCCAAGGGCTTCGCCCTGCAGGTTCACCGTATCCAGCCCGATCAGGTCGGTCCAGTAGTACTCGTCGGCCGGCAGTTCGGGGAACGCGCGGCGCGATACGAACACGGCCGCGCCCTTGAGCGCTTCGGCCGCCTCGCGTTCGGTCACATCGACCAAGGTGGCGACCACGTCGCCGCTGTGCATCTTGGCGGTCCGCACTTCGACGGGCCGCAGGCTCGGTTTGTCGAGCCACCAGGTTTTCACGCTCAGCAGCGCGTCCGCATCCGACGAATACGGCGTAACGCGGATACCACCCTTGATGCCGTAGGCACCGGGTACGTGCCCGACCTGCATCAGGTCGTCGGGGACTTGCACCCCGGATGCTGCCGAATCGCTCAAACCGGTAAAACCTTACTTAAGCTGCAGCCTTTTGCGAAGCGACCAGGCGAGCAACGGTCGGCGACAGTTGTGCGCCAACGCCTTGCCAGTGAGCCAGGCGGTCTGCAGCGATGCGCAGGCCAACTTCGGCGCCAGCGGCCATCGGGTTGTAGAAGCCGATGCGCTCGATGAAGCGGCCGTCGCGACGGTTACGCGAGTCGGTTGCAACGATGTTGAAGAACGGGCGCTTCTTGGCGCCTCCACGAGCTAAACGAATAACGACCATAATAATTCCAAAAAGCAACTTTTT
>JBJMVW010000052.1:0-2632 GCA_045810465.1 Massilia sp. | reverse complement strand
TTCTTGCTCTGCAAAAATTCCTGCAGCAGCGTCTTGGCGTCCTTGCCGAGGGTGCGCGGGTCGACCGTGTCGAGCAGCGGAATGTAGAAGGCGCGGATCACGTTGCGCGCGGCATCGAAGCCGCCGTCGAGATAGATCGCGCCAAGCAGTGCTTCGAGCGTGTCGGCCAGGATCGAGGGGCGGCGGAACCCGCCCGACTTCAGTTCGCCCTCGCCCAGCCGCAGGAACTGCGACAGCTCCAGCTTTTGCGCGATCTCGTACAGCGATTGCTGCTTGACCAGGTTGGCGCGCAAGCGCGACAGGTCGCCCTCGTCGAGCGTGGTGAAGCGGTCGTACAGCACCGATGCGACCACGCAGTTCAGGATCGAATCGCCGAGGAATTCGAGACGCTCGTTATGCAGACTGCTGTGGCTACGGTGCGTCAAGGCTTGCTGCAACAGGCCAGCATCCTTGAACGTGTAACCTAGCCGAGTTTGCAATAACTGGAGATTCATTATCGGTTTCGTAGTATGGCCGGGGCCAGGCCGGCTGCGCCGGCAATATTCTTATTCTGTACAGCTTATTGACGGCTCTATTGCGCGCTTGCCGTCTTCGCCGCCACGACGCCACTCTTGTCGGTGGTGGCCGAATAATCGATCACCAGGCTGACGTTGCCGGCCAGCGGTACCCGCTTCTCGTAGGCGAAGCTGATTTCGGTCTCGCCGCTGTCCTTGCTGAACACCAGGTCTTTCGAACTGATCGAACTGATGTTGTTGATCTCCGCGTTCTTGGAAAACGATGTTTTCATCTCGGCCACGCCGCCGCCGGTGCCCTTGGCCTTGACGATCGCGTCTTTCGCAGCGCCGTACTCGGCCCAGGCCGGCAGCAGCTTGATCGCCAGCAGGGCGAGCGCGCCGATGATCACAAGTACGAAAATCAAGCCCGATAGCGACACCCCGCGCTGGTCGTTGAGTACGCGCTGCGATCCTTTTTGCATCTGTTTCTCCTGGACTTAGTGGATGCCGCCGATGCGCTTCGGATTGCTGAAGTTCATCCAAACCAAGAACGCCTTACCGACGATATTCTTATCGGGGACGAAGCCCCAATAGCGGCTATCGGCGCTATTGTCGCGGTTGTCACCCATCATGAAATAATTGCCTTCCGGTACGATACAGGTAAATTTGTCGTACGAATAGACACAATTTTCATGATGCGGGAAATTATCCACGCCACCCAGGTCGAACGGTCGCTTGGAATCGTCGTTCAGGATTCGATGTGAACCGTTTGGCAACTTTTCCAGCAACTGCTTGTAGTAGACCGGGTGCTCATTGTCCAGGTAATCGTCCATCGGCTGGTAATCGACCGGCTTGCCATTGACCGTCAGACGTTTGTTTTCGTAGCTGATTTTATCACCCGGGACCCCGATCACGCGCTTGATGTAATCCTGGCTCATGTCCTTCGGGTATTTGAACACCATCACATCGCCGCGCTGCGGGTCGCTGATGTTGATGATCTTCTGGTTGATGATCGGCAGGCGGATGCCGTAGGCGTACTTGTTCACCAGGATCAGGTCGCCCACCAGCAGGGTCGGCACCATCGACGACGACGGGATCTTGAACGGCTCCCACAGGAACGAGCGCAGCACGAACACCAGCGCGATCACCGGGAAGAAGCTGCCCGAATACTCGATCCAGGTCGGCTGGCGCAGGATGCCCGCTTCCAGTGCCGCGCGGTTGTGGTCGTTGTGGTCGGCCTTGATGCCGTCGGCGGTCAGCTTTGCATTGCGGGCGTCGTACTCGGCCAGCGCGGCGTTGGCCGCGGCGCGCCGCTGCCGCGAGAACACGAGCAGGTCGAGGAACCAGATAACGCCGGTGATCACCGTCGCCACGAACAGGATCAGCGCAAAATTTCCAAGGATCGGTTGCAGGTTCATTTATCTTCCACTTGTAGGATCGCCAGGAAGGCTTCTTGCGGGATCTCGACCGACCCCACCTGCTTCATGCGCTTCTTGCCGGCTTTTTGTTTTTCGAGCAGTTTCTTCTTACGCGAGATGTCGCCGCCGTAACACTTGGCGAGCACATTCTTGCGCATTGCCTTGACGTTCTCGCGCGAGATGATGGTCGCGCCGATCGCGGCCTGGATCGCCACGTCGAACATCTGGCGCGGAATCAGTTCGCGCATTTTGGCCGCCACCTGGCGTCCGCGGTACGGAGCGTTGGCGCGGTGCACGATGATCGCCAGCGCGTCCACCTTCTCGCTGTTGATCAGCATGTCCACCTTGACCACATCCGCGGCGCGGTTTTCCTTGAACTCGTAGTCCATCGACGCATAGCCGCGCGAGGTCGACTTCAGCCGGTCGAAGAAGTCGAGCACGATCTCGGCCATCGGCATTTCATAGGTCAGCTGGACCTGCTTGCCGTGGTAGCTCATGTTGATCTGCACGCCGCGCTTGCCGATGCACAGGGTGATCACCGAGCCGACGTACTCTTGCGGCATGTAGAGGTTGACGGTGACGATCGGTTCGCGCACTTCCTCGATCTTCGGCGGCTCCGGCATCTTCGCCGGATTCTCGACGGTGATCGTGGTGCCGTCGCGCTGCAGGACCTCGTAGATCACCGTTGGCGCCGTGGTGATGAGGTCCATGTCGAATTCG
>JBJMVW010000051.1:0-3258 GCA_045810465.1 Massilia sp. | reverse complement strand
TTCGGTGTCGCCGCTGCCGGCCTTCTGCAGCGCCGCCACGACGGCGCCGGCAAGACCACCTACTTCAACCTGGTCTCGGGCCAGCTGCCGGCCAGTTCGGGCAGCGTCCACCTGGGCGGCGTCGACATCACGCGCGCCGGCCCGGCCAAACGCACCCAGCTCGGCATCGGCCGTGCCTTCCAGCTGACCAACCTGTTCCCCAACCTGAGCGTGCTGGAGAACGTGCGCCTCGCGGTGCAGGGACGTGCGCGGATCGGCCTGAACATGGTGTCGGTGTGGTCCGGCCACAAAGAGCTGCTGGCGCGCGCCGAGCATTACCTCGAGCGCGTGTCGCTGGCAGGCCGCCGCGATGCGCGCGTCGCGACCCTGTCGCACGGCGACCAGCGCAAGCTGGAAGTGGCGATCCTGCTCGCGCTCGAACCCATGATCATGATGTTCGACGAACCGACCGCCGGCATGAGCGTGGACGAAGTACCGGTGGTGCTCGACCTGATCCACCAGGTCAAGGCCGAACGAAACAAGACCGTGCTGCTGGTCGAGCACAAGATGGACGTGGTGCGCTCGCTGGCCGACCGCATCGTCGTGCTCCACAACGGCACGCTGGTCGCGGACGGCAAGCCGGCCGAAGTCATGCAATCGAAGATCGTACAGGAAGCCTACCTTGGAACGCCCGAACCCGCCTGAGCCAGCACTTGAGCCCCTCCTGACCCTGTCGGGGGTCCACACCCACATCGGCCAATACCACATCCTGCAGGGCGTCGACCTGGTGGTGCCGCGCGGCGGCCTGTCGGTCCTGCTGGGCCGGAACGGCGCCGGCAAGACCACGACCCTGCGCACCATCATGGGCCTGTGGCGCGCCAGCGCCGGCAGCATCCGCTTCGACGGCCACGACATCACGAAGCTGGCCACGCCCGACATCGCGCGCGCCGGCATCGCCTACGTCCCCGAAAGCATGGCCGTGTTTTCCGAGCTGACGGTGCGCGAGAACCTGTACCTCGCCGCGCGCAGCGGCCCGCTCGACAGCGCCCGCGTCGACTGGATCTGCGGCTTTTTTCCGGCCTTGAAAAAGTTCTGGAATTACCCCGCCGGGAACCTCTCGGGCGGCCAGAAGCAGATGGTCGCGATCGCGCGCGCGATCGTCGAACCACGCAAGCTGCTGCTGGTCGACGAGCCGACCAAGGGCCTGGCGCCCGCCATCGTGCAAAGCCTGATGGCCGCCTTCCGCGAACTGAAAGCGCTCGACACCACCATCCTGCTGGTCGAGCAGAACTTCAACTTCGTCAGGACGCTGGGCGACCGTGTGAACGTGATGGACGACGGCCGCGTGGTGCATGCGGGCCTGATGCGCGACCTGGCCGCGGACGACCAGCTGCAGCAACGGCTGCTCGGCCTGTCGCTCGACTCCCACCAATAGGATTGATACCGTGAGTGCTTCCCTTCCCCTCGCCAAGCCTGAGGCCCCGCTCCCCGCCGCGCCGCGCGACATCGCGCCGCTGCTGCTGGTGCCGGTGCTGGCGCTGGCCATGCTGCCGCTGGTCGGCAGCTTCCCCACCTGGGTCACATTGACGGTCGCCGGCCTGGCGATGGGCATGATGATCTTCATTATGGCCAGCGGCCTGACGCTGGTGTTCGGCCTGATGAACGTGCTCAACTTCGGCCACGGCGCCTTCGTCTCGGTCGGCGCCTTCGCCGCGACCATGGTGCTGCTGCCGATGCGCGGCTGGCTCGAGGCCGATTCGCTGGCCGCCAACCTCGGCGTGCTGGGCCTCGCACTGCTGGTCGCGATGCTCGTCACCGGGTTGATCGGATGGGCGTTCGAACGCGTCATCATCATGCCGGTCTACGGCCAGCACCTGAAGCAGATCCTGGTCACGATGGGCGGCATGATCGTGTCCGAACAGCTGATCAACGTGATCTGGGGCGCCGAACAGGTGCCGCTGCCGCTGCCAAGCGCGCTGCGCGGCGCGATCCTGCTCGGCGACGCCGCCATCGAGAAGTACCGTCTGGTCGCGGTCGTGGTCGGCCTGAGCGTGTTCGTCGCGATGTTCCTGGTCCTGAACCGCACCAAGATCGGCCTCTTGATCCGCGCCGGCGTCGAGAACGGCGAAATGGTCGAAAGCCTGGGCTACCGCATCCGCCGCCTGTTCGTGGGCGTGTTCGCGGCCGGCTCCGCGTTGGCAGGCCTCGGCGGCGTGATGTGGGGCCTGTACAAGGAAACGCTGTCGGCGTCGATGGGCAGTGAAGTCGTGGTCATGCTCTTCGTCGTCATCATCATCGGCGGGCTCGGATCGGTCGGCGGCTGCTTCATCGGCGCGCTGCTGATCGCGCTCGTGGCCAACTACGCCGGCTTCCTGGCGCCCAAGCTCGCGCTGGTCTCGAACATCATCGTGATGATCGGGATCCTGTTGTGGCGTCCCGCCGGGCTGTATTCGAAATCGAGGAACTGATCGCATGCTGAACCGACTCCTCTCCGCCGACCTGCCGCGCAGCCGCCTGTTGTCCGGCGTGCTGCTGCTGATCCTTGCCGGGCTGGCGTTCGCGCCGTTCCTGGCCAGCGGCGCGCGTCCGCTCAACACCGCCGCCACCATCTGCGTCTACATCGTGCTGGTCGCCTCCTACGACCTGCTGCTCGGGTACACCGGCATCGTCTCGTTCGCGCACACGATGTTCTACGGGATCGGCGCCTACGGCATTGGCCTCGGCCTTGGCAGCGTCGACCAGCCGACCTGGGGCGCGGCCCTGACCGGCCTCGCCTGCGCGCTGGCGCTTGCGCTCGTGCTCGCGCTGGTGGTGGGCCTGTTCGCGCTGCGCGTGCGGGCGCTTTTCTACGCCATGATCACGCTGGCGGTGGCCTCGTCGTTTGCGGTGCTGGCCTCGCAGCTGTCGGACTTCACCGGCGGCGAGGATGGCAAGACCTTCAGCGTGCCGGAGCTGCTCTCGCCCGGCTTCAGGCTGGTCGAGCACGAGGTGTTCGGACGCGCGATCGACGGCAAGGTCATCACCTATTACATCGTGTTCGCCGGCTGCCTGCTGCTGTTCCTGTTCCTGCTGCGGCTGGTGAATTCGCCGTTCGGCCGCGTGCTGCAGGCGATCCGCGAGAACGAGTTCCGCGCCGAGGCGCTGGGCTACCGCACGATGGTGTACCGGATCTGGGCCAACTGCCTGGCCGCGCTGGTGGCGGCGCTGGCCGGCGCGCTGATGGCGCTGTGGCTGCGCTACGTCGGCCCCAAGACCACGCTCGGCTTCGAGGTGATGACC
>JBJMVW010000050.1:0-2113 GCA_045810465.1 Massilia sp. | reverse complement strand
GGTCATCACCTCGAAGCCGAGCGTGGTCTTGGGGCCGACGTAGCGCAGCCACAGCGCCATCAGCGCGCCGGCCAGCGCCGCCACCAGCGCGGCCAGGCAGTTGGCCCAGATCCGGTACACCATCGTGCGGTAGCCCAGCGCCTCGGCGCGGAACTCGTTTTCGCGGATCGCCTGCAGCACCCGGCCGAACGGCGAATTCACCAGCCGCAGCAGGAACAGGAACAGCAGCAGGCAGCCGAAGAACACGATGTAGTAGGTAATCAGCTTGCCGTCGATCGAACGCCCGAACACCTCGTTCTCGACCAGTTTAAAGCCCGGCGAGAGCAGGTCCGGCACGCTGAAGGTCTTGCCGTCCTCGCCGCCGGTGAAGTCGGACAGCTGCGAGGCCAGCACCGCGAACGACGACGCCACCGCAAGCGTGATCATCGCGTAGAAGATCGCGCGCACGCGCAGCGCGAACAGGCCCACCACCAGCGCGAGCACCAGCGCGAGCGCCAGCGCGCACGCGAGGCCGGCCAGCGCCGCGCCCCAGGTCGGGGTGTCGACGCTGGCCAGGCCCAGGCCGATGCCGTAGGCGCCGATCCCGTAGAACATCGTGTGCGCGAACGAGACGATGCCGGTGTACCCGAGCAGCAGGTCGTAGGAGGCGACCAGCACGATGTAGACGCAGATCGTGGCGGCGGTGTTGAGCGGCCGCGCGCCGCTGGTCAGGAACGGCGCCAGCGCCAGGGCGAGGAGGATCAGGAGCAGCAGCGCGGACAGGATGCGGCTGCGCGGCAGGTCGCTTGATAAGAGTCGGTTCAGCATGTCGTTCAGTGCCTCGATTTCGAATACAGCCCGGCCGGGCGCCACAGCAGGATCGCGATCATCAGGATGATGTTCGAGACCAGCGCCAGTTTCGGCGCCAGGAAGCCGGCGTAGTTGGCGACCAGCGCCATCAGGAGCGCGCCAATGAAGCAGCCGCCGACCGACCCGAGCCCGCCGATGATGATGACGACGAAGATCATGACCATGATCTCGCTGCCCATCGAGGCCGTCAGCGTTTCCTTGTACAGGCCCCACATCACGCCGCCCAGGCCGGCCAGCGCGGAGCCGGCCGCGAACACCGCCACGAACAGGCGGCGGATGCGGTAACCCAGGCTTTCGACCATTTCGCCGTTCTCGACGCCGGCCCGGATCAGGAGGCCGATCTTGGTGCGGTTCAGGACCAGGAACATCGCGGCGAACACGCCAAGGCCGACCACCACCGCGACCAGCCGGTACTTCTCGATCGCGGCGTCGCCCAGCAGGATCGCGCCGCGCAGCGTGGTGGGCAGCGGCAGCGGCACCTGTTCGGCGCCCCAGATCACGTTGATCAGCTGTTCCGAGACGATCATGCCGCCCATCGTGACCAGGATCTGTTTCAGGTGCTGGCCGTAGACCGGCATGATGATGATGCGCTCGAACGCCCACCCGATCAGCGCGGTCACCAGCATCGCGACCAGCAGCGCCAGGCCCAGCACGCCGAGGTTGGCGAGCAGCGACTCGGCCTCGAGCCAGCCGCGCATCGGCAGCAGCACCATGGTGGCGGCGAACGCGCCGACCGACACAAAGGCGCCGTGGCCGAAGTTCAGAACGTTCATCAGGCCGAACACCAGCGTCAGGCCGCTGGCCATAATAAAGATCATCATGCCCATCGCGAGGCCGGCGACGGTCAAGGTGACCCAGGTGGGAAAGCTGCCGACCAGCGGCAGCATGGCCAGCACCAGCGCGGGCACCAGCAGCAGCGGCGCGATGTCGCGCGGTGCCGCGGGCAGCGGGGCATCAGGCCTGGCGAGGGGGAGGGAAGCACTCACGGCAGGTATCCTATTGGTGGGAGTCGAGCGACAGGCCGAGCAGCCGTTGCTGCAGCTGTTCGTCCTCGGCCAGGTCGCGCATCAGGCCCGCGTGCACCACGCGGCCGTCGTCCATGACGTTCACAAGATCGCCCAGCGTCTTCACGAAATTGAAGTTCTGCTCGACCAGCAGCACGGTGGTGTCGAGCTCCTTCAGTTCGCGGAAGGCGGCCATCAGGCTTTGCACGATGGCGGGCGCAAGGCCCTTGGTCGGTTCGTCGACCAGCAGCAGTTTGCGC
>JBJMVW010000049.1:0-39913 GCA_045810465.1 Massilia sp. | reverse complement strand
GGCGCTGGTGCTGCCGCACCTGCTGGCGGTGCTTGGCCTGCTGTTCGCCGAGGTGGGTGTCGGCAAGGCGGTGGCGCACATCACGACCTCGTACATCAACATGGATTCGCGCTTTGTCGCAGCAAGCGTGTACTGCGTCGGCATGGCGCTGTTCACTATCGTCATGGGCAACGGCTTCGCCGCCTTTCCAGTGGTGGCGGGCGGCGTCGGGCTCCCGGTGCTGGTCGGCGTCTACCACGCCAACCCGGCGGTGATGGCGGCGATCGGCATGTTCAGCGCCTATTGCGGAACCCTGATGACGCCGATGGCCGCGAACTTCAATATTGTCCCTGCGGCCCTGCTCGAGCTGCCGGACCGGAACGCCGTGATCAAGGTACAGCTGCCGACGGCCCTGCCGCTGCTGGTGGCGAATATCTTCCTGCTGTACTTCCTGATGAACCGATAGCCATGACCAAAACCGTACTGCTGACTGGCTTCGAGCCGTTCAACGAAGCCACCATCAACCCCGCATGGGAAGCGGTGCGCGCACTGGAAGGGTGGCGCGGCGAGGGCTTTGTGGTGGAGGTGCGCCAACTGCCGTGCGTGTTCGCGGTCGCCAACCAGGTGCTGGAGGAAGCGGTCGACGAGCTCAAGCCGGACGTCGTGATCGCCGTCGGCCAGGCCGGCGGGCGCGCGGAGCTGTCGGTGGAACGGATCGCGATCAATGTCGACGACGCGGCTATCCTCGACAACGCCGGCCGGCAGCCGATCGATGCGGCTATTGCGCCGGATGGGCCGGCGGCGTATTTTTCGACGCTGCCGATCAAGGCCATCGTGCGCGAGATGCGCGCGCGCGGACTGGCGGCGGGCGTGTCGCAGACGGCCGGCACCTTCGTGTGCAACCACGTGTTTTATGGCCTGATGCATCGCACGCGGGGACTGCCGCTGCGCGCGGGGTTCATTCACGTGCCGTACCTGCCGCAGCAAGGGGCGCCGAGCATGGCGCTGGAGGATATCGTTGACGGCTTGAGGGCGGCGGTCGAGGTAGCAGTGGCGGTGGAGGCAGATGTCAGTGAGGTTGGCGGGGCTACGCACTGAGCCTGCGCTTCGGCATCCGGTAGGGTGGGCGGGTCTCCCGCCCACGCGTTCAGCGCACGTTTCAGTTCAGGCGGACTGGCGATGGATGCCGTGTTTGAACGCGTGGGCGGGAAACCCGCCCACCCTACGGAGGGGTTGCAGGATTATTCCGCCGCCGGTTTCAGGATCTTGAGGAACGCCCTTACCACCGGCGCGTCGTCCTGGCTGGGGTAGGTAATGTACAGGTTGGCCGAGGGCGGGTTGGTTTTGACCGGCAAAAACGTCACCCCGGGCCAGCCGATGCGGCTGGTCGTCTCCGGCATCAGCGCCACACCGAGCCCCGCGCCCACCATCGCCAGCAGCGTTTGCGGCTCGGTCGCCTCCTGGAAGATGGTCGGCTGGAAGCCGGCGTCGACGCAGCACTGGATCAGGTAGCGCGGCTCGGCCGATTTGTCGAGGTGGAGCGTGAGCATCGGCTCGCCGGCGATGTCCCCCAGTTCGATGTGCGGCTCGCCGGCCAGCGCGTGATTGCGGTTGATCGCCACGCACACGTTCTCGCGGAAGCACAGCTCCTGGCGCAGGTTGGCGTGCTTCAGTTCGTCCTCGTCGAGCTTCGGCTCGCGCCAGAAACCAACGTCGATCTGCCTGGCGCGCAGCGCCTCGTACTGGTCGTTCGGCCCCAGCTCGTGCAGGGTCCAGGTCACGCGCGGGAACTGGCTCTGGAACTGTTCGAGCAGGCCCGGGATCGGCCCCCACATCGCCGAACCCACGATCCCCACGCGCAGGCGGCCGACCTCGCCGCGATCGATCTGGCGAATGGTGTCGATCGTCATGCGCATCCTGGCCAGCAGCTCGGCCGCCTCAAGCATCAGCGCCTTGCCCGCCACCGTCAGTTCGAAGCTGCGCGTGGTGCGCGTGAACAGGCGCACGCCCAGTTCGCTCTCGAGCTTCATGATCTGCTGCGACAGCGGCGGCTGCGAGATGTGCAGCCGCTCGGCGGCGCGGCTGAAGCTCTTTTCTTCGGCCACGGCCAGGAAGTACTTCAGCTGCTTGAGATCGATCGACATGGCGTGCTCCCGTTATCTGGCCGGGTGCGCGTGCAGCGCCATCGCCAGCCGCGCGCCCACCAGGGCGTTGTGCCTGACCAGCGCGATGTTGGTGGCGAGGCTGCGGCCCTCGGTCAGTTGCTTGATGCGGTTCAGCAGGAACGGCGTGACTGCCTTGCCGGTGACGCCTTGCTGCCCCGCTTCGCGCAGCGCCTGCGCGATGATGCGGTCGATTTCCTCGCCTGGCATCGCCGATTCGGCCGGCACCGGATTGCTGACCACGACGCCGCCGCGCAGGCCGAGCTGCCACTTGGTGCGGATGAAGGTGGCCTGCTCCTCCGGCGTATCGAGCTGGAAGTCGGCCTTGAAGCCACTCTCCCGGGTGAAGAAGGCCGGGAAGCCGGGCTGCCCGACGCTCACCACCGGCACGCCGTGGGTCTCGAGGTATTCGAGCGTGAGTCCGATGTCGAGGATCGATTTCACGCCCGCGCACACGACCGCCACGCTGGTGTGCGCCAGTTCCTGCAGGTCGGCCGAGATGTCGAAGCTGGTCTCGGCGCCGCGATGCACGCCGCCGATGCCGCCGGTGACGAATACTTCGATGCCCGCGAGCTGCGCACAGATCATCGTGGCCGCAACGGTGGTCGCGCCGAGCCGGCCCTGCGACAGCACGTAGGGCAGGTCGCGGCGGCTGACCTTCATCGCGTCGCTTGATGCGCCGAGCAGTTCAAGCTGTTCGCTGGACAGGCCAACGCAGATCTTCCCCTTGATGATCGCGATCGTGGCCGGCACCGCGCCGGCGTCGCGGATCACCTGTTCCACTTCGCGCGCAGTGTGCACGTTCTGGGGGTAGGGCATGCCGTGCGAGATGATGGTTGATTCGAGCGCCACGACCGGCTTGCCGGCTGCGCGCGCGGCGGCCACTTCGGGGGAAAACAATAGGAAGGATTGCATGGTCAGTCCTGGTCAATAAGATGGGGAAGATCGTCGAAGGTCGCCGGCGTGAGATCGGGGCACACGGTCTGGCCGCACGCGAGCGTCAATGCCGACAGGTGCAGGCCGCGGCGGCAGGCGAGGGCAAGGTTGCCGTCGTCCTGGCTGAGCGACCAGCAGACTGCGGCGGCGAAGGCGTCGCCGGCGCCGGTGACGTCGACGATCTTGACGCGCGGCGCTTCGAGCTGGCCGACGCCGCCGGCGGTGGTGTACATGACGCCGCGCGCGCCGCGCGTGACGACGATGTCCTGCGCACCCTGTGCCCGCACTTCGTCGCAGGCCGCGGCCAGCTCCGGCGCGGTACGCAGTTCGCGGCCGACGCGCGCGGCCAGCTCGCCCTCGTTGAGGATGAGCAGGCGCAGCCCGCGCAGCGCGCGCGGCAGGTGCGCCATCTTGGGTTCGGACACGGCGACCACCACGATCGGCACGCCGTCGCGCACTGCGTCGTCGAGCAGCGCCGCGACAGCGTCGCGGGCCAGGTTCAGGTCGGCCACGACCAGGCTGGCGGCGGCGCGCTGCTGCTGGCGGGTCGCAAAGAATGCGGGTGTCAGCTGGTCGTACAGCGCCATGTCGGCCAGCGCCACGGCCATTTCGCCGTCCTGGTCCAGCACTGCGGTGTAGGTGCCGCTGCATGCGTCGTCGAGCCTGAGCGTACCGCGCGTGTCGATGCCGGCGCGCTCGGCATGTGCCAGCAGCGCGGCGCCGCCGGCATCGCTGCCGACCGCCGTGACCAGCCCGACGTGGGCGCCGAGCCGCGCCAGGTTTTCGGCGATGTTGCGTGCCACGCCGCCGAACGATTCGTCCTGGCGCGCCGGATTCGAGGTGCCCATCAGCAGGCGCGCGCCCGGGCGCAGCTTGCGGTCGATATTCGCCGCACCGATGCACACGATGGGGCGGCGGTCGGGCAGCACGTAGGCGCGCCCGAGCAGCCGGCGCTCGCGGATCAGTCCCGCGATGTAGCCGGCCACCGCCGAGCGCGACAGGCCGAGCCGGCTCGCCAGGTCCTGTTGCGAGATGAAGGGGTTGGCGCGGATCAGTTCGTACAACTGTTCCCGTTTGGGTGTGTCGGTCACTGTGCTGTTCTTTAAAACAAATGTTTGATGATATTAGACATATGTTTAACGCCCGTCAACCAATCCGTCCTCGCGAAAGCAGGGAACGACGGCAAGTGTTCCGTATCTGCCCCTCTACAAATAGTAACCTTCATTTATACCGGCATCATATAAATCGGCAAGAAAAATGGTATTTGCCATACATATCCACGATAATGCATAGTTATAATATCTGTCGGATATCGGCCCCGCACGCTGCTGCGATCCCTGCCATACCTCAGCCCTCCCGCGCCGATACGCCTCTACACACCGAAACAAGAAGGAAGACCCATGTCCAGCAATACCCCATTCGAAGCCGCCGACATCATCCGCGCCCGCAAACCTGGATTCGAGCCGCGCGTGGCGATGATCCTCGGTTCCGGTCTCGGCGTGCTGGCCGAGCAGATGCTTGATGCGGTATCGATCAGCTACAACGACCTGCCCGGCTTCCCGGTCAGCACCGTGCACGGGCACGCGGGTGAACTGGTACTGGGTACCCTGGCCGGCGTGCCGGTGGTGTGCATGAAGGGCCGCGGCCACTTCTACGAAGGCTACGGCCCGAGCGTGATGACGTCCGCCGTGCGCACCATGAAGCTGCTCGGCTGCGAGATGCTGTTCGTGACCAACGCGGCCGGCTCGCTGCGTGCCGAGGTCGACGCGGGCAGCCTGGTGGCGCTGACCGACCATATCAACTTCCTGCCGGGCACCCCGATGGTCGGCCCGAACGACGAGCGCTTCGGCCCGCGCTTCTTCAGCATGGCCAACGCCTACGACGCCGAGATCCGCAACCTGGTCAAGGAAACCGCCGCGAGCAAGGGCATCACCCTGCATGAAGGCGTGTATCTCGCCTGCCCGGGTCCGAACTTCGAAACCGCCGCCGAAATCCGTGCCTTCAAGACCCTCGGCGCCGACGTGGTCGGCATGTCGGTGGTGCCTGAAGTCGTCGCCGCGCGCCACTGCGGCCTGAAAGTAGCCGGCGTCTCGGTGGTCACCAACCTGGCCGAAGGCCTGACCCCGTTCCCGCTGTCGCACGAGCAGACCCTCAAGTACGCCGCGATCGGCGCCAAGGACCTGGTCACGCTGATCCAGTCTTTCATCGAGCGCCTGGCCGCGACCCCGCGCCCAGCCTGACCACTATTAGGAGCGACACCATGTCCCGCGCATTCATCCTCCTGCTTGACTCGTTCGGCCTGGGCGCGCTGCCCGACGCCGGCAAGTACGGCGACACAGGCGCCAACACCTTCGGCCACATCGCAGCCTGGGCTGCCGAATCCGGCAGGCCGATGCAGCTGCCGAACCTCGAGCGCCTCGGCCTGGCTGCCGCCGCGCACAAGGCCAGCGGCGAGTGGGCCGCCGGCTTCAGCCAGCGCGACGGCTTCACCGGCGCCTGGGGCGTCGCGCGCGAGCAGTCGACCGGCAAGGACACCCAGAGCGGCCACTGGGAGATCGCCGGCGTGCCGGTGCTGTTCGACTGGGGCTACTTCCCGCGCACGGTGCCGTCGTTCCCCTCGGCGCTGACCGACAAGCTGCAGGAGATTACCGGTGTCGCCGGCTGGCTCGGCAACTGCCATGCGTCGGGCACCACTATTATTAATGATCTGGGCGACGAACACGTCAAGACCGGCAAGCCGATCATCTACACGTCGGCCGACTCCGTGCTGCAGATCGCTGCGCACGAAGAGCACTTCGGCCTCGAGCGCCTGTACCAGGTGTGCGAGGCGGCGTACGAACTGGTCAAGCCGTACAACATCGGCCGCGTGATCGCGCGCCCGTTCGTCGGCGCGGACGGCGATTACAAACGCACCAGCAACCGCCACGACTACGCGGTGCCGCCGCCGTCGCCGACGCTGCTCGACCACGTCAAGAACGACGGCGGCGAGGTCATCGCGCTCGGTAAAATCAGCGACATCTTCGCGGCCCAGGGCGTATCGCGCCTGGTGAAGGGCGTGGACAACATGGCCCTGTTCGATCGCCTGCTCGAGGTGGCCGGCGAAGCGGGCGACAAGTCGCTCACGTTCGTGAATTTCGTCGACTTCGACATGCTGTTCGGCCACCGCCGCGACGTTGCCGGCTACTCGAACGCACTGCACGAGCTGGACGCGCGCCTGCCCGAATTCATGGCCAAACTGAAGGACGGCGACCTGGTTGTCATCACCGCCGACCATGGCTGCGACCCGACCGCGGGCGGCTCGGACCACACGCGCGAACACATCCCGATGATTTTCTTCGGCCCCGGCATTGCGCCGCGCGAGCTGCCGACTGCCGACACCTTCTCCGATATCGGCGCCACGCTGGCCAAGCATCTCGGCGTCAAACCACTCTCCAACGGAACTGCACTGCTATGACCCAGAACCTGGACTTCAAACGTAATACCGCGGTCGGCCTGGACCTCGGCTGGGTCAACCAGCTCAAGGTCAACCGCAACGCCGCCGACCGCCGCGCCGCCAGCCTGGCCGCGCGCCGCACCGTCAAGAAGGAGTACCAGGCCGCGTGGCTGGTCAAGGCGATCCAGTGCATCGACCTGACCACGCTCGGCGGTGACGATACGCCGGGCCGTGTCGAGCGGCTGTGCATGAAGGCGATGCGCCCGCTGCGCACCGACCTGCTGCAGGCGCTGGGCCTCGAGAGCCTGACCACCGGCGCGGTGTGCGTGTACCACGAGATGATCCAGCCCGCGGCCAAGATCCTGCAGGGCCGCCTGCCGATCGCCGCGGTGTCCACCGCGTTCCCGGCCGGCCTGTCGAGCCTGGAAACCAAGATCCGCGAAATCGAATTGAGCGTGGCCGCCGGCGCGACCGAGATCGATATCGTGATCACGCGCCAGCACGTCCTGACCGGTAACTGGCAGGCGCTGTACGACGAGATGGTGGCTTACCGCCAGGCCTGCGGCGACGCGCACGTGAAGGCGATCCTCGCGACCGGCGACCTGGTCACGCTGGATAACGTGGCCAAGGCCTCGTGGGTGTGCATGATGGCCGGCGCCGACTTCATCAAAACCTCGACCGGCAAGGAAGGCGTGAACGCGACGATTCCGGTATCGCTGGTGATGGTGCGCGCGATCCGCGAGTACTACGAGCAGACCGGCTTCATGGTCGGCTACAAGCCGGCCGGCGGCGTGTCGACGGCCAAGGCCGCGCTGCAGTACCTGACCGTCATGAAGGAAGAACTTGGCAACGAATGGCTGCAGCCGCACCTGTTCCGCATCGGCGCATCGAGCCTGCTGACCGACATCGAGCGCCAGATCGAGCATTACGTCACCGGGAACTACTCGGCTGCCCATCGCCACGCGCAACCATAAACACCGAACGGATTCGTCATGCCAACAATTAAAGAGATTCTCCAAACTATGGACTACGGCCCCGCACCCGAGAGCACCAAAGAAGCGCAAGCGTGGCTGGACCAGCATGGCCGCCGTTTTGGCCTGTTCATCGATAACGCGTGGACCGAGGCGGCCGACACCTTCGCGTCGTTCAATCCTGCCGACGGCAGCGAGCTGGCGCAGGTGACGCAGGCAACCAGCGCTGACGTCGACCGTGCCGTCGAAGCCGCGCGCCGCGCGCAGCCAGGCTGGGTCGCGCTCGGCGGCCATGGCCGCGCGAAGATCATGTACGCGCTGGCGCGCCTGCTGCAGAAGCACGCGCGCCTGTTCGCGGTGCTGGAAACCCTCGACAACGGCAAGACGATCCGCGAAACCCGCGACGCCGACCTGCCGCTGGCAAGCCGCCACTTCTACCACCACGCTGGCTGGGCCCAGCTGCAGTCGGAAGAATTCGCCGACTACCGCGCCGTCGGCGTGGTTGGGCAGATCGTGCCGTGGAACTTCCCGATGCTGATGCTGGCCTGGAAGGTGGCGCCCGCGCTGGCCGCCGGTAACACCATCGTCTTCAAGCCGGCCGAATTCACGTCGCTCACCGCGCTGCTGTTCGCCGGGATCTGCCAGCAGGCCGGGGTGCCGGCGGGCGTGGTCAACATCGTCACCGGCGACGGCCGCGTGGGCGAGGCGATCGTCAACCACCCGGGCATCGACAAGCTGGCCTTCACCGGTTCGACCGAAGTGGGCCGCCTGATCCGCAAGGCGACCGCCGGCAGCGGCAAGAAGCTGTCGCTGGAGTTGGGCGGAAAATCTCCCTTCATCGTGTTCGAAGACGCCGACCTCGATGCGGCTGTCGAAGGCCTGGTCGATTCGATCTGGTTCAACCAGGGCCAGGTCTGCTGCGCGGGCTCGCGCCTGCTGGTGCAGGAATCGGTCTACGAGCGCTTCATCGCCAAGGTCAAGGCGCGCATGGAAAACCTGCGCGTCGGTTCGCCGCTCGACAAGTCGAACGACATCGGCGCGCTGGTCGACCCGGTGCAGCAGCAGCGCATCCACGGCCTGGTGGAAGCGGCCCGCCTCGAGGGCTGCAGCATCTGGCAGCCGGCATGTGAAACCCCGGCCGCAGGCTCGTGGTACCTGCCGACGCTGATCACCGGCGCATCGACTTCAGCGGCCGTCGCGCAGGCCGAAATCTTCGGGCCGGTGCTGGTGGCGATGAGCTTCCGCACGCCGGGCGAAGCGGTCCAGTTGGCGAACAACACGGTCTACGGCCTGGCCGCCTGCGTGTGGTCGGAGTCGATCAGCCTGGCGCTCGACGTGGCGCCGCAGATCAAGGCCGGCGTGGTGTGGATCAACACCGCCAACCAGTTCGACGCAGCCTGCGGCTTCGGCGGCTACAAGGAATCGGGCTATGGCCGCGAAGGCGGCAAGGAAGGCATGTACGAGTACCTGACGCCCCTTAGCGAAGATGCGCGTCCGGCTGCGCCAGTGGTGGCCGAGAAAGGCAAAGTCAAGTCGAGCGAAGCGGGCAACCCGTTCGCGGTCGACCGCACCGCCAAGCTGTACATCGGCGGCAAGCAGGCGCGTCCCGACGGCGCCTACAGCCGCACGATCAACGGCGCCAACGGTGCGTTCCTGGCCGACGTCGGCGAGGGCAACCGCAAGGACATCCGCAATGCCGTCGAAGCGGCGCACAAGGCCTCGGGTTGGGCCAAAGCCACCGCGCACAACCGCGCGCAGGTGCTGTATTACATCGCCGAGAACCTGGCGGTGCGCGCCGACGAATTTGCCGCGCGGCTGGCGGCGATGACCGGCGTGAAGAACCCGGAACGCGAAGTGCAGGCATCGATCGAGCGCCTGTTCTACTGGGCGGCGTGGGCCGACAAGTACGACGGCCAGGCGCACCAGCCGCCGATGCATGGCATTACGGTGGCGCTGAACGAACCGGTAGGCGTGATCGGCGTGATCTGCCCGAACGAGAACCCGCTGCTGGGCTTTATCTCGCTGGTGGCGCCGGCGCTGGCGCTGGGTAACCGCGTGGTGGCGGTGCCGTCGGAAGCGCATCCGCTGGCGGCGACCGACCTGTACCAGGTGCTCGACACCTCGGACCTGCCGGGCGGCGCGCTCAACATCGTGACCGGCAGCGCCGACGAACTGGCGCGCACGCTGGCGACGCACTCGGACGTGGATGCGATCTGGCGCCACGACGGGTCGAAGGAAGGCTGCGCGGAAGTCGAGCGCCTGTCGGCAGAATCGCTCAAGCGCACCTGGGTTGGCGGCGGCAAGGGCCGCGACTGGTTCAGCCAGCAGCAAGCGTGCGGGCGCACCGTGCTGCAGCACGCGAGCCAGGTCAAAAACGTCTGGATTCCGTACGGCGTTTAAAAGCACCACAACGCAAGCGAGCAGCACTAGAGAAAGCACGTCGTTCCCGCGGAAGCGGGAACCCATACTGAGCCTGATGGCTCGCGGCGTATGGGTTCCCGCTTTCGCGGGAACGACGTTTTGAGGTTAACAATTTTTTTCGAATTTTTAAGCGGAACACGCTATGTTTTTACCCCAAGAGATCATCCGTAAAAAGCGTGACGGCGGCGTCCTGACTGCGGAAGAGATCCAGTTCTTCGTGCGCGGCATCCCGGACGGCAGCGTCACCGAAGGCCAGATCGCGGCGCTCGCGATGGCCGTCTACTTCAACGACATGACGATGGACGAACGCGTCGCCTTCACGCTGGCGATGCGTGATTCGGGCCAGGTGATGGAGTGGCGCTCGCTGAACCTGCCTGGGCCGGTGGTCGACAAGCACTCGACCGGCGGCGTCGGCGACGTGGTCTCGCTGATGCTCGGACCGATGATCGCGGCCTGCGGCGGCTTCGTGCCGATGATCTCCGGCCGCGGCCTGGGCCATACCGGCGGCACCCTCGACAAGTTCGATTCGATCCCCGGCTACTGCACCGTCCCCGACCCTGAGCTGTTCCGCAAGGTGGTGAAGGAAGTCGGCGTCGCGATCATCGGCCAGACCGCGCATCTGGCGCCGGCCGACAAGCGTTTCTACAGCATCCGCGACACCACCGCGACGGTCGAATCGGTGGCCATGATCACCGGCTCGATCCTGTCGAAGAAGCTTTCCGCCGGCCTCGACGCGCTGGTGATGGACGTGAAAGTCGGCAGCGGCGCCTTCATGCCGAGTTACGAGAAGTCGGTCGAACTGGCCGAGAGCATTGTCGCCGTCGGCAACGGCGCCCCCACGCGCACCTCGGCCATCCTGACCGGCATGAACGAGTCGCTCGGTCCCGTGGCCGGTAACGCGCTCGAAGTGCGCCTCGCGATCGATTACCTCGCCGGCCGTTCGCGCCCGGCGCGCCTGCACGAAGTGACGATGGCGCTGTGCGCCGAGATGCTGGTCATCTCCGGCCTCGCCAAAACGGACGAGGAAGCGCGCACCAGGCTGCAGGCCGGACTCGACTCGGGCGAAGCGGCGGAACGCTTCGCGCGCATGGTCAAGGCATTGGGCGGCCCGGCCGACCTGATGGACCGCCCCGGCGCCTACCTCGAACAAGCCCCAGTCGTGGTGCCGGTGCCGGCCCTCGCATCGGGCTACGCCAGCGCCACCGACTGCCGCGCGCTCGGCCTGGCCGTGGTCAGCCTCGGCGGGGGCCGCATCCGCCCGCAGGACCCGATCGACTTCGCGGTCGGCCTCACGGACTTGGTGGAACTGGGCGACAAGGTCGACGCCGGGCAGCCGCTGGCGATGGTGCACGCGCGCACCCACGCCGCTGCCGAACAGGCCGTGCGCGCAGTGCAGGCGGCCTATCAGCTGGCCGCAACCAGGCCGGCCGTCGAGCCGATGATTTACCGGACTATTCGTCCATAAGAAGGAAAACAGATGAAATACGCAAAACTGATCGACGAAGCACGCGCCGCGCGCGAACTGGCCTACACCCCGTACTCGAAGTTCCAGGTGGGCGCGGCACTTGAATGCAAGGACGGGCGCGTGTTCCGCGGCTGTAATATCGAAAACGCCTCGTACGGCTTGTGCAACTGCGCCGAGCGCACCGCATTCTTCTCGGCGATGGCGCACGGCTACCGTCCGGGCGACTTCACGACGCTGGCAGTGATCGGTGACACCGATGGCCCGATCGCACCCTGCGGCGCCTGCCGCCAGGTCATCCTGGAGCTGGGCGGGAACGACCTGCCGGTAGTGCTGACCAACCTGAAGGGCGATATCCTCGAGACCACCGCGGCTGGCCAACTGCCGAACGCGTTTGGCGGCTGGGACCTGAAGAAGTAAGCTGCGGAACACCCCGCGATGAAATAAAAAGCCGCGAGGCCGGTAGGGTGGGCAGCCCCTGCCCACGCGAACGCATGCGCAGGGCCACGGTCCGCGTGGGCACGGGGTGCCCACCCAACAAACACGGTACCGTGAAATAAAAAGGTTCTTCTCGGATTAGCGTGAAAACCGTCGTTCCCGCGCAGGCCTCGGCGGCCCCGCGAAACCCAAGTTTGCGACCTCGGCCACGAAACCGAACTGGGATTCCCGCCTTCGCGGGAATGACGTTTCCCGGAAATCCGCGATGAGCCAATAAAAAGGGCTACCTGCATGCAGGTAGCCCTTTGCTTATGCCGTACGGCGATTAGTGGCGGTTCGAGTTGTCCGGCCGGCGGTCGTCGCGGTTGCGCACGCCGTCGCCATCGCGGTCCCTGGCAGTGACCGCTGGCTCGCCGTGGCGCCAGCCGCCGCGGTCCAGGTGCCAGCCATCATTGCCGCGGACCCATTCGGACCGCTGGTAGGCGTAACCGGGACGCGTGCGCTCCCAGTGGCCCTTGACCCAGGCGTACCTGCGGCCGTTCCAGTTCCAGTATCCGGGCGCCCACTCGTAGCCGCGGCGCGCTGCGGGCGCGGTCTCGTGCTTCGGTGACGGCGGCGCCTTGTGGACGATGATCACCTCAGCTCCTTGTGCAAGGGCCTGCAGGGGCGTGAATGCGGCAGTGCTGATCAGGACGGCGGCAGCGGCGCAGAGGATTCGTTTCATGGTGCTCTCCTTTCGGGTGGTGTGAGACCAATATAGCGATTCCTTTCCGGAACAAATGGAATTGATGCAAGTTCTTACAATGGATACATAGCGAGACAAACATGTAACTGGAGCATCATCGGCCGGGAGGCGGCCGCTGCGCGCAGCCGAAGGTTGAAGCGGCCGCGGCCATGCGCTTGGCCCTAAGCGCCGGAACCGATCATGTTGGCGTCGCGCGCCAGCCGCCAGTTGCCGTCCTCATCTCGGCGCAGGATCGACAAGGTATGGCCGGTACGCGCCATCGGTGTGTTGTTGTGCTTCGAGGTAACCGTCATCGACAGCCGCGAGCGGCAGTAGGCCATGTCGCCCGATACCACGATCTCTTCGATGTCGCTGGTCGATTCGATCACGTGCTTGCCGAGCACCGCCCGCAGCGCCTCGCCGAACGCCGCTTGCCCTTGCATCGGCGGCTGCCCGGGGGCCAGGAACACGACGTCGGGCGTGGTCAGCGACAGCACCGTGTCCACATCGCCTGCGCGGGTCGCCGCCAGCCAGGTTTCGATCAGCTTGCGGATCGCCTGTTCGTCCTTTTCCATTGCATATCCCCACGTTCCCGTTTCTCAAGGCACGGTATTCATGCCTGTTCCGATCCACAGTCCAACCAAAATCCAATGTACGAGACGCTGTACATAAATGCAAGGGCGCACACGAAATGATGATCTCGCCTTGACTCACATCTGCTGAAACAGGTGCGCGTGGTTGCGGCTCACCTCGAGTTCATGCGGGTAGTTGCGCACCTTGAGCATCTGGCGGCCGCGCATGTCGCGCGCGACCCCGGCAATCGCGTCGACCCGCACCAGCGTCGAGCGGTGGATGCGCCAGAACTCGTCGGGATCGAGTTCTTCCGCCAGCTCCTTGAGCGTCTTGCGGATCAGGAGTTCGGCGGTGGCGGTCTGCACCCGCGTGTATTTTTCGTCGGACTGGAAAAACAGGATTTCACGCGTGCTCACCATGCGCAGGTTGCTGCCGGTCTGGGCCTGGATCCAGCGCAGATAGCGTTTCGGCGCGCCGCCGTCCTGCTTCAGCAGCGAGGCCAGCTGCGCTAGTTGCGTGCCGATGTCTTCGGGCGCCCGCGCCAGGCGCGCGCACAGGCGCTCGCGCGTGGTGGCCAGGCGTTCGGCCGTCACCGGCTTGAGCAGGTAGTCGATCGCGCCTTGCTCGAAGGCGTCCAGCGCGTACTGGTCGTAGGCGGTGACGAACACGATATGGCAGCCGTTGTAGAGCTGGCGCGCCGCCTCGATGCCGCCCATGCCGGGCATGCGGATGTCGAGGAAGGCGATGTCGGGACGGTGCTGCTGCGCCAGCGCGACCGCCTCGACGCCGTTGGCCGCTTCGGCCACGATCGACAACTCCGGCCACGCGGCCTGGAGGCGCGCGCGCAGCTGTTCGCGCATCGGCGCTTCGTCGTCGGCGATCAGGGCCGTGTGGCGGTCAGCCATCAGGCGTCCTCCATCATCTTGTAGGGCAGGCGGATCGACGCGCACGCGCCGCCTGCTGGCATCGGCTCGATCACCAGTTCGGCACTGGCGCCGTACAGCAGCCGCAGGCGCTCGCGGATGTTGGCCAGGCCCACGCCTTCGTCGGCATGCGGGTCGATGCCGGCGCCGTCATCGCAGACGTCGACGTGCAGCGTGGCGCCGACCACGTGAGCATGCACCGTGACGGTACCGCCCTCGATCTTCGGTTCCAGGCCGTGCTTGATCGCGTTCTCGATCAGGGTCTGCAGCATCATCGGCGGGAACGGCGCGCTGCCGAGGAAATCGGGCACCTCGAACTTCACCGCCAGCCGTTCCTTCATCCGCGCCTGCATGATGGACAGGTAGGCGCGCGACAGCTCGACCTGCTTGCCGAGCGTGCCGCCGCCGGCCGCGCGCATCTGCGGCAGTGTCGAGCGCAGGTATTCGATCAGGTGCGCGTGCACGCGCGCGGCTTCCGGCGGATCGGTTTCGATCAGCTGGCCGATCAGGGCCAGCGTATTGAACAGAAAGTGCGGCTCGACCTGCGCCTGCAGCGCCGCCATCTGCGCCTCCATCAGGCGCCGCTCGAGCGTGGCGACATCGGCCTTGACCGTCGCTTCCCTCGCCATCAGCTCGGCCTTGCGCTTGCCGCCGGCGAGCACCTTGACCCCGAACGAGATCAGGATGAACCACACCGCCGGCTCGGGCAGGTTGACGAGCAGCCCGAACACGAACACCAGGAACCAGGTGAGGTACAACTGGCGCCACTCGACCACGGCGAGCCAGTCGAAGAACTGCCACCACAGCCGGCGCGCTTCGTTGAAGGCCTCGCGCACGACATCGAGCGCGCGATTGATCTGGCTTGCCTGCACCTCAGTCTCCCCGGTTGCGGCGCGTGTTGACCACCAACGCGGCGACGGCGACCTTGAGCAGCATGAACACGACGAACAGGAACAGCGCCAGCGGCACGATGGTGAGCGCGAAGGCCAGCAGGACCGATGCGAGCAGCAGCGCCGGCCAAGGCAGGGCGGCAATCCGGACCGCGGCGCGGCGGCAGGCGCGCATCACGTGCACGAAGGCGTCGCCGATATCGTCCATGAGGGTGGCAAAGTTGGCGGGTTTGGCGTTTTTCATGGTAATTCCCTGGCAGGTGACTATGCGATCACTTTAGGCGTCACGCGCCTGGCCTGCCAGCGCAATCCGATAAAACGCAGGAATCGGGGGGCAACCGGTTGCCGGACCGGACGAACGGATCAGCACTCGTCCCAGTAGCGCTTCAGCAGGCCGTAGTACGCCGTGTCGGCACTTTCGCCGTTCACGATCCAGCGCTCCGGCATGGTGCCTTCCTTGCGGAAGCCGAGGCGTTCCAGTACCGCTGCCGACGCCACGTTGCGCGGGTCGATATCGGCTTCCACCCGGTTCAGGCCGAGCTCGCGAAAGCCATAGTCGAGCACCGCGCGCACCGCTTCGCCCGCGTAGCCTTTGCCCCAGTGCGCGCTTGCCAGCGCGTAGCCCAGTTCACATCGGCGGTTCGGATCCGAGAAGCCGAACAGGCTCGCGTTGCCGATCAATTCGCCCGTCGCCGCCAGCTCGACGGCAAAACGCAGCCCGGTGCCGTCGCTGTAGTCTTGCCGCGTTTTGGCAATCCATGCCTCGGCCTCGGCTTGCTCCGACCACGCTGGGCGGCTCCAGTAGCGGGTCACGGCAGGGTCGGAGAAGATCGCGAACTGGGCGGCGGCATCGCGCTCGTCGAGCCAGCGCAGCTTGAGGCGTTCGGTCTTGAGGACGGTCGGTGTCAGGGTCGGCATGCCGCAGCGGTGGTCAGTGTGGAAACGACAAGCATACCACCACGCTCCAGCCGTCAGCCCGGCGGCAGGATCGTGCACAGCACCATGCGGATGATCAGCTCCAGCGCATCGTCGAAGTCCTGGCCGGCGAGCTGTTCGCGGCCGAGCACCAGCTGCATCTGCGCGGCGAAGTCCGCATACGACTGGGTCATCGCCCAGATCGCGAACAGCAGGTGGGTGGCGTTGACGCGGGCGATCCTGCCCTCGTCGATCCAGCGTTCGAACACCTCGATGTCCTTGCGCACCAGCGGCACCACGCGCTGCCTGATCTGCTCGCCGTACAGCTGGGCGCCGCCCAGCACTTCCATCGCATACACGCGCGAGGCCAGCGGCTGCTCGCGCGAGAAGCGCAGCTTGGCGCCGACGTACGCGCGCAGCACCTCGCGCGGGTCGCGGCCCGGGTCGGCCAGGCTTTCCATCCGCTCCAGCCAGTCGTCCAGCACGCCGTCGAGCACACGCTGGTACAGCGCCTGCTTGGTCGGGAAGTAGTACATCAGGTTCTGCTTCGACAGGCCGGCGTTCTCGGCCACCGTGGCGACCGAGGCGCCCTCGTAGCCGCATTCGGCGAACACGCGCACCGCCTCGCCGACGATCTTCGCCTCGATCCGGTCGCGGTTGGCCAGCCGGCGCTTGGGTGGGGTGAGCGTGTTTGGCATGTGTCCTTTCAGCGAATCGACTGCAGGAACGCGATCAGCTGCGCTTCGCCTGCGTACGCGACGTTGAAGCGGAACCAGATCGAATCGGGGGCGCGCAGCATGAAGAATTCGCTGGGCGCCATCAGGATGCCGGCCTTGAGCGCCATGTCGGCGATCACCTTGCCGTTCCAGCCGGGCGTTGGCGGATCGGGCCAGCCGGCGCTGACGAACATGCCGCCGCGCGGCTGCACGATCGGCGCCATGCCGGCGTCGGCGAGGCGTTCGATGGTGCGGTCGCGCGCGTCCTTCAACTGACCGGCCAGCCGTTCGACCATGCGCCGGTACGGCCGCGCCGAGACCGCGTGGTACACCGCGCGTTCGTTGATTTCGGAGGTGGTCAGCCCGGCCAGCATCTTCACGCGCAGCAGTTCCGGCACCAGCGAATTGGAGGCGCAGATCGAGCCGACCCGCAGCACCGGCGACAGCGTCTTGGAAAAACTGCCGACCCGGATCACGCGGCGCAGGCCGTCCATCGCCGCCAGCGAGGCGTCGCCGGGCGCGGCCAGTTCGCGGTAGATGTCGTCTTCGACCAGCCAGAAATCGAACTGCTCGGCCAGGGCCAGCAGCCGGTGCGCGTGCGCCTGCGTGAGCGAGGCGCCGAGCGGGTTTTGCAGCACCGTGTTGACGAACATGAGCTTGGGGCTGGTCGCGCGCGCCTGCGCGGCGAGCGCCTCGAAGTCGAGGCCGGAGTCGCCGCGCGGAATGCCGACCGCGACGCAGCCGTGGTGCCTGACCAGGGCCAGCAGGTTGCTGTAGCCGGGGTCTTCGACGAAGACCGTGTCGCCGGGCCGGGTCAGCGTGCGCAGGATCAGGTCGAAGGCATGCGTGGCGCCGTGCGTCAGCAGCACCTGGTCGGGCGTGACCGGGAACAGGTCTTCGGACAGCGTCGACGCCAGGTGCTGGCGCAGCGTGGGAAAGCCGAGCGGATGGCCGTAGCCGCGCAGCCGGCCGGCCGGGATCTTCATCGCGTGGCGCACTGCGTCGAGGATCGTGGTTTCGCCATACCATTCGGGCGGCAGCCAGCCGGCGCCGACCGGCAGCGCGTCGGACTGGCCGGAATACAGGTCGGGCGTCAGGGCGTCGATCGAGGCGGGCGCCGGCGGCAGGCACTGCTGGGGCGGGCGCGGCTCGCTTCGTGCAACGAAGAAGCCGGAGCCGCGGCGCGAGGAAAGCAATCCGAGATGGAGCAGCCGGTCGTACGATTCGACAACAGTGAAAGTGGACACGCTATTACACTTTGCGAATTGTCGAACACTTGGCATTTTTGCACCAAGCGCCAGCTCGCGCCGGTTTACCATCGCCGAAATGGCTGCGACGATCTGGTCGACCAGGCTGCCGCGCTTGCTGCGCTCGATCGCCAGCACCGGCCATCCCGTTTCGCGCCGTTCGCGTGGAACTTTCCCTGCCGATGCCGCCGTCTTATCCATCCAGCGCTCCGTGCGTCGTGTTGTTAAAAACTGTACAGTTTATGCTACCGGTACGGTTGGCCGCTTTTGCCGGTTGTGTATATGTGCCCGCCTTGCCCTGCTGACTATTATTAATCATCATTTTGCCAATTGGTAAATTTTTTGGCTGCAAAAATGCCTCGGAGAGTCGCATGAATGAGTCCAGACCAGCATCGATGTCGTCGTTTTGGATGCCTTTTACCAACAACCGGGATTTCAAGGAACACCCGCGGCTGCTGGTGTCGGCCAAGGGGATGTATTACCAGGACGTGGACGGCAACCAGGTGCTCGACGGCACCGCCGGCCTGTGGTGCGTGCCGTGCGGACACGCGCAGCCGAAGATCGTGGCGGCGGTGAGCGAAATGGTCGGCCAGCTCGACTTCGCGCCGACCTTCCAGATGGGGCACCCGGCCGCGTTCGACCTGGCCGAGCAGCTGATGGACTACACGAACCACAAGTTTGGCCACGTGTTCTATACCAATTCGGGATCGGAAGCGGTCGACACCGCGCTGAAGATCGCGCTGGCCTACCACAAGGCGCGCGGCGAGGGCGGCCGCACGCGCCTGATCGGGCGCGAACGCGGCTACCACGGCGTCGGCTTCGGCGGGCTGTCGGTGGGTGGCATCGGCCCCAACCGCAAGAGCTTCGGCCCGCTGCTGCCGGGCGTGGACCACCTGCCGCACACGCACAACCTGCTCAAGAACGCGTTCTCGCGCGGCGAGCCCGACTTCGGCGTCGAGCTGGCCGACGAACTCGAACGCATCGTCGCGCTGCACGACGCCTCGACCATCGCGGCCGTGATCATCGAGCCGGTGTCGGGATCGACCGGTGTGCTGGTGCCGCCGAAAGGCTACCTCAAGCGCCTGCGCGAGATTTGCACCAAACATGGCATCCTGCTGATCTTCGACGAAGTGATCACCGGCTTCGGGCGCCTGACCACGCCGTTCGCGGCCGACTACTTCGACGTCGAGCCGGACATGATGACCACTGCAAAGGGCATCACCAACGGCACGGTGCCGATGGGGGCGGTGTTCTCCAAAAAATTCATCCACGACGCGTTCATGGACGCGCCGGCGGGCATCGAACTGTTCCACGGCTATACTTACTCGGGCCACCCGCTGGCATGCGCGGCGTCGCTGGCCACGCTCGAAGTCTTCAGGGAGCAGCAAATCCTCGAGAACGCCAAACGCCTGCAACCGTACTGGGAAGACGCGATCCATTCGCTCAAGGGCCTGCCGCACGTGATCGACCTGCGCTCGATCGGGCTGGTGGCCGGCATCGAGCTCGAGCCGATCGCGGGCAAGCCCGGCGCGCGCGCCTTCAACGCATTCAAGAAGGCGTTCGCCGACGGGCTCCTGACCCGCACCACCGGCGACATCATCGCGCTGTCGCCGCCGCTGGTGCTGGAAAAGCAGCACATCGACGAATTGTTCGGCAAGCTCACGAACGTACTCAAGAACCTCGATTAAAGACGAAAGCACCATGACCGAACTCGATTCCATCATCAGCCACTTCATCAACGGCCGCCAGGTCGACAGCGCGAGCGGCCGCCATGCCGATGTGTTCAATCCGGCCGTCGGCGAGCCGTGCGCGCGGGTGGCGCTGGGCGCCGCCGGGGACGTGAACGACGCCGTCGCTGCGGCGGCCGCCGCCTTCCCGGCGTGGGCCGCGACGCCGCCGCTGGCGCGCGCGCGCGTGCTGTTCAAGTACCTGCAGCTGTGCCAGCAGCACGTCGACGACTTCGCCGCGATGATCACGCGCGAACACGGCAAGACCTTCAGCGACGCCCAGGGCGAAGTCGCGCGCGGGATCGAAATCGTCGAATTCGCGTGCGGGATTCCGCAACTGCTCAAGGGTGAATTCACCGACCAGATCGCGCGCGGCATCGACGCCTGGTCGATGCGCCAGCCGCTCGGCGTCGTGGCGGGCATCACGCCCTTCAACTTCCCGGTGATGGTGCCGATGTGGATGTTCCCGGTCGCGATCGCGTGCGGAAATACCTTCGTGCTCAAGCCGTCGGAGCGCGACCCGTCGCCGTCGCTGCTGCATGCGCAACTGCTCAAGGAAGCCGGGCTGCCGGACGGCGTGTTCAACGTGGTCCAGGGCGACAAGGTGACGGTCGATGCGCTGCTCGACCATCCGCAGGTGGAAGCGATCAGCTTCGTCGGCTCGACGCCGATCGCCGAATATATCTACTCGCGCGGCAGCGCTGCGGGCAAGCGGGTGCAGGCGCTGGGCGGCGCCAAGAACCACATGGTGGTGATGCCCGACGCCGACATGGACATGGCGGTGGACGCGCTGATCGGCGCGGCCTACGGATCGGCCGGCGAGCGCTGCATGGCGATCTCGGTCGCGGTGGCGGTGGGCGACGCCGGCGACCAGTTGGTGGCGGCGCTGGCGAAGCGCGCTGCGGCCCTCAAGATCGGCGACGGCATGGCCGAGGGCGCCGAAATGGGCCCGGTGGTGACCAGCGCCGCGAGGCAGCGCATCGAGCGCCTGATCGGCGAGGGCGTCGAGCAGGGCGCAACGCTGGTGGTGGACGGGCGCGGCTTCAAGGTGCCGGGGCGCGAGAATGGCTTCTTCGTCGGCGGCACGCTGTTCGACCATGTGACGGCCGACATGAGCATTTACAAGGAAGAGATTTTCGGACCGGTGCTGTGCGTGGTGCGGCAGCCGGACGTGGGCAGCGCGGTGGAGCTGATCAACGCGAACGAGTATGGCAACGGCGTGGCCGTGTTCACGCGCGATGGCGGCGTGGCGCGCGAGTTCGTGCGCCAGATCCAGGTGGGCATGGTGGGGGTGAACGTGCCGCTGCCGGTGCCGATGGCGTTCAACAGCTTCGGCGGGTGGAAGCGCAGCATGTTCGGAGACCACCACGCGTATGGGCCGGAGGGCGTGCGGTTCTACACGCGCCACAAGGCGGTGATGCAGCGCTGGCCGAACACCGCAAGCACCGGGCCGGAGTTCGCGTTCCCGCAGATGAAGTAGGGCCACCTACCTTAAAACCGTCATTTCCGCGTCCAGTTAGCACGTCATTCCCGGGCTCGGCGCCCCCCTTGGCGGGAATCCATGCTGAGACTCCGGTAGCCGCACAGGCGAATCCGAAGGTGCCTTCTTCGGAGCCTCAGTATGGGTTCCCGCCTGCGCGGGAACGACGTTTGGCAAGTGGCAGCAGTAGCAGCATCGGCAGCATTTCACGTTATAACGACAAGGGATGCACATGATCGAGTCACTCAAGCACCTGCCGCCGGCTGCGGATTCGCACAGCGCGCTGTCGGCACAGTTCACCGACCTCGCGCCGCCCCTGACTGCGCGCCAGGCCGCCATTGAATCGGCGCGCTGCCTGTACTGTTACGACGCCCCGTGCACGCGCGCGTGCCCGACCGGCATCGACGTGGCCAGCTTCATCCGCAATATCCACGACCAGAACATCAAGGGCGCCGCGCATGGCATCCTGAAGCAGAACATCTTCGGCGGCAGCTGCGCGCGCGTGTGCCCGACCGAGATCCTGTGCGAGGACGCCTGCGTGCGCAATAACCCGGCCGAGCGCGAGCCGGTGCGTATCGGCCTGCTGCAGCGCCATGCGCTCGACAACGCGCACTTCGCCGGCCATCCGTTCGAACGCGCGCCAACGACCGGCAAGACCATCGCCGTGGTCGGCGCCGGCCCGGCGGGCCTGTCGTGCGCGCACCGCCTGGCCCTGCTCGGCAACGACGTGGTGGTGTACGAGGCGCGCGAAAAGCCGGGCGGCCTGAACGAATACGGCATCGCCAAGTACAAGCTGCCGGGCGACTTCGCGCAGCAGGAAGTCGACTTCCTGCTGTCGATCGGCGGCATCGAGATCCAGCATGGCCGCCGGCTCGGCGAGAACCTGCACCTGCAGGACCTGCACACGCGCTACGACGCGGTGTTTCTGGCGCTCGGCCTCGGCGCCAGCCGGCAGCTCGGCCTCACCGGCGAGGACGCGCCGGGCCTGATGGCGGCGATCGACTACATCGCGACGCTGCGCCAGGCCAGCGACTTGTCGCGGCTGCCGGTGCCGCGCAGGGCGATCGTGATCGGAGCGGGTAATACCGCGATCGACATGGCGGTGCAGATCAAGCGTCTCGGCGCCGAGGACGTGACGCTGGTGTACCGGCGCGGCTTCGACGCGATGAGCGCGACCATCCATGAGATCCACATCGCGAAAGAGAACTTCGTGCGCATCCGGACCTGGGCCGCGCCGCTCGAGGTGCTGCTCGACGGCGAAGGCCGCGTGCAAGGCATGCGCTTCGAGGAGACCCGGATGATGGATGGCCGGCTGGCGCGCACCGGCGGCATGATCGAGATCGCGGCCGACGCCATCTTCAAGGCGATCGGGCAGGGCATGGAGCCGGCCGGCCTGTCGGAGCCGTTGGCGCGGCAGCTCGCGCGCGAGGGCGACAAGATCCGGGTCGACGACCACTTCCGCACCGCGCTGCCGGGGATTTATGCGGGCGGCGACTGCGTGGCGCCGGGCCAGGACCTGACCGTGCAGGCGGTCCAGCATGGCAAGCTCGCCGCGCTCGCGATCCACAACGACATCCAGACCCAAGCGGAGGCAACATGGCCGACCTGAGCATCGAGTTCTGCGGCATCAAATCGCCAAATCCGTTCTGGCTCGCCTCGGCGCCGCCCACTGACAAGGCCTACAACGTGGTGCGCGCGTTCGAGGCCGGATGGGGTGGGGTGGTGTGGAAGACGCTGGGCGAGGATCCGCCGGCGGTCAACGTGTCGTCGCGCTACTCGGCGATCTATGGCAAGAACCGCGAAGTGATCGGCTTTAACAACATCGAACTGATCACCGACCGCAGCCTCGAGATCAACCTGCGCGAAATCACGCAGGTGAAGAAGGACTGGCCCGACCGCGCGATGATCGTCTCGTTGATGCTGCCGTGCGAGGAAGCGCCATGGGCCGGCATCCTGCCCCTGGTCGAGGCCACCGGCGCCGACGGCATCGAACTCAATTTCGGCTGCCCGCACGGCATGCCCGAGCGCGGCATGGGCGCGGCAGTGGGGCAGGTGCCCGAATACGTCGAGATGGTCACGCGCTGGTGCAAGCAGCACACGCGGCTGCCGGTCATCGTCAAGCTGACGCCCAACATCACCGACGTGCGCGCGCCGGCGCGGGCCGCGCTCGCGGGCGGGGCCGATGCGGTCTCGCTGATCAACACGGTCAACTCGATCACCCACCTGGACCTGGACCGCATGGTCGCGTTCCCGGTGGTTGGCGAGGCCAGCACGCATGGCGGCTACTGCGGTGCGGCGGTCAAGCCGATCGCGCTCAACATGGTGGCCGAGATCGCGCGCGACCAGGTCACGCGGCACCTGCCTATTTCCGGCATCGGCGGCATCGGCAACTGGCGCGACGCGGCCGAGTTCATCGCGCTCGGCGCCGGCTCGGTGCAGGTGTGCACGGCGGCGATGCTGCACGGCTTCCGGATCGTCGATGAGATGAAGGACGGCCTGTCGCGCTGGATGGACGAAAAGGGATATGCCAACATCGAAGCGTTCTCGCGCAAGGCGGTGCGCAACACCACCGACTGGAAGTACCTGGACATGAACTACCAGGCGATTGCGCAGATCGACCAGGACACGTGCATCAAATGCGGCAAATGCTTTGTGGCGTGCGAGGACACTTCGCACCAGGCGATCGCGCAGCTGATCGGCGAGGCTGGCGTGCGGCGCTATGAGGTGATCAGGCAGGAGTGCGTGGGCTGCAACCTGTGCGAGATCACCTGTCCGGTCGAGGGCTGCATCACGATGGTGCCGCAGGATACCGGCAAGCCGTACATGAACTGGACGCAGGATCCGAGGAATCCAAGGGCGGAGGTGGTTGGTTAGCGTGATCTGAACGCGTGGGCGGGAGGACCCGCCCACGCGTTCAACCAGTGCACGCATAACCCGCCAGTTTCCATGATGGCGAACCCAAAGGTTTCACGCGCCCGGTAAGTACGATTGCGCTACACTGCCTTGCTTTACCTGCAACCTGATGGAGAGTACCCCCGTGAGCCACGACACTGCCGCCAGCACCGAACTCTGGAACGAAGACCTGGCCCCGACGAGCGCCGCGCAGCGCACCTGGCGCTGGTACCATTTCGCCGCCCTGTGGGTCGGCATGGTGATGTGCATCCCGGCCTACACCTTGTCGGCCAGCCTGATCGAAAGCGGCATGTCCGGCTGGCAGGCCGTGTTCACGGTGTTCCTTGCGAACGCGATCGTGCTGCTGCCGATGCTCCTGATCGGCCACGCCGGCACCAAGTACGGGATCCCGTACGCAGTGCTGGCGCGCTCGTCGTTCGGCACGACAGGCGCCCGGCTCCCGGCACTGATGCGCGCCATCGTCGCCTGCGGCTGGTACGGGATCCAGACCTGGTTCGGCGGCAGCATGATCTACACGCTGCTCGGCGTGATGGCCGGCCACCAGATCGGCGGCGCCAGGCTCGATGGCTTCGGCATCAACGGCGCCCAGCTGCTGTGTTTCATCGCGTTCTGGGCGATCCAGTTCTACTTCATCGTGCACGGCATGGAATCGATCCGCAAGCTCGAAACCTACACGGCGCCGCTCAAGATCGCGATCTGCTTCGTGCTGCTCGGCTGGGTCTACAACAAGGCCGGCGGCTTCGGGCCGCTGCTCGACCAGCCCTCGCAGTTCGTCGAAGGCGGCAAGAAGGCCGGCCAGTTCTGGCACACCTTCTGGCCGTCGCTTACCGCCATGGTCGGCTTCTGGGCCACGCTGGCGCTGAACATCCCCGACTTCACGCGCTTCGCCAAAAGCCAGCGCGACCAGGTGCTCGGCCAGACGGTCGGGCTGCCGCTGCCGATGGGCCTCCTGGCGGCGCTCGCCGTGATCGTGACCTCGGCCACCGTGGTCCTGTACGGGAAGGCGCTGTGGGACCCGGTCGACGTGGCCAGCCGCATGACCGGGGCTGCGGTGCTGATCGCGCTCCTGATCCTGCTGATCGATACCGTCAGCGTCAACCTGGCGGCCAACCTGGTCGGCCCGGCCTACGACTTTTCGGCGCTCTCGCCCAGGTACGTGACTTACAAGATGGGCGGCTACATCACGGCCGGCATCGCGCTCGTCATGATGCCGTGGAAGATCCTCGAATCGACCCAGGGCTACATCTTCACCTGGCTGATCGGCTACTCGGCGCTGCTCGGGCCCATCGCCGGCGTGCTGATCATCGATTACTACTTCATCCGCAAGACCGAACTGGACGTCGCGCACCTGTACCGCCACGACGGCATGTACTCGTACGGGAATGGCTGGAACCTCGCGGCCATTGTCGCTTTCGTCGCGGGCGTGCTGCCGAATATCCCCGGCTTCCTGAACGCCGCCTTTCCCGCCTCGTTCCCGCAGGTCGGCGAAGGATTCAAGACGATTTATACCTACGCCTGGTTCGTCGGCATGCTGATTTCGGCGCTCGTGTATGGCGTGATGATGAAGGGGAAATCGCTACCCGCGATGAGCCCTGCGGCAAACCGTTAGCCCACACAACCTGGAGAAGCCCATGACGACGATTATCCGTGGCGGCACGGTCGTGAACGCGGACCGTGCGTTCCGCGCCGACGTGCTCTGTTTCGGCGACAAGGTGGTGGCGGTCGGCGAAGGCATGGACGTGCCGCCGCACGCCCGGGAGATCGACGCCACGGGGCAGTACGTGATGCCGGGCGGGATCGACACCCACACGCACATGCAGCTGCCGTTCATGGGCACCGTCACGGCGGACGATTTCTTCACCGGCACCGCGGCTGGCCTGGCCGGCGGCACGACCACCATCATGGACTTCGTGATCCCCGACCCGAAGCAGCCGCTGCTCGAGGCTTACCACACCTGGCGCGGCTGGGCGCGCAAGTCGGCGGGCGACTACACCTTCCACGTGGCCGTCACCTGGTGGGACGAGTCGGTACATGCCGACATGGGCACGCTGGTGCGCGAACACGGGGTCAACAGCTTCAAGCACTTCATGGCCTACAAGAACGCGATCATGGCGGACGACGAAACGCTGGTGAAGAGCTTCAGCCGGGCGCTCGAACTGGGCGCGATCCCCACCGTGCACGCCGAGAACGGCGAGTTGGTGTTCCAGCTGCAGCAGGAACTGCTGAAGAAGGGCATCCGCGGCGCGCAGGCGCATCCGCTGTCGCGTCCTCCCGAGGTGGAGGCGGAAGCGGCCAACCGCGCGATCGCGATCGCCAATGTGCTCGGCACCCCGGTCTACATCGTGCACGTGTCGTGCGCCGAGGCGCTCGACGCGATCGTGCGCGCACGCGCCAGGGGCCAGCGCGTGTACGGCGAAGCGCTGGCCGGGCACCTGGTGATCGACGACAGCGTGTACCAGAGCAGCGACCCCGATTTCGCGCGTGCGCACGTGATGAGCCCACCGTTCAGGAGCAGCCGCCACCAGGAGGCGCTGTGGCACGGCCTGCAAGGCGGGAACCTGCAGACAACCGCGACCGACCACTGTACTTTCTGCGCCGAGCAGAAGGCGGCCGGCAAGGACGACTTCACGAAGATCCCGAACGGCTGCGGCGGCGTCGAGGATCGTATGGCGGTGGTGTGGGACGCGGGCGTCAACAGCGGACGCCTGACGCCGTCGGAATTCGTGCGCGTCACGTCGACCAACGCCGCGCAGATCTTCAACATGTATCCCCGCAAAGGCGTGGTCGCGGTGGGCGCGGACGCGGACATCGTCGTGTGGGACCCGCATGGCACGCGCACCATCTCGGCCAGCACACAGTTCGCGAAAGGCGGCTTCAACGTGTTCGAGGGCCGCACCGTGCGCGGGATCCCGACCTGCACGCTGTCCGCCGGCCGGGTCGTGTTCGACAAGGGCGAGCTGCGCGCGGAAGAGGGCGCCGGGCGCTATGTCGACCGCCCGGCATTTGCGTAGGGTGGGCGGGTCCCCCGCCCACGCGTTCAACCGCCGCACGCGCAGAGGGAAGTTCCGCAGCACCACCCAACCGATCAAACACGAGGCAAACAACCATGAACGACTTGCGCATCAACGGCGAACGCCTGTGGACATCGCTGATGGACCTGGCCCGCATCGGCGCCACCGAAAAGGGCGGCGTCAAGCGCCTGGCCCTGTCCGACCTTGACCGCCAGGGCCGCGACCTGGTGGTTGGCTGGGCGCGCGAAGCGGGCCTGTCGATCACGGTCGACCAGATCGGCAATGTCTTCATGCGCCGCGAGGGCAGCAACCCGTCACTGCCGCCAATCGTCACGGGCAGCCACATCGACACCCAGCCGACCGGCGGCAAATTCGACGGCAACTACGGCGTACTGGCCGGCCTTGAAGTGGTGCGCACCCTGAACGACCTGCATATCGCCACAGAAGCGCCGATCGAGGTCGCGTTCTGGACCAACGAGGAAGGCTCGCGCTTCGTGCCGGTGATGATGGGCTCGGGCGTGTTCTGCGGCGCCTTCAGCCTGGAGACGGCCTACGCGGCCAGGGACACCGAGGGCAAGACCGTGCGCGACGAGCTCGCGCGCATCGGCTACATGGGCGGCCAGGTGCCGGGCCAGCATCCGATCGGCGCCTACTTCGAGACGCACATCGAGCAGGGGCCGGTGCTGGAAGACGAGGACAAGGTGATCGGCGTGGTGCCCGCGGTGATGGGGCTGTCGTGGTACGACTGCACGGTGACCGGCATGGAGGCGCACGCCGGCCCGACACCGATGCACCTGCGGCGCGACGCGATGCAGGTGGCGACCGTCATCATGCAGGAAGTGGTGGCGATCGCGAACCGCTATCCGCCGTACGGCCGCGGCACGGTCGGCATGGTGCAGGTGTTCCCGAACAGCCGCAACGTGATTCCCGGGCAGGTCAAGTTCAGCATCGACCTGCGCAACGTGAACGACGAGCTGCTCGACACGATGCACGAGGAGATGCTGGCGTTCGTCGAGCAGACGCGCGCGCGGACCGGCCTGGCGGTCGACATCGAGCGCGTCTCGTACTACCCGCCGTGCCCGTTCCATCCCGACTGCGTCAACGCGGTGCGCGCCGCGACCGCAAAGCTTGGCTATTCGACGATGGATGTGGTGTCGGGCGCCGGGCACGACGCGATCTACACAGCCCGCGTTGCGCCGTCCGGCATGATCTTCGTGCCGTGCAAGGACGGCATCAGCCACAACGAGATCGAGGATGCGCAGCCTGGTCATCTCGAAGCCGGCTGCAATGTGCTGCTGCACGCGATGCTGGAGCGCGCGAAGATAGCTGCCAGCTAGCGCGCTCGTGCGCACGCGGATGCGGGCTCGCCGGAGCCGAATCCATATAGCGCAAGCGGCAATGGTGGGCGTTTGATGTAGCGCAGAACCGCCACTGTTAAACGGCTTGCCTGTCGCATGACCTCCTCCTAAGTTGGAATGTAGCCAGGCCGAACCTGGTGGAGGAGGTCGTCATGAGCTATCACCTGGAAGGCCGTCTGCTCGAGGTCTGCAATTGCAAGGTCCTGTGCCCGTGCTGGATCGGCGAGGACCCGGACAACAGCACCTGCGACACGATCATCGCCTGGCGCATCGACAAGGGCACGGTGGACGGCGTCGACGTCGGCGGAAATACTGTGGCGGCCGTGGCCCACGTTCCCGGCAATATCCTCCAAGGCAACTGGCGCGCCGCCATTTTCCTCGACGAGAACGCGTCGAAAGAACAAGAGGACGCACTGCTGAAGGTCTACAGCGGCAAGGCTGGCGGGCCGGTCGCACAGCTGGCGGCGCTGATCGGCGAGGTGGTGTCGGTCGAGCGCGCGCCGATCAAGTTCACGGTCAACGAAGGCACGGGCGAGCTGGCAATCGGCAAGGACTACTACGCCGAACTCGAGCCCTACCGCGGCACCACCGGCGGCCTGACCACCTTGTCCGACACCGTGTTTTCGACCGTCCCGGGCGCGCCGGTCTTCGTCGGCAAGGCGCCGACCTACCGCTCGAAGAACCCGGCGCTTGGCATCGAACTGAACATCAAGGACCACAACGCGCTGCAGAGCACCTTTGTCTTCGACGCATGAGCGCGACCGCACGGCTTCCCGGCGCCGCGCGCCATCGCCGTGTATTCCTGCCGCTGCTGGCCGCGCTGATCGCACTGGCCTGGGCCGGGTTGTGGGCATGGGCGAGCAGCCCGTACGGACGCTACCTGCAACACGACGACTGGACCGCATCCGGCCCGGCGGCGGACCTGTGCCGCGCGATCCCGGGTGGCGAGGTGGTCGTGCCCGCGCTGTTTTACGCCGCAGCGTGGATCCTGATGACGGCGGCGATGATGCTGCCGACAACCCTGCCGCTGTTTAGCGTGTTCGACCGGCTGACGGCGACGCGCGCCGACCACGGACGCCTGGTCGCCTTGCTTGGCCTCGGCTACATGGCGGTCTGGGGCGCCTTCGGGCTGCTTGCGCATGCGCTGCACATGGCTGTGCTGTCGCTGTTCGACAGCATCCCGGCACTCGCATGGCGCGGCTGGCTGGTCGGCGCCGCCGTGATTGCCGTGGCCGGCGCCTTCCAGTTCACCAGCCTGAAGTACCGCTGCCTCGACAAGTGCCGCACCCCCTTGAGCTTCGTCATCGGGCACTGGCGCGGCCACGCCCACGGCTGGCACGCCTTCGCGCTGGGCGCGCACCACGGACTGTTCTGCGTCGGCTGCTGCTGGGCGCTGATGCTGCTGATGTTCGCGTTCGGCGCTGGCAGCCTTGGCTGGATGCTGGCCCTCGCCGCCGTCATGGCCACCGAAAAAAACTTCAGCTGGGGCAAGCGGCTCAGCGCGCCGCTAGGCATCGGGCTGCTGGCATGGGCTGCAGTGCTGGTGGCCAGCCATGCGTGACGAGGAGGTTCCGGCCGCGGCCGTGCAAACGGCGGCCCTCACCGGCGCTGCGATGCTGGCGTTTGCCGCCAATTCGCTGCTGTGCCGCCTGGCGCTGCAGCAGGGCAGCATCGATCCGGCCAGTTTCGCCAGCATCCGGCTGGTGGCCGGCGCCATCATGCTGGCGGCGATTACCCGCTACCAGGGCCCGCCGGCGGTGCCCGGTAAACCCGACTGGATGTCGGCCGCGATGCTGTTCGCCTACGCGGCTTTCTTTTCGTTCGCCTACGTCACCCTGCCTGCCGGTACGGGCGCGCTGATCCTGTTCGGGGCGGTCCAGCTGACGATGTTCAGCGCCGGCCTGCGCGCCGGCGAACGCTTTGCCGCCATCGCGTGGTGCGGGCTTGCCCTGGCGAGTGGCGGGCTGGTCTACCTGGTATTGCCCGGCGTGGCCGCACCATCGCCCGTTGGCGCGGCAATGATGGCGATGGCCGGCATGGCGTGGGGCATTTACTCCGTGCGAGGCCGGCGCGCCGGCGACCCGCTGACGGCAACGGCCGGCAATTTCGCACGCGCGGTGCCGCTGACGCTGGTACTGAGCCTGCTGTTCCTTGCCAACGCCAGGGCCAGCGCCGCCGGCGCCGGGCTTGCGATCCTGTCGGGCGCGGTCACGTCGGGGCTCGGGTATGTGCTCTGGTACGCGGTGCTGGGCCGGCTCGGCGCGATGCAGGCGGCCACCGTCCAGTTGGCGGTGCCGCTGATCGCCGCGTTGGGCGGCGTGGCCTTCCTGGCCGAAGCGTTCAGCGCGCGGCTCGCCGTTGCGGCGGTCGCCATCCTGGGTGGTATCGCGCTGGTGCTGGCCAGCAGGGCGCCAGGGCGGCAGGCATAGCCAGGCGCTTACAAGGTCGTTTCCCAGGCCAGGCGGAAGGTGGGAAAGGTGTCGGTGAACACGGTGCGCGACAGGTACCGCTCGCCGTCCGCATACACGTCCTGGCCAGCCCAGGCCTGATGCAGCAGGTTCGTCACCGCCGCCCGCAGCCGCGCCTTGCCGCCGAGTTCCCATGCCGCGTACAGGTCCAGCTCGCGCTTGGCGCCGCTCCAGCTGCGCATGATCGGCGAGGTGCGCGCCGGCGTGCTGCCGCGGTAGCTGAAGGTGCCGCCCACGCCCAGCTTGCCGCCCGCGAGTTTGGCGTCGAGGCCGAGGTTGGCGGTGAAGGGCGCCTGGCTGTCGAGGCGGTTGTCGGGACCGGGGACCGCGTCGACGCGCGACCAGTTGCGGGCCGCGTTGGCGCGCAGGGCCAGCTGGCGCCAGCCGACCTTGGCCTCGAGTTCGATGCCGCGCACGGTCGCGTTGCCGCCGTTGTCCGGCTCGTTGGTCCAGATGCCATTGGCCTGCTGCAGCCGGTCGACCGTCACGTCGCGGATGCGCTTGTAGTAGCTGCTCAGGCCCAGCATGTTGTCCTTGCCGAAGTAGCGCTCCCAGGCTGCGTCCAGTCCCCACGCCAGTTCCGGCCGCAGGTTCGGATTGCCCTGCTGGTCGGGATTGGTCGGGCTGTTGTTGTTATTGACCGTGTACCGGCGCGGCATCAGGCGCGTGATCTCCGGCGCCTTGTAGGTGCGGCCGAGGGCAAGCCGCAACTGGTCGCGCGCCGCGCCGGGCGCGCCGCCGGGCAGTTTCCACAGCAGCTGGGCCAGCGGGCTCCAGACGCCGGACCGCCGGTCTACCGGCAGGTGCGCGGTACCGTCGCCGACCGTGTGCAGGTCTTCGCGCCGCAAGCCCAGGTACAGCGAGGCGCCCGGCCCGAGGTCCCATTCGTCCTGCGCGAAGAAGGCGGTGCGCGCTACCTGCGCGCTGAAGTCTTCGTCGCTGTACAAGGTAAGCAGGCCGTCGGCGTTCCACTGGTGCTCTCGGCGGTATTCGCTGCGCTGCTTCCTGCCCGCTTCCCAGCCGAACGCCAGCGCGTGGTTGGCGCCCAGCGGCCGGCGGTAGCTGCCGGTCGTGCCGATGTCGCTTTCGGTCGGGCCCGACGCCACCTGGTTGAGGCCCGCGAAGCGGTTGGCGCCGTCGTTGCCGACAAAGGCGAAGTCGGCGCGCCGGGTCGTGTAGTAGCCGCTCAGTTTGAGCTCGAGGCGGCTGCCGGCGGCGAGCTTGCGCGTCCAGCCGAGGTCACTGTAGAGGTTGACCGGACGCGCGTCGTAGTGGGCGTGCGAATTCGGATACCGGGTCCAGTCGCCTTCCAGCGTGCTCTCGCGGTTTTGTTCCTGGTTGTGCACGCGGCGGTAGCGCAGGTAGCTGTTCGAAACGACGGTATTGCCTTCGTCCTGCCAGCTCAGGCGCGGCGCCAGTTCGAGCGTATCCTCGGTCATCCGGTTGACGCGCCAGGTGTAGCGCAGCAGGTCCGGTTCGCGGCCCTGTTCGAGCGCCACCGATGGTTCCTCCACGTCGCTGCGTTTGAGCGTGGCGGCGAGCGTGTACGCGAGCGCGCCGGCGCGGTCGGAACGCTGCGCGGTCAGTGTCGGGGCGGGGCGTCCGTTGGCGAGCGCGATGCCCGCCTTCAGGTCGGACTGCGCACGCGGCGCGGCCTTGCGCAGCACCACGTTGATCGCGCCGGCGATGGACTGGTTGCTCACTTCGGCCGTCGGCGCGCGCAAAATCTCGATGCGTTCGACCAGGTCGGGCGTGATCGATTCGAGCGAAAAGCCGGCCGGCGCCGGTACCCCGTTGAGCAAAATCGCCGCGTAGCCGTTGCCGAGGCCGCGCATGCGGATCGCACCGGGCCTGCCGGGGGCGCCGTCGACCGTGATGCCGGGCTGGCGCTTGAGAACGTCGGCCAGGCTGCCGTCGTCCTGGCGCATGATGTCCTCGTGGCCGATCACGATGGCGGTGGTGGTTTCGCGTTCGCGCGCGTCGGTTTTGCTGGCCGAAACCGTCACTTGCTGCATGTCCTGCGCACTGGCGCAGGTTGCCAGCAGCAGCGCCGCGGCGCTGCATGGATATCGGTGATGCATCGGCTTACTCCTGGATGTCGGGGGCTGTGTGGCGTTGTGCGTCGCGCGAACAAGATGTTCAGGTGGAGAGGGCCGGGCGCGGAGCGCACACGCCTGGCGGCAGGCCGGCGTCGAGCAGGGCAAGCACGTCAGGCAGCGCCATCGGGCGCGCGAACAGGTAGCCTTGCATCCCGTCCGCGCCATTGGCCGCCAGGAAGGCGGCCTGCTCGCGGGTCTCGACCCCTTCCGCGATCACGCGCAGGCCCAGGTGGCCGGCCATCGCCAGGATCGACTGGACGATTGCGGTGCCGTTCGGATCGCCGGGCGTATCGCGGATGAAGCTCTTGTCGATCTTCAGCTCGTACAGCGGCATGCGCTTCAGGTAGGCCAGGCTCGAATAGCCGGTGCCGAAATCGTCGATCGACAGCCGGATCCCGAGCGCGGCCAGTTCGCGCATGCGCTCGATGGTGTCGTCCACGCCGTCGATCAGCAAACCCTCGGTGACTTCGAAGATCAGGCGGCTGGCCGGGGCGCCGGTATCAAGCAGGATCGCGCGCACCTGTTCGACAAACTCGCCCTGGCGGAACTGCGACGGGCTGACGTTGACCGACAGCGGCACCGGATAGCCGGCATCGGCCAGCCGCAGCACGCCTTCGCAGGCCTGGCGCAACGCCCATTGGCCGAGCCGCAGGATCAGGCCGCATTCTTCGGCCACCGGGATGAACAGGTCGGGCGGCACCATCGTGCCGTCCGCGCGGCGCCAGCGCATCAGCATTTCGGCGCCGGCCGGCGCGCCGTGGCGGTCGACCTGCAGCTGCAGGTGCATCGCCAGCTCGCCGCCATCGAGCGCGGCGGCCAGGTCGCGTTCCAGCGTCAGGCGCTGCTCGACCTCGGCCTGCATGGTCGATTCGTAAAATGCGATCCGGTTGCGGCCGCCGAGTTTGGCGCGGTACATGGCGGTATCGGCCTCGCGCAGCAGGTCGTCGGCGGTCTGGCCCGGCTTGGGCAGCAGCGTGATGCCGATGCTGGCCGACGAGTTGTACGACTGGCCGTCGATCTCGAAGCGCTCGGTGATCGCGCGCCGCATTTTCTCGGCGGCGGACACCGCCGCGTGGGTCGCGCTGGTGCTGTCTTTGCCCAGGTGCGCCAGCACCACCACGAACTCGTCGCCGCCGATGCGCGACACGGTGTCGCCCGGGCCGGCCAGGCGCGACAGGCGTCCGGCGGCACTCTTGAGCAGCGCGTCGCCGTGCGCATGGCCGCGCGCATCGTTGATGTACTTGAAGTGGTCGAGGTCGATAAACAGCACGGCGCCGAAGGTGTTTTCGCTGTGCGCTTTGTCCAGCAACTGGGCGATGCGGTCCATCAGCAGGCGCCGGTTGGGCAGTCCCGTCAGCACATCGAAGAAGGCGAGGCGGTGGATGTCGCTCTCGGATTTTTTGCGTTCGGTGATGTCGCGCCCGACCGCGACCCAGTGCGTGTTGTTGCCGCCATCGTCGGCGAACGGTACGAATTCCATCTCCGCCCAGTACTGCTCGCCCGAGCGCGCGAGGTAGAGCATCTCGGCGGTGACGGCATCGCTGCGGCCGATGGCGCTGGCAACCCGTTCGGCTGCCGACGAGCCGCGGTCGGCGCCGAGCAGGCGCTCCATGCTGCTACCGAGCACTTCGCTGCGCTGGTAGCCGGTACGCCGCTCGAAGGCATCGTTGACGAAAATGATCTTGTGGCCGCCGCCGGCGCCCACCACCTCGGCGATGACCACCATGTCGTTCAGCCGCACGACCGCGGCGGCGGTCAGGCGCAGCTCGGCATTGAGCGCGTGCAGCTCGTCCTTGCCATTCTGGAGCGAATCGGCGAAGCGGTGCAGGTCGCCGAGCGAACTGGCCAGGCGCTGCAGCAGGATCGAGCACGACAAGGTGATGACCGCGCTGACGAACAGATAGTTCGCGGCAATCATCACCGACGGCATAAGGGTTCCCTTGGGCATGCCGGTGACGTGCAACTCGGCATACCCCATATAACTGAGCAGGAACAGGCTGCACGTGCTCGCCGCCAGCATCCCCAGCGCAGGCCGGGTGCCGAGCAGGATCGCTGCCAGGACTGGCGCCGAAAACAGGTAGACCTGGCTGACGGGCCCGATCGTGAGCATCAGCGCAATGCCGATCACTAAGATGATTACCAGGAAGTTGAGCACGCGCACCCGATACGGCAGGCGCTTCATGCACCACAGCGCTGCGACCCAGCCCAGCGCGACAGCGTCGATCGCCACCACCGGCCACAATGCCTGCCGCGCCAGCAGGACCATGCTCGGGATCGCCGTGATTGTGCCAAGCACCAGCACAATCGACAGCAGCGAGGAGAAGATTTTATTACGCCAATGGGCGATGTTGTCGAGCGGTTCCAGCATGGGCCTTGTACGCTGCGCCCACACCGGAATGTAAAATGTGCGACAGCAATTATGTTACAAATATGCAACATTGTAACTGCTGGTCTATGCCCGCGTCATTGTTTTTACGCCCATGGTGTGGTTAAACGGAAACATTCGTTGTGTTATTGACCACGCCTGGGCCCGCGGCCGCTCAGGCCGTGTCGCGCTCCGGCGTGGCGCTGATCTTGTGGATCGACAGGTCGGCCCCGTCGTATTCCTGTTCGGGGTCCAGGCGCAGGCCGACCGTCAGCTTGAGCAACGCGTACACGGCCGCGCCGCCAGCGCTGGCGATGGCGATCCCGAGCGCGGTGCCGGCCAGCTGCGAGAGCAGGGAAACACCCCCGAGGCCGCCCAGCGCGCGGCTGCCGAAGATGCCGGCGGCCAGCCCGCCCCACGCGCCGCACAGGCCGTGCAGCGGCCACACGCCGAGCACGTCGTCGATTTTCCACTTGTTCTGCGCGAGCGTGAACATGAAAACAAAGATCAGGCCGGCGACCGCGCCGGTGACCAGCGCGCCCAGCGGATGCATCAGGTCGGATCCGGCGCACACCGCGACCAGGCCGGCCAGCGGCCCGTTGTAGGCAAAGCCCGGGTCGTTCTTGCCGGCCACGAGGGCGGCCAGCGTGCCGCCGACCAGCGCCATCAGCGAATTGACCGCGACCAGGCCATTCATCTTGTCGAGCGTCTGCGCGCTCATCACGTTAAAGCCGAACCACCCGACCGTCAGGATCCAGGCGCCCAGCGCCAGGAACGGAATGTTCGATGGCGGATGCGCCGCGATCCGGCCATCCTTGGTGTAGCGCCCTCGCCGTGCGCCCAGCAGCAGCACGGCCGGCAACGCGGCCCAGCCGCCGACCGCGTGCACCACCACCGAGCCGGCGAAGTCGTGGAACGGGTGGCCGAAGGCCGATTGCAGCCAGGCCTGGATACCGAAGCGCTGGTTCCATGCGATGCCTTCGAAAAGAGGATAGACCAGCCCGACCAGCACGGCGGTCGCCATCATCTGCGGGTAAAACCTGGCGCGTTCCGCGATGCCGCCCGAGATGATCGCCGGAATCGCCGCGGCAAAGGTCAGCAGGAAGAAAAACTTGACCAGCTCGTAGCCGTTCCTGGCCGTCATCGTTTCGGTGCTGCCCAGGAAATTGATGCCATACGCGATCGCGTAACCGACGAAGAAGTAGGCGATGGTGGAAACCGCGAAATCGGCCAGGATCTTGACCAGCGCATTGACCTGGTTTTTCTTGCGCACCGTGCCCAGTTCGAGGAAGGCGAATCCGGCGTGCATCGCCAGGATCATGATCCCGCCGAGCAGGATGAACAAGGCGTCCGCCCCGGTTTTGTGTGCGTCCATGAAACTGCTACTCCTGAAAGCCTGACGGCTATTGATGAGGGAGGAAGGGACTGCAATTAACGTGCCAGTGCCGGGTTTGCACCCGCATGAGCATGGATCAGCGAACCTGGCACTACAGTGGTGCGCCGACGCGCCAAATTGGTGAGGCGCACCGTTCGGGTGAGCGCGCACCAGAACTGCACCGCCGTGCATCACAGCCTTGCGCCGCGAAGGTGCACACGTCGTCCTCGCGCACGCGGGGACCCATACTGAAGCCGCGTCTCCGCACACTCGGCATGGGTCCCCGCGTTCGCGAGGACGACGGGGCCGCGTTGCAACTAATTCGTCGGCCTGTTCCTACCCGGCGGCACGCCTGCTGCTGATGGTTGAGCCAGCTTCCCATTGTTAGTCTGTCATCGCTGCAGCCGGGGCGCCGCGGTCCCGTCACGCGCACCCGGCTGCCGATACCGACACTGACAACCACAAGGAGAGCCCATGCGCGCGCTTACGTATCAAGGCAGCCACGACGTACGAGTTGAAACCGTTCCCGATCCTGTCCTGCAGGAACCGGATGACGTCATCCTCAAGATCACTGCCACGGCGATCTGCGGCTCGGACCTGCACATGTACCGGGGCAAGATCCCGGCGATGAAGCATGGCGACATCCTCGGCCACGAATTCATGGGCGAGGTGGTCGAGGCCGGCCCGGCCGTCACCAAACTGCAGAAGGGCGACCGCGTGGTGGTGCCGTTCGTGATCGCCTGCGGCAGCTGCTTCTTCTGCGACATGCAGTTGTACTCGGCGTGCGAAACCACCAATCCCGACCGTGGCGCGATCATGAACAAGAAGAAGCTGCGTTCGGGCGCGGCGCTGTTCGGCTTCTCGCACCTGTACGGCGAGGTGCCGGGCGGCCAGGCCGAATACGTACGCGTGCCCAAGGCAAACGTCGGCCCGATCAAGATTCCTTCGACCCTGGCCGACGAACAGGTGCTGTTCCTCAGCGATATCCTGCCGACCGGTTACCAGGGCGTGCTCAACACCGGCGTCGGCAAGGGTGGCAGCCTGGCCATCTTCGGCGCCGGTCCGGTGGGACAGATGGCGGCGGCCAGCGCGCGCATGCTCGGCGTCGAAAAGATCTTCATGGTCGACCACCACCCCTACCGCCTCGAGTTCGCGCGCGAGACCTATGGCGTGATCCCGATTAATTTCGACAACGTCGACGCGGCCGGGTACATCATCGAAAGCACCGATGGACGCGGGGTGGACGGCGTGGTCGACGCGGTCGGCTTCGAAGCAAAGGGCAGCGCGCTGGAAACCGTGATGACGGACCTGAAGCTCGAGGGCAGCAGCGGCAAGGCGCTGCGCCAGTGCATCGCGGCGGTGCGGCGTGGCGGCACCGTCAGCGTGCCGGGGGTGTACGCGGGCTTCATCCACGGCTTCCTGTTCGGCGACGTGTTCGAGAAGGGCGTCGGCTTCAAGACCGGCCAGACCCACGTGCAGAAGTTCATGCCCGAGCTGCTCAAGGCGATCGAGGAGGGCAAGCTGCATCCGAACGCGATCATCTCGCACCGCATGTCGCTGGAACAGGCGGCCGAAGGGTACAAGATGTTCGACAAAAAAGAGGACAACTGCCGCAAGATCGTGCTGACGCCGGGGCGGGCGTAAACCGCTCGAACGTCGTTCCCGCGCATGCGGGAACCCATGCTGAATCGAGAGAACCGGTGCGCCGCCATGCACGTTCAGTATGGGTTCCCGCCTGCGCGGGAACGACGGGCTAAAGGCTGGCGATCAGCCGGCCTTGAACGCGCGCAGGAAATCGAGCAGCACCTGCGCCGCGATGTCGGCGTCGTCGGCGGTCATGGTCTCGAGCGGGTTGTGGCTGATGCCGCCGTTCCCGCAGCGCGTGAACAGCATCGCCACATCGGTTACGCGCGCCATCATCATCGCATCATGGCCGGCGCCCGACGGCAGGTCGAAGCGCGGCAGGCCGGCGCGTTCGACGGCCGCGCCAAGCTGTTCCATCAGGCGCGGCGCGCACGGCGCCGCTTCCGCTTCCACGATCTTGTAGAGGCATTCCCCGACCTGGCGTTCGCGGCAGATCGCGCTGATCCCGGCGAGGATATCGTCGACCGCGGCGAGCCGGGTCGCATCGTCGGCGGCGCGGATGTCGAGCGACAGCCGGCACTGCCCCGGCACCACGTTGACCGAACCGTTCGGCACTTCGAGCTGGCCCACCGTGCCGACCAGCGCGCCACCACTGCTGCAGCGGCGCTCGACCAGCAGCACGATCTCGGCGGCCGCCGCGGCTGCGTCCCTGCGCATGCCCATCGGGGTGGTGCCTGCATGGCTGGCCAGTCCGGTCAGCTCGACCAGGTAGCGCGAGCTGCCGGCGATCGCGCTGACGACGCCCAGCGGCAGGCCGCGTTCGAGCAGCACCGGCCCCTGTTCGATGTGGACCTCGACGAAGCCCAGCAGCGACGACGGGTCGCGCGCGATGGCGCCGATCGCGGCCGGGTCGAGGCCGGCGTCCGCCATCGCCTGGCGCATCGTCACGCCGGCGGCGTCGGCCTGGTCGAGCTGCGCCATGTCGAAGCGCCCGGCAAGCGCGCTGCTGCCGAGGAAAGTGCTCTTGAAGCGCACGCCTTCCTCTTCGGCGAAACCGACCACCTCGAGGTTGAACGGCAGGCGTTCGCCGCGCCGCGACAGGTGGCGCACCACCGCGATCGGCAGCAGGATGCCCAGCCGGCCGTCGTATTTGCCGCCGTTGCGCACCGTGTCGTAGTGCGAGCCCGTCATCAGCGTCTTTGCGCCCGGCTGTGCGGCTGCGTAGTGGCCGACCACGTTGCCGACCGCGTCGATGTGCACCTCCATGCCGGCCTCGCGCATCCAGTCCGCCAGCTGGGCGGCGGTGCGGCGGTGCGCGGGCGTGAGGTAGGCGCAGGTGAGTCCGTCGCCGGCATCGCTCCACGCGCCGATTGTCTCGGCCCACTCCATGATCGCAGTGCCGAATTCGAGCTGCACGCCGAGCAGGTCGTTGAGGCGGATCTCGGCGATCCGGTGCACCTGGCGCAGCGCCTCGGCCATCTCGCCCGCACGCTGGTTCTCCAGGCGCCGCGCGAATGTCCCGATGATCGCCTGGCGGGTGAGGCCGCGGCCGGTGGGGCCCTTCACGGCCAGGATGAATGGAAAGCCGAACTTCTCGTTGTACGCGGCGTTGAGCTTGTGCAGGGCCGCGTATTCGTCCGGGCTGCACAGGTTCAGGCCCGATGCCGCCTGCTCGCTGGTCGATTCAAGCGTCAGCTCGCCGGCGATCGCGGCCTTGCCCGCCAGTTCGGGGTGGGCGCGCAG
>JBJMVW010000048.1:0-2008 GCA_045810465.1 Massilia sp. | reverse complement strand
GGCGCCGAGACCGAAGTCGACCGCGTCGTGGTCGACAGCCTGTACGACCCGCTGGTGCACATGCTGCGCAACGCGCTCGACCACGGCGTCGAGTCGCCGGAAGACCGGGTCGCCGCCGGCAAGCCAGCCAAGGCCTCGATTGGCCTCAAGGCCTGGCAGGAAGCCAACAGCGTCATGATCGTGCTGCAGGACGACGGCAAAGGCATGGACCCGTCCAAGCTGCGCAAGAAGGCGATGGAAAAAGGCCTGATCGGCGAGAGCGGCGCGCCGAGCGACGAGGAAGCCTACCAGCTGGTCTTCCTGCCGGGCTTCTCGACCAAGGAAGTGGCGTCGTCGGTGTCCGGCCGCGGGGTTGGCATGGACGTGGTCAAGACCGCGGTCGAGAAGAACCGTGGCGCGATCCGCATCGAGTCGCAGCTCGGCCACGGCACCCGCTTCGCGATCCGGCTGCCGATCGAACTGTCGATCGTCCCGACCATGCTGGTGTCCACCTCGGGCGCCTCGCTGGCGCTGCCGATGGCGGTGGTCGAGCGCGTGGTCGAGCTGCCGGAAACCTTCTCCCAGGTCGGCGGCGCCCCGGTACTGAAGGACCAGGGCCGTCCGCTGCCGGTGCGGTCGCTGGCCGGTTCGCTCGGCTACGAAGACTGCCCGGAACGGGTTGGCATCGTCGTCAACGCGCCGCAGCCGTATATCCTCGCGGTCGAAAGCGTGGACGGCACCGCCGACCTGGTGATCAAGCCGATGACCGCGCTGACGGTCGAAGGCATCACCGGCACCGCGCGCTCGGCCGAAGGCGAACTGGTGCTGGTGGTCGGCCTGTCGTTCCTGATGGACGGCTGCCGCACCAGCGTGCGCCTCGCCGCGTAAGCCGACCTGCGTCGCGCAAACGGAAAATCTGGCGCCTGCCCCAACCCAATGAAAGCCTGCGCTTTTCCAGCGCAGGCTTTTTTTATTTGATTTTCTCGTCTTCAGGCTAAACAAGATTCTGTTCAATAACGATTGGTGAGCATAAAGTGCCAAACGGCCCCATTACTTCCGCATTGCACAAATATGGCATAATCAAATGCAGTGCCCGATGCAGGCAGTCGTTTCTATGGATTTATCATGTTAAAAACGCTCTACGACAAACTCTGGGAATCCCATGTCGTGCGTGCCGACGCCGACGGCACCACGGTCCTGTATATCGACCGCCAGCTGGTCCACGAAGTCACCAGCCCGCAAGCCTTCGAAGGGCTGCGCGAAGCGAAGCGCCCGCTGTGGCGCACCTCCGCCAACCTGGCCGTGGCCGACCACAACGTGCCGACCACCGACCGCAGCCACGGCATCGCCGACCCGACCTCGCGCCTGCAGGTCGAAACGCTCGACGCCAACGCCAAAAGCTTCGGCCTGACCTACTTTAATATGAACGACAAGCGCCAGGGCATCGTCCACGTGATCGGGCCGGAGCAGGGCGCCACGCTGCCGGGCATGACGGTGGTCTGCGGCGATTCGCACACCTCGACCCATGGCGCCTTCGGCTGCCTTGCGCACGGCATCGGCACCTCGGAAGTCGAACACGTGCTGGCCACCCAGACCCTGCTGGCCAAGAAGTCGAAAGCGATGCTGGTCCAGGTCGACGGCGCCTTGCCGCCGGGCGTGACCGCCAAGGACATCGTGCTGGCCGTGATCGGCAGGATCGGCACCGCCGGCGGCACCGGCTACGCGATCGAATTCGCCGGCTCGACCATCCGCTCGCTGTCGATGGAAGGCCGGATGACCGTGTGTAACATGGCGATCGAGGCGGGCGCGCGCGCCGGCATGGTGGCGGTCGACGACACCACCATCGAGTACGTGAAAGGCCGCCCGTTCGCACCCGTCGGCCCGCAGTGGGAACAGGCGGTCGCCTACTGGCGCACCCTGCATTCCGATCCGGGCGCGAAGTTCGACATGGTGGTCACGCTGAATGCCGCGGACATCAAGCCGCAGGTCACCTGGGGCACCTCGCCCGAGATGGTCACCACGATCGACG
>JBJMVW010000047.1:0-5541 GCA_045810465.1 Massilia sp. | reverse complement strand
CGGTAATCCTGGGCGTCTTCCTTGGTGCGCATGGCGCGCGTTTCCTTTTTGTCCGGGTCCCACAGGCGCGTGGCCTGCTGGACCTTGCCGCCGTCTTCGATCAGCTCGATCTGGCGCCGCACTTCGTAGTGGACCGCTTCTTCGATGAAGCGGAACGAGTTCAGGTTCTTGATCTCGCAACGGGTGCCGAATTCCTGCTGGCCCATCGGGCGCACCGACACGTTGACGTCGCAGCGGAACGAGCCTTCCTGCATATTGCCGTCGCAGATGCCGAGCCACACCACCAGCGAGTGCAGCGCCTTGGCGTACGCGACCGCCTCGGCGGCGCTGCGCATCTCCGGCTCGGACACGATCTCGAGCAGCGGGGTGCCGGCGCGGTTCAGGTCGATGCCGGTCATGCCGGCGTAGTCTTCGTGCAGCGACTTGCCGGCGTCTTCCTCGAGGTGGGCGCGGGTCAGGTTGACCGTCCTGGTTTCGAGCTTGCCGTCCTTCTCGTAGCCGAAGGTGATCGTCCCGCCCTGGACCACCGGTTCCTCGAACTGGCTGATCTGGTAGCCCTTCGGCAGGTCCGGGTAGAAGTAGTTCTTGCGCGCGAAGACCGACTGCGGCGCGATTTTGGCGCCCACTGCCAGGCCGAAGCGGATCGCGCGCTCGACCGCGCCCTTGTTCATCACCGGCAGCACGCCCGGCAGCGCCAGGTCGACCGGGCTCGCCTGCGTGTTCGGCTCGGCGCCGAACTGGATCGAGCTGCCGCTGAAGATTTTGGAATTGGTCGTGAGCTGGACGTGGTTCTCAAGACCGATGACGACTTCCCATTGCATAGTGTTCTCTTTTCGTATTCTCTGTGCTGGCGCTGGTTGAACGCTTGGCCGTGTCGTTTAGACGCCTTCCGGGGCGCGTTTGTGCCAGTCGGTCGCTTGCTGGTACTGGTGCGCGATGTTGAGCAGCTTCGCTTCGGCGAAGTAGTTGCCGATGATTTGCAGGCCGACCGGGCGCTTGCCGTTCTTTTCGCCCTGCCCGAAACCGCAGGGAATCGACATGCCGGGCAGGCCGGCCAGGCTGGTCGACAAGGTGAAGATGTCGGCCAGGTAGTTTGCCACCGGGTCGTTGGCCTTGGCGCCCAAGTCCCATGCCACGGTCGGCGCGACCGGGCCCATGATGACGTCGCACTTGTCGGCGAACGCGGCCTGGAAGTCGTTGGCGATCAGGCGCCGGATCTTTTGCGCCTGCACGTAGTAGGCGTCGTAGTAGCCGTGGCACAGCACGTAGGTGCCGACCATGATGCGGCGCTGTACCTCGCGCCCGAAGCCTTCGGCGCGCGTCTTCTTGTACATGTCCTGCAGGTCCTTGTACTCGGGAGCCCGGTAGCCGTAGCGCACGCCGTCGAAGCGCGACAGGTTGGACGACGCTTCGGCCGGCGCGATGATGTAGTAGGTCGGGATCGACAGCGCGGTCTTCGGCAGCGAAATCTCGACCAGGGTCGCGCCGAGCTTCACGAACTCGTCGAGCGCGGCGCGTACCGCCTGCTCGACGTCGCTGGCCAGGCCTTCGCCGAAGTACTCCGCCGGCACGCCGATGCGCAGGCCGTTCAACGGCTTGCCCAGGTCGCGCGCGAAGTCTTCGCGCCCGTTGCCCTGTTCCGGCGTCAGGCTGGTCGAGTCGCGGCCGTCGAAGCCGACCATCTCGTTAAGCAGCAGTGCGCAGTCTTCGGCGGTCTGGGCCATCGGGCCGCCCTGGTCGAGCGAGGAGGCGAACGCGATCATGCCGAAGCGCGACACTCGGCCGTAGGTGGGCTTGATGCCGGTGACGCCGCAGAACGCGGCCGGCTGGCGGATCGAGCCGCCGGTATCGGTCGCGGTCGCGGCCGGCGCCAGGCGCGCGGCGATCGCGGCGGCCGAGCCGCCCGAGGAGCCGCCCGGCACCGCCAGCTGGTCCCACGGATTCTTGACCGGCCCGAAGGCCGAGTTCTCGTTCGACGAGCCCATCGCGAATTCGTCGCAGTTCAGTTTGCCCAGCGTGACCATGCCGGCCGCGCCGAATTTTTCGACCACAGTGGCGTCGAACGGGCTGACATAATTGGCCAGCATGCGCGAGGCGGCGGTCGAGCGCCAGCCGCGGGTGACGAAAATATCCTTGTGCGCGATCGGCACGCCGGTCAGCGGGCCGGCCGCGCCTTCCGCGATGCGCGCGTCGGCCGCCTTCGCCTGCGCCAGCGACAGCTCCTGGTCGACGTGCAGGAATGCATTGAGGCCGCTCGCGCCGATACGGTCGAGATAATGGCGGGTCAGTTCGGTCGCCGACACCTGTTTCGAATGCAGGAGCGTGGACAGCTCTTTAATGGTCTTGTTATGCATGGTGCGTGTTCGATCCGTGAATGCTAGATTACTCAATAACTTTCGGCACCAGGTACAGGCCGTCCTGGGTTTTCGGCGCCGGCGCCTGGTAGTCGTCGCGCCGGTTGTCCTCGGTGACCACGTCGTCGCGCAGGCGCAACGGTAGCGCCAGCACCGCTTCGAGCGGGTGTGACAGCGGCGCAACGCCGGTGGTGTCGACCGCCTGCATCTGTTCGGCCAGTGCGAAAATGCCGTTCAGCTCAGCGAGCGCGGTTTCGGCATGGGCCTCGTCCATGTCGAGCTGGGCCAGGTTGGCGATCCGTTTTACGTCTGAAAGTGTGAGGGACATGGCATATGGCGCGGCCGGGGCCGCCTTGGTGAAAGGTGGTTGAGCTATTAATGAAAGCTGAATAATAACCGGCTACGGCGGATAAAACCTTCTCAATCCCGTTGATCTCGCCTGTTCAATAGAAGCGTATTTCCGCCGGTTTTCAGCGAATAATCGGCAAATTATAAGGTAGAATGGCGGGCTAATGCGTTGTCGGCGCCGAAAGGGTGGCCGCAGCATGCAAAGACCGCGTTGCAGTTTATGTAATAAAAGCGGCGAGTTATCCCATCAATGTTTAGGCGCCAGTTAGCGCATCAGGACACACATGTTTGGTTTTTTACGCAGCTATTTTTCGAACGACCTGGCAATCGACCTGGGTACTGCCAATACGCTGATCTATGTGCGCGGGCTGGGCATTGTGCTGGATGAACCGTCGGTCGTCGCGATCCGCCAGGAGGGCGGCCCGAACGGCAAGAAGACGATCCAGGCAGTCGGCAAGGAAGCCAAGCAGATGCTCGGCAAGGTCCCCGGCAACATCGAGGCGATCCGCCCGATGAAGGATGGCGTGATCGCCGACTTCACCGTCACCGAACAGATGCTCAAGCAGTTCATCCGGATGGTGCACGACTCCAAATTCTTCCGTCCGTCGCCGCGCATCATCATCTGCGTGCCGTGCGGCTCGACCCAGGTCGAACGCCGCGCCATCCGCGAATCGGCGCTGGGCGCCGGCGCGTCGCAGGTGTACCTGATCGAAGAGCCGATGGCGGCGGCGATCGGCGCCGGGCTGCCGGTGTCGGACGCGACCGGTTCGATGGTGGTCGACATCGGCGGCGGCACCACCGAGGTCGGCATCATCTCGCTCGGCGGCATGGTCTACAAAGGTTCGGTGCGCGTCGGCGGCGACAAGTTCGACGAGGCGATCGTCAACTACATCCGCCGCAATTACGGCATGCTGATCGGCGAACAGACCGCCGAAGCGATCAAGAAGGCCATCGGTTCGGCATTCCCGGGTTCCGAAGTCAAGGAAATGGAAGTCAAGGGCCGCAACCTGTCCGAGGGCATCCCGCGCTCGTTCACGATCTCGTCGAACGAAATCCTGGAAGCGCTGACCGACCCGCTCAACAACATCGTTTCGGCGGTCAAGAACGCGCTCGAGCAGACCCCGCCGGAACTGGGCGCCGACATCGCCGAGAAAGGCATGATGCTGACCGGCGGCGGCGCGCTGCTGCGCGACCTGGACCGCCTGCTGATGGAAGAGACCGGCCTGCCGGTGCTGGTGGCCGAAGACCCGCTGACCTGCGTGGTGCGCGGCTCCGGCATGGCGCTCGAGCGCATGGACAAACTGGGCTCGATCTTCTCGTACGAGTAATGCGCTGGCCCCGGCTTGCGTAAATAAGGCGCGGGCGGCTCGCGCGGCAACCTGCCGTGTGACCTGCCCGCGTTGACGTTGGCGCCTGGCGCCGTCATTATTGGAAGTCATGGAATACAGTCCTCCGCCACTTTTCAAGCAAGGCGCCCCAGCGCGGGTCAAGGTGACGGTGTTCGCATTCATTTCGATCGCGCTGCTGGTGATCGACGCCCGCCTGCACGCGCTGTCGACCGTGCGCCAGGTCGCGGCAACGGTCCTGTATCCGCTGCAGATGGCGGCGCTGGTGCCGCGCGACGCGATGACCTCGATGGGCGACTACTTCTCGTCGCTGTCGGCGCTGCAGAAGGAAGTGGCCGAGCTCAAAAGCCAGCAGGTCGCGACAGCGCAGGCGATGCAGCAGGCCCAGCTCCAGATGGCCGAGAACGCGCAGCTGCGCCGCCTGATGGACGCGCGCGAACGCCTGCCGGTCAAATCGCTGATGGGCGAGATCCTGTACGACGCGCGCGACCCGTCGACCCGCAAGGTCGTGCTCGACCGCGGCTCGCGCGCCGGCGTGATCCTCGGCCTGCCGGTGATCGACAACGCCGGCGTGGTCGGCCAGGTCACGCGCGTGTTCCCGTTCACTTCCGAAGTCACGCTGCTGACCGACAAGGAGCAGGCGATTCCGGTGCAGGTGTTGCGCTCCGGGCTGCGCAGCGTGGCCTACGGGCGCGGCCATTCCGGCCTGCTCGACCTGCGCTTCGTGGCGCCGAACGCCGACGTCCAGGTCGGCGACGTGCTGGTCACCTCGGGCCTCGACGGCATCTATCCGGCCGGGCTGGCGGTGGCCAAGGTGGTGCAGCTCGAAAGCGTCGCCGCCGGCGCCTTCGGGCGCGTGGTGTGCCAGCCGCTGGCCGGCATCGACCGCAACCGCCAGCTGCTGATCGTGATGTCGCAAGTCCCGGCCGCGCCGCGTCCACCGGCCGAGGCGGCCAAGCCGACGGTGGCCGGCAAAAAGCATTTGCCGAAGATGGACGCGGTGCCGGCCCCGCCGCTGGCGCCAACGCCATTGCCGGCCCAGGCGGCGCAGCCGGCTGCGGCCAACGGCGCCGCTGCGCCTGCCGCACAAAACACGCCCGCGGGAGTGCCCGCGGCCGCACGCCCGGCGCCGACGGGAGCGGCCGCTCCGGCGGCGGGTGCTCCGACCGGCGCTGCGCCGGCCGCAGTCCCGCGCAGCGGCAGCCCGGCGCCGGCCATCGCCCCGCGTAACGGCCCGCCTGTCTCGGCGGCGCCCGCTCCGGCCGCGCGCGGCGCGGCGACCGTGGCGACCAGGGAGGGCGCGTGATGGGCATCGGTAACCGCCCCCACTACATCCTGCTGCCGGTCAGCCCGCTGTTCATCGCGTTCAGCCTGACCTGCGCGTTCATGCTCAACCTGCTGCCGTGGGGCCGCTGGGTCGGCGCGCCGGACTTCGTCGCGCTGGTGCTGGTATTCTGGGGCATCCACCAGCCGCGCAAGGTCGGCATCGGCGT
>JBJMVW010000046.1:0-8202 GCA_045810465.1 Massilia sp. | reverse complement strand
TGCTTGGCGATGACCGCTGCGAGCGTGCCGTACAGGTAGAAGTCATACCATTCGAAAATGGTGCCGAGGGATGAGGCGAAGATGACCTTGCGCTCTTCCTTGGTGAGTCCTGCGGCCGGAACTGCCTTGCCGCCGGCGGTCCTTCCGGGTGTGATACCCATTTATTGTCTCCGTGTAGTAATTAGATGTCACCGGATCGCCGATACTTGGTCGGCTGTCACGGAGTGTGGCGACTGAACCTTACGTCATGCTTGCTCCAAACTTACGCGGAGCTTACGGCGCATTCGGCGCGGCGGGCTGTGATGCCGGGATTGCACATTTATTTGCGAACGACCGTACTAATTGTGTGCTATCCTCGTTTGCTCCAGCGCACCGCCCAGGCGGACGCGCGCGCCCTATCCCAGGAGACAACAATGCTTGACGCCGTCATCGTATCGACCGCCCGCACCGGCCTCGCCAAATCGTGGAAGGGAGCCTTCAACATGACCCACGGCGCGACGCTCGGCGGCCACGTGCTGCAGGCCGCGATCGAGCGCGCCGGCATCGAGCCGGGCGAGGTCGAGGACGTGATCATCGGCTGCGCCAATCCGGAAGGCGCCACCGGCGCCAACATCGCACGCCAGATCGCGCTGCGCGGCGGCTGTCCGGTGACCACGGCCGGCATGACCGTCAACCGCTTCTGTTCGTCGGGCCTGCAGACAATCGCGCTGGCCTCGCAGCGCATCCTGGCCGGCGAAGGCGAGGTGTATGCGGCCGGCGGCGTCGAGTCGATTTCGTGCGTGCAACAGGAAATGAACACCCACATGCTGGCCGAGACCTGGCTCAAGGCCAACAAGCCCGAGCTGTACTGGCCGATGCTGCAGACCGCCGAAACGGTCGCCCGGCGCTACAACATCGGCCGCGAGCGGCAGGACGAATACGGCGTGCAGAGCCAGCAGCGCGCCGCGGCGGCCCAGGCCGCCGGCAGGTTCGACGCCGAGATCGTGCCGATGACCACCGTGATGGGCGTGGCCGACAAGGCCTCGGGCATGCTGATCACGCGCGAAGTGACGATTGCCGCCGACGAAGGCATCCGTCCCGATACCACGCTGGAAGGGGTATCGAAAATCCGCAGCGCGATCCCGGGCGGCGTGATCAGCGCCGGCAACGCCAGCCAGTTCTCGGACGGCGCCTCGGTCGCGGTGGTGATGAGCAGCCGCATGGCCGAGGCCAGGGGCCTGCCGGCGCTCGGCATCTTCCGCGGCTTCGCGGTGGCCGGCTGCGAGCCCGACGAAATGGGCATCGGCCCGGTGTTCGCGGTACCGAAGCTGCTGCAAAAAGCGGGCCTGACCGTCAGCGACATCGGCCTATGGGAACTGAACGAAGCGTTTGCGGTGCAGGTGTTGTACTGTGCGGACCGGCTCGGCATCCCGATGGACCGGCTGAACGTGAACGGTGGCGCGATTGCGGTCGGGCACCCGTACGGCGTATCGGGGGCACGCCTGGTCGGCCACGCGCTAATCGAAGGCAAGCGCCGCGGCGTCAAATACGTCGTCGTCACGATGTGCATCGGCGGCGGCCAAGGCGCGGCGGGCCTGTTCGAAGTCGCATGAGCCCCTAAAATATTTCCTCAAAACCGGGGTCAGAGCACATTTTCGAAGTAATAATTTCCTCAAAACCGGGGTCAGAGCACGTTTTCGAAGTAATAATTTCCCCAAAACCGGGGTCAGAGCACGTTTTCGAAGGAATAGTTTCCCGAAAGGGGGGTAGAACGGTCTTTAAGATGCGATCTCTCCAAAAGATGCTTTCGCCCGCCCCCCAGGCTTGCTCGCCTCGGATCCAGGACCATGGTTGCGCGCAAAGTTAATGTTTTAATCGAAATGCGTGCTTCGCCAGCTCTCTTGGAGACGCCCGCTCGAGAAGTGCCCATTGCGCGTTCCGGACCGATAACTGCCAACTATATGTGCTCTGCTCCCGCTTTTGAAGCAACAGTTTCTCTAAAAACGTGCTCTGACCCGGGTTTTGGGGCAACTGTTTCTCTAAAAACGTGCTCTGACCCCGGTTTTGAGGCAACTTTTGATCGTTGAAATAGGAAAAGATATGTTGAAACACATCGTTATGTGGAAACTGAAGGACCATGCCGAGGGCGCCGACCGGGCCGCCAATGCGGCGGAAATGAAACGCCGGCTGGACGCGTGCGCCAACGTGGTGCCGGGCATCCTGAAGTTCGAGGTGATGTTGGCCCAGCCCGGGCTGGAAGCGACCTACGACGTGGTGCTGTACTCGGAATTTGCCGACAAGGCGGCGTTGGAAGCCTATGCGAAGCACCCGACGCACCAGGCCGTGGTGCCGTTTATCGGGGCGATCCGCGAGGCGCGCCAGTGCATGGATTACGAAGCCTGAACCAGGAGCCACAATGCGCACCGTCCAGGAACTGTTCTCGCTGAAGGGTAAGACTGCGCTGGTGACCGGCGGCTCGCGCGGGCTCGGCTTGCAGATGGCCGAGGCACTGGGCGACCAGGGCGCCCGCCTCGTGATTTCGGCGCGCAAGCAGGACGAGCTCGACGCCGCCGTCGCTCACCTCGCCGCGCGCGGCATCCAGGCGTCCAGCATTGCGGCCGACCTGGCGCAGGAAGCCCAGGTCGAGCCGTTGGTCCAGGAGGCGATCCGGCGCCTCGGGCACATCGACATTCTGGTGAATAACGCCGGCGCCAGCTGGGGCGCCCCGGCCGAGGATTATCCGCTCGAGGCCTGGGACAAGGTGATGGACCTGAACGTGCGCAGCATCTTCCTGGTCGCGCAGGCAGTCGGCAAGTTGTCGATGATCCCGCGCCGCTACGGGCGCATCGTCAACATTTCGTCGATCGCGGGACTGGCCGGCAATCCGCCCGGCACGATGCAGACAGTGGCCTACAATACCTCGAAAGGCGCGGTGATCAATTTCACGCGCACGCTGGCGGGCGAGTGGGGCCGCTACGGCATCACGGTCAACTCGATCGCGCCCGGATTCTTTCCATCAAAAATGACCAAGGGCCTGCTGTCGACCCTGGGCGCGGAGGTGCTGGCCAGGGACGCGCCGCTGGGACGCCTTGGCGACGACGAGGACCTGAAGGGCGCGGTGGTGCTGTTCGCGTCCGACGCCGGCAAACACATCACGGGCCAGACGCTGGCGGTCGACGGCGGGGTGTCGGCGGTCTGACCCGGGCAGGGGGGCATGATGAAGGAGTTTCGCGGCAAGGTGGCGGTGATCACGGGGGCAGCGAGCGGCCTCGGGCGCGAGTTCGCGAATAGTGCGGCGGCGCTCGGGATGAAGCTGGTGCTCGCCGATGTGCAAGTGCAGCCGCTCGAGCGCGCCACCGATGAACTGCTGGCGCAGGGCGCCGAGGTGCTGGCGATGGTGTGCGACGTGCGCAAGGGCCGGCTGGTGCAGGAGCTGGCGGACGCCGCGGTGGCGCGCTTCGGCGCGGTCCACCTGGTGTTCAACAACGCCGGCGTCGGCGCGGGTGGGCTGGTGTGGGAGAACACGGAAGCCGACTGGGAGTGGGTGCTCGGCGTGAACCTGTGGGGTGTGATCCACGGCGTGCGCGTGTTCACCAGGCTGATGCTCGAGTGCGCGAAGCGCGATCCCGGCTTCGAAGGGCACATCGTCAACACAGCCTCGATGGCCGGGCTGCTCAATGCGCCGGCGATGGGCGTGTACAACGTCTCCAAACACGCGGTGGTGTCGCTGACCGAGACCCTGTACCACGACCTTCGGCTGGTCGCTGCGCCAATCGGCGTATCGGTGCTGTGCCCATACTTTGTGCCGACCGCGATCGGGCATTCGCACAAGTACCGGCCGGAGGATGTGCAGGCCGATACCGAGCCGACCGCAAGCCAGCTGGCGGCGCAGGCGCTGACGGCCAGGGCGGTCGAATCGGGCAAGGTGCCGGCGGCCGCGGTGGCGCGCATGACCTTCAATGCGGTGCGCAACGGGCAGTTCTATATCTACTCGCATCCGCATGCGCTGGGCAGCGTGGCAGAGCGGATGGATGCGATCGTGCACCAGAAGCTGCCGCCAGATCCGTACAAGGATGCGCCGCATATCCGCGAGATGCTGCGTTCGAAGTTGTGAGCGGACATGCGGCACAATCCTGCCTGTGGCGATTCCTCCAATGAACGCGTGGGTGTCCCGGGCTTGACTGGACGCGTGGGCGGACCAGCCGCCCACCCTACGGCAGGCTGATCTGGCTGGAAGAAAGTCTCGGGTCGGTTAGCGCAACGCCGCTCAAACGCATTTCTGGTCCTGCGGCTGCACGATGCGTTCTTGCAGCTCCGGTGGCGCGTCGGCGTACAGCCGGACCACCGTCGAAGTGCGGGTCCCGTAGCCCGGCGTCTCGATGCAGATCGCCGACAGCACCCGCTCCATTTCCAGCGGCACGCCGGTCTCGGGCAGGCGCAGGTCGGGTGCCAGGGTGGTGTCTGCCAGCATTTCGAAATACGCTTCCTCGGGCGCGCCCTGGCACAACAGGCTCGCAAACTGGGCCTTGGTGCGCAGCACCTTGGGCCAGGGCGCGTCGAGCAGGCTGTTGGAAATGCCGAAGATGCCCGGTTCGAGCGCTTTGCCGTTGCGCGGGTCGTCGCCGCCCCGGTTCGAAAACCAGTACAGCGCCTCGCGGTCGCCGAGCACCAGGTTGAAGCCGTTGTAGGCATCGGCGCCCGGCGCGATGCGCTCGAGGTAGGCGGCGGCCGACAAGTCGCCGTTCAGGTAGTCCGCCACCAGCGCGCCACGGGTTGGGGCGTCGTCCCGGCGTTCGCCGGGGGCGCGGATATTGGTCAGCGCCGCGAAGCGCGGGCCGTTGGGGCCGTTGAGCGTGACGCCCATCCAGCTGCCGCCGCCTTTCAGGTCGCGCCCGGCAATCACGTTTGGATTATCGGGCCAGGGGCCGGCCGGCGTGGCCGGGCGGTCATAGTATTCGTCGCGGTTGGCGGCCGCGATCAGCGGCACCCCGGGAATCACCCGCCACGCAAAAACAATCAGGCACATGGTGTCAAATCCGTAAAAACTTCAGTGCGGCGCGGCCCTTCGATCAGGCCGTCGAAACCGGCCGAGCGCTCCGCTTCGGCCAGCGCCGCGGCGAACGCGTCACCGGTTGCCGGGTAGACCTCCATCCAGGTCTGCACGCCGTCCTTCGCTTCTGGCCGGCGTTTGAGCTGGCCCGCGACGCCGTGGCGCGTTGCCAGACCGGCTTGCAAGGCACGCACGATGGGTTCCAGGCGCGCCGCGTTTTCAGCGCGCACCTTGTAATAGACATACAGGTCGACCATGTTCAGACGTCGATCGCGTCGAGCGGGTAGGGCAGCGGCAGGAACTTGAGCTGCGCGCCGCCTGCCGAGGCGTGCCGGACGTCTTCGTCGAGCGCGCCCAGTTTCAGCTCCACCAGCACGTCGGCGCCGCCGGCGCCGTTGCGGGCAGCGTTGACGACCATGCCGGCCGGTTGCTGCGGGTCGGCAGTCGAAAATACCTCGTCGCCGGCGCGGACCGCCGCGTTGTCGACGGTCGCGAGCGCCGTCCTGCGCTTGAGTTTGCCCAGGTACTGGCTGCGGGCGACGATTTCCTGGCCCGGGTAGCAGCCTTTTTTGAAGTTCACGCCGCCCAGCAGCTCGAAATTCACCATTTGCGGCACGAACTGTTCCTGGGTCTTGAGCGTCACTTGCGGGACGCCGGCGTGGATCCCGGCGAGGCTCCAGGCTTCGCTGCCGCCCAGCGCGAGCGTCGTCGTGAGCTGGGGCAGGGCAGCGGTCGCGTTATCGAACGAGGTCAGCCACAGGTAGCGCGGCGCGCCAAACGCATCGGTCATGCGGATCACGGTGCCGCGCGCATGCTCGACCTTGCCCCACGGCGCGTCGGGCAGGGTGCCGATCTGCTGGCGCAGCGCCGCTTCGGCTCCGGCGCCGCCGAGGCCGAGGACGACCTCGCGTTCCGGGTCGAGGCTGGCGTCGCGCAGCTTGGCCTTCGAGCGCAGCACGAACATGCCCAGGCGCTTTTGCAGCGGCGGCTGGATCTGGCGCGGCAGTTGCAGGTAGATCGATTGGGCGTCGCGCCACATCAGGAAGGTCGCCTGCAGCCGGCCTTTCGGGGTGCAGTAGCCGGCCAGCCGGGCTTCGTCGGGGCCCAGGTGCTCGACGTCGTTGGTCAGCTGGTTATGCAGGAAACTGGCAGCGTCGTCGCCGGAAATGCCGATCAGGCCAAGGTCGGTGACGGCCGCAACGAAGCCGCCAGCGAGCTCGGCCGGGCCCAGGATGCGGCCAAAATCCTCGACCTGGCTCGCCTCGTCGACCTGGAAGCGGGCGCCGTGCGCCGCAAGGTATTCGATCCAGTTACTCATATTTCCCAAAATATTTCCGTTTAGGCTTTATCATTACGGCCTCATTATAGAGTTGTCGAGAAATTCGCGCCGGACACGGCGCAAAACCCAACGGACAGAATGGCACTAATAAAAAAACTCTTTGTCAGCGTCGTGATCGTGTCAGTCGCGGCGGTCGCCGGCTTCAGCTACTGGGCGAAGCAGCCGATCACGACCGGGGAACCCGTCATCGGGTTTGCGGTCGCTCCGGGCAGCAGCGTGGGCTCCGCCGCCCAGCAGATTGCCACCGCCGGGGTGCCGGTCAACCCGTTCCTGTTTGCCTGGCTGGCGCGCCTGACGGGCAAGGCGGCGCGGATCAAGGCCGGCAGCTACGAGCTGAAGCCGAACACGACGCCGCGCGGCCTGCTCAGCCAGCTGGTGCGCGGCGAATTTGCGCAGGAATCGGTCACGATCATCGAAGGCTGGACCTTCCGCCAGATGCGCCAGGCGCTCGAAGGCGCCAAGACGCTGCGCCATGACACGGCCAGGCTGTCGGACAAGGAGCTGGTGGCGAAGATCGCGCCCGACTTCAAGCACCCCGAGGGCCTGTTCTTCCCGGACACCTACCTGTTCGCCAAAGGCTCGAGCGACCTGCAGATTTACAAGCAGGCGCACCAGGCGATGATGAACCACCTGAAAGCGGCGTGGGAGAAGCGCGATCCGAGCCTGCCGTACGCGAACCCGTACGAGGCGCTGATCATGGCGTCGATCGTCGAAAAGGAAACCGGCCAGAAGAGCGAGCGGGCGATGATCGCCGGCGTGTTCGTGAACCGGCTCAAGGCGGGCATGCTGCTGCAGACCGACCCGACCGTGATCTACGGCATGGGCGAGAAGTACGAGGGCAAGATCAGCAAGAAGGACCTGACCACCGACACGCCTTACAATACCTATGTGCGCGCAGGGCTGCCGCCGACGCCGATCGCGTTGCCGGGCGTGCAGTCGCTGTCGGCAGCACTGGCGCCGGCCCGGACCGACGCGCTGTATTTCGTCTCGCGCGGCGATGGCACCAGCAAGTTCTCCGACAACCTGAACGAGCACAACAAGGCGGTCAACCAGTACCAACGACAGGCGACGTCTCCATGACCCGCGGCAAATTCATCACCTTCGAGGGCATCGATGGGGCCGGCAAGTCGACCCATATCGGCTTTGTCGCCGATTTCCTGGCATCGCGCGGCAAACAGGTCGTATCGTCGCGCGAACCCGGCGGCACGCCGCTGGGCGAAAAGCTGCGTGATTTGCTGCTCCACGAAAAGATGCACCTCGATACCGAGGCGCTGCTGATGTTCGCCAGCCGCCGCGAGCACATCGCGCAGGTGATCGAACCGGGTCTCGCGGGCGGCCAGTGGGTGCTGTCGGACCGCTTCACCGACGCCAGCTTCGCCTACCAGAGCGGCGGGCGCGGCATGGACCGGGCCCGGATGGAAGCGCTGGAACACTGGGTGCACGCCGACCTGCAGCCCGACCTGACGCTGGTGTTCGACGTCCCGGTCGACGTCGCGCGCCAGCGCCTGGACGCCACCCGCACGCTGGACAAGTTCGAGCAGGAGCAGTCCGATTTCTTTTCGCGCTGCCGCAACGAATACCTGCGGCGCGCCGCCGAGTTCCCTGGGCGAATCGCGGTGATCGACTCGACCCGTTCGATCGAGGAAACGCGCGCCCGCATCGCGCTTGCGCTGGAGAGGCTGCTGTGACGATTTACCCCTGGCAGCAAGGTGCATGGGAGCAGCTGCAACAGATGCGCGAACGGCTGCCGCACGCGATCCTGTTCCACGGCGCGGCCGGCATCGGCAAGGCCGACTTCATTGAAGCGTTCGCGCAGGCGCTGCTGTGCGAGAAC
>JBJMVW010000045.1:0-27360 GCA_045810465.1 Massilia sp. | reverse complement strand
GCGCTCGCGGTCGAGCCGCGCGTGCTGCTGCTCGACGAGCCGTTCGGCGCGCTCGACGCCAAGGTGAGGAAGGAATTGCGGCGCTGGCTGCGGCGCCTGCACGACGAGCTGCACGTGACGTCGATCTTCGTGACGCACGACCAGGAAGAGGCGCTCGAAGTGGCCGACCAGGTGGTCCTGATGAACAAGGGCCGGATCGAACAGGTAGGTGCGCCGGCCGAGGTTTACAACCATCCGGCGTCGCCGTTCGTGTACGGCTTCCTCGGTAACGTCAACCTGTTCCACGGCCGTGTCAATGAGGGTGTGCTGGCCAGCGGCGACGCGCAGCTGGAGGTGCCGCAGCATGCCGGCGTGCGCGACAGCGAAGCGATCGGCTATGTGCGCCCGCACGACCTGGAGGTCGAACGCTACGCGCCGGGCGCCGAGGGCATCGTGGTCAAGCTGCGCCGGGCGCACGCGATCGGGCCGCTGGCCCAGCTCGACCTCGAGCGGGCCGACAACGACCAGCTGATCGAGGCGGTGATCCCGAACGAGCGCTTCGGCAAACTGGCGCTCAAGGAAGGCGAGACGCTGGTGGTGCGGCCAAGGCGCATGCACGTGTACGTCGACGAGGGCTCGGGCATATGAACTTCCAGCAGCTACGCTCGGTGCGCGAGGCGGCGCGCCGTGGCTACAACCTGACCGACGTCGCCAACGCGCTGTTCACGTCGCAGCCGGGCGTGTCGCGCCAGATCCGCGAGCTCGAGGACGAGCTGGGCGTGGTCATCTTCGAACGCAACGGCAAGCGCCTGACCGGGCTCACCGGTCCCGGCAAGGGCATCCTGTCGATCGTCGAACGGCTGCTGGTGGAGGCCGAGAACCTGCGGCAGGCGAGCCGCGAATACGCCGACCAGGACAACGGCACGCTGACCGTCGCCGTGACCCACACGCAGGCGCGCTACGCGCTGCCGCAGGTGGTGCAGGCGTTCCGCGCCGCGTTCCCGAGCGTGCGCATCGCGCTCCAGCAAAGCGCGCCCGAGCACATCGCCGAGTGGGTCCTGTCGGGCAAGGCCGACATCGGGATCGCGACCGAAGGCCTGTCGGCCTTCCCCGAGCTGGTGTCGTTCCCGTGCTACCGCTGGAGCCACCTGGTGGTGGCGCCGGACGGCCATCCACTGCTGGCCAAAACGCCGCTCAGGCTCGACGACCTGGCGGCCTACCCGTTGATCACCTACGACGTCGGCTTCACCGGCCGCAGCCACATCGACGCCGCTTTCGCCGAGGCCGGCGTGGTGCCCGACATGACGCTGACGGCGATGGATTCGGACGTGATCAAGCAGTACGTCTCGCTCGGGATGGGGGTCGGGATCGTGGCCTCGATGGCGTTCGACCATGGCCGCGACAAGGGCCTGCGCGCGATCGAGGCCTCGCACCTGTTCGCACCCAACGTGACGCGGCTGGCGGTACGGCGCGGCGCCTACCTGCGCGCCTATGCCTACCACTTCATCGAGCGCTTTGCGCCGGGGCTGACCCGGGCCCAGATCGAAAGCGCGCTGCATCCGGCGGCGTGAACGAAGGGTGCTTGCCGCCGGCCCCAGCGTGTCGTGAATGCGTAGGGTGGGCACTCGGTGCCCACGCGAATGCCGGCACTGAGCAGAGTTCCGCGTGGGCACCGAGTGCCCACCCTACCGGGCGACGGCGTTCATTTTCTATTGCCCCGGATTGGTGATCCGCGCGTGGATCGCGTCGATCGCGGCCACCACCTCGTCCGACAGCACGATCGCGCCGGCGTCGATGTTTTCCTTCAGCTGTTCCAGCTTGGTCGCGCCGATGATGGTCGAGGCCACGAACCAGCGCGAGTAGCACCAGGCCAGCGCCATCTGGGCCGGGCTCATGCCGTTGGCGCGGGCAAGGGCTGCGTACTCCCTGGTCGCCTCCAGCACCGCCGGACGCAGGTAGCGCGGGCTCCAGGTCGGCGGGTAGATCGACAGGCGCCCGTGCGCGTTCGGGTTGTCGATGTACTTGGCCGACAGCTGGCCGAACGCGAGCGGGCTGTACGCCAGCAAGCTGACCTGGGTGCGAAAGCAGGCTTCGTCGAGCAGGCTGGTTTCGAACCCGCGCGCGGTCAGGTTGTACAGGTTCTGGATGGTCGCGATGCGCGGCAGCTTGTTCATCTCCGCCTGCTTGACGTACTCGCACACGCCCCACGCGCTCTCGTTCGACACGCCGATGTGGCGGATCTTGCCGGCCTTGACCATGTCGTCGAGCGCGGCCAGCGTTTCCTCGATCGGCACCGCAGGACGCTCGGCGGCCGGGTTGAAGCTGTTGGCGCCGAAGATCGGCAGGTTGCGGCTGGGCCAGTGGATCTGGTACAGGTCGAGGTAGTCGGTCTGCAGGCGGCGCAGGCTGTCTTCGACCGCTGTGCGGATGTCGGCGGCGCCGAGGTTGTGGCCGGCGCCGCGGATCCACGGCATGTTCGGGTTCGGGCCGGCGATCTTGCTGGCCAGGATGAGGTCGCCGCGCTTGCCGCTCTTTTTGAGCCAGCTGCCGATGAAGCGCTCGGTCGCGCCTTGCGTTTCGGCGCGGCCCGGCACCGGATACATCTCGGCGGTGTCGATGAAGTTGATGCCGCGCTCGAGCGCGTAGTCGAGCTGGCTGTGCGCTTCGGTTTCAAGGTTCTGCTCGCCAAAGGTCATGGTGCCGAGGCAGATATTCGTCACCAGCAGGTCGGTCGTTCCAAGTCGGTTTTTTTTCATTGGCGTTCCAGGTTCAGGATTTGAGTGCCGCGGCGCATTCGCGCACCAGGGCTGGGCCCGCATAGATCAGCCCGCTGTACAGCTGCACCAGCTGCGCGCCCGCCGCGATCTTGGCCTGTGCGTCGGCGCCGCGCATGATGCCGCCCACGCCGATGATCGGCACCTCGTTGCCGAGCTCCTTCCTGAGCGCGCGGATCACGATGTTGGACAGGTCGAACACCGGCGCGCCCGACAGGCCGCCGGCCTCGTCCGCGTGGCGCAGCCCTTCGACGTCGCGCCGGTTGAGCGTGGTGTTGGTCGCGATCACGCCATCGATCTTGTGCCGCAGCAGCGCGTCGGCAATGTTGTGGATCTGGTCGGCGTCAATGTCCGGCGCGATCTTCAGTGTCAGCGGCACGTAGCGGCCGTGCTGGTCGGCCAGGCGCGCCTGTTCCTGCTTCAGCTGGGAGAGCAAGGCGTCGAGTTCGGACGCGCCCTGCAGCTGGCGCAGGTTCTTGGTATTGGGCGACGAGATGTTCACCGTCACATAACTGGCGTAGGGGTAGACCTTGCGCAGGCAATGCAAGTAGTCGTCGGCGGCGCGTTCGATCGGCGTGTCGGCGTTCTTGCCGATGTTCAGGCCGAGCACGCCTTGCTGGTCCTGGTAGAACTTCGACGCCTGTACGTTGGCCACGAACGCGTCGACGCCGCCGTTGTTGAAGCCCATGCGGTTGATGATCGCGCGCCGGGCCGGCAGGCGGAACATGCGCGGTTTGGGGTTGCCGGCCTGCGCGCGCGGGGTCACGGTGCCGATTTCGAGCGAGCCGAAGCCGAGCGCGGCAAGGCCGTCGATGTAGGCGCCATCCTTGTCGAGGCCGGCAGCCAGGCCGACCGGGTTGGGGAAGGTGATGCCCATGACGGTGCGCGGGTCGGCGGCGGGCCTGGCGAGGCCGCGCATGAGCCCGGCCGCGGCGGCGCGGCGCAGGGCAGGCAGGGTCAGGTTATGGGCTGCTTCGGGATCGAGCGAGAACAGCAGGGGGCGGGCGAGGGCGTACAGGAGTTTGTCGGACATGGAATGCTCGGTGAAGGATTGCCGGCATTTTACCGCGAGCGGCCGTCCACCTCACCGCTCCAGCACGCCCCACACGCCGTCGATCCTGGCTTCCAGCGGCCGGAAATTGATCTTGTACGCCATCTTCGGGCTCTGTTCGATCCAGTAGCCCAGGTAAACATAGGGCAGCACCAGCTCGCGCGCCTGCTCGACCTGCCACATCACGTTGTAGGTGCCAAACGAGGCGCCGGCCACGTCCGGGTCGAAGAAGGTGTACACCGACGACAGCCCGTCCGACAGCACGTCGATGATCGAGACCATGCGCAAGGTGCCGTCCGGCTCGCGGAATTCGACCAGCCGCGTGTTGACGCGGCTTTGCAGCAGGAACTGGGCATACTGGTCGCGGCTGTCCTGGTCCATGCCGCCGCCGACGTGGCGGGTGGTCTGGTAGCGCAGGTACAACGCGTAATGCTCGTCGGAGAACGACAGGTTGGCCACCATCGCCGTCAGGTCGGCGTGGCGCTTCCAGGCGCGGCGCTGGGCGCGGTTGGGCGCAAATTGCTCGCAGTTGACGCGCACCGGGATGCAGGCGTGGCAGCCGTCGCAGTAGGGGCGGTAGGTAAAGATGCCGCTGCGGCGGAAGCCGCTCTTGACCAGCTCGGAATAGACATCGGCGTTGATCAGGTGCGAGGGCGTGGCGACCTGCGAGCGCGCCTGGCGCTCGTCAAGATAGCTGCACGGATACGGCGCCGTGGTGTAGAACTGCAGCGTGGAGAAGGGCAGGTCATTTAAGTGCGTCATGCAATGCTCTCGAGACGACGTGTTTTGCCTATTGTAGCCAAAGACGGCGTGCGCGGACTGTTAGGCAATCAACGGTGGCGCAACCTGCCACTCGCGGATGCCGGGTTCGCGGATCGCCGCGCGCAAATGTTCAAGGAACTGGGCGCGCCGGATCGGCGCCGCGCCCAGCGAGGCCAGATGGCTGGTCTCCTGCTGGCAGTCGACCAGGCGCACGCCGTGGCTGCGCAGGAAGGACACCAGGTAGGCCAGCGCCACCTTGGAGGCGTCGGTGACGCGCGCGAACATCGATTCGCCGTAGAACATGCGGCCGATGCACACGCCGTAGGCGCCGCCGACCAGTTCGCCGTCGAGCCAGACCTCCGACGAGTGCGCGTAGCCCATCCGGTGCAGCCCGGTGTAGCCGGCGATGATGTCCTCGGAGATCCAGGTGCCCGGGCCGTCCTTGCGCGGCGCCGCGCAAGCGCGCATCACGGCTTCGAAGGCACTGTCGAACTTCACATCCCAGCGTCCGCCGCCGAGCCTGCTGCGCTCGACCTTGCGCAGCGTTTTCCTGAGGCTGTCGCTGACTTTGAAACGATCGGTGTACAGCACCATGCGCGGGTCGGTGCTCCACCACAGGATCGGCTGGCCCTCCGAGAACCAGGGGAAGATCCCGTGCTGGTAAGCGAGCAGCAGGCGCTGCGGCGACAGGTCGGCGCCGGCCGCAAGCAAGCCGGGCGCGTCCATTGTCAGCGCCTCGGACACATCGGGAAACGGTGTGTTCGCTTCAAGCCAGGGAATCATGGTCAGCCGGGGACGCTTTCGATGCGCATCGGACGGTCGATGTCTTGACTGTGGAAACCGTAGTTGCCGCCTTCCTTCATTTTGACGCGGTCCGAAAAGAACAGTTCCAGCGTCGTGCGGATGGTCGGGAACGCCAGCTCGTCCCACGGGATCTCGTGCTCGGCAAACAGCCGGACCTCGAGGCTTTCGACGCCGGGCGCGAAATCGAGGTCGAGCAGGCGGGCCAGGTAGAACAGGTGGACCTGGTGCACGTGCGCCACGTTGAGCAAGGTGAACAGCTCGCCGATTTCGATGTTGGCGCCGGCTTCCTCCTCGGTTTCGCGGATCGCCGCCTCGGCCGTGGTCTCGGCGTTTTCCATGAAGCCGGCAGGCAGGGTCCAGTAGCCGTAGCGCGGCTCGATCGCTCGCTTGCACAGCAGCACCTTGAGCTGCCCGTCCTGCTCCCACACCGGGATCGAGCCGATCACCAGCTTCGGGTTCTGGTAGTGGATGGCCTCGCAGTGCGTGCACACGTAGCGCGGCCGGTTGTCGCCTTCCGGGATGGCCAGTGCGACCGGGTGGGCGCACTCGGAACAAAATTTCATAGGTAACCGAAGAAATAGTATTCCGCTTACTTTACACCGATTGCGGCGGCTGTGCCGCAATGGCGGCGCCATCCTCGGCGTTGCGGGCAGGCGCTTCCTGCTGCAATCGCACATTGCCTTGGGAATAGGTTTGCCTAATCGGGGGAAGGGGCGTATAATTCAAATCTACAGACGCGGGGTGGAGCAGTCTGGCAGCTCGTCGGGCTCATAACCCGAAGGTCACAGGTTCAAATCCTGTCCCCGCAACCAAATTCGAAGCCGTTGATCCTGTCAGGGACCAGCGGCTTTTTCGTTTGCGCCCCGCAATACTGGCGGCCTCGACGTGGGTCAATCCCCATGCGTTCAGCCGTGACGCCGCCGCCTTCCCACTGTCCAACGACTGGCTTCATGAAAACCCGGTTGTTACGCATGGGCACCAGTTGCCCGCCTTCGGCGGAGTGTGGATCAATGATTACGGTGGACGAGATTAACGAGGCATGGGGCTGGGTCGGCCTGAACGCGGTCGAAGTGCTCGGTGAAAATGCCTTCGGCAACCTGATCATCCGCGACGAGGATGGCAGGTATTGGCGGCTGCGCCCGCAGGACCTGTGTTGCGAACCGGTGGCCCAGGACCGCGCGGCGTTCGACGCGCTGGCCTACAACCAGGCCTTCCTCAACGATTGGTATATGCCCGAGGTGGTGCACCTGGCCGAATCGACGCTGGGCCCGCTCGCGGCCGGGCGCAAGTATTGCCTCAAGATCCCGAGCGCGCTTGGCGGGCACTATGGGCGCGACAACCTGGCCACCGTGCCCTTGTCGGAACTGATCCGCTTTTCCGGCGAGGGCGCGCAGCAGTTCGACGGCCTGCCGCGCTGGGATTGACGGGTGCTTTGGCTGGCGGCGGCAAACGGCCGGCTTCGTGGCCGGAAGGTGCGCCAGCCAACAGAACCCAGTGCGTCCGAGGGCTACCCTTGGTTGCACAATTTCAGAAGGAGATTGCCATGCCAACCGGAGCCAGCCCCAAACGCGAACGCGAGTACAAGGAAATCGAAAGCAAGTTCAAGAAGGAACACCGCTATCCCGGCCGCGAGGAAGAGGTCGCTGCGCGCATTGTCAACAAGCAGCGTGCCGAACACGGCGAGACCAAAGCGTCGAAGCGCAAGTAAAAGCGATGCCGCCGCGGCCCGGCCGGGCGCGACTCCTGCCGGGCTGCGCAGTCAGCCGCCGGCGAACACGTGCTGCATGCCGAGGTGGAACAGGTCGCGGTCGTTCATCTCGGTAAACGTCTTCACCCGGTAAAAGGCGAAGAAGACTTTGGTGCGCTCGCCCAGGTTGCGCTCGAACTGCAGCGTGATCAGGCCGTGGGTGCCCGTGCGGTTGCCCTCGCGCCGGTTTTGCGCGATGTACGGTCCGACGCCGGCGCTGGCGGCCCAGCGCTCGGTCAGCGGCTGCACGAACCAGAACTGGGCGGCCACGCCGCGCCGGTCGACCCGGCTGCGGTCGTCGCCCTCGAACAGCGCCTTCACCGACATCGCCCACTTGCCCCCATATTGCTTCGCTTCGAAGATGGCGCCGTTGGCGGCCTGCGTGCCCGACTGGTTGGTGTTCGACCTGCCGTACGAGGCGCCGAGCCACAGCCGTCCGCGCGCGCGTTCGGTTTCGGAAAATGGCGGCGCATCGGTGATGTCGCGGCCGACGCCCAGCATGATCGCGTTGGACTGGAAGGTGTCGCGCATCCACACATGGTTGAACCCGAGCCGGACGTGGGTGCCGGGATCGAAGCCGGCTAACGGAAAGCGCAGCGCGGCGCTGTACAGGATACCGCGGCGGGCGCTGTCGTACTGGACGCCGTCGATGACGGTCGTGTTCATGCTCGTGTACGGCCCGGCGGCCATTTCCGCCGTCACCCAATCGCCGAGCTTGCGGGCGTAGGCGAGCTGGAAGGCGAAGCCGTCGCGGTGGTTGTTGTCGGGGTGGCCCTCGTTGTAATAGACGAAGTCGATGCGCGCGCCCGAGCGCGCGCTGTCGAGCGCGTCTTCGCCGACCAGCGCCGGGTTCAGGGCGCGGCCGACGCGCGCTTCGAACGCGCGCCAGCGCATCTGGCGAAAGCCGATCGCGCCGTCGCCGTCGATGCGGCCGTTGCCGAACTGGGTGGAGAGGTAGGCGCCGCGCTCGTCGTCGGGCAGCGGCGCCTGGGCGGCGGCGTGGCAGCTGCAGCCGGACAGCAGCAACAGGCTGGCTAGGCGTTTCATGGAGGGCCTTTCGCAAGGAACGGGGCGGGCGTGCCAAGCGAAAGTGTGAACACGACTGAACCGACGCGGTTTGCGCCAGGGCAAAGATCCTACGGCTCAGTTCGCCTCTGCGTGATTCAGGCTGGCCCACAGGTAGGCCGCCGCCATCGTGCGGTGTGGCGTGTAGCGTTCCAGCAGCGCTTCGGTGCGCGCGATGCCGGGCTTGCTGTCTTCGCCCAGCAGTTGCTGGAAGGCAGCACGGATCGCGACGTCGCCGTGCAGCGAGCAATCGGGATAACCATAGCCGCGCAGCAGCGCGTAGTTGACGGTCCAGGGACCGACGCCTTTGATCGCGAGCAGGGCTTTGGCGACCTCGGCCGCGTCGTGCCCGCGCTCGAGCGGCAGTGCGCCGTCGGCGGCCAGGCGCGCCACGCGCAGCAGCGTCTCGGCTTTCGAGCGCGAGAATTTGCGGCTGGTGAGCGTGTCGGGCTCCAGGCGCGCGACGTCGGCCGGCTCCGGATAGCACCACAGGCCGCTGCTGTGGCGGCGGCCCGCCTGCAGGATGAATGTGCGGCGCAGCGCGATCGCGAATGCGAGGTTGATCTGCTGGCCGATGATGGCCCAGGTCAGCGCCTCGAACACGGTGGCCGACTGCACGATGCGCAGGCCCGGCTCGCGCGTGACGACGGGGCCGAGCAGCGGGTCGGCGCGTGCGAACTCTTCGAATGGCGCCGGATCGATGCGCAGGCCGAGGATATTGAGCAGCGCGTCGCGCGCCTGCGCGCGGGCCGGCGCCGCGAGCCTGGCGTCGGCCTCGATGCGGCAGCGCGCGGCATCGGGGGCGAGCGTCACGTCGAGCGCGACTGGAACGCCGTCCAGCAGCACGCCCTTGCGGATGCGGCCAGGGCCCACCTGTTCGGCCACCGCTTCGGTATCGCGGCTGTGGAAGGCGATGACGTCGCGCGTCCGATAGCCGGCCGGCAGCGCGAGCGAGAATTCGTGCGCCGCCATTTATTTCGGCCGCGCGGCGACCGCCGGTGCCCGGCCGAAGCGCGGCGCCAGGCCGGTGACCAGCGCGGTGCCGGCCAGCACGATCGCGGAGCCGGCGACCGTGTACCAGCCGACTGCCTCGCCGAGGAACAGGACGCCCCACAGGATCCCGAACACCGGGCTGAGGAACGTGACGGTGAGGGCCGAGGTGGCGCCGACCTCCGCGATCAGGCGGAAGTACAGCAGGTACGCAATCCCGCTGCACAGGACGCCGAGTGCCAGCACGGCGGCCATGATGCCGACCGTTGGCTGGGCGGGGGCAGGGAAGAACGGCAGCGCGGGGACGACCAGCAGCGCGGCGGCCCACATCGAACCGTGCGCGTTGGCGAACGGCTCCACGCTCCTGGCCGACTTCGCGTACAGGCTGGCCAGGCCATAGCTGAACGCCGCCGCCAGCACCGCGGCGACGGCGACGCCTGCGCCAGGCCGGGCCGAGACGGTATCGAAGCCAACCAGCAGCCCGACGCCGGCGGTGCCCAGCACAAGGCCGAGCGCGGTACGCGCGCCGATGGGCTGGCGCGTCCAGGCCGCGCCCAGCAGGGCGCCCCACATCGGCGTGGTCGCGTTGAGCACCGCCAGCAGCGAGGCCGACAGCGTGCGCGCGGCGAACGCGAACAGCAGGAACGGCAGCGCCGAATTGAACAGGCCGAGGATCAGGTAATGGCGCCAGTGTTCGCGCAGCAGCAGCCGCTTCTTGAGGAACCAGCCGACCACGGCCAGGAACAGCGCGGCGAACAGGACCCGGTACTCGATCAGCACGGCGGGCCCGAGGACAGGCGCGCTGATGCGCATGAACAGGAAGGAGCCGCCCCAGATGGCGGCGAGCACGACGAGGCGCAGCAGGTTCTTATTATTCATAAATTAAGCATCGCAGGTTGTTGCCTCAAAACCGGGGTCAGAGCACATTTTCTGAGAAATTGATCAGAAAATGTGCTCTGACCCCGGTTTTTGGGAAATTTTGCTATGGGCGGCGGCGGCGCGCCAGCCGGTTCTTGCTTTTGAATCAGGGACGGGCGCAGGCTTCGGTGCTGGCAGGCTCCAGCGCGGCGGAATGCGGGACCAGCAGCGCGGTCGGCACCGCATTCTTTGCCGCGGTCAGTTCGGCCAGGATCGAGATCGCGATTTCGGACGGCGTCTTGCTGCCGATGTAGAGGCCGATCGGGCCGTGCAGGCGCGCCAGTTGCTCGTCAGTCAGGTCGAACAGCTTGAGGCGTTCGCGCCGCCTGGCGTTGTTCAGCCGCGAGCCGATCGCGCCGACATAGAAGGCATCCGATTTCAGCGCTTCCATCAGCGCCAGGTCGTCCAGCTTGGGGTCGTGCGTCAGCGCCACCACCGCGCTGCGCGCGTCGAGCTTCGCTTCGATCACCAGGTCGTCGGGCATCATGTGCACCAGTTCCACGCCTTCGACGCTCCAGCCGCTGCGGTATTCCTCGCGCGGGTCGCATACCGTGACGCGGTAGTCCATCGCAGTGGCCACCTGCGCAAGAAAGCGCGACAGCTGGCCGGCGCCGATGATGAGCAAGCGCCAGCGCGGGCCGTGCACCGTGCTGAGGATATCGCCTTCGATCCGCTGCAGCGCGCTCGCCGCGGCGCGTTCCAGGCTGACGGCGCCGGTCTTGAGGTTCAGGCGCCGCTCCAGCAGTTCGCCGCGCGCGAGTCCCGCGAGCAGCTGCGGGATGCCGCTGTCGCGCGACAGCGGTTCGATCGCCAGTTCGATGGTGCCGCCGCACGGCAGGCCGAAGCGGTGCGCTTCGTCGGCGCTGATGCCGTAGCTGACCAGCTGCGGGGTGCTGCGCTCGATGCCGTTGCGGCGCACCTGCTCGATCAGGTCGTCCTCGATGCAGCCGCCCGAGACCGAGCCGACCACCTGGCCATCCTCGCAGATCGCGAGCGTGGCGCCGATCGGGCGCGGGCTCGAGCCCCAGGTTTTGGTCACAGTGACCAGTTCGCAGCGGTGGCCGCCCGCGAGCCAGCCGGCGGCGGTTTTGAGTACTTCGAGATCGATACTGTCCATGGAATGGCTGGGGGCGGCGGGCGGTTCATGCCCGGCACATGCGGTGAAGATGAACAATGATACAAAAAATGGAGGGACCGCGCAGGGACGGGTAGGGTGGGCACCCCGTGCCCACGCGGACTTCAGGTCAGTGCAGCGTCCGCGTGGGCACGGGTGCCCACCCTACGACCTACGGCACCAGCGCCTTCTTCGCGGCGCGCTTGCCCTTGATCTCGGCCGCGGCCTTTTCGATCGCCGCCAGGCGCGCCGGCAGCGCCGGATGGTTGGCGGTGTACGCGTTCAGCACCGTGGCCGGATAGGTGCGGGCGAGCCGCTTCCAGAAGTCGTCGACGCCGTCGGTGTCGTAGCCGGCGCGCGCCAGCATGTACAGCGCCAGCCGGTCGGCCGCCGCGTCCAGCTCGGCCGGCATGGCCTTGATGCCGCCGCTGCCGATCAACATCGAGTCGTCCGGCTTCACGCTCCTGAGGTTGTCGATGATGCTGCCGAGCGTGCCGGTGCTGCGCTGCGAGCTGGCGTGTCCCAGCACGTTGTGGGCGAGGCCATTGGCCAGCACGTAGGCCAGCTCGTCGTCGTTTTCGGTAAAGCCGATCATGCCGCGCGTGACCATTACGCGCTGGCCGTCGGCGTAGGCGTTGATGTTGTCGGCGTTGCCCAGTTCGATGCCGTAAGCGCAGGCGCGCGTGACCGGGATCGTGATCTGGTGGCTGCCGCCGTTGCGTTCGATCGTCAACGGCAGGCTGGCCTGCGTGGATGCCAGCTGGCCGAATACCGCCCCGGCCTGGGCCGGCCCTTGCGGTCCGCTCGGCAGCGGCTTGCCGCCGGCCGCGACCAGCCGGTCGCCGGCTTTCAGCCCGGCCTTGGCCGCGCCGCTGCCGGCCAGGACGCCGGTGACCTGCATCCGGTCGCCCATGCCGAAGGCCAGGTGCGCGGCCTCGTTATAGTCGCCCGGGTAGGAGTAGCGGCTCTTGGCGGTGAAGCCGAGGATGTTGCGGGCGTGGCTCTTGCACAGGTCCGCGTTATTGATCAGCAGCGGCGCGGCGACATGGTACAGGCGGTCCTGCAGCACGGCCATTTTGGTGAGCGTGTCGGCGTTGGCCGCCATTTGCGGCGTCAGCCCGGGCATCTGGGCGCCGGGACGGCCCGCGAAGGGGCCGCCGGAAGGCTGCAGCGGCGACTGGGCGCAGGCCGACAGCAGCAAGGCGATCGTTATTCCCAGCGCCGCGGGGCACAGGCGGTGAAAACGGGTCATGGTGCTCCTCACTTGTTATTGTTTGCCGGTGCTGCCGAAACCGCCGGCGCCCCGGGCACTCGATTCGAACTCCTCCACCACGTTGAAGCCGACCTGCAAGACGGGCACGATGACCAGCTGCGCGAGCCGGTCCATCGGCTGCAGCGTGAAGGCCGACTGGCCGCGGTTCCAGGTCGATACCATCAGCTGGCCCTGGTAATCGGAGTCGATCAAGCCTACCAGATTCCCCAAAACAATGCCGTTCTTATGGCCGAGTCCACTGCGCGGCAGGATCATCGCGCAATAGCCCGGGTCGGCGATGTGGATGGCGAGGCCGGTCGGGACCAGCACGGTCTGCCCGGGTTCGAGCGTGAGCGGCGCATCGACGCAGGCGCGCAGGTCGAGGCCCGCGCTGCCTGGCGTGCCATAGGCCGGCAACTGGTCTTTCATGCGCGGGTCGAGGATTTTGATATCGATGGTTTTCATGCGTGGTGCATTTTCAGGTAAGCAGGGAGCGCTGTTCGAGGCGCTTGGCGATTTCGGAGACCAGCTGGCGCGCCAGCGTCAGTTTGTCGGCGCGCGGCAGCACGGTGTGGCCGCTTTCGTCGAACAGGATCACGCTGTTCTGATCCTGCCCGAAGGTGTGGTGGCCGATATTACCGACCAACAGGGGGATGCCTTTTTTCTCGCGCTTGGCGGCGCCGTATTCGACCAGGTTCTCCGATTCGGCGGCAAAGCCGACGCAGTAGGGCCAGCCCGAGATCGAGACGGTCGAGGCCACGCTGGCCAGGATGTCGGCGTTCTGCACGAACTGCAGTTGCGGCGGCGCGCCACCGTCCTGCTTTTTCATTTTCTGCTCGCTGGCATTGGCCACGCGCCAGTCGGCCACCGCGGCGACGCCGATGAACAGGTGCTGTCCCGGCACCGCCGCCATCACGGCGTCGTGCATCTGCGCGGCCGAGAGCACGTCGAGGCGGCGCACGCCGTGCGGCGTGGCGAGCGCGGTAGGGCCGGAGACCAGGGTCACCTCGGCGCCGGCCTCGTGCGCCGCGCGCGCCACCGCGTAGCCCATTTTGCCCGACGAGAGGTTGGTGATGCCGCGCACCGGGTCGATCGCTTCGAAGGTCGGCCCGGCGGTGATCAGGACCCGTTTGCCGGCCAACAGCTTGGGCTGGAACGAGGCAACCAGTTCTTCGAGCAGGTCTTCCGGTTCGAGCATGCGGCCCAGGCCCGTTTCGCCGCAGGCCTGTGCGCCGGCGGCCGGGCCGAGGATGCAGGCGCCGTCCGCGCGCAGCTGGGCCACGTTGCGCTGCGTGGCCGGGTTCTGCCACATCTCGACGTTCATCGCCGGGGCGACCAGCAGCGGCACCTGGTGCGGGCGCGCCAGGCACAAGGTCGAGAGCAGGTCGTCGCAAGCGCCGTGCGCCAGCTTGCGCAGGAAATCGGCCGAGCAGGGTGCGACCAGCACTGCGTCGGCGCCGCGCGTGAGGTCGATGTGGGCCATGTTGTTGTCGACGCGCGGGTCCCATTGGTCGGTGTACACCGTGTGTCCCGACAGCGCCTGCATGGTGACCGCGCCGATGAAGCGGGTCGCCGCCTCGGTCATCACGACCTGTACGCTGGCGCCTTCCCTGGCCAGCGCCCGGCAAAGCTCGGCGGCCTTGTAGCAGGCGACGCCGCCGGTCAGGCCCAGTACGATCTTCTTGCCCTTCAGGTCCATGCTCATGGTATCCCTCGTCAGTGCTTGTTCACGCGCCGCAGTTCGTCGAAGATGAACAGGATGGCGCCGATGGTGATCGCGCTGTCGGCGATGTTAAAGGCCGGGAAGTGGCCGAGGCCAGCCCAGTGGAAATCGAGGAAGTCGATCACGTGGCCATACAGCAGGCGGTCGATGACGTTGCCGATGGCGCCGCCCATGATCAGCGCGAGCGCCCAGCAGAACATGCGCTGGCCGGCGTGGCGGCGCAGCAGGTAGACGATGAAGCCGACCGCCGCCAGTGCGATCGCGGTAAAGAAGTAGCGCTGCCAGCCGCCCTGGTTGGACAGGAAGCTGAATGCGGCGCCGCGGTTGTAGGCGAGGGTCAGGTTGAAGAAGCTGGTGACCAGCTTGTCCTCGCCGTACGCGAACAGTTTGGCAACGGTGATCTTGGACAGCTGGTCGAGCAGGATGACGATGAAAGCGATGCCGAGCCATGGCATCAGGCTGCTGCTTGCTTTGGGCGAGGCGGAGAAGGTTGGTTTTTTTTTGGTTGCCATGTTGTCGGTGTCAGTCAGGGAGGCGCCATGCCGCGCGGGCGGCATGGCGGTGGTACCGGCGCCGGGGCGCCAGGATCAGGCGAAGCGGCGCGCTTCGCCGCTGCCGAACAGGTTGCTCACGCAGCGGCCGCACAGGCTCGCATGCTCGTGGTTGATGCCGACGTCGGCGCGATAGTGCCAGCAGCGCTCGCACTTCTGCGCGGTCGATGCGGCCACCGCGATCGCCTCCTCGTCTTCGCTCTTCACTTCGAGCGCCTTGGCCTGCGAGGTGATGAACAAGAACCTCAGGTCGTTGTCGAGGCTGGCGAGCAGCTTGTATTTGTCGCCGGCAGCCTTGATGGTCAGTTCGGCCTGCAGCGAGGAGCCGATCGCGCCCGAGGTGCGCAGCTCTTCGAGGTCCTTGGTCACGTCGGCGCGCACCGCGCGCAGGGCCGCATATTTGTCGAGCAGGGCGGCGGCATCGGCTACTGCCGGGAAGCTCCACAGGGTCCGCGTGAAGATGGTCTCGTCGCTGTCGGCGAAGGCCTTCGGGCCGGCGAACACGGCCCAGGCTTCCTCGGCGGTGAACGACAGGATCGGCGCCATCAGGCGCAGCAGGCTGTGCGCGATATGCCACAGCGCGGTCTGGGCCGAGCGGCGCGCCTGCGAATCGACGCCGGTCGTGTACAGGCGGTCCTTCAGGATGTCGAGGTAGAAGCCGCCCAGGTCTTCCGAGCAGTAGTTCTGCAGGCGCGACACCACCGGGTGGAACTCGTAGCGCTCGAAGTGGGCGGCCACGTCCTTCTGCAGCTCGGCCATCGCCACCATCGCGTAACGGTCGATCTCGAACATGTCGTCGACCGGTACGGCGTCCTTCGCCGGATCGAAGTCGGAGGTGTTCGCGAGCAGGAAGCGCAGCGTGTTGCGGATGCGGCGGTAGGCTTCGGTCACGCGCTTCAAGATCTCGTCGCTGATCGCCAGTTCGCCGGTGTAGTCGGTCGAGGCGACCCACAGGCGCAGGATGTCGGCGCCGAGCGTGTCGGAGATCTTCTGCGGCGCCAGCGTGTTACCGAGCGACTTGGACATCTTCTTGCCTTCGGCGTCGACGGTGAAGCCGTGCGTGAGCAGCGCCTTGTACGGCGGGCGGCCGTTGAGCATCGAGGAGGTCAGCAGCGACGAATGGAACCAGCCGCGGTGCTGGTCCGAGCCTTCGAGGTACAGGTCGGCCGGGAACTGCAACTGCTCCTTGTGCGAGCCGCGCAGCACGGTCTGGTGGGTGGAGCCGGAGTCGAACCAGACGTCGAGCGTGTCGCGGTTCTTTTCGTAGTGGGCCGCGTCGTCGCCGAGCAGGTCTTTCGGGTCGAGCGACTGCCACGCTTCGATGCCGTTCTGTTCGATCAGCCTGGCTACCTGTTCCAGCAGTTCCGGGGTGCGCGGGTGCAGCTCGCCGCTCTCCTTGTGGATGAAGAACGCCATCGGCACGCCCCACTGGCGCTGGCGCGACAGGGTCCAGTCCGGACGGTTGGCGATCATGCCCTGCAGGCGCGCCTGGCCCCAGTCCGGGAAGAACCTGGTGTCGGCAATGCCGGCCAGCGCAGTCTCGCGCAAGGTCGGGCCGCCATCCTTGGGCGTGGCGTCCATGCCGGCGAACCACTGCGAGGTGGCGCGGTAGACGATCGGGGTCTTGTGGCGCCAGCAGTGCATGTAGCTGTGGTCGAACATCTTCAGTTCGAACAAGGCGCCCTCCTCGGTGAGCGCGCCGCAAATCGGCTTGGACGCTTCCCAGATCGTCATCCCGCCGAACAGCGGCAGGGTCGAGGCGAAGCGGCCGTCGCCCAGCACCGGCTTGAGGATCTCGTCGTCCTTCATGCCGTGCGCTTTGCACGACTGGAAGTCCTCGAGGCCGTAGGCAGGCGCCGAGTGGACCACGCCGGTGCCGCTGTCGGTGGTGACGTAGTCGGCCAGGTAGACCGGCGACGTGCGGTCGTAGAATTTGTCGGCGGCGTGCAGCGGGTGCCTGAAGCGGATGCCCGACAGCGCTTCACCGATCGCGGTGGCGATCACTTTGCCTTCCAGCTTGTAGCGCTGCAGGCAGGACTCGACCAGGTCTTGCGCCAGGATCAGCAACAGCGGCTGGCCGTCACGCCGGGTCTCGACCAGCGCGTAGCGCACTTCCGGGTGCACGTTGAGCGCCTGGTTGGACGGGATGGTCCACGGGGTGGTGGTCCAGATCACGATGAAGCCGTTGGTGGTCGGCAGCGACGGCAGGCCGAACGCAGCGGCGACTTTGTCGGGCTCGGCGAACGGGAAGCCGACGTCGATCCCGGGGTCGCGCTTGTCCTGGTACTCGACCTCGGCTTCGGCCAGCGCCGAGCCGCAGTCGAAGCACCAGTTGACCGGCTTCAGGCCGCGGTACACGTAGCCTTTGTCGAGCAGTGTGCCGAGCGCGCGCAGTTCGTCGGCCTCGTTACCGAAGGTCATGGTCAGGTACGGGTTTTCCCACTCGCCCAGTACCCCCAGGCGGATGAAGCCGGCGCGCTGGCGGTCGACCTGTTCGAGCGCGTAGGCGCGCGCCTTTTGCAGCACTTCGGCGGTCGGCAGGTTTTTGCCGTACAGTTTTTCGATCTGGATCTCGATCGGCATGCCGTGGCAGTCCCAGCCCGGCACGTAGGGCGCATCGAAGCCGGCGATGGTGCGCGACTTGACCACCATGTCCTTGAGGATCTTGTTGACCGCGTGGCCGAGGTGGATGTCGCCGTTGGCGTACGGCGGGCCATCGTGCAGCACGAACTTCGGGCGGCCGGCGGCAGCCTTGCGGATACGCTGGTAGATCTTCTTGTCCTGCCACTGCTTCACCCAGCCCGGTTCGCGCTTGGCGAGGTCGCCTCGCATCGGGAACGCGGTATCGGTCATGTTGACCGGGTATTTGCTCTGCGCCTTGTCGCCCGCCTTTGCGGCTGGCTTGTGGTTCTGGACGGGTTTACTGTTATCGGACATATGCTTTTTCTAGAGAGGATTGCTGTTATTCGGAAGCTGGCGGCGCCTGGGCCGCAGTCAAAGCCTTCCGTCAAATTCGGTCGGTGGCGGTCAGCGCGCCGGCGCGCTGCGCGAACCACGCGCGCGCCTGCCGGCCGTCGCGGTCGATTGCCGCGGTGAGCTCCGCCAGGCCACCGTATTTTTCCTCGTCGCGCAGCCTGGCCAAAAATTCGACGCGCACCAGCTGGCCGTAGCAAGCCTGGTCGACATCGAACAGGTGCACCTCGAGCAGCATGCGGCCGGCGTCGTCGACGGTCGGGCGCACGCCAAGGCTGGCCACGGCGGGCAGCGGCTGCGCGGCCAGGCCGTGCACCTGCACCACGAAGATGCCCGACAGGGCGGGGCGGTGCGCGACGCGCAGGTTCAGGGTCGGGAAGCCGAGCGTACGGCCGAGCTTTGCGCCGTGGATCACATGGCCGGAAATCGAGTACGGGTGGCCGATCAGCTGGCGCGTGGCGTCGAAATCGCCTTGCGCGAGCGCGGCGCGCACCGCGGACGACGAGATGCGGGTATCGGAGTGCATCACCGTCGGCAGGGTCTCGACGTGGAAGCCGTATTCCTTGCCCGCTTCAGCCAGCAGCGCGACGTTGCCGGCGCGTTTGGCGCCGAAGCAGAAGTCGTCGCCGACCATCAGCCATTTGACGTGCAGGCCGTCGACCAGCACGCGCTTGATGAACTCCTCGGGCGACATCGAAGCGAAGTGTTCGTTGAAGTGTTCGACGATGACGTGGTCGATGCCGGCGTCGGCCAGCGCTTCGAGCTTGTCGCGCAGGTTGGCGATGCGCGCCGGGGCCCTCGACAGGTCGCCCATCTTCTGGGCGAAGTATTCGCGCGGGTGCGGCTCGAACGTCATCACGGCCGCTTCGAGGCCGAGCATCGACGCGGCGGCGCGGACGCGGGCCAACAATGCCTGGTGGCCGCGGTGGACACCGTCAAAGTTGCCGATCGTGAGAGCGCATGGCGCGCGCGCCCGGTCGTTGGGAAGTCCGCGAAATACCTTCATTGGGGTGAAACGTCAATCCAGGACGAAATACAAGATTATACGGTAAGTAGTGTGTTTCACATTGATGGGGCGTGGAAAGACCACGAGGCAGGGGGCGCTCTCGAGCGCACGCGGTTCGAAGTCAATTGACGCGAAGGTTAGGGTTGCGCTCGAGAGCGCAACCCTCCATGGACGAAAAAAAACGCTGCCTGCGTGGTGCAGGCAGCGTTCCGGTTCGCCGCTTCGGCCGAAAACCGCTTACGCCATCGGGCGGTTGATCGCCATGATCCAGTAGCGCGCCAGGTCGGCCGCGCCGCTGTTGCCGCCGACCGTGCGCAGCGTGCTGATCGCCTGTTGCTTCTTGCCGGCCGCCGCGTAGGCTTCGCCCAGGTGCAGCTTGGCTTCGTCGATATTCTTCACGGCGCTGCCCTTGATCGCCGCTTCGATCATCTTCAGGCCCTTGTCGGCCTGGCCAGCCTGTACCAGGCCGTAGCCGAGCGCGACCAGGTCGTCGCCGTCCTTGAGCTTGGTGAATTCGGCTTCGTCGGTCGCCGCGTTCTTGGTCTGCTCGGCCAGGGTCTTCTCGGCCAGGTCCTTCAGGCGCTGGTGGCGCGCCGCGTCCGGACCGGTGCCCAGCGCGCCTGCCTTGTAGCCCTTGTCGATGATCTTGACCGCTTCCGCCGGGGCCTTGGCCTGCAGCACCAGCTGCGCCATTTCCATGTATTCGGACGGCTTCTTGAGCAGGCCGTTGGCCAGCTTCAGGCGGTACACGTCGACCGACAGGCGGCTCGAAAAGCCCGGCTTGCCCTGCACGCGGTTCAGCAGGTCTTGCCAGTAACGCTCTTTCGGGTAGTTGGCGGCCAGCTTCTCGATGGTGTTGACGTAGCCCGACTTGTCGTTCTTCTTCAGCTGGACGTTGGCCAGCATGCCGAGCTGGTCTTCCGACAGCGCGCCGCGCTTCTCGGCGCTGCGCAGTTCGCCTTCGAGCGCCGCGACGTTACCCTGCTTGTAGTAGTTCTGCATCAGGTAGGCGCGCAGTTTCGGGTCGTCCTTTTCCTTCAGCAGCTTCTCGATCGCCGCGTTCGCCTTGTTCAGCTCGCCACCGCGCATGTAGATGCCCACCAGGCCTTCCGAGAACTGCGAACGCTCGGTGGCCGACAGTTTGCCCGAGGCGAGCAGCGCCTCGAAGGCCTTGGCGGCGGCGTCGTTGTCGCCGGCGGCCGCGGCAGCGGCGGCGCGGGTGCGCTCGATCAGGTAGTTTTCGTTCGCGCTTTTGCCGCTGACCTTGTCGAGGTCGCGCAGCTTGGCCAGCGCGTCCTTGTTCTTGCCCTGCTTCATCAGCTGCTGCGCTTGCTGCAGCGGCGCGCCGACTTCCGGACGAAGGGTCTCGGCCGCATACGCAGGCGCCAGGCCGATGACAGGGGTTGCAGCAGTGAATCCGAGTGCGGCCAGTGCGAGGCCGAGGTGTGCGAGACGGAACTTGGACATTGTTGGAAAATCTTTCATTCAAAATAGACACGGCAGGGAAGAAACCCTGCCGTGTTCGTCACAGTCATTAAAGCTTACTGGAACTGCTCGTTGCCGACCATGCCGATCTTGGTGACGCCGAGGCGCTGGGCCGCAGCCATCACGCCGGCGACGACCTTGTACTCCACCAGCTTGTTCGGACGCAGGTGGACTTCGGGCTGGTCTGGCTGGGCTGCCACGTTGGCAAGTTTCGCTTCCAGTGTAGCACGATCTGGCACAGGGGTATTATCCCAGAGGATCGTACCGTCGAAGTCCACGTCGATCGTGACCACTACCGGCGGGGTCGTCGGTGGCGGTGGATTGCCGACCGGCATATTCAGATTGACCGAGTGGTTTTGCTTCGGAATCGTGATAATCAACATGATAATCAAGACCAACATAACGTCGATCAAGGGTGTCATGTTCATTTCCATCATTGGTTCCGGATCAGCGTTCTTGCTGCCGGAGCCTGAACCGACGTTCATACTCATCGTGTTTCCTTTTCAAATGTTGGGGTGGCCGCCGCGGCGCCCGGAGGCGCCGCGGGGAGGGCATTAACCCTTGTCAGGCGGTTCGGTGATGAAACCGACCTTCTGAACCCCAGCACGCTGTGCCGTGTAAATCACCTTGCCGATGAATTCGTAACGGGTGCTCTGGTCGCCACGTACTTTCACTTCCGGCTGCGGATTCTTTACCGACTCTTTCTTCAGGAACTCGAACAGTTCGTCCGTGTTCGCCAGGCGCTTCTGGTTCCAGTACATCTCGCCATCTTTGTTGACGACGATGTTCACGTCTTCCGGTGTGGTCTTGGCAACCTGGTTGATCTCAGTCGGCAGCTGGATCGTCTGCAGTTTGAGCACAACCGGGCTGGTGATCAGGAAGATGATCAGGAGAACCAACATGATGTCCACGAGGGGCGTCGTGTTGATCTCCGACATCACGGTATCATCATCTCCGCTATCGGAGCCGACACTCATCGACATGATTTAGCCCACTTTTTTAGCAGCGCCGCCAGCAGCACGAGCAGCTTCGGAAGTCGACATCACGCCCGACACCAGGACCGAGTGCACGTCGGCGCCGAACGAACGCACGTCTTCCATGGCCGACTTGTTGCGGCGAACCAGCCAGTTGTAGCCCAGCACGGCAGGAACTGCAACGAACAGACCGAAGGCGGTCATGATCAGCGCTTCACCGACCGGACCTGCAACCTTGTCGATCGACGCGTTACCGGTCATACCGATGTTGGTCAGTGCGCCGTAGATACCCCAGACGGTACCGAACAGGCCGATGAACGGCGCGGTCGAACCGACGGTTGCCAGGAACGACAGGCCGTCTTGCAGGCGCGACTGGACCTTTTCCACGGAGCGCTGGATCGACATCGTCACCCAGGTCGACAGGTCGATCTGCTCGAGCAGGGCGCCGTCGTGGTGCTGGGTGGCCTTGGTGCCGGTTTCAGCGATGAAGCGGAACGGCGAGCCTTCTTTCAGTTGGGCCGAGCCGGCAGCGATCGATGGCGCTTTCCAGAACTTCGCCGAGGTCTCTTTCGACTGGCGCATGATCTTCATCTGGTCGATCAGCTTGGTGACGATGATGTACCACGAGCCCATCGACATCAGCGACAGGATGATCAGGGTAGCGCGCGGCACGAAACCGCCGGCCCACACGGCCGCGGGGCCGAACGGGTTCTCGACTTCTTCCTTGCCGGCAGCCTTGGCTGCCGGTGCGGCTGCGTCAGCCGCCGGAGCTGCCGGAGCTGCAGCTGCGTCAGCCGCCGGGGCGCTCGCTGCCGCCGATGCGGGCGCGTCGGCGAAGGCTGGTGCGGACACCAGCGCCGAAGCGGCCGTTACCGAGAACAGGACTGCCGCCAGGATAGCGGACAAACGGGTATTCTTAAACATGCTTCCTCCAAAAATTTAAATAAGACAGTTCGCTGAACAGATGACAACGAAAATCAGGTGTTGAGACGGTGTAACTGCCTCGGTTTATTCCAGCGTCCAGACGTACTGCATTTGCATCCACGCTTGTTCCGGCTTGCCGTCGACCATGCCCGGCTTGAAGCGGCACTTGCCGATACCAACCTGTGCGGCCTTGTCCAGGTCCCTGAAGCCACTCGACTTGAGCACCTTGGAATCCATCACCCGGCCATCGACCCCGATCAGGAACTGCAGCGTGACCGTACCGGTTTCTTCGTTACGCAGCGACGATTTCGGCCACTCTGGTTTGGCGCAAGTGCTGAAGTCGGCAACAGCGGCAACACGGCTCGGACCTTGTGCCGGCGGTGCTGCCGAGGCCGGCGGCGCCGGGCGCGACAGTTCGGTGTTTGCCGGCTTGGTCGTGGTGGCGTTGGCGATCACGTTCTGCTGCGGCGGCGGTTGCTGCACCTGCACTTCAACCGGCGGGATGAACGGCGGCGGCGGCGCTTTCATCTCTGGCGGCGGCGGCGGGGGCGGCGTGTCCGGCGGTGGGGGCGGTTTCACTTCCTCGATAATCTTGGTTTCGACTGCCTCGGCCATTTTCGTGATCATTCGCTTGCCGAGACCATTGATGATCCCCCAGGCGACCAGCACGTGCAAGACGATGACAATGGCGATACCAGTGAAATTCTTCCCGGGTTGCTTCTCGTGCGAAAAATTCATGCCTGCTTTCTCCAATACCAACTCTTTTTTGTTGCAACTAAACCCACAAAACACGACTGAAACTTGGGCCGCATCCGGGACATCGCGGAATTATACCTACGAATTCTTTTTTGCACAGACATTTTTACGGCCCTGAAAGAGGGCTTATTTGCCTGTAAAAACGGGCAAACGAGCGCATTAAACCGGGGCTCCGCCGCCCCTCCGCGGTGCGTCAAGCTAGATACGAGTGCAATGTTGCATGGGACCTTAGCCGGATACGTGGAAGATCGGGCTTTGACGCGTAATTACCAAATTTTTCGACGCCGTTTTTGCCAATTGGCAAATATCATATAACGCAATCGTGGCGTTTCTGCCAACTATAGCCAGTTTTGGTAAACACGGGCGTTCTATTGAAAGTGGCGTACCTGTGTTCGACCGCGCTCATCCATAAATGTAGGTGATACCTTGTCTATTTGTTGATATGAGTCAGACAAGACATGTCTTTATGGTAATTATATTGCCAATAGAGCAATGGTTAAGCATCGGGCCCGAGTTTCCGGCGGCCTGCCTCTCTATATATATATGTGTGCGGCGCGAAAGCAGGTGGACCAGCGGTGCGCGCGAGGGGATTGCCGCCTGCGCGGGGATGACGTGGACGGGAGATGAAGAGGGCAGGTGGGCGGCGCTGCCGCCCACCGGGCTTAACGGCCGCGTTTTTCGCGGCGGCATTCCAGGAAACTGACCACGTGTCCGCTTGGGTCGGTCGTTTCCAGTTTTACATCGAAGCCCCACAGGCGGGCCACGTGCTTGAGCACTTCGTGGGCCTGCTGGTTCAGCGGGCGCCGATGCACCTGGGTGTGGCGCAGCGTGATTGCGCGGTCGTCGCGGGTATTGACTTGCCAGACCTGGATGTTCGGCTCGCGGTTGCCCAGGTTGTATTGTTCGGCAAGCTGCTGGCGCACGTAGCGGTAGCCGGCTTCGTCGTGGATCGCCGAGATCGTCAGTTTGTCGCTGCGGTCGTCGTCGAGCACCGCGAAGAAGTGGAAGTCGCGGATCAGCTTGGGCGACAGGTACTGGGCGATGAAGCTCTCGTCCTTGAAGTTACGCATCGCAAAGTCGAGCGTCTTCTGCCAGTCGCTGCCGGCGATATCCGGGAACCAGGTCCGGTCTTCGTCGGTCGGGTCTTCGCAGATGCGGCGGATGTCGCTCATCATGGCAAAGCCGAGCGCGTACGGGTTGATGCCTGAATAATATTGGCTGGTCGCCGGCGGCTGGTACACGACGTTGGTGTGGCTCTGCAGGAACTCGAGCATGAAGCCGTCGCCGACGATGCCCTCTTTATATAGTTCCTGCAGAATCGTGTAGTGCCAGAACGTGGCCCAGCCCTCGTTCATCACTTGGGTCTGGCGCTGGGGATAGAAGTACTGCGAGATCTTGCGCGTGATGCGCACCAGCTCGCGCTGCCATGGCTCGAGCAACGGGGCGTACTTCTCGATGAAATAGAGCAGGTTTTCCTCGGGCTCCGGCGGGAAGCGCTGCGGCACGACGCTGGCCACCCCCTCGTCGCGGCGCGGCAGGGTGCGCCACAATTCGTTGACCTGGGACTGGGCGTATTCCTCGCGCTCTTTCTGGCGCGCCGTTTCCTGCGCCATCGACAGCTTGGCTGGCCGCTTGTAGCGGTCGACGCCGTAGTTCTGGATCGCATGGCAGGAATCGAGCAGTTCCTCGACCGCATCGATGCCATGGCGCTGCTCGCACTCGGCGATGTAGTTCTTGGCGAACACCATGTAGTCGACGATGGCATCGGCGTCGGTCCAGGTGCGGAACAGGTAATTGCCCTTGAAGAAGGAATTGTGGCCGTAGGCGGCGTGCGCGATCACCAGCGCCTGCATCGTCAGGCTGTTTTCCTCCATCAGGTAGGCAATGCAGGGATTGGAGTTGATGACGATTTCGTAAGCCAATCCCATCTGGCCGCGCTTGTAACTCTTCTCGGTCGACAGGAAATGCTTGCCGAACGACCAATGGTTGTACGAGACCGGCATGCCGACCGAGGTGTAGGCATCCATCATCTGCTCGGCCGTGATGATCTCGAGCTGGTTCGGGTAGGTGTCGAGGCCAAACTTTTTGGCCACGCGGCGGATTTCTTCATGCGCCTGCTCGATCAGGTCGAAGGTCCACTCCGACTGTTCGGGCAGGGCGCGCGGGTTCTTCGGGTCTCTTGGCATAAGCGTGCCTCTGTTTGCCACTGTTATTTGGCCTGTTTCTTGAACAACTCCCGGAATACCGGGTAGATGTCGGCCGGCGTCACGATCTTCTGCATCGCGAAGTTGGCGTGGTGGTCGGCCACTTCGGCGTACTGTTCCCACAGGTTCTGCGGCGGGCCGTCCGTGATTTCGACGTAGGTGTAGTACTGCACCTTCGGCATGATTGCGTTGGTCAGCAACTGCTTGCACAGCACCGAGTCGTTGTCCCAGTTGTCGCCGTCCGACGCCTGGGCCACGTAACTGTTCCAGTCGCTGTTGCTGTAGCGTTCGCTGATGACCTTCTGCAGCAGGTGCAGCGCCGACGACACCACGGTGCCGCCCGACTCGCGCGAGTGGAAAAACTCGTTTTCGTCGACCTCGGCCGCGGCGGTGTGGTGGCGGATGAAGACCACGTCGATCTTTTCGTACACCCGCTTGAGGAACAGGTAGAGCAGGATGAAGAAGCGCTTGGCGGTGTCCTTGCGGCTTTCGTCCATCGAGCCGGAGACGTCCATGATGCAGAACATCACGGCCTGGGTGGTCGGCTTCGGCACCTTGATGCGGTTGGTGTAGCGCAGGTCGAACGGATCGATGAACGGGATCGCGAGCAGCTTGGTGTGCAGGTGGTGGATCAGGTGTTTCAGTTCGACAACGCGCTTGTCGTCCAGCGGCGCGCCTTGCTCGAGCAGCGCGATCAGTTCGTGTTCGGCTTGGGTCAATTGCTTGCGCGACGGCCCGCCGACGGCGATACGGCGCCCGAGCGCGCCGCGCAGCGAACGCAGCACGTGGATGTTCGAGGGCGTGCCCGACATGTTGTAGCCGGCGCGCTGGTTCTTGAACTCAATGGTCTGGGTCAGCTGGGTCTTGACCATGTTCGGCAGTTCAAGATCCTCGAAGAAATAGTTCATGAATTCTTCGCGCGACAGCTCGAAGATGAAATCGTCTTCGCTGGTCTGGTCGCTGTTGCCGGCCTTGCCGCGGCCCGAACCGCCGCCGCCCTTGGGCCGGTTGAACTGGTCGCCTTTCTGGTACTCGGTATTGCCGGGGTTGACGGTTTCCCAGACCCCGCCGTGGGCGTGGCCGAAGTGCGGCTCGTTCACGTCCTTGACGGGAATCGAGACCTTCTCGCCGTTTTCGATATCGGTGATCGAGCGGCCCTTGATCGCGCGCCCGACCGCATCCTTGATCTGCGCCTTGTAGCGGCGCAGGAAGCGTTCGCGGTTGATCGCTGACTTGTTCTTGCCCTGCAAGCGTCGGTCGATGAGGTAAGTCAAAACAGGCCTCCTGCTGGAAATCGCGGCGGGCCGGGATCAGGTAACCCCGGCACCCCTATCTTAATACGCTGCGCGTTGACGTGTGCGGCGCACGGCTGGCAGGGTCGGCAAAATGTGCGTGGACGCGGTAGGGTGGGCACACCGTGCCCACGCGAACGGTCGCGATACGCTAACTTTCCGCGTGGGCACGGGGTGCCCACCCTACATTTCGGCCTGCGGCAACGTAAGGGGCACGACCCTGCCAGGGCCGTGCCCGCGCTTACGACGACTTCCTCACGCGCAGGTACCATTCGCACAGGAGCCGCACCTGTTTCGCGGTGTAGCCTTTTTCGACCATGCGCGCAACGAAGTCGGCATGCTTGGTGGCGTCCTCGGCGCTCGCCTTGGCATTGAACGAAATTACCGGCAGCAGTTCCTCGGTGTTCGAGAACATCTTCTTCTCGATCACCGTGCGGAACTTCTCGTAGCTGGTCCAGGCCGGATTCTTGCCGCCGTTGGTCGCCCGCGCCCGCAGGCTGAAGTTGACGATTTCGTTGCGGAAATCCTTCGGATTGGAGATGCCGGCCGGCTTCTCGATCTTCTCGAGTTCGGCGTTCAGCGATTCGCGGTCGAACGATTCGCCGGTGTCCGGATCGCGGAACTCCTGGTCCTGGATCCAGAAGTCGGCGAAGGTGACGTAGCGGTCGAAGATGTTCTGGCCGTATTCGGAGTAGCTCTCGAGGTAGGCGGTCTGGATTTCCTTGCCGATGAAGTCGACGTAGCGCTGCGCCAGGTGCTCCTTGATGTAGGAGAAGTACTTCTGCTCGAGCTCGGGCGGGAACTGCTCGCGCTCGATCTGCTGTTCGAGCACGTACATCAGGTGCACCGGGTTGGCGGCGACCTCTTCCGAGCCGAAGTTGAACACCTTCGAGATGATCTTGAAGGCGAAGCGCGTCGAGATGCCGTTCATGCCCTCGTCGACGCCGGCGTAGTCGCGGTACTCCTGGAAGCTCTTGGCCTTCGGGTCCGTGTCCTTCAGGTTCTCGCCATCGTAG
>JBJMVW010000044.1:0-2625 GCA_045810465.1 Massilia sp. | reverse complement strand
TCGCGGAATTACATGTACAAGTGATCGTTTGGCGGGGCGCGCCGTTTATTTCATGCGTTCCGCAAACATCTGCCGGAACTTGGCCACCTTTGGCGCCACCACGAACGCGCAGTAACCCTGCAGCGGGTGCTGGTTGAAATAGTCCTGGTGATAGTCCTCGGCCTTGTGCCAGGTCTCGGCCGGCAGCAACTGGGTCACGATCGGCGCGTCCCACACGTGGGCCATTTCGGCCATCACCTTGCGCGCGGTCGCTTCCTGCTCGGGCGAGGTGGTGAACACCACCGAGCGGTACTGCGGCCCGACGTCGTTGCCCTGGCGGTCAGGCGTGGTCGGGTCGTGGATAGTGAAGAAGATCTCGAGAATGTCGCGGTAGCTGATCACGCCGGGATCGAACTCGAGCCGCACCACTTCGGCGTGGCCGCTGTCGCCCCCGCACACCTGCTCGTAGGTAGGATTGGTCGTGTGGCCACCCATGTAGCCGGATTCGACGCGTGTGACGCCATTCACCTCGAGGTATACCGCCTCGAGGCACCAGAAGCACCCCCCACCGAGAATGGCGACTTCAGTTCCTGAATGATCGGTCATCACACACCTCGAAAGTAAAGAGTTCCCAAGCCAGTAAATGTAACTCAAAGTGATGCTTTGTGCATTCTCAACAAATACCGCGTCAACCGGCGTACATCGTGCAGTGGCATAATGACAGCAATTACCCAAGGCACCAATGAACACAAGCTCACCCCGCGCAACGTCGCGCGGTTTCGACTCCGCGCATTTCCGACAGGCACTGTCGCAGTTTGCCACCGGCGTCACCGTCATCACGACGCGCCTTGCCGATGGTAGCTTCCGCGGGCTGACCGCCAGTTCGTTCAATTCGGTGTCGCTCGAGCCGCCGCTGGTCTTGTGGAGCCTGGGCAGCAACGCCAACTGCCTGCCCGTCTTTACCGGCAACTCGCATTACGTGATCAACGTGCTGTCCGCCGGCCAGCAGGAGCTGGCGGTGCGCTTTTCGCGCCGTACCGACGACCCGTTCGGCGGCCTCGAGTACGAGCTGTCGCGCACCGGCCAGCCGATCCTGAAAGGCGTGGCGGCCTGGTTCGAATGCCACAACCGCAGCCGCTACCCGGAAGGCGACCACGTGATCTTTGTGGGCGAAGTCGAGGAATGCGCGGTGCACCAGCAACCGGCACTGCTGTTCCACTGCGGTCAATTCGGCAGCACCTGAAAACCGCTAAGCTTGGCCGATTGTTGCTCGAATAAAAATGAAAATGGCTGTCGCAGTTTGAAAAGATGCGGCCGAGCTGCCTTCCTATAATGGCGTGACCGGCGCCGCGCGTCCCTTCAACAAGAACCATCGAGACCAGGACTGATCCATGAACCGTTCCGATTCACCCCGCAAGACCCAATTCCACTGGGATGACCCGCTGCTGCTGAACCAACAGCTGACTGACGAAGAACGCATGGTACGCGACGCCGCCGCGGCCTATTGCCAGGACAAGTTACAGCCGCGCATCCTGGAAGCGTTCCGGCACGAGAAGATGGATACCTCGATTTTCCGCGAGATGGGCGAACTGGGCCTGCTGGGCCCGACGATTCCCGAACAATATGGCGGCCCGGGCCTGAACTACGTCAGCTACGGCCTGATCGCGCGCGAAGTCGAGCGCGTCGACTCCGGCTACCGCTCGATGATGAGCGTGCAGTCGTCGCTGGTGATGGTGCCGATCTACGAGTTCGGCACCGAAGCGCAGCGCCAGAAGTACCTGCCGAAGCTCGCCACCGGCGAGTGGATCGGCTGCTTCGGCCTGACCGAGCCGAACCATGGCTCGGACCCGGGGTCGATGGTCACGCGCGCGCGCAAGGTCGACGGCGGCTATGCGCTGACCGGCTCCAAGATGTGGATCACCAATTCGCCGGTGGCCGACGTGTTCGTGGTGTGGGCCAAGGACGACGAAGGCGCGATCCGCGGCTTCGTGCTGGAAAAAGGCATGCCGGGACTGTCGGCGCCGGCGATCCACGGCAAGTTCGGCCTGCGCGCGTCGGTCACCGGCGAAATCGTGATGGACAACGTGTTCTGCCCGGAAGAAAACGCGTTCCCGGACGTGCGCGGCCTGAAGGGGCCGTTCACCTGCCTGAACTCGGCGCGCTACGGCATCGCCTGGGGCGCGCTGGGTGCGGCCGAAGCCTGCTGGCACACGGCGCGCCAGTACACGCTGGACCGCAAGCAGTTCGGCAAGCCGCTGGCCGCCAACCAGCTGGTGCAGAAGAAGCTGGCCGACATGCAGACCGAAATCACGCTCGGCCTGCAGGGCTGCCTGCGCCTGGGCCGCATGAAGGACGAAGGCACGGCCGCGGTCGAGATCACCTCGATCATGAAGCGCAACTCGTGCGGCAAGTCGCTCGACATCGCCCGCACCGCGCGCGACATGCTGGGCGGTAACGGCATCTCGGACGAATTCGGCGTGATCCGCCACATGGTCAACCTCGAGGTGGTCAACACCTACGAAGGCACCAACGACATCCATGCGCTGATCCTGGGGCGCGCGCAGACGGGTATTGCAGCGTTCTAATAAACGTCATTCCCGGCGAAGGCGGGAATCCCAGTTCGCTTTCGTGGCGGCGGTCACAAAC
>JBJMVW010000043.1:0-18279 GCA_045810465.1 Massilia sp. | reverse complement strand
CTGCTATGAAACGCCGGGCGGCACCATCATGCTCAAGGGGCACCGCGCGATCGAATCGATCACGCTCGACCGCGAAGTGGCGCACCTGAAGGACGACCTGATGCCGCGCTACGCCTCGCTGATTTACAACGGCTACTGGTGGGCGCCGGAACGCGTCGCGCTGCAGGCCCTGATCGACCATACCCAGCAGAGCGTCAATGGCTGGGTGCGCGTCAAGCTCTACAAGGGCAACGTGATCGTGGTGTCGCGCGATTCGAAGACCGACTCGCTGTTCGACATGAACATCGCGACCTTCGACGAAGACGGCGGCGCCTACAACCAGGCCGACGCCGGCGGCTTCATCAAGCTCAACGCGCTGCGCATGCGCATCGCCGCCAAGGCACGCGCGAAACGCGGGCAGTAAGCCGTACGCCTGCCGCGAAAGCCGCCTCCGGGCGGCTTTTTTTTAGATTCATCACCGATTTCCGGGGAGCGTCGAATTTCACGCTAATCCGGGGAACGTCGTTCCCGCGAAGGCGGGAATCCCAGTTCGCTTGAGATGCATCAGCCGTCACTCTTGGCCCGCAGCCGATGATATCCGCTCCTTCTGTTCCCACCGATGAGCGATGGACAACCCCTCCTACGTGTACATCCTGTCCAGTGAAAACTACGGCAACCTGTACGTGGGAGTCACGGCGGACCTTGTGAGACGCGCCTGGCAGCACCGCGAAGGCCTGGCCGATGGGTTCACGAAAAAATACGCAATAAAACGGTTGGTCTGGTACGAAGTACAGCTGCATCGTGGAGGCGATCAGGCGGGAAAAGCAAATCAAAAAATGGAATCGGGACTGGAAGGTCAACCTGATCCAGCGCGCTAATCCGCAGTGGCGTGACCTGTACGAACAGATAGTGGTTTAGCTGAGGACTGGGGTTCCCGCCTGCGCGGGAACGACGTATCGCTGCCGGCGAACTCAAGACCGTCGTTCCCGCGCAAGCCCCGGTGGCCCCGCGAAACCCCAGTTCCTCCGGGTCTCATCACCCTCGCAAGTCGTCCACCGGCTTCTGCCCGAACACCGGCGCCAGCAGGTAGCCGATGACGGCGCGCGCGCACTCTTCCGGCGTGCGCAGAGCACCCTCGGCCTTCAGCTGGACGAACCGTTCGCGCATCGGGAAGTCCTGCTCCGGCGTGGCGCGGATTTGCGCCTGCATGCCGGTGTCGATAACGCCCGGCGCAAGGCTGCACACGCGCACCCGCGTATCGCCGTCGAGCGCCACCGCGCGCGCGTGGTGGTCGAGCGCGGCCTTGGTCGCGCAATACACGCTCCAGCCAGGATAGGCGTTGCGCCCTGCCCCGCTCGAGATGTGCAGGATGCGCCGCTCGGCGCCCGTGCTGGCGCGCACCACGGCGGCCGCCAGCGCCAGCGGCCCGGCCACGTTCAGCGCCACCGCCCGCATCACCTCCGCAGGATCCTGCTCGTGCAACGGCCCGATCGGCATCACAACACCGGCGTTATTCACCAGCAGCGCCGTGGCGGTGCCATCGAAATAGTCGTGCAGGCCGGCGTCCGCCAACCATGCCGCCAGCGCGGCGCTGTCGGACAGGTCGATTTCCACCTGCCGCAGCAGGCCGGCAAAGCGCGCGTCCAGCTCCGGCGAACTCCCGCGCGCCAACCCCAGCACCGGTATGCCGCGTTCGAGCAGCTGCTGCGCGATCGCGGCCCCCAGCCCTTTGGTGTGGCCAGTAACGATTGCCTTCATGCTTGCCTCCAAAATCTAGATAAACACAGGCTCCGGCTCGAGCATCACGCCGTAGCGCCCGGCCACGTCGGCCTGGATCGCCTGCGCCAGCCGCACCACGTCGTCGCCCGTCGCCCCGCCGTTGTTGACCAGCACCAGCGCCTGCTTCGGGTACACCCCCGCCGCGCCCATGCTCTTGCCCTTCCAGCCGCACTGGTCGATCAGCCAGCCGGCGGCCAGTTTCTCGCTGCCGTCCGGCTGCCTGTGGTGCACCAGGTTCGGGAACGACTCCAGCAGGCGCGCACACTGCTCGCCTGAGACAACGGGATTCTTGAAGAAACTCCCGGCATTGCCGATCACCGCCGGATCGGGCAGCTTGCGGCGCCGGATCGCGACCACCGTATCGCTGACCTGGCGCGGCGTGGGCGCCTCGATGCCTGCCTCCAGCAGCGCCTGCGCCAGCTCGGCGTAGCGCAGGTTTGGACTCCATGCGCGCGGCAGTGCGAAGGTCACGTCGAGCACCACCAGCTGCGCGCCCTCGCGATGCTTGAATACGCTGTCGCGGTAGCCGAACCGGCACTCGGCGCCCCCCATGCTGCGCAGCTGCCCGCTCTGCAGGTCGAATACGGTCAACGAATGGAACACGTCCTTGATCTCGAGGCCGTAGGCGCCGATGTTCTGGATCGGCGCCGCGCCGACCGTGCCGGGGATCAGCGACAGGTTCTCGAGCCCGCCCAGGCCCTGCTCCAGCGTCCACTGCACGAAAGCATGCCAGTTTTCGCCGGCCTGCGCGCACACCAGCGTGCAGCCATCGTGTGCGCCGACGATCTCGCGCCCGGCCAGCGCCATGTGCAGCACCAGCCCGTCGAAGTCGCGGGTGAACAGCAGGTTGCTGCCGCCGCCCAGCACCAGCCGCGGCAGGCTTGCCAGCTGCCGGTCGGCGCAGGCGGCGGCGAGCGCCGCGGCGCTGGTGACGCGCAGGTAGCGCCGTGCGTTCGCGGCGATGCCGAACGTGTTCAGGGACTGCAGCGGGAAGTCGTGGGCGAGGTCTGGATGCATGGGGTCAGGATGATGCTGGGATGAAGTCGGCCTTACCGGGCGATTATAGTGGCAAACTTGTGCCCGTCCGGAAAATCCCGCCGCCCGCCGCGCGGTTGTCCGTTAAAATACCGACATTCGTTATTAGCAAGATAAAGGGAACCCACCATGCCATCGTTTGATGTCGTCTGCGAAGCAGACATGGTCGAAGTAAAGAACGCGGTCGAGCAGTCGAACAAGGAAATCACGACCCGTTTCGATTTCAAGGGCAGCTCGGCCAACGTGGAACAAAAGGAGCGCGAACTGACGCTGTTCGCCGATTCCGACTTCCAGCTGGGCCAGGTGCGCGACGTTCTGGTCAACAAGATGACGAAACGCAAGGTCGACGTGCGCTTCCTCGACGAGGGCAAGGTCGAGAAGATCGGCGGCGACAAGGTCAAGCAGGTCATCAAGGTGCGCAACGGCATCGAGACAGAAGATGCCAAAAAGATCACAAAACTGATCAAGGAAAGCAAGATGAAGGTGCAGGCCAGCATCCAGGGCGAGTCGGTGCGCGTGACCGGCGCCAAGCGCGACGACCTGCAAGCCGCCATGGCGATGCTGCGCAAGGATGTGCAGGAACTGCCGCTCGCATTCAACAACTTCCGCGACTGAGCGCCACCGGTGCGGCGACTGCCGCGCCCGCTGTCGTCCCGATGGGACAAAACGCCTTGTTGCCCTAAGCGCTTAGGGTAGAATTGAGGCCGCGCAAACACGTCGGCGAATTCGGCGGTGGTGCTGCAGCGATAAGTAAAAGCAGTAGTCTAAGGATAGCAATGAAACGTGTTGATGATTTCCGCCTGCGTCTGGGCAACAAGGATTACGTGCCCCTCATGATCGGCGGAATGGGCGTGGACATTTCGACCTCCGAGCTGGCGCTGGAAGCGGCCCGCCTGGGCGGGATCGGCCATATTTCCGATGCCATGGTGCAAGATGTGTCGGACCGTAAGTTCGATACCAGCTTCGTCAAGGAAAAGACCAAGCTCTACAAGTTCAATATCAACAACATGGACAAGGCGGTGGTCCAGTTCGACCTGGCCCGCCTGGCCGAAGCGACTGCCCTGCACGTCGGCAAGACCATGGAAGCGAAGAAAGGCGACGGCCTGATCTTCGTGAACTGCATGGAAAAGCTGACCATGAACGCGCCCAAGGAAACGTTGCGCACGCGCCTGGCGTCGGCGCTCGACGCGGGCATCGACGGCATCACGATGTCGGCCGGCCTGCACCTCGGCTCGTTCGAGCTGATCAAGGACCACCCGCGCTTCCGGGACGCCAAGCTCGGCATCATCGTGTCTTCGGTACGTGCGCTGCAACTGTTCCTGCGCAAGGTGTCGCGACTGGACCGTCTGCCCGACTACGTGATCGTCGAAGGCCCGCTGGCCGGCGGCCACCTCGGCTTCGGCATGGACTGGGCCGAGTACGACCTGCACACGATCATGGACGAGATCCATGCGTTCCTGCGCGCCGAACAACTGAACATCCCGCTGATCGCGGCCGGCGGCGTGTTCACCGGCAGCGACGCGGTCGGTTTCCTTGAAAAAGGCGCCGGCGGCGTGCAGGTGGCGACCCGCTTCACGGTGACCCGCGAATGCGGCCTGCCCGACTACGTCAAGCAGGAATATTTCAAGGCCAGCGAGGAAGACATCATCGTCAACGGCATTTCGCCGACCGGCTATCCGATGCGCATGCTGAAGAACAATCCGGCGATCGGCTCCGGCATCCGCCCGGGCTGCGAGTCGTACGGCTACCTGCTCGATGCGACCGGCAACTGTGCCTACATCAACTCGTACAACCGCGAGGTGCTGGCCAATCCGGGCAGCAAGAACGTGGTGGTGATGGACAAGACCTGCCTGTGCACCCACATGCGCAACTTCAACTGCTGGACCTGCGGGCAAACCACGTATCGCCTGAAGGACACGACCCACAAGCTGGCCGACGGCAGCTACCAGGTGCTGTCTGCCGAGCACGTGTTCAAGGACTACCAGTTCAGCGTGAACAACGAGGTCGCGCTGCCGCCGAAAGAGGAAGTGGCGCTCGCGTAACACCGTTCTCTCTGCCCGACAGATGGCCGCGGATCGTACCGCGGCTATTTTTTTGTTCTTCCCGGTTTCCGCTAATCCGAGAAGAACCTTTTGCCGCGACCCGGGTATAAACTTATTTTTGCGTGTGTGCCCAGCCAAAGCAGGGTTCGACGGAACGAAGATTGCCAGCAGGCTGTCAAAGATGTGCTGATCTTCAACTCGGGACACCGCATGTTCACTATCGCGCCAGCCACCCGTGCCGCCTTCCTGACGGACGAAGCCGGTAACGTCACTGCATGGAACGATGGGTGCCAAGCTCTTTTCGGCTTGCCTGCCGCGCACATCCTTGGCCATCCAATGAGCGACCTGCTGGTCGGCGCGAAGCGCGAGGAATGGCCGGTCCGCTGGAGCGACCTGGTTACCCGGTCGCGCGCCAGCGGACTCGAGGTCAGCCTGCAGTGTGCGCTCGGCAGGTCCATTACCGCGATGCTGACGCTCGCGCGCCAGTGCGACCGGGACGGCGAGTGCCACAGCTTCGTCGTCGCCGTCACCACCGGGCTCGAGCACGACGCGCCGGAGTCGGCGCGCGTCGGCCAGACGCCGCTGGCGGCAGTGGTCGATGTGTTCCCCGGTACCTTTTACGCCATCAACCGCGAGCGCCGCTTCGTGTTGTGGAACCACAACCTGGAGCGGGTGCAGGAAATGACGCCGGACGAAATCGCGGCGGCCAGCCCGCTCGACCTGTTCGACCTGGCCGAGCGCCCGCTGATTGCCGAAGCAATGCGCCAGGTGTTCGACGAGGGCCGCGAGGTCAAGGTCGAAGCCGAGGTGGTCGGCAAGAGCGGGCGCGAGACGCCGATGGTGCTGTGCGGCGCGCGCATCAATTGTCACGGCGAGGATTACCTGTTCGGGGTCGGGATCGACATCAGCGAGCGGCGCGCGCAGGAAGAAAAGCTGCGCCTGCGCGAGCGCGCGCTGCACGCGGCCAGCAACGGCATCGTGATTGCGCGCTGCGAGGGCAAGGACAACCCGATCGAATACGTGAACCCGGCCTTCGAGCGCATCACCGGCTACAGCGCCGACGAGGTATTGGGGCGCGACCCGCGCTTCATGGCCGCGCCCGGGCTCGACGTCAACGAGCGTGCCCAGGTGCGCGACGCAGTCGCCCAGCGGCGTCCGGTCAACGTGGTGTTCCGCAACCAGCGCAAGAACGCCGACCTGTTCTGGAACGACCTGAGCATCACCCCGGTGCTCAACGACGAGGGGCGCGTCAACCACTTCATCGGCGTCATCAACGACGTCACCGCGACCAAGCAGCGTACCGCCCACCTCGAACACGAGGTCAACCACGATGCGCTGACCGGCCTGGCCAACCGCAACCTGCTGTGGGACCGGCTCGAGCAGGCACTGCACCTGGCGCAGCGCCATAAATCGCTGGTGGCAACGGTGCTGATCGACCTCAACAACTTCAAGACGATTAACGACACCTTCGGCCACGAAGCCGGCGACGTGGTGCTGAAGGTGGTCGCCAAGCGCCTGCAGGCATCGGTGCGCGACAGCGATACGGTGGCGCGCCTGTCGGGCGACGAGTTCGTGCTGGTGCTGGTCAACCAGCCATCCCTGCGCTACACGCTGCGCATGATCGAGCGGGTGCGTGCGGGCCTGACGATGCCGGTCTCGTTCAACCACCAGGAAATCCCGGTCGGCGCCAGCCTCGGCGTGGCGATCTATCCGCATGACGGCGACAGCGTTGCCGACCTGGTGCGGGCCGCCGACGTGGCGATGTACCACGCCAAGGCAACCGGCCAGAACGCGGTGTATTTCTTCTCGGCCGACATGAAGTCGACCACGGACGCCAAGCAAAAGCTCGAGCTGGGCATGCGCGACGCGCTCAAACGCGACGAGCTGTTCGTCATGTACCAGCCGCGGGTCGACCTGCGCACCGGGCAGGTCAAGGCATTCGAAGCGCTGCTGCGCTGGCACCACCCGGAACAGGGGCTGATGCTGCCGTCGTCGTTCCTGTCCGAGGCGGAGGAAAACGGCTGCATCGTCCAGATCGGCAACCGCGTGCTCGACAAAGCGTGCGCCTTCCTGCACGGGCTGCGCCAGCGCGGCTTCGAGGACGTCTCGGTGGCCGTGAATGTGTCGCACCGCGAGTACAGCAAACGCGAATTCGTCCCCGGCATCGCGGCCCGGCTCGATCGTTATGGCCTGCCGCCGGCATGCCTGGAGATCGAACTGCGCGAGGAAGGCCTGGTCCGCGATCCGCAGTTGGGGCGCGAGGTGGCGGGCCAATTGCATGCACTGGGACTACAGCTGTCGGTGGACGAGTTCGGCGGCGGACTCACCTACCTGAGCTACCTGCAGCAACTGGCTCCGGGCTGCATCAAGCTGGCCAAGTCGATGGTGCACGCGATCGGCGCCAACGGCCCGGGCGGTGCAATGGCGAAGACCCTGATCGACATCGGCCACAACCTGAACATGATGGTGACCGCCGAGGCGGTCGAAACGCGGGCCCAGATGGAGTTCCTGCGCGCAAACGGCTGCGACCATCTCCAGGGTATGTGGTTCAGCGAACCGTTGCCGCTGGAAGCGGCCGAGCAGTTGCTGCGCGAACGGCATTTCGCGTGATGTGGGCCAGCGTTCGCGTGGGCACGGGCGCCCACCCTGGCAGCTAGCACAACGGCTTACCCTTCGCTCGTTATCCTCTGGATCAAGGCGCCCAGCACATCCTCGGCCATCTCGTTCGACACCTGGCAGGTCCCCGCATTCTCGTGCCCGCCGCCGCCGTATTCGAGCATCAGCGCGCCGATGTTGGTCTTCGCGGTACGGTTCAGGATTGACTTGCCGGTCGCGAACACGGTGTTCTGGTTCTTCAGCCCCCACAGCGCATGGATCGAAATGTTTGTCTCGGGGAACAGCGCGTAAATGATGAACCGGTTGCCGGCAAAGATCACGGGCTCGTTACGCAGGTCGAGCACCACCAGGTTCTGGTGCACGCGCGCGCAGCGCCGGATCTGTTCCTTGCAAAGGCTGCTGTGCTCACCATACAGTGCGGTGCGCTCGCGCACGTCCGGCAACGCCATGATCTGGTCGATCGTATGGTTCTTGCAGTAATCGATCAGGTCCATCATCAGCTGGTAGTTCGAGATGCGGAAATCATGGAAGCGGCCAAGCCCGGTGCGCGCATCCATCAGGAAGTTGAGCAGGTTCCAGCCCTTCGGGTCGAGCACTTCCTCGCGCGAAAAACGCGCCGCGTCACCCTTGTCGACCGCCGCCATCATGTCGTTCCATGCCGCCGGGAATACACGCGCGGCGCCATAGTGGTCGTACACCACCCGCGCCGCCGACGGCGCGCGCGGATCGATGACGTGGTTGCCACGCTGCCCGGTGTTGCGAATCGTTTCCGACGAGTGATGGTCGAACACCAGGTGGGCTCCGGCCACGTACGGCAGGTTGGTCGTGATGTCGCGCGCGCTGATCGCGATTTTTCCGTCCTGCATGTCCTTCGGATGGACGAACAGGATGTCGTCGATCAGGTCCAGGTGCTTGAGCAGGACCGCGCATACCAGTCCATCGAAGTCGCTGCGGGTTACGAGGCGGAATTTGGTTGGAACGGCGGACATCGGCACACCCTTTCATCAAAGCGATATGGGGCTGGCGCAGCCAGGAGGTGGGTTCATCATACCGCGCAATGTTTCTTTTTTACAGGTTTTGCATGGAATGCGCGTTTGCTCAGCAACGACGGCGGTTTGCATTCCAGCCCTCCATTCCTGCAGGCTGTCGCAAACGCGTGGTAGCCGACCCCGGCGCGGCGTAAGGTTGCATCATTCCAACAGTCGTGTTGCGAAGAAAACTCGTTTTCACCGCCGCCGGCTGGCCCGAGCGGTTACACTCGGCGGTTGCACCTTTACCATCACAACCACACCATGCAAGTACCGCGGTCTACTCAGCAATCTTTATCGGGCACCTTGTCGGGGCTGTATCGGGCATTCGACGCGGTCGCCACCTGGGTCAGCCAGCTGTCATGGTGGAAGTTTTTCCTGTTCGCCGCGCTGATGCTGATTGCCGGTGCGATCCTGCAAGAAGAGCTGTTCTCCGGTCCTGCCGAGGAAGATACGGTGCGTGCCGACCGCCCCGCCCGCAAGGACGACGCCAGCATCACAATCGACGACACCGGCATCCACTTCAATCCACGCAACAAGCCACGCAGCGGCGCGGCCGTAGCGCCGCCCGAGCCGCCGGCGCCGCCGCCGGCGGTTGCGGGGCCGCGAGCCGCGCCCACCGCCCCCAAGGCTGCTGCCCATCCGGGACCGAACGACGAAGTCCACATCGACCTGCCGCCGCAGATTGGCGAGGAACTGTCGGACGCGATCGAGGCGGCCGTCAACGACGCCGCCGAAGCCAAGGCGACCCGCTACCACAAGCAGGCCTCCACCTGGTTCACCAGTTTCGTCTGGCTGCTGGTGCTCACGCTGTTTGGCACCAAGGCGCTGGTCGGTGGCAAGAAGCGCGCCGAGGCCGAGACCCAGAGCGCCAACGCCGCCGCCGAGCGCGAATCGATGCAGCGCCAGTTGTCCGAGGCGAAGATGCAGACCATGCAGGCCCAGGTCGAGCCGCACTTCCTGTTCAACACACTGGCCTCGGTCGAGCACCTGATCGAGACCAATCCGCCGCGCGCCTCGGCCATGCAGCGCAGCCTGATCCAGTACCTGCGCGCGGTGCTGCCGCAAATGCGCGACAACACGCTGGTGACCAACCTCGGGCGCGAGGTCGACATGGTGACCGCCTACCTCGACCTGCTCAAGATGCGGATGGAGGAGCGGCTGACGGTCGAAATGCAGATTCCGGAGGGCCTGCGCAGCGCCGCGTTCCCGCCGATGATGCTGCAGTCGATGGTCGAGAACGCGATCAAGCACGGGCTCGAGTGCAAGCCGGAAGGCGGCAGGCTGAAGATCGTGGCCGAGGTCGCGCACAGCAAGCTGCGCGTGACGGTGGCCGACGACGGCGTCGGTTTCGGCGTAGTGCCCAGCAACGGTACCGGGCTGGGCCTGAACAACATCCGCGAGCGCCTCAAGCTGCTGCATGGCGACAACGCCACCCTCGACATTACGCCCAACAGCCCGAGCGGCGTAATCGCCACCATCGAGGTGCCCTACCAGCTGGCTAAAAACAACTGACTACTCTTAAATCGCGGGTCAGAGCACGGTTTACCAAAGGTGCTCTGACCTCGACATTTCTGCAGTTAAATGATCTCGCGGGTCAGAGCACGGTTTACCAAAGTGATTACTCGCGGGTCAGAGCACGGTTTACCAAAGTGATTACTCGCGGGTCAGAGCACGGTTTACCAGAAGGTGCTCTGACCTCGACACTTCTGCAGTTTCGCTGTTCAGTTCTCGCAGTTTCTTGCTTTGTCCGGCTGTTCATTGAATAATTGTCACTCTTCTTTTTCGACCAAGACCCGACCATGCCTACTGCAATCATTGCCGATGACGAAAGACTGATGCGCGAACAGCTGCGCATGCGCCTGGCCCAGGCCTGGCCCGAACTGGAGATCGTCGGCGAAGCCAAGAACGGCGAGGAGGCGGTCGGACTGGTCGCGCAGCTCAAGCCCGACCTGACCTTCCTCGATATCCGCATGCCGGGCAAGACCGGGATCGAAGCGGCGCGCGACATCGGCACGCAAAGCCACATCGTGTTCGTGACCGCCTACGACCAATACGCGATCGAGGCCTTCGAGCGCGGCGCGGTCGACTACCTGCTCAAGCCCACCGAGGCCGAGCGCCTGCAAGTGACGGTGGACCGGCTCAAGCAGCGCCTCAACAAACCGAAAGGCGAAGTGGCGGTGAATGACAGCGTGACCGCGATGCTGTCCCAGCTTGCCGAGAAGATTGCCGCGCCGAAGCCGAAATACCTGCAATGGATCCAGGCCAGCATCGGCCAGGACCTGCGCATGATCCCGGTCGAGGAGATCCTGTTCTTCCGCTCCGACGAAAAGTACACCTGCGTGCAAACCGAAAAGTTCGAGGCCCTGATCAGGAAGCCGGTGCGCGACCTGGCCGAGGAACTCGATCCCGCGCTGTTCTGGCAGATCCACCGCGCGACCCTGGTCAACGTCAACGCCATCGAAGGCGTGACGCGCGACATCCGCGGCCGCCACCTGGTGCTGGTCAAGGGCCGCCCGGAAAAGCTCGAGGTCAGCCGCAGCTTCTTGCATCTGTTCAAGCAGATGTAGGTCCTGCCCCAGCTCGTCGTTCGGCCTGCGCGCCAGGCGACGCGCTGACTATTCACTTGTCCCCCCTCAACCCGAAAACTTGCCGCAGAACGTAAGGTAGATGCCTGGTCCGCACGTACGGACGCTTTGTTTCGCACGCTACCTTTCCATGAACCACAAGCGCCGTTCCCGCTCGCGTGGCTGGGCCGCAGCAATGCTTTGCCTCGGCTTCGTCGGCGGCATGCTGGTCCGTCGCGCAAGCACCCCACTCGTGCGCGACGACGCGGTCCGGCACAGCCGCCAGATCGTCCAAAACGCCAGCGAAGCGATCATTTCCGCCGACCAGGACAACCGGATCGTCATGGCCAACCCGGCCGCCGCCGCCATGTTCTCGACCACCGTGGCCGACATGCAGGGAAGCCTGTTGTCGCGCTACGTGCGCGCCTCGTCCGGCGAAGGTCGCTCGCCGCCCGAATATTTCCGCGCCGGCAGCGGGCGCGGCGGCCGGCGCGCAACCGACTATTCGGTGACCGGCGTGCGCACAAGTGGGCAGTTGTTCCCGATCGAAGGATCGATCTCCAGCCTCAGCGCAAACGGCGCCCCTGTCTACACGATCATTCTGCGCGACGTGTCGGACCGCCACATGGTTCAACGCAAACTGGCGCGCTCGCACAACCAGTTGCGCCAGCTGTCGGCCGCGCTGCAGACCATCCGCGAGGAAGAACGCACCCACATCGCGCGCGAGCTGCACGACGACCTCGGCCAGATCCTGGCCTCGCTGCGGATGGACCTGAACCTGCTGCAGCGGGCCGACGGCACCACGCCCGACAGCCTGCGCCTGATGAAGGGCATGGAGGAAAACCTGCTGACCGCGATCGGGTCGCTGCGCCGGATCGCGACCAACCTGCGCCCGCGCGCGCTCGACGAGGGCGGCCTGTACTTCGCGCTGCAGGGCTTGCGCGAGGATTTCGTCGAACGCCACGGCATCCCGTGCGCGCTGTTCGCCGACGAGTCCGAACTGCGGCTGGACGACAAGGCCAGCACCGCGATCTTCCGCATCGTGCAGGAAGCGCTGACCAACATCGCGCGCCACGCCGGGGCCAGCAACGTCACGATGAACCTGTACCGGATCAACTCCGAACTGTTGATCACGATCCGCGACGACGGCCGCGGCATCGAGCCGGAGGACATGGAAAAGGCCGAGTCGCTGGGCCTGATCGGCATGCGCGAGCGGGTCTGGGCCATGAACGGCGAGATCACGATCAGCGGCGACGAACCGCCCGGCACCCGGATCGACATCGTGCTGCCGATACATGGCCATACCGTCTGACACCCGCGTTCTCAAGATTTCTCCTCGTCATCAAACCGACATATTCGTTCGATAAGATTGCGGCCAATCGTCGGGCTCGCCTCTTGCACGCCCACGTCTTGTCGAAAACTTTCGGAGAAATCTTCATGCAATACAAACGCCTTGCCGTGGTGCTGGCCGCATCCTTCCCGCTGTTCGCCGCAGCCCAAAACAATGTCTCGATGTACGGCATCATGGACGCCGCGGTTTCCGTCGAGGACACCGGCGCGGGCGACGGCCGCCATACGGTGATCAACTCGGGCAACCAGTCGAGCAGCCGCCTGGGCTTTCGCGGCACCGAAGATCTCGGCAATGGCCTGAAGGCGATGTTCAACGTCGAAGCCGGCGTGTCGATCGACACCGGCAATGCCGATTCGGCGCTGTTCGGCCGCCGCTCGGTGGTCGGCCTGGAAGGCAATTTTGGCGCCTTGACGGTTGGGCGCGAATACTCGCCGATCGCCTCGGTTGCCGGCGCCACCGACGTCTTCGGCCAGGGCTTCTACGGCAGCAACCTGTCGGCGTTCAACGCCAACCGCCTGACCCGCCGCCTCTCCAACTCGGTCAATTACAAGAGCGCTTCGCTGTCCGGCTTCAAGCTGCTGGCAGCCTACTCGGCCGGTGAAAAGACCACTGGCCCGAGCGGCGACCTGAAAGGCGTTGCGGTCGAATATGCCGGGGGCGCGTTCTACGCGGGCGCCGGCTACCACACGTTCAAGCGGCTCGCGAGCGGCAACGACAAGGAATACGCGTTCGGCGCCGGCTACAAGGTCGGCGACCTCGAATTCAAGGGCAACTGGATGGTGGCCGACCAGGAAGGCGCGAACAACAAGTTCACCCAGTACAACCTCGGCGCGGCAATGGGCTTCGGTCCGGGCAAGGTGTACGTGAACCTACAGCAGAACAAGATCGAGAACGGCGCCAGGGGCAACGGCTACGCGATCGCCTACAGCTACGCGCTGTCGAAACGGACCAACCTGTACACGACCTACGCCTCGCTGCGCAACAACGGGCTGGCGGCGTTCGGGCTGAACTCGTCGTCGACCAACGTGACGCCGGCGGCGACGGCGCTGGGAGCGGATCCTTCGGTGTTCAACGTGGGCATTCGCCACACGTTCTGACAGATCGCAAGCTCATCCTGTAGGGTGGGCGGGTTTCCCGCCCACGCGTTCAACGGGCCGGGCCGAGGCCGCGACCGCAGCTTGAACGCGTGGGCGGACAAGCCGCCCACCCTACAGGATATGCAGCTGGCTTGCGCGTGCGCACCCTACTTGAGCCGGCAGGTCAGCAGCCAGTAATACTCCAGCCGCGCGATCTTGATCTCCCTTACCGACGAGGCCAGCCGCTTGCGCAGCGCGCTGTCGGACGGGTAACTTTTCGGTATCTCGAAACGCTCGCCATCGGCCGTGTTGAGGATCTGCCAGGTCGTCCCTTCCGCGTCCGTGCGCGCGATCGACTCGCTGCTGCCCTCGACGTACACGTCATCCACCAGCACCAGCAGCACGTCCTTGCCGAGCCGCTTGCGCAACTGCGCCAGCAACTGGTCCTGTTCATCGCGCCGCAGGTGCGACCAGAAAAAGCCGGCAAATACCGCAGTGAACTCGCCAATATCGGCCGGCAGGTCGAGCCCATCGGCAATCCGGAAGCGTACCTTATCGGCAGCAAGGCGGCGCGCCTCGGCCGCCGCGATCATCGCCGGATTGATGTCGGTGGCAAGCACCGAATCGGCCGTTTCGGCCAGCACGCTGGTCCAGTAGCCATCCCCGCAGGCCAGCTCGAGCACGATATGGCCATCGAGCAGTTCCATCACCTGTTCGCGCAGTTCGGCCAGGTCCTCCTGGCGCTCCGGTTTGTCGTAGGCCTGTCCGGCCGTCGCCACGCTCTTCGCGTAATATCGCACCACTTGTTCGTTGCTCATCTTGCTCTCGTTACAGCTCGTAGTTGTCGCCGCCGCGCATGGCCGACTCGACCATCTTGCGGTTCAATGTGGGCGCCAGTAATTCAATAAATGTGTAAATATAGCTGCGCAGGTAAGCGCCCTGCTTCACCGCCACCCGCGATACGTTCATGCCGAACAGGTGGCCAACCGGGATCGAGCGCAGGTTCTTGTCGCGCTCCGGGTCGAACGCCATGCCGGCGATGATGCCGACCCCCATGCCGAGCTCGACATAGGTCTTGATCACGTCCGCATCGATTGCTTCGAGCAGCACGTCCGGCTTCAGTTCGCGCAGGTTGAACGCGTGGTCGATCTTGCTGCGTCCGGCAAAGGCGCTATCGTAGGTGATCAACGGGTAATGCGAGATCTCCTCCAGCGACACCGCCCGCGATTTCAGCAGCGGATGCTCGGGCGGCACCACGACCACGTGTTCCCACTGGTAGCACGGCAGCGTGATCAGGCCGTCCACCGCCGCGATCGACTCGGTCGCAATGGCCAGGTCGACCTGGTCGTTCTTGACCATGTCGGCAATCTGGCGCGGGTTGCCCTGCAGCAGGGACAGCCGCACCTTGGGGAACTTGGCCATGAACGCCTGCACCACCTTGGGCAGGATGTAGCGCGCCTGGGTATGGGTGGTGGCAATCGTGAAGCTGCCGCTGTCGTGGGCCGCGTATTCCTTGCCGATGCGTTTCAGGCTGTCGATCTCCTGCATGATCAGCTCGACCGACTGCAGCACCAGCCGTCCCGGCTCGGTCAGCCCGCGGATGCGCTTGCCGTGGCGCGTAAAGATATCGACGCCGAGCTCTTCCTCGAGTTCGATGATGGCTTTCGACACCCCGGGTTGCGAAGTAAACAACGCCTTCGCGGCGTCGGTCAGGTTGTAGTTCTGGCGCACGGCCTCGCGTACGAAGCGCAACTGGTGAAGATTCATTAGTGTTTTTGCAGTTTTCCGGGGTATGCGACATTTTAATGCCCTTATGCCAATCGCGCATATAAGCAAATAAATTCTCAGTCGTTTGGAATATAGCGCCGGTTCCTTACCATGTCGTCTGGATTAATGGCCCCGGCCGGCCGCCATACAGGATTGAATACATGTACCGTTACGATCAATACGACCACCTCATCGTCCGCGAACGCATCGCCCAGTACCGTGACCAGGTGCAGCGCCGCATCAACGACGAACTGACAGAAGACGAATTCCTGCCGCTGCGCCTGCAAAACGGGCTCTACATGCAGCGCCACGCCTACATGCTGCGCATCGCGGTGCCGTACGGCCTGCTGGCGTCGAAGCAGATGCGCATGTTCGCCCAAATCGCACGCAAGTACGACCGTGGCTACGGCCACTTCACGACGCGCCAGAACATCCAGTTCAACTGGATCGAACTGGAGCACACGCCCGACATCCTGACCGACCTGGCGTCGGTCGAGATGCACGCGATCCAGACCTCGGGCAATTGCATCCGCAATATCACGACCGACGAACTGGCCGGCGTCGCCGCCGACGAGCTGATCGACCCGCGCCCGTTCTGCGAGATCCTGCGCCAGTGGAGCACCTTCCACCCCGAATTCATCGCGCTGCCGCGCAAGTTCAAGGTCGCCGTCAACGGCGCCGTGGAAGACCGCGCCGCGATCGCGCTGCACGACATCGGCCTGACCATGGTGCGCAACGAAGCGGGCGAAGTCGGCTTCAGGTTCATGGTCGGCGGCGGCATGGGCCGCACCCCGATCCTGGGCTCGGTGATCCGCGAGTTCCTGCCATGGCGCCACCTGCTGACCTACACCGAAGCCGTGATGCGCGTGTATAACCAGTACGGCCGCCGCGACAACAAGTACAAGGCGCGGATCAAGATCCTGCTCAAGGCGATCGGCGTCGAGGAATTCACGCGCCAGGTCGAGCAAGAATGGGCCGACCTGAAGGATGGCCCGGAAACCCTGACCCAGGAAGAATTCGACCGCGTGGCCGCCTACTTCACGGCGCCGGCGTACGAAACGCTGCAGGCCATCGACCCGCTGGCGGCGCACCCGGACAACAAGGCATTTGCCAACTGGTTGAACCGCAACGTCAAGCCGCACAAGGTGCCCGGCTACGCCGCGCTGATCCTGTCGCTGAAGAAGACCGGCGTGCCGCCGGGCGACGCGACTGCCGAGCAGATGGATTTCATGGCCGACCTGGCCGACCGCTACAGCTTCGGCGAACTGCGCGTCACGCACGAGCAGAACATCGTGCTGGCGGACGTGAAGCAGTCGGACCTGTTCGAGGTCTGGACCCAGGTTAAAGCGAAGGGCCTGGCGACGCCGAACATCGGCCTGCTGACCGACATGATCTCGTGCCCGGGCGGCGACTTCTGCTCGCTGGCCAACGCCAAGTCGATCCCGATCGCGGCCGCCATCGCGGAGCGCTTCGACAACCTCGACTTCCAGCACGACATCGGCGACATCGAGCTCAATATCTCGGGCTGCATCAACGCCTGCGGCCACCACCACGTCGGTTCGATTGGCATCCTGGGCGTCGACAAGGACGGCAGCGAGTTCTACCAGGTCTCGATCGGCGGCTCGCAGGGTAACAACGCGGCCCTCGGCAAGATCATCGGCCCGTCGTTCTCGGCCCAGCAGATGCCGGAAGTGGTCGGCCGCCTGCTGGAGGTGTATGTGCGCGAACGCTTCGAAGACGAACGCTTCGTCGACACCGCGCAGCGCCTCGGCACCGCGCCGTTCAAGGAATACGTCTATGCCACGCCGATCCCGGCGGGCCAACTGGTTGGGGAAGACCACTATGCCTAATTTTGAACTGCAGGCACACAAGCAAATCATCAAGGATCGCGCCGTGGTCGACGACGACTGGAGCGTGCTGCGCCTCGGCGAGGGCCGGGCCGCGGAGAGCGTCCCGGTCCCCGAGGGCAGAATCATCGTGCCGCTGGCCGTGTGGCTGGCACAGCGCGAGGCGCTGGCTGCGCGCGCCGCCATCGGCGTGTGGATCGCATCGGACGAGCGTCCGGAGCAGCTCAAGGGCGACCTCGACAAGTTCGGCGTGGTTGCGGTGGACTTCCCGAAGTTCACCGACGGCCGCGGCTACTCGATCGCCTTCAACCTGCGCAAGCGCCTCGGCTACAAGGGCGAACTGCGGGCGATCGGCGACGTGCTGCGCGACCAGCTGTTCCAGATGTCGCGGGTCGGCTTCAACGCCTTCGCCACGCGCCAGGACCGCAGCATCCACGATGCGCTCAAGGGGCTCACGGTGTTCTCCGAGGTCTACCAGGCATCGGTGGACGTGCAGCTGCCGCTGTTCCGCCGCCACCACCGCGACGAGCCCGCCGAGCATAGCGATGCCGGCGCCGGCATCTGAGGACCATTGCATGAGTGACCTGAACACCCTCACCTTGCAAACCCGCGCCACGCTCGAGCGTATCGCGCGCGACTTTTCGCCTGCCGTGTTCGCGTCCAGCCTCGCGGCCGAGGACATGGTCCTGACCGACATGATCTTGAAAGCCGGCCTGCCGATCTCGATCTTTTCGCTGGAAACCGGGCGCCTGCACGCCGAAACGCTGGCCGTGCTGGACCAGGTCAAAGCCACCTACGGCTACGAGATTGCGCTGTACCGGCCGCAGCCCGAGGCGGTCGACGCCTACGTGGCGCAGAACGGCCTGAACGCGTTCTACGACAGCGTCGAGATGCGGCGCGAGTGCTGCCGCGTGCGCAAGGTCGAGCCGCTCGGCCGCGCGCTGGCCGGCAACAAGGCCTGGATCACCGGCCAGCGCCGCGCCCAGTCCGCCACCCGCTCGGAGCTGGCGGTGCAGGAAGACGACGCGGCGCACGGGATGGCCAAGTTCAACCCGCTGGCCGACTGGAGCGAGCAGGACGTGTGGGACTACATCCGCGCCAACACGGTGCCGTACAACGCGCTGCACGAGCGCGGCTATCCATCGATCGGCTGCGAACCCTGCACCCGCGCCATCGAGCCGGGCGAGGACGT
>JBJMVW010000042.1:0-1590 GCA_045810465.1 Massilia sp. | reverse complement strand
CTCTGCCGCGCCCAGCGATCTGCCCGGCGTGTCTGTGATGAGCGTGGAACAATGGGGCGGCACCCCGGCCGATCGCGCCAAGGCACGCCGTCAGGCCATCAGCCACATCACCCTGCACCATCAGGGCGAGACTTATCCGGCGGGGAAGGATCCGATTGCCTACCTGCGCAATCTGCAAACCTGGTCGCGCAATACCAAGCACTGGCTCGATATCCCCTATCACTACATCATCGACCTCGACGGCAAGGTGTATGCGGGGCGGGATATCGGGTACGCGGGCGATACCAACACGGAATATGACCCGATGGGGCATGCGCTGATCGAGGTGGTGGGCAATTTTGAGGAGGTCGAACCAAATGCGGCCCAGTTGAAAGCGGTGGCGGATGTGATGGCGGCGCTGGCTTTGAAGTATCACCTGCCGCTGGATGCAATTGCGTCGCACAGGGATTACTCGGCGCAGACGGTGTGTCCGGGGGAGCATTTGTATGCGTATTTGCAGGACGGGTATTTCAAGCGCCAGGTGGCGTTAAGGCTGGCACGCCTGCAGGGACGGTAGGTAAATGGACGACGCGTCCCTCTTTTGTTTGGCGCTGGATCAAAACAGAAAACGGGGACAGGCATCTGCGCTGCGCTTGTGCCAGTCCCCCCTGCTGCAAACGCCGCAGGCAATAAAAAAAGGCAGCCGAAGCTGCCTTTTGCGTGCGCGTAAAAAATTACTTCTTGTGGCGCAGGCGGGCGATGGCTGCCAGTTGGGCGATGGCGGTGGCCAGCTCCGACTGGGCTTTCGCGTAGTCGATTTTCGAATCTTTGTTGACCATCATTTCTTCGGCCAGCTTTTTCGCTTCGTTTGCCTTCGCTTCGTCCAGATCGCTACCGCGGATCGCGGTATCGGCCAGGACGGTCACGCCGGTAGGCTGCACTTCCAGCAGGCCGCCGGCAACGAAGACGAACTCTTCTTCGTCGCTGCCAACCTTCTTGATCCGTACAGCACCCGGACGGATGCGCGTGATCAGCGGGGTGTGCTTGGGATAGATCCCCAGCTCACCCGACTCACCCGGCAACGCGACGAACTCGGCTTCGCCCGAAAAAATCAGGGACTCGGCCGAAACGACGTCAACGTGAATGGTATTTGCCATGTGTGTCCTAAGTTAAAGGCGCCGAATTACGCTTTTTTCGCTTTTTCGATGGCTTCTTCGATCGTGCCAACCATGTAGAACGCCTGCTCTGGCAGGTGGTCCAGTTCGCCCGAAGCGATCATCTTGAAACCCTTGATCGTGTCCTTGAGCGAAACGTACTTGCCTGGCGAACCGGTGAACACTTCAGCGACGTGGAAAGGCTGCGACAGGAAACGCTGCATCTTACGAGCGCGTGCCACGACCAGCTTGTCTTCCGGCGCCAGCTCGTCCATGCCCAGAATCGCGATGATGTCACGCAGTTCCTTGTAGCGCTGCAGGGTGCCCTGGACGGCGCGTGCGGTGGCGTAGTGCTCTTCACCGACGACCAGCGGGTCCAGCTGGCGCGAGGTCGAGTCGAGCGGGTCGATTGCCGGGTAGATACCCAGCGAAGCGATGTCACGCGACAGAACGACGG
>JBJMVW010000041.1:0-101207 GCA_045810465.1 Massilia sp. | reverse complement strand
GCGCGGCCTTACACCGCATTGGCTTCGGGCGAAGGCGGGGACGTGTCGTCCCTGTCCTTGCCGAGGCTCGTGGCCTGTTGGGGGTCGACGCCGCCACTGGTCCTGAGAGGCTCGCCCGCCGGATCGACGCGTTGCTGCCCGGTCGCGCCGGCCACGCCGACCAGATGCTCGCCAGAAGTCCGCTGATCGATTCCGGTCATGGCTTCGAGCACGCCGGACTCCGTCTTGCGTGCCGCGCCTGCCGCCGGACCAGCCGGCGCGGCAGGGGCCGGGCCGCTGGTGTCGCTGGGCGCCGACACCTTCTCCACGACCTGCCCGACATCCGCTTCCCCACCCGCTTTGGTCGCCAGGTCGCCGAGCGATACGATGCCCACCAACTTGTGTTGGTCGTCATGCGACACCACCGGGATCCGCCGCACCAGGCTGCCGGCCATCAGCGCCACCACGTCATCGACAGGCTGGTCCTCGAAGCACCAGCGCACCTCGGCGGTCATCACCTCGTCCACGTGCGCGGACTGCGGCGCCTTGCCGGCGGCCATGCCGCGCACCGCAATATCGCGGTCCGTGACCATTCCCACCAGGCGCTCGCCATTGCAGACGGGCAACGCGCCGACATTCAGCGAGCCCATAAGCTGCGCGGCGCGCTGGATGGTTTCGCCGGGCGCCACCGCCTGCGCGTTGCGGGACATCACTTCAGATACGGTCTGCATCATCATCTCCTTATCTCAGGCCAAAAATCTTGCCCAAGCTTTGAGATGGCTTCACAAAACCAAGTTCGACACGGCCGCGGAAAATATGAATGCCTTGCACATCCGAAACCGCGGACCGCATCGATTACGCCAGGGTCTACTCCCCGCGCGCCCGCGCTTCGATCCGCTCCCAGCGATCGAGCGCGTCGAGCATCAACTCCTCGATCTCGGCGTGGCGCGCGGTCATGCGCTTGGCGTCAGCCGGATTGGTCTTGTAGAAGTCGGGCGCATTGAGCTGCGCGGTGATGGCCGACTGCTCGTCCTCGAGCGACGCGATCAGCTTCGGCAGCTCATCGAGCTCGCGCTGCTCCTTGTAGCTCAACTTGACCTTCTTGGCGGCAGCACCCTGCTCTGCCGATGGCGTCTCGCTGCCTTTGGCCGGGCTCGCTTTCGGGGCCGCCGCCGCGCGCGCGGGAGCCTCGTCCCTGACCCGCTCCCAGTCGCTGTAGCCGCCGACATACTCGCGCCACAGGCCCTGGCCCTCGGCCACGATCACCTGGGTCACGACGTTGTCGAGGAAAGTGCGGTCGTGGCTGACCAGGAACACGGTGCCGGAATAGTCTTCGAGCAGTTCCTCGAGCAGCTCGAGGGTGTCGATGTCGAGGTCGTTGGTCGGCTCGTCGAGCACCAGGCAGTTGGCCGGCTTGGCGAACAGGCGCGCCAGCAACAGGCGGTTGCGCTCGCCGCCGGACAGCGATTTGACCGGCGAGCGCGCGCGCTCCGGCGCGAACAGGAAGTCGCCCAGATAGCTCATCACGTGCTTGCGCTGGCCATTGATCTCGACCCAGTCGCTGCCCGGTGCGATGGTGTCCATCAGGCTCGCCTCCTCGTTCAGCTGGGCGCGCATCTGGTCGAAGTAGGCCACGTTCAGCTTGGTGCCCAGGCGCACGGTGCCGCTGTCGGCCGTTTCCTCGCCCAGGATGATCTTCAGCAGCGTGGTCTTGCCGGCGCCGTTCGGGCCGATCAGGCCGACCTTGTCGCCGCGCAGGATGGTGGCGCTGAAGTCCTTGATGATGACCTTGTCGCCGAAGCTCTTCGACACGTTCTCGAGGTCGGCCACGATCTTGCCGGAGCGCTCGCCGGTGCCGACGTCGAGCTTGATCTGGCCCTGCTGGTCGCGGCGCGCGGTGCGCTGCAGGCGCAGGGCTTCGAGCCGGCGCACCCGCCCCTCGTCACGCGTGCGGCGCGCCTGCACGCCCTTGCGGATCCACACCTCTTCCTGGGCCAGGAACTTGTCGAACTTGGCATTCTCGACATCCTCGTTGGCCAGCAATTCCGCCTTGCGTTCCTGGTATTTTGAGAAATTACCGGGGAACGAAAGCAGCTTGCCGCGATCGAGTTCGAGGATGCGCGTGGCGACGTTGTCGAGGAAGCTGCGGTCGTGGGTGATGAACAGCACCGAGCCGCGGAAATCGCGCAGCAGGCCCTCGAGCCACATGATCGACTTGAAGTCGAGGTGGTTGGTCGGCTCGTCGAGCAGCAGCACGTCCGGCGCGGACACCAGCGCCACCGCCAGCGCAACGCGCTTTTGCATGCCGCCCGACAGCGTGCCCATCTTCGCCTCGCGGTTCAGGCCGAGGCGGTCGAGCGTGGTGTCGACCTTGTTGGCCAGGTTCCAGCCATCGGTCGCGTCGAGCTTGACCTGCAACACGTGCATGCGCTCCATCAGCGCCTCGTCGTTGCCCTGGCCAAACTGGCCGGTCAACGCTTCGTACTCGGTAAGCATCGACTGCTGTTCGCCCATGCCGGCGGCGACCGCGTCGAACACGGTCATGTCGGGATCGAACACCGGTTCTTGCTCGACGTAGGCGATCTTGAGGCCCTGCTGCATGACGAGCAGGCCATCGTCGAGCCTGGAGCGGCCGGAGATGACCTTCAGCAGTGACGACTTACCGGTACCGTTGCGGCCGATCAGGCCGACGCGTTCGCCGGATTCGAGGGAAAAATCGGCATGGTCGAGCAGCGCGACGTGGCCGAACGCGAGTTGCGCGGACGTGAGGGAGATGACAGCCATAATCTTTGTAAGCAAGGGCGGGCGGCGGCGCAGTGGTGGCGCGCAGCCGGGGCCTGGAAATGAAATAAACGAGCATTGTACCGACTGCGGGGCCTACACTTCCAATTACTCGTCGATCCTCGGCTATAATTGCGGTCGGTCCACGATACCGGCCTGCTCCTGGCAGGGCCCGCTCGCCGGACTGCAGGCCTGGCCTGCTGTTTGCCCGCCGTGCCTGACGGCGGCGCTAGCGTCCTCTCCGTAGCACAATGGATAGTGCACATGCCTCCTAAGCGTGGGATACTGGTTCGATTCCAGTCGGAGGGACCACGAGGGTTCTTGATATACCGCCTCTTTCCGCGCCTTTCAAAGTAACTTCAAGCACTTACGTTTCCCAGTAGCCCATCAAATGGCTACGTAAGAGCACATTCCACAGCAGCACTCGATTAGCCCCGTCCATTGACCGCCGCCAAGTTGCCGTAAACCCAACCATGGGACCATGCCTCATCAATCACAGGAGGCAACATGGCAATCGACGTCTGTCTGCAGATCGACGGCATCAAGGGGGAATCATCCGACGATCAACACAAGGGCTGGATTGAATGCCAGTCGGTGAACTGGTCCCTGCACCAGCCAAAAAGCGCGACGTCATCCACGGCAGGCGGCCACACCGCGGCCCGGGTCGACCTCTCCGACATCAGCATCCACAAGATCGCCGATATCGCCTCTCCAATCCTGGCGCAACACTGCGCGATGGGAAAGACCATCCCAAAGGCAAAGATTGAGTTCATGCGCGCGGACGGCGACGGTGCGCGAGTCAAGTATTACGAGGTCGAACTTGAGAACGTGCTCGTTGCCCACGTGGCGCAAGGCGTGGCGGGCGGGGACGTGATGACGGAGAGCCTCGGCCTGAAGTTCTCGAAAGTGAAGTGGAAGTATTGCCAGCAGAAAATTGCCGGCGGGGCCGGCGGGAATACAGCGGGCGGCTGGGATCTGGCGACGAACCGGGTAGCGGCATGAAGCGCGCCTCCTACCTGGTCGCGGTGGCGTTATCTGGCACCGCCCTCGCCCAGCCAGTCAGCCAGGTGCCATGGATGACTGGCGAGCGACTGGTGCAATTGACAACAGCCGCGCCCGGTGCCAAAGGTAACTTTGACCTGACGCGCGAGCAGTACCGGGATCACGAACGCGTCCGCAACTACGTGGAGGGCGTGCATGATGCGACCGAGGGAAAGGACTGGTGCTATAGCGAGAAATACCACCCGGGACCGAGTGCACTGCAGGAGGATGCAGTTTGGGGCTTGCGCAAACTTCCACCCGACCAGCTCAAGCGCAATGCAGCAGACCTGATCGTCGGCATTTGGCGAAAGAAATGGCCCTGCGGGGGCAAGCGATGAAGCCGTCGTTTGCAGTGCTGGCGGCGAACCACTTTGGGCACAAGGTGCCGATGCCAGAGGTCTACGATCGGGCATCCGGAACTGGCAACCGAGGCGGCTTGGGGCAATACCTGCGCAATCCGGATGAGCATTGCACTAATCGCGGCCGGGGTGAAGATCAGGACGGGGCCTGTGCGGCTGCGGATAAGAACTGGGCGGTTCAAGGGCGAGCCGGTCGAGCCGAGCCAGCGCGTGCTTTCCGACTTCCTGGCGCATGCGTTCGGCACCCCGGAAAAGTACAAGAGCGGCCCGGATGCCCGGAACATGATCGCGTGGCGACACGGGATAGTTTCGTTCTTCAGCCTGCATGGGCCTACGGATAGACAGGGGCACATCGACTTGGTATCGGTGCTGGACTGGCCTGAGCTCAAGTGCAGCAGCATGTGCTTTTGGGATTCCGTGGAGGTGTGGTTCTGGGAATTAAGGTGATACGCCCAGCCCGTCGGCGCACCGGCCTGGTGACAGCCAGGCGGGCCGACCCGACGCTGATCCTGTTGCCCCCGATCGGCCGGAATGCTGACGTCCTCGCGTTCCCTGGTCAGGCTGGGCGGGTGCGGGTGCAGGCGCCGCAGTGGTCGACGACCGGATACGACCGGCCACTATCATCAGGAAAGGACCGCCAGATGAAACGCGTTGCCTTGATCGTCTTACTGCTGATTTCCAGCACCGTTGTGGCTGAAGACACACATCAGCCAGATGTCGAAAAATTCAAGAAAAATGCTTATCTATGTGAGCATTTCGCCGGGGAGTGGGACAGCAATCTCAGCAAACAGCGACAGAAAGAAATTGAGCGTGGCGTTCTCAAGCACTGCGGCATAGCTCAACAGCAACTGCCGAGATTGCGAAAAAAATACAGAAACGATGCGCGTACGAGCGGAGAAATTAAAGACCATGCGACTCCGTCCGTCATGGACTTCCAAAAATAAATAGCCGAGGCACGAACGGAGGGCCCGGCTAAGTGGCGAATTCCGAGCCACTGCGCATTTTTGAAAGTGCGGAGCAAGCCTAGTTCCGCAGTGCACCGCCGGCACGTTGAAAATGGAGTCCAGGTGCGTCGCATCGCCCCATGCTTTCGTTGGCTACGGCGTTGGCCGCGCTCCCACCGAAAAATTAATCAGTAAAACGGCGAAGTGGGCCGATGGTATTTGCGACATGGTATCTGCACTCGATTAGCCCCGTCCATTGACCGCTGCCAACTTGCCGTAAACCCAACCATGGGACCATGCCTCATCAATCACAGGAGGCAACATGGCAATCGACGTTTATTTGCAGATCGACGGCATCAAGGGGGAATCATCCGACGATCAACACAAGGGCTGGATTGAATGCCAGTCGGTGAACTGGTCCCTGCACCAGCCAAAGAGCGCGACGTCATCCACGGCAGGCGGCCACACCGCGGCCCGGGTCGACCTCTCCGACATCAGCATCCACAAGATCACCGATATCGCCTCCCCGATCCTGGCGCAACACTGCGCGATGGGCAAGACCATCCCAAAGGCAAAGATTGAGTTCATGCGCGCGGACGGCGACGGTGCGCGAGTCAAGTATTACGAGGTCGAGCTTGAGAACGTGCTCGTTGCCCACGTGGCGCAAGGCGTGGCGGGCGGGGACATGATGACGGAGAGCCTCGGCCTGAAGTTCTCGAAAGTGAAGTGGAAGTATTGCCAGCAGAAAATTGCCGGCGGGGCCGGCGGGAATACAGCGGGCGGCTGGGATCTGGCGACGATCCGGGTAGCGGCATGAAGCGGGCAGCATTATTGCTAGTTGCCTGCGCCAGCGCCTTCGCGGCCGGCGCCAGACAGCGCGACATTTTCCCATGGCACCTGAGCGGCGACGACCTGGTGGCGCAGCAGATGGGCAACAAGTGGACACAGGACGCGAACGCTTCAGCCCAGCGGCGCTATGCGGAGGGGTATCAGGCTGGCGTGGTCGATGCGACGCAAGGGAAGAGCTGGTGCGCGCCCGATCGCATGAAGCCCGGCGAGGTAGACGACCGTATCTGGGGTGAACTCAAGAAGCGGCGCGGCGCGATGCCCGGAAGTGCTGCTGGCGTTCTCGTCGAATTGTACGCCGCCCGCTTCCCATGCCGCTAGGAGCCGCCATGCTGACACTTCCATTCCATGTTTTGATGGGCAATTATCCGCGCCGGAAAGAACTCGACCACGACGCCTTATTCAGGGAGATCGGGTGGGATGACCTGATCAAGAATGACGCCTACGAGAACACGTGCGCGACACGGGTCAGCCTGGGACTGATCAAATCCGGCATCACGATTCCGGGCGGGCGCATTGCCATCAAGAAAGGGCCGTTCAAGGGGAAGCGGATCGAGCCGGGCCAGGCCAGCTTGTCGAATATCCTTGCAAGCCCCGCGATGTTCGGGCGGTCGGAGAAGTTCGCGACCCAGCAGGCCCCGGCCGGGATTGGGCAGCGCAGTGGCATTGTGTCGTTCTTCCACCTGATACCCGGCCTTTATGAGCACGGGCACATCGACATTATTTCCCCGAATCTGGGCAGCGTGCAGGAATGCGGTACGGATTGCTACTGGAAGAGCGCCGAGGTGTGGTTCTGGGAATTGCGGTGATAGGCCCGGTACGCCCACGCACTGACCTCGTTCGGATCACCGCCGCCGTACAACTCACTCCCCTTTCCCTTTCGCCAGGCAGTCAAACGAATTGCCGGCTGGACAGTGACATTGAAAACACTTAAATTAGCTTAAGCTCGACGGTCGGTTGTGGCTGAACGAAACGTCGAGGTGTTGGGGACCCCAAGTGCGGAACGCTCCCAAGATTGCCTGCCGAAGCTTCGAATTCCTTGGAAAGAAAAATGACGAAACTCAGTTTGACCGTGAACGGCCACGCGCGACGCGTTGACGTTGATTCGGATACCCCGCTTCTCTATGTCCTGCGCGATGACCTCGGCTTGAAAGGCCCGCGTTTCGGCTGCGGCCTGGGCCAGTGCGGCGCCTGCACGGTGATCATCGATGGCAATGCCGTCCGCTCGTGCGTGTACCCCGCTACCGCTGCGGCGGGCCATAAAATCGTGACGCTGGAAGGGCTGGGCTCCTCCGAGAAGCCCAATCGGCTGCAAAAAGCGTTTATCGAGGAGCAGGCGGCACAGTGCGGTTATTGCATGAACGGCATGGTGATGCAGGCCCAGGCCCTCCTGAATAAAAATCCGAATCCCTCGGAAGACGAAATCAAGGCCGAACTGGCGAATAACCTGTGCCGCTGCGGGACGCATACCCGCATCATCAAGGCGATCCAGCGCGCAGCAAAGGAGAAAGCATGATGACTTCGCGCCGTCACTTCCTCAAAGCTGGCTCGGCACTGGTCGTCAGCTTCGCGCTCGCAGATCCGGCGCTGGCCTTGGTCAAAACGGCAAAGCCGGGTGTCGGCCCAGTCGGCAAATCGTTGGATGCAAAGAGCCTGGACGCATTCCTTGGCGTACATCCGGACGGCAGCGTCACGGTTTATACCGGCAAGGTCGATCTTGGCACCGGCATTATGACCGCCCTCGCGCAGATCGTGGCCGAGGAGCTGGCGCTCCCGGTCGAGCGCATTGAAATGGTCCAGGGCGACACGTCGTTGACCGTCGACCAAGGCATCACCTTTGGCTCGCTGTCGATCCAGGTGGCCGGTGTCACTTTGCGCCAGGCCGGCGCGACCGCTCGCGAAGCGCTGAAGGGCCTGGCTGCATCGCAATTCCGTGTGCCGGTTACCCAGATCGAGGTTGAAAATGGCGCGGCATTCGTCACCGGCGAACCAGCGAAAAAGCTGACCTATGCCGCGCTCTTGAAAGGCAATGCCCTGGACCTCGCACTGGATCCGAAGGTTGCTGTGAAGAGCTTCAAGGATTACACCGTGGTCGGCAAGCCGGTCCCACGCGAAGATATTCCCGGCAAGGTGACCGGCGAGTTCACCTACATGCACGATATTCGCGTGCCGGGAATGCTGCACGCCCGCGTGCTCCGGCCTGCATCGCTTGGCGCCAAACTGCTGGAGGTCGATGAAAAATCGATCGCCGCGATCAAAGGCGTACAGATTGTCCGCCAAGGGAATTTCCTTGCCGTGGTGGCGAAGAACGAGTGGGCCGCCATCAAGGCCGCGCGGCAGCTGAAGGTGAAATGGTCGGATTGGTCCGGTCTTCCCGACCAGGCCGACGTCTACAATGCGCTGCGCAAACTCAAGCTCGCCGACAAGGTCAAGCTGGCCAATACCGGTGATGTCGACGGGGCCATGGCTTCCGGTGCCAGGACGCTGAAGGCGAGTTACCAGTGGCCCGCGCAAACGCACGGCTCGATCGGCCCTTCCTGCGCGATTGCCGATTACAAGGACGGCAGCCTGACCCTTTGGTCGTCCACCCAGGGCCCGCACGTGACGCGCGACCAGGTCGCCGCATTGCTTGCGCTGCCGAAGGAAAAAGTGCGCCTGATTTATGTCGAAGGCGCCGGCTGCTACGGCCGCAACGGACACGAGGATGCGACCGCGGATGCGGCGATCATTTCGCGGCAAATCGGCAAACCCGTCCGCGTGCAATGGATGCGTCACGACGAACACGGATGGGATCCGAAAGGCCCGCCGGTCGTGAACGATGTTGCAGGTGCGATTAGCGCCGACGGCAAGATCGTCGCCTGGCGTCATGAATCGTGGGAGCCTTATCGGATGAAGCCCACGTCGGACGTGCCGCTGCTGGCCGGCCAGCTGGTAAATGCATCGACCCTGGTAGCCGATCCGAGCAATCCCGGTACGGTCGAAAAGAACGCCGCGCCCTCCTATGTGGTGCCGAACGTGCAGGCGATCGTGAACAAGACCGAGACCACGTTCTTGCGCCCGTCGTGGCTGCGCGGACCGGGCCGCCTGCAAAACACCTTTGCCAACGAATCGTTCATGGATGAGATGGCGGCAATGGTCGGCATGGATCCGGTCGAGCTGCGCATCAGGCACCTGGACGACGAGCGCGGCCTGGCCGTGCTCAAGGCGGCGACCGAAAAAGCCGGCTGGACCAGGCAGGCGCCCCACTCGAACAAGTCAGCGGCCTCCAAGATCGCCACCGGCCGCGGCGTCGCCTATGTGAAGTACGACGGCGATCGCACCTACGTGGCGGCAGTGGCCGACGTTGCCGTCAACCGGGAAACCGGCGAAGTGCGGGTCACGAAGTTCACCGTGGCGCATGACTGCGGCCTGGTCGTCAATCCGGACGGCGTGACCAACCAGATCGAGGGCCAGGTTGTCCAGACCCTCAGCCGGACGCTGCATGAGGAAGTGAAGTTCAGCAACTCTGCCGTCACCAGCGTCGACTGGAACTCGTATCCGATCCTGCGCTTCCCTGAGGTGCCGAAGATTGACGTGGTGCTCGTCAATCGTCCGGACAAGCCGGCGTGGGGCGCTGGCGAGCCGACGGTCGCCATCGTTCCTTCCGCGGTTGCGGGCGCAATTTACGACGCCGTCGGCGTTCGCCTGCGCACAGTTCCGTTCAGGCCGGACGATGTCCTTGCCGCCCTGAAGGCTTAACCTCTCCAGGTTGCGGATGGTCGGGCATCGACTTGCTCGACCATCCGCAGGCCTGTTCAGCATCGCATTCCGTTGGACAGGCCCGGTGCACCGATACCATCCAAACGCGGTCTAAGGTTGAGCGGTCAGCTCGACCGCGACCAGCCAAACGGAGGGAATCGTGAACACTCGGCAAAGAACGTTGGAAACTAGTGGCCACACGAAAACGCCCGCAGTCATCCGCAGCCGTAGCCCGCTTTGCGAAAGCGCCTGCTTCTGCACCGCCACCGCACTCAGCGCCTTATTGAGCGCCGGTCCCGTTGCCGCCTGGGCCCAGGAGCAAACGCCGAGCACGGTCGTCAACCCCACTCCGCCGCCCAAAACCGAGGCACAGCCCCCGGCGCTCCAACCAGCCATCGCAGTCACGCTGAACGCCAACCCGCAACCTTCCCGCTTTGAGCTGGGCGACCTCGGCCCCGTGTACCTGACCAGCGTGCTGAGCGGCCTCGGCCAGGTGCAGAGCCATGCCCTGCCCTCGGATCGCACCCGGCAGCTTGACGTTGACAATGCCCAGGTGTTCCTCAACAAGCCGAACGGGCTGTGGCAGTTTTTCCTCCAGGCCGGGTACTACTCGATACCCGTTGTCGGCGTGCCTTACCTCCGCACCATCCGTGCCACGCCGGCGTTCTTTACCCCAGTCTCGCAGGGCTACCTGAAGATCGCCCCGACAGAGGAATTTTCGGTGTTGGTCGGGAAGCTGCCAACCTTGATCGGCGCCGAGAGCACGTTCTCGTTCCAGAACATGAACATCCAGCGCGGCCTGCTGTGGAACCAGGAGAATGCCGTCAATCGGGGCGTGCAGGTGAACTACGCCGCTGGCCCGCTGACGCTCGCGGCTTCGGTCAACGACGGCTTCTACTCGGACCGGTACAGCTGGGTCACGGGGTCGGCCAGCTACGCGCTCGACAAGGCCAACACCTTCGCCTTCGCCGCCGGAGGCAATACCGAGCACACCGGTAAATCGACCACCAGGACCCCGCTGTTCCAGAACAACCAGCAGATCTACAACCTGATCTACACGCACACCGAGGGCCCGTGGACTTTGCAGCCATACCTGCAATACACCCACGTGCCGAAGCTTGCAGAGTTCGGCGCCAATGATTCCGCGTCGACCTACGGCGCCGCAGTGCTGATGAGCTACGACTTCGGTTCGGGCGCCGCCCCGGCGGCGCTGCGGCTGCCCGGCTTGAAACTGCCGCTGCGGCTGGAGTACATCCGCTCGACGGGTAACGGCGCCCGCGGCGCGCCCAACCTCCTGTATGGCCCGGGCAGCGCGGCCTGGTCGGTCACCGCGACGCCCACGTACCAGAACGAACGCTTCTTCGTACGCGGCGAGTTCTCCTACGTTGGAGCGCGCAAGATGGCGCCCGGCGCGGGTTTCGGGCCGGAAGGCAACCGCCACTCGCAGGTGCGCGGCTTGCTCCAGCTCGGCGTGCTGCTGTAAACGAGTCGTGCCGTATGCCCGATGATTCGGCCAGCCAGCGTTCAGCCCACCCGCTCCTGCCCGCTCATCGCCGCCACCTTCGCCAGCAGCGCCTTCATCGGGAACGGCTTGGTCAACAATTCCATCTGCGCCGGCAGGGACTCGTTCTTCATCACCGTGCTTTCGGCATAGCCGGTGATCAGCAACACCGGCAACTGCGGCCGCTGTGCGCGCGCGATGTCGGCCAGCTGGCGGCCGTTCATCCCGCCCGGCAGGCCGATGTCGGTCACCAGCACGTCGGGCCCTGAATCGGCCTGCAGCAACTGCAGCGCCACGCGCGCATCGCCCGCCTCGCGCACCTCATAGCCGTGCATCCTGAGCACCTCGCCCATCACGAGCCGGATGTCGGCTTCGTCGTCGACGAGCAGCACCACGCCCTTGCCGTTTGCCGGCTCGAGAGCGGCGTCGCCTGGCGGGCGCTCGGCGGACACCAGGTCGATACCATGGCGCGGCAGCGTCAGGCGCACGGTGGTGCCGATGCCCGCTTTGGACAGGATCTGCACATGGCCGCCCGACTGGGTGGCGAAGCCGTACACCATCGACAGCCCGAGCCCGGTCCCCTGCCCCAGTGGCTTGGTGGTGAAGAACGGGTCGAAGGCACGCGCCAGCACATCTGGCGTCATGCCGGCGCCGTCGTCGCTGACGCTGACGGTGATGTAGTCGCCCGCCTGCAGGCCCGGATACATCGCGGTGCCGGTCGCGTCGAGCGTCGTGTTGGCGGTATCGATGCGCAGCGTGCCGCCATCGGGCATCGCGTCGCGTGCGTTGTTGGCCAGGTTCAGCAGCGCGCTCTCCAACTGGTTCGGGTCGCAAAAAGTCATCCACAGCGACGCCTGCAGATCGGTCTCGACCTCGATCGCCGGACCAGCGGTGCGGCAGATCAGGTCCGTCATCGAGCCGACCAGTTCATTCACGCTGGTCGGTTTCGGATCGAGCGCCTGGCGCCGCGAGAACGACAGCAGCCGGTGAGTCAGGGCCGCGGCGCGCCGGGTCACGCCAAGCGCCGCGTCGATGCGTTGTGGGAGGTCGTCCAAGTGGCCCTTCTTCAGGCGCAGCTTCATCAATTCGAGGTGGCCCGCCACGCCGGCCAGCATGTTGTTGAAGTCGTGCGCGAGGCCGCCCGTCAGCTGGCCGACTGCCTCCATTTTTTGCGACTGGCGCAGCGCTTCCTCGACCTGGCGCAGCGCGTCGGCCTGGCGCTTTTCGGCGGTGATGTCGCGCGCGACGCCGTACAGCAGCTCGCCCTCCGGCACGATGATCCACGATACCCAGCGCTGCGAGCCATCCTTGTGCATCACCCGCGTTTCGTAACGCACCAGCGGGCTGCCCGAGGCAAGCACCTCCATGTTGCGGCTCACGTCCTCCTGGTCGTCCGCGCAGACCAGGTCCATGAAGGGGACCGACGTCGCCTCCTGTTCGCTCCAGCCGAAGGTTTGCGTGAATGCTGGGTTGACCGTGATGAAGCGGCCGGTGGCCAGCGATGCGGCGGCCATCACGTCCTGCGAGAGGCGCCACAGCCGGTCGCGGTCGGCCGCATGGGCCGCGGCTTCGTGCGCCAGGCGCTCGTTCAGGTGGCGCAGCGTCTCTTCCTTTTCGCGCAGTTCGGCGATGGCCCCCACCTTGCCGGTGGTCTCGACCACGGTGCACAGGATGCCACCCACCGCGCCGCACTCGTCGCGTACCGGACTGTACGAAAAGGTGTACCAGGTCTGTTCCGGGTAGCCGTGGCGTTCGATTACGATCGGCAGGTCCTCGAAGAAGCTCGGCTCGCCCTCCAGGGCCCGCCGCGCGATCGGCCCCACCGTGTCCCACGCTTCGGCCCACACGTCCTGGAACGAGCGGCCCAGCGCGACCTTTTCGCCGAGCAGCGGGATGTAGGCGTCGTTGTGGAACGAGATGAAGTCCGCCCCCCAGCACAGGAAGTTGGGGAACTTGGAGTTGAGGATCATGCTCAGCGCGGTGCGCAATGAGGCCGGCCATTGCTCGATGCCCCCAAGCGCCGTCGACGCCCAGTCGTGTGCGCGGATCTGCGCGCCCATGCTGCCGCCGCCGGTGAGAAACGCCAGGTCAGGATGTGACGCGCTGTTCATCATGTGGAAATGTAAAAAAGTCTTGCCGCGGATTTTACAGAAGAGTTCGCCGTTTGGGTGATCGGCAACAAGGCTCAGTCCCAGGCGGCTGGATCGTCGAACTGGTAGCGGTTGTCGTCGGTGACCTGGGACAGCACCCATCCGGCACCCTCGCCGTTCGGGCCGCGCACCAGCGCTTCATGGGCGAAGATCGAGCGGGTTTCGATGTCGACGATTGGCTGGTAGGCGAAGGCGATGCCGAATTCGAGCGCTTGGGAACTTTTGCATTTGCCGCATTCGCGGTGTTCGGGCGCGAGCTCGGGCTGGATCGGGATCATTCGTAGTGCATACAGGCGAAAATGCCAGTATGCACTATTTGGTGCCAGCAAGTAACGTCACAGGAAGATGGGGCTGGGAAGTGTTGTTTGCCGGCGCCATGGCGTCGCGCATAGCCGTGCTGGTTCGGGCGGGACCGGGTACCGGCAGGCGCGCGATGAGCACGTTGCCCAAGGCAGCAAAAGCGATGAGGATCGTCAGCATGGTTACGATCATCCATTTGTAAAACGCGGCTACGAGGCGCTGCATCTCGCCCCGAAGCCGTTCGTGCTGCACCAGCATTTCCGCACGCAGTCCTTCGTTCTGCATGCTCATTTCCGCACGCAGTTTTTCGTTCTGCACGCTCATTTCCGCACGCAGTTTTTCGTTCTGCACGCTCATTTCCGAACGGAGCTCGACAATGTCCGCTTTGGTGGCAAGCGTCGGCAGCACAGCCTCGACCGCCGCAAGGCGTTTTTCGATATTGCCATTTGGCGGCGGCCCACCGCTCGCCGCTGTCGATGTCTCGCCATTGGTCATGCCTGGTCCTGTCAATCGCCGGTCTCTCCGATCCCGCAGCACATCTCGCGGACCCGGCCGCCCTTGGCTTCGATCACGTCTCACCGAGATCGTTCAGGTGCCCCTTCATCTGCGACAGCAGCTCGATCAGCCTGCCCTTGTCCTCGCCCGGGATATCCTTCAGCAGCTCCTCGATCCAGCCTTCGTGCACCGCCGCCATGTTCGCGAATGCGCGGTGTCCGGCCGGCGTCAGCTTGACCGCGTAGGCGCGGCGGTCGTTCGGGTCGGGCACGCGCTGCACCAGCTGTTCCTGCTCCAGCTGGTCGGTGATCCCGGTGATGTTCCCGCCGGTGACCATCATGCGCCGCGACAGTTCGCCCATCCGCAAGCCGACCGGATGGCGCTCGAGCTGCGCCATCAGGTCGAAGCGCGGCAGCGTGATGCCGAAGGTGGCGCGCAGCCGGCTGCGGATCTCGTTCTCGATGCGCACGGTGCACGACAACATGCGCAGCCACAGCTTGAGCGATTGGTGGTGGTCTTGCGTCAGGCGGCTGGCCAGGTCGAGCACTGGCTCGCTGTCCGATCGGCGGCGCGCCGCGTCCTGCACTTCCGGATCCGGCATGGTTCTCCTCAGGCGACTGCTTCGTTGCGAAGTTTGAAGCGCTGCAGTTTACCCGTTTCGGTGCGCGGCAGCTTGTCGCGGAACCGGATCGAACGCGGGTACTTGTATGGTGCGATCTGCTGCTTGACGAACTCCTGCAGCTGCGCGGCCAGTTCGCCTGACGCTTCGTGCCCGGCCTTGAGCACCACGTGCGCCTCGACCACCTGCCCGCGCTCCTCGTCGGCGCGGCCGATCACGCCGCATTCGGCGACCGCGGGATGGTGCAGCAGCGCCTCCTCGACCTCGGCCCCGGCGATGTTGTAGCCGGCCGAGATGATCATGTCGTCGGTGCGCGAGCGGTAGTAGAAGTAGCCGTCGGCGTCCATCTCGTAAGCGTCGCCAGTCAGGTTCCAGCCGTCGACCACGTAGTCGCGCTGGCGCGGGTCGGCAAGGTAGCGGCAGCCGGTCGGGCCCTTCACGGCCAGCCGTCCGATCTGGCCCGGCCCGAGCTGCTTGCCGTCGGCATCGAGCAGGCAGGCGCGGTAGCCGGGTATCGGCTTGCCGGTCGCGCCGGGACGGATGTCGCTGCCGGCGCTCGAGATGAAGATGTGGAGGATTTCGGTGGCGCCGATCCCGTCGATCATTGCCAGTCCGGTGGCTGCCTGCCAGGCTTCGCGCGTGGCGAGCGGCAGCGCCTCGCCGGCCGACACCGAGCGGGTCAGGCTGGCGATGTCGAAGCGCGCGGCGAGCGGCGCCATCTGGCGATAGAAGGTCGGCGCGGTAAAGCAGACGGTGGCCCGGTAACGCTCGATCGCGGCGAGCAGCGCTTCGGGCGTGAGCTTCTCGAGCAGAACGGCGGCGGCGCCGACGCGCAGGGGGAACAGCAGCAGCCCGCCAAGGCCGAAGGTGAAGGCCAGCGGCGGCGTGCCGATAAACACGTCGTCGGCGCGCGAACGCAGCGTCGAGCGCGGAAAGCAGTCGCAGATGGCCAGCACGTCGCGGTGGAAGTGCATCGTGCCTTTCGGGACGCCGGTGGTGCCGGAGGTGAAGCTGATCAGGCAGACGTCGTCGGCGGAAGTGGCGGCCGGGTCGAACGGCGTGTCGTGGCGCGCCATCCGCGCCTCCAGTGCGTCAGCCTCGCCGGTGCCGTCGAACACCAGCATGCGCGGCCGTGCACCGGGCAGCGCATCGAGTTCGGCGCGCAGGCTCGCCGCGCACAGCACCGCATCCACCTTCGCCTTGTCGATGATGGCGGCCAGTTCGCGCGCGCGCAGCAGCGGCATGGTGGGCACCGCAATGCAGCCGGCCTTGATCACGGCCAGGATGGCGGCCGCCATCATGGGGCAGTTGGCGCCGCGCAGAAGCACACGGTTGCCGGTGGCGAGCCCGAGGTCGCGCCGCAGCACGTGCGCGATGCGGTCGACCTGTGCGTGCAGCCCGGCGTAGCTCCAGGTGTGGCGGCTTCCGAGCAGCGCGCTGCGTGCGCCCCACCCTTTGGCGAGCGCGCCGTCAAGCAGCTCGGCCGCGCAGTTGAGCCGCTCCGGGTACCGCAGCTCGGGCAGCTCGAACAGGAATTCCGGCCACTGGTCGGGCGGCGGCAGGTTGGCGCGGGCGAAGCCGTCCTCGTAGGCCGAGGGACCGAGTGCTGCTGCGGTGAGGCGGGTCATGTTAGCCCCGAAAAAGTGTCATCCGGACAATCCGGAAGATACTTTAGATCTAAACTATTGGCGCAGCAAGCAGATTCTGGACGAGGTTTATCGCGCCGCAGCGAGCGCCCGTGCGCTCTCGCCCTGGCGCAGCACTGCGTGGCGCGCCAGCTCCAGCGCCTGGTGGACGCGGGGTGCGTCCAGTTCTCCGGGAGCGAGGCTTTCGAGCGCCGCGAAGCCGACTGCGGCGCGGTGCAGTCCAAGCGTCTGGCAGCCTTCGCGCAGGCGCGCGATGCGCTCGCGCACGGCGTCGCCATCGGCGTTGGCCAGCAAGTGCTCGATGCCAGGACCGGCCGCGACCAGCTGTTTGTGCAGGCCGCCCAGGTAGAGCGCCAGGCGCTGGGGATCGATGCCGAGGCGGCGCGCGGTGGCGCCGGGCGCCTCGTCCGCGCCGGCGTCGCCCGCCGACAGCGCGGCCAGGTGGGTGCGCACCTGGCCGGCCTCGAACGGCTTGACGATGTAGCCGTCGGCGCCGCGGCCGCTGGCCTCCTCCACCGTTTCGCGTTCGGCCGCGGCCGAGACCAGCACGAACGGCATCGCGGCGAGCCTGGCGTCGGCCCTGACGCGCGCGAGCAGGTCCATGCCCGACAGGCGCGGCATGCGCAGGTCGCAGAACGTGATGGCCGGACGCAGGCCGGCGTCGAGCTGGCGCCAGGCGTCCTCGCCATCCTCCGCTTCGAGGATCTCGAATTTGCCGCAGCTGTCGACCAGGTGCATCAGCACCATGCGCGACACCACGTCGTCGTCAACTACCAGAACCTTCATCTGCTGTCTCCTGCCGACCGCAGCTGCGATCGTTTGAATATAACCATGGCTGCGCACGCGTCACGTTGGCATGCCGCTGGCTCAGGCGGCGGTGTCCTCGAAGCCCGCCAGCAGCGCCAGCAGCCGTGGCAGCGCGGCGCGCAGGGCGGCCCGATCGCGCGCGTCGGCGGCCGCCTCCATCGTGCCCGCCAGTTGGTGCAGCTCCGCTTCGCCCAGGTAGCCGGCGCTGCCGCGCAGGCCATGCAGCAGGCGCGCCGCTTCGCCGAGGTCGTCGCGCGAAAGCGCGGCTTCCAGTTCGGCGCGCCGCTTCGGTACGTCGCCCGCGAACGCGCTGCGCATGCGGCCTTTCAGGTCGCTGGCGCGGCGGCCGGCGTTGCGGGCAGCCTCCACCGCAAGCGGCGGCGGGCCGGTGAACACGCCGAACATCGCATCCAGTTCGGCAGTGCTGGGCGTGCGTTCGGTGCGCGGCGCCGACATCGGCACCAGCTCGATCCCGCGCTGCAGCTGGCGCTCGATCGCGCGCGACAGCTGGAAATGCAGCGCGGCCTCGTCGACCGGCTTGGCCAGGAACGCGTCCATGCCGCAGGCCAGGTAGCGCGCGCGGTCCTCCTCGCTCGCGTTGGCGGTCAGCGCGACGATCATCATGTGCTGGTCGAGCACTGGCGCGTCCTCCGGACCGCCGGCGCGGATCAGGCGCGTGGCGGTGGCGCCGTCCATCTCCGGCATGCGCCCGTCCATCAGCACCAGGTCGTAGCGCGTGCGCGCGCACGCCGCCACCGCCAGCGTGCCGTTTTCGGCGATGTCGCATTCGTGGCCGAGCTCTTCGAGCATCATGCGGATGATGATCTGGTTGGTCGGGAAGTCCTCCGCGCACAGCACTTTCAAGCGGTGCGTGTGCGGCTCGCGCGGCATGTGCTCCACCAGCGGCGGCTGCACGCCGTCGGCCAGCGGCAGCACGAAGGTGAAGGTGCTGCCCTCGCCCTCGCGGCTGGCGACGCCGATCCAGCCGCCCATCAGCTCGACGAGCTGGCGGCAGATGGCCAGCCCGAGTCCGGTGCCGCCGTAGCGGCGCGTGGTGGTGCTGTCGGCCTGCTCGAACTTCTGGAACAGGCGCGGCAGCGCACCGGCGGCGATGCCGATGCCGGTGTCCTGCACCGAGAAGCGGATCATGTTGCGGCGATCCCCGGCCTGGTCCCCGGGGCGGCACTCGACCCGCAGCAGCACGCTGCCGTGATTGGTGAACTTGAAGGCGTTGCCGACCAGGTTGACCAGCACCTGGCGCAGGCGCGTCGGGTCGCCCACCACGAAGCGCGGCAGGTTGTCGGCCAGCTCGATCGAAAAGCCGACGCTGTGCGCCGCGGCCTGCTCTTCGAACAGGCTGGCCACGTTTTCGATGGTGGCGTCGAGCGCGAAGTCGATGTTCTCGAAGGTCAGCTTGCCGGCCTCGATCTTCGAGAAGTCGAGCAGGTCGTTGATGATCGACAGCAGCGACTGGGCGTTGGCCTGGCCGCGCAGGATCTGTTCGCGGGTGGCGTCCCTGAGCAGGCGGTCGCGCAGCGCGAAGCCGAGCATCCCGATCACGCCGGCCAGCGGGGTGCGCATCTCGTGGCTCATGTTGGCCAGGAATTCGGATTTCTGGCGCGTCGCGTCCTCGGCGCGCTGCTTGGCCAGCTGCAGGCGCTCCTCGTTGTCGTGCAGCGCGCGGTTGGCCTGGGCCAGTTCGTCGGTGTTCTTGCGCACCTGGCGCTGCTGCTCGCGCAGTTCGTGGGTCTGGCGTTCGAGCAGCCAGTTCTGCAGCTTGATCTCCTCGGTGCGCGCGCCGACCTGGCGTTCCAGCAGTTCCTTCTGGCGCCGCAGGCCCGACACCCGCGCCTTGACGCCGGCCCAGGCCGCGCCGAACACCAGCAGCAGCGCCAGCGTACGGAACCACCAGGTCTTCCAGAACGGCGGCTCGATCGTGAGCGCCAGGGTGGCCGCGCTGCTCCAGATGCCGTCCTTGTTGGCCGCGCGCACGCGGAACACGTAGTGCCCGGGATCGAGGTTGGTATAGGTCGCGAAGCGCTTGGTGGCGTCGGTGTTGACCCAGGCCTTGTCGAAGCCCTCGAGCTTGTAGGCGAAACGGTTGCGCTGGGGGGCGGCGAAGTGCAGCGCCGAGAACTCGAGCGAGAACACCGAATCGGCCGCCGTCAGCGTGATCTCCCGGGCCTGCTCGATCGGCCCATGCAGCAGTCCCGGCCGGGCCTGCTCGATCGGCTGGTTGAAGATCTGGAAGCCGGTGACCACGGCGCGCGGCGCGATCCGGTTGTCGCGGATCGCGCGCGGGTCGAACCCGGTGACGCCGTTGAAACCGCCGAAGTACAGCGTGCCGTCGGCCGCGCGCAGCGCCGCGCCATCGAAGTACGCGCCTTCGATGGTGCCGTCGGCCGCGCCGTAGCTGCGCCAGCGTCCGGAGGCCGGCTCGAACGACGACAGGCCGCCGGTCGTGCTGATCCACAGCCGGCCGTCGTTATCTTCCAGCATCGCGGCCACGGCGTCGTCGACCAGCCCGTCCTTGGCGGTGTAGCGCACGAAGCTGACCGCGCCATCGGGCGCCGTGACCATCCGGTTCAGGCCGACCGCGGTGCCGACCCAGATGCAGCCCTTGCTGTCTTCCAGCAGGTAGTGCACCTCGTCGTGCGACAGGCTGGACGGATCGCCGTCCTCGTGCCGGAAATGGCGGAAGCGGCCGCTGTCGCGGTCGATCAGGTCGAGGCCGTCGAAGGTGCCGATCCAGATCCTTCCGCGGCGGTCCTCCAGGATCGGGCGCACGACGTTGTCGGCCAGGCTGGAACTCCTGGCCGGGTCGTGGCGGTAGCTGGTGACCTTGCGCGTAACGGGATCGAGCCGGTGCAGGCCGCCGCGGGTGGCGATCCAGATCATGCCGTCGCGCGCGGCCAGCAGGCCGCGCACATTGTTGGCGTCGGCGTCGCCCGGCACCACCTGCTGGCGCACGAAGCGCCCGCTGAGGGCGTCGAAGCTGGTGATGCCGCTGCGGCTGCCGATCCACAGCAGCCCGCGGCGGTCGCGCACCACCGCGTTGGCGGGAATGTCCACCAGGCTGTTGGGGTTGGCCGGGTCGTGCCGGTACACGCGGGTGTAGCCGGTCGCCGGGTCGTAATGATTCAGGCCGCCGTTGGTGCCCAGCCAGAGCTTGCCGGCGCCGTCGCTTTCGATCGCGCGCACCTTGTTGTCGGCCAGCGTGGCGGCCGAGTCGGCGCGCCGCACGATGCGCGCGAAGCCGCCGCTGCCCAGGTCCACGCGCGAGACGCCGGCGTACCAGGTGCCGGCCCAGAAGGTGCCGACGCGGTCGCGGTACAGCGCCGCGACCTGGTTGTCGCCGAGGCTGTGGTTGTCGGTGACCAGATGCGGGAAGTTCTCGAAGCGGCCGGCGCGCGACTGCCAGCGGTACATGCCGTCGTCGTGGGTGCCGACCCACACCTGGCGTTCGACGTCCTCGTACAGCGCGGTGATCTCGCCGGGCCGGAACCCTTCGTCGGTCCCGAACACGCGGCGCGCGGTGCCGCCCTTGCCGTCGGTCTGCCAGCGCTCCAGGCCGCCCATGCTGCCGACCCACAGCACGCCGGCCGAATCGACCAGCAGCGCGCGGATCGCCTGTTGCGGCGTGCCCGCCGCCGCGTCCTGGTGTTCGAAGCGCCCGCTGGCGGGGTCGAAACTGTCCAGTCCCGCCGCGGTGCCGACCCACAGCCTGCCGCCGGCGCCGCGCGCCAGCGCGTACACCTGGTCGTCGGCCAGCGTCAGGTCATTGCGCTTGTCGTGATGCCAGCTGGCGAACTTGCCGGTCGCGATATCGATATGAAGCAGGCCGTCGTCGGTCGCCAGCCACAGGCCGTCGTTGCCGTCCTCGACGATCGCGCGCACGCGCCGGTCGCCATTGCCGCGGCGCGCGCTCTCGGCCGGCAGGTAATGCACGAAGGTCTGGGTCGACGGCTCGTAGCGGTCAACCCCGCCGTCGGTGCCGACCCACAGCCGGCCCTTGCGGTCCACCAGCAGCACCCGGACCCAGTTGTTGGCCAGCGTGCGCGGGTCGCCGACGGTGTTGCGGTAGTTGGTAAAGCGATAGCCGTCGAAGCGCGACAGGCCGTTCTGGCTGCCGAACCACATGAAGCCGTCGCTGTCCTGCACGATCGACAGCACCGATTCCTGGGCCAGGCCATCCTCGACCGACAGGTGCTCGAAGCGCAGCGTGGGCGCCGGCGCGGCGGCCTGCGCGCCAGGCCAGGGCATGCCGGCCAGCGCCAGCAGGAAGACGAACAGCAGCCTTCTCATGATGCGAAAAATTCCAGCACGTCGTCGCGGCGCGCGAACGTGTCGCGGCGGCCCATTTCAATCAGCTCGCAGGTATAGCTGGCTTCGAACAGCAGGTACGAGGCGAGCGCCGAGCCGCGCTTCTCGGTCGCGCCGATCCCCGCCAGCAGCGCGCGCACCGGCGGCGGCAGGCTGCGCGTGTGGCGCGCCGCAATGTCGTCGAGGCGCTCGGACGGCGAGATCACCAGCAGCTCGACCCGCTTGAGCGGCATGCGCTCGCGGTGCTCGTCGGGCAGCATCGACAGCGTCAGGTTGATCCGGTTCAGGCGCTCGATGTCGACCGCGAGGCTGTCGAGGAAGATCGAGGACATCGCGTGGCCGGCGATCTGGGCCAGGCTGGGATAGCGCACCGCCCGTCCGCGCTGGCGCGCCGCCTCGCTCATGCGCCCGGCCCCGACCACCAGCACGCGGCTGGCGCCAAGATGGATCGCCGGCGAGATCGGCGCCAGCTGGCGCATCGCGCCGTCGCCGCAGTATTCGAGCTGGCCGCGCAGGTACAGCGGCACCGCCGGGAAGATGAACGGGATCGCGGAGGACGCCAGCAGGTGCTCGACCCCAATCTGTTCGGACAGCGCGAGGCGCTCGTGGCGCACCCACGGTTCGATCTCGGCCGCGCTCTGGTAGAAGGTGACGTGGTGGCCGCCGGTGTACGACGAGGCGGTGACCGCGAGCGCGTGCAGCAGCCCGTCCGACAGCGCGGCGTCGAGCCGCGGCAGGTCGAGCATGCGGTGCAGCAGGCCCACCAGCGGCGTGTTGTCGAGCAGGGAGTTGGGCGGCGCCGCGCGCCATTTGCGCAGCATCCAGCCGAACGACAGCAGCGACAGCCAGCGCGCGCCCGAGCGCAGCACCGCGATCGAATCGGCGCGGTAGACCTGCTCGACCGCGACGTTTTGCCAGACGTCGAGCAGCTTGTCCACGCCCTCGCCGAAGTTGTCGGCGCGGCAGGCCAGCGCGGTCGCGTTGAGCGCACCGGCCGAGGTGCCGCAGATGATATCGAACGGGTTGCGCGCCGCTGGCCAGCCCGCTTCGCGCAGGATGCGGGCGATCGCCGCCATCACCCCGGCCTGGTAGGCGGCACGTGCGCCGCCTCCGCTGAGGATCAGCCCTGTCTTCCGTTCGGTATCCATCCAGCAAGATTAGCAAAGTCTGCCGATCTTGCGGGAAATTATTGTTGCTCAGTCGCCTTTGGCGACGCCTTCGCGACGCGGATCGGCGCCGCCAAACCACAGCGGCACCCCGTGGATCGACATGCGCTGGACGCCGTGCAGGCCGGAATTCTGTTCCGTCTGGCGCAGCTTGTGGCCGCGCGCCTTCAGCTGCTCGATGGTGGACGCCGGGAAGCGCCCCGCTTCGAGCTCGGTCGGGCCGTTGCGGCTGCCGAAATTCGGCAATGCGATCGCCTGCTGCACGTCGAGGCCCCAGTCGAGGCTACCGACCAGCACCTTGGCGACGTAGTTGATGATCGCCGGGCCGCCGGGCGAGCCGATCGCCAGCACCAGCTTGCCGGTTTTTTTGTCGAACACCACGGTCGGCGACATTGCGCTGCGCGGGCGCTTGCCGGCTTCCACCCGGTTCGCGATCGGGCCATTGGCGTCGCGCGAAGCGAAGGAGAAGTCGGTCAGCTGGTTGTTCAGGATGAAGCCGTCGACCATCTGGCGCGAGCCGAACGCGTCTTCGACGGTGGTGGTCATCGACAGCCCTGCGCCCTGATCGTCGACCACCACCATGTGCGAGGTCGAATGCGCTTCGATCGAGTTATCCATGCCCCATGCGACGTCGATCCCCGGCGGCTTGCCGGCCGGCGCCACGCCCATCGACTTGTCGTTCACCAGCGCGGCGCGCTGCGCCAGGTAGCCTTTGTCGATCAGGGCCGGCAGGCCGCGGCCGGGCAGCGGCACGAAATCGGTGTCGGCGGCGTAGCGGTCGCGGTCGGCGTAGGCCAGGCGGCCGACCTCCGAGAACACGTGCACCGCTTCGGCGCCGGGGACGCCGTTGGCGGGGGCCAGCGCGCGCATGTTTTTGGTCTCGAACATGCCGAGCATCTGCGCCACCGCGATGCCGCCCGAGGACGGCGGCGGCATGCCGCACACGGTCCAGGCGCGGTAATCGCTGCACACCGGGCTGCGCTCCTTCGGCTGGTAGCCGGCAATGTCCCGCGCCGTCAACAGGCCCGGATTGGTCGGGTGCGCGTGCACCTTGGCCGCGATGTCGCGCGCGATGCGGCCCTTGTAGAAGGCGTCGGCGCCGCCGTCGGCGATCTCGCGCAGGGTGCGCGCCAGTTCCGGGTTCTTCAGAATGTGGCCGACCGGCCATGGCTTGCCGCCCCGGTCGTAGAAGTAGCGCGCCGCGTCCGGGTCCTTGCGGATGTGCTGGTCCCACGACAGCAGGCCATTCAGGCGCGGGCTGACCGCGAAGCCGTTTTCGGACAGCCGGATCGCCGGCTCGAACAAGGCCTTCCACGGCAGCCTGCCGTGCTGCTTGTGCGCCAGTTCGAGCATGCGCAGCACGCCCGGCGCGCCGGTCGAGCGGCCGCCGACGATGCCCTCGGTGCGCGACATCGGGGTGCCGTCGGCGTGCTGGAACAGGTGCTCGTTGGCTGCCGCCGGCGCGGTCTCGCGGCCGTCGAATGCCTGCACTTTTTTGCCGTCGTAATGCACCAGGAAGGCGCCGCCGCCGATGCCCGACGATTGCGGTTCGACCAGGGTCAGCACCAGCTGGGTGGCGATGGCGGCGTCGATCGCGCTGCCGCCCTGCTTCAGGATCTGGTAGCCGGCCTCCACCGCCAGCGGATTGGCGGCCGCCACCATGTACTTGCGCGCGGCCCAGCCGGGCTTGTCGGCATAGCCGGTGGCGACTTCGGGCGCGCGCTGTGCGACGTCCTGGGCAAACGCGGGGGCGACAAAGGACGGTACGGCAAGCGCGCCCGCGAGGACGAGCAACTTCAACTTGATCATAGGGTTTTATAGTGTTGGGGGCAGCGTACGGCTTCGGAACACGTCATTCCCGCGACGGCGGGAACGACGAAGTTCACGCGAATCCGGCACCAAAGGCGTGCGACCTCGGCCGCACGCCCGATACCATTCGGCATCCTACAACAAATTGTCGTGTAACTACGGCGCGATCACTTCGGCTGCATGCGGATCGCGCCGTCGAGGCGGATCGTTTCGCCGTTCAGCATCACGTTCTCGATGATGGCCTTGGCCAGGTGCGCGTATTCGTGCGGCATGCCGAGCCGCGGCGGGAACGGCACCATCTTGCCGAGCGAATCGCGCACTTCCTGCGGCATGCCCATCAGCATCGGGGTTTCGAAAATGCCCGGCGCAATCGTCATCACGCGGATGCCGCTGCGCGACAGGTCGCGCGCCATCGGCAGCGTCAGGCCAGCCACCGCCGCCTTCGACGAGCCATAGGCGGCCTGGCCGATCTGGCCGTCGAACGCCGCGACCGAGGCGGTGTTGATGATGATCCCGCGCTCGCCCGATTCCGCGGCTTCGGTCTTGCCCATCGCGTCGGCTGCCAGGCGCGCCATGTTGAAGGTGCCGACCAGGTTGATGTTGACGGTACGCTGGAACACGTCGAGCGGGTGCGGGCCGTCCTTGCCGACCGTTTTGACGGCCGGCGCCACGCCCGCGCAGTTGACCAGGCCGCGCAGCGTGCCCATCGCGACGGCCGCGCCCACCACCGCCTTGCCGTCCGCTTCGGAGGTGACGTCGCACTTGACGAACCGGCCCTTCAGTTCGGCGGCGAGCGCGGCGCCCGCCTCGGCCTGCACGTCGGCGATCACGACCTTGCCGCCGGCGTCGACGATCATCCGCGCGGTGGCTGCTCCAAGGCCCGACGCGCCACCGGTGACGATGAACACATTGTTCTTAATTTGCATGGTTTCCCCTTAAAGTTGAACGCTTCCTTTAACGTTTACGTAAACGTCAATCTTGCCGATTGTAGCGAACTTTTGGCCCGAAAAACCACGTGGGTGTTAAAAGCATTGCACCGTATTACCGACCCGGTTGCAAAGCTGCCCCTGGCCGTTGGTGCCGGCGTTACCGACGCCCATGTTGTAGCTGCCGCCCGAGGCGTCGGTACACAGGCTGCCATGGCAGGTGTTGACCGGGGCCGGCGCCGGTGCGGCTGATGGCAGGCTGTTCGCATTCGACGGTGGCTCGTGCGGACGCGGCGCCAGCGTCGGACCGTAGGTGAGCGCAGGCGGGGCCGATGACGGGGCCAACGGTTCCGGGCCGACCGCCTGCTGCACCGGGCGCCGGCGCGGTGGCTTCGTTTTCTGTGGAACCTGGTCGGCCTTGCGGCCAGGCTGCCCGGCGCGCTCCGCCTGCGCCTGCGGGGTCTTGTCCGGCGGCTTGACGGCCCCGGCAGCGCGAGGCTGCTGGTCCTGGGCCGCCGCGCTGCCGGGTCCGAGCATGGCAACCAGCAGCAGGCAGCCTGCGAGCGGGCTTGCGTGTTTCATGGTCCACCTCATCCGAGTTCAGTACAGTCATTATGGTGTGGCCCAGCCTGGCTGGGCGCACGCCAAACCGGGGGCTTTGCGTGGTTCATGGTAAAACGGATCGCAAAGGACGGAGCGCGAGTTGCCTGCCATGGCTCGCCCCAGGGATAAAGGCCGCGAACCACGATCGAAAGGGAGACCATGCTCACTTATCCAGTTACCCTGATTCCAGACGCGAACGGCAAGCTATTGGCCGGCTTTCCAGACGTACCCAGCGCCAACGCGGTCGGCAACGACCAGGAACATGCCATGATCCACGCGCTGGAAGAGCTCGAGTCCGCGTTCCAGACCTATGTCGAGGACGGCAGGCCGGTGCCGATGCCGTCGCCCGATGTGCATGCGCAGGCAACACTGGCGCTGTCGCCGCAGTCGACCGCCAAGCTGCTGCTGTGGAACGAAATGCTGGCCAAGCAGGTGAGCAAGTCCGAACTGGCGCGGCGCCTCGACCTGCCGCCAGCGCAGGTGACCGACCTGTACGACTTCACCAGGCCGTCCAGCCTCGACCTGATCGACAAGGCGGCGCGCGCGCTGGGCAGGAGGATCGAGCTGACCCTGGCCTGATTCCGGGCGTGTGTTGTCATTTTTACGTCAGTTTCGTGCGCTACGCTTCCCGGTAAATGGGTGAGGTAGTATCACAACATCACTAGGGAGATGGCAATGCAGACAGCGCGCGACCAGTACCAGTTAAAACGCGGCGGCGCCGACGACGCGCTCGACCACCTGCGCGACGGCGACATGATCATCGTGCCCACTGGCGTCGGCGAGCCGCCCGCGCTGCTCACCGCGCTGTCGGAACAGCGCCGCCGTTTTCGCGACATCAAGGTCGCGCAGATCCTGGCGATGCGCAAGTACGGCTACTTCGAGCAGGACAGCGCCGACCACGTCCGCCACGCCTCGCTGTTTTTCGGCGGCGCCTCGCGCGCGGGCGGCCAGGGTGGCTGGTGCGACTTCATCCCCAACTATTTCTCCGAAATCCCGACCCTGATCGAGCGCGGGCTGATGCCGGCCGACGTCGTGTTCGCGATGGCGTCGACGATGAACGCGCAGGGCTACTTCGCGCTCAGCCTCGGCACCGATTACACGATGGCCGCCGTGGCGAGGGCGCGCGCGGTGATCCTCGAAGTGAACCCGAACGTGCCGTTCGCGCATGGCCAGTGCCACGTGCACATCTCGCAGGTGACGGCGCTGGTCGAAAGCGACGATCCGATCCTCGAGGTCGGCCTGCCGCAGATCGGGCCGGTGCAGGAAGCGATCGGCAAGCACGTGGCCGACATGATCGACGACGGCTCCACCCTGCAGATCGGCTACGGCGGCATCCCGGACGCCGTCGTGATGCAGCTGACGGCCAAGCGCGACCTCGGCATCCACACCGAGATGATCGGCGACGGCATCCTCACGCTGGTCGAGAGCGGCGCGGTGACCAACCGCAAGAAGACTCTGCTGCCAGGCAAGATGGTGGCGACCTTCGCGCTCGGCTCGCGCAAGCTGTACGAGTTCATGCACCACAACCCGATGCTTGAAATGCACCCGTCGAACTTCACCAACGACCCGTATATTGCCGGGCAAAACGACAAGCTGGTATCGATCAATGCCAGCCTGCAGGTCGACCTGCTGGGCCAATGCGGCAGCGAAAGCATCGCCCACCTGCCCTATTCCGGCACCGGTGGCCAGGTCGACTTCGTGCGCGCCGCCAACCGCTCGCGCGGCGGCAAATCGTTCATCGTCCTGCCGTCGACGGCCAAGGACGGCACCATCTCGCGCATCGTTCCCACGCTCACGCAGGGTACCCATGCGACGACCAGCAAGAACGACGTCAATTACGTGGTGACCGAATATGGCGTGGCCCAGTTGCGCGGCAAGTCGGCCAAACAGCGCGCGCATGAGCTGATCGCGATCGCGCACCCCGACTTCCGCGGCTCGCTGCGCGAAGAGGCCAACAAGATGTGCGTCTTCTGAAGACAGGCTGGCGTATCCCGCAATATCTTTCCTCGGCGGCGAACTTACGCATGCAGGCAGCGTCCTAAACCCAAACGTGCGCCTCATGCGCGCAGAGGAGCGGACGATGGAAGCATTGAAGGCCGGAATGGCCGCGCCGGACTTTGACCTGAACAGCACGCCGGACCAGCGTCTCGCGTTATCCGAGCTGCGCGGGCAGCCTGTCGTGCTGGTGTTTTACCCGGCCGACTGGAGCCCGGTCTGTGGCGACCAGCTGGCGCTCTACAACGAGTTGCACGACGAGTTCGGCAAGCATGACGCCGTCGTGCTCGGCATCTCGGTGGACGGCGTCTGGTGCCACGCCGCCTTTCGCGAACATCGAAATTACCGTCTGACACTGCTGTCCGACTTCGAGCCGAAAGGCGAAGTGGCGCGCCGCTACGGCGTGTACCGGGACAAGGAAGGAGTCAGCGAACGGGCCTTGTTTGTCATCGACGGCGACGGCCTCATTCGCTGGAGTTACGTTTCCCCGATCGGGGTCAACCCTGGCGCGGACGGCATCCTGAAAGCGTTGGAACAGATGGAAGGGAGTACCACATTATGAGTCTGGCAATTCCGGTGAATGAGAACGACCATGTGCAAGGACTGCAGGACGCGCCGGTCACGCTGGTCGAGTACGGCGATTTCCAATGCCCGTACTGCAGGGAGGCGTATGCGGTCGTCAGGAACGTGCAGTCCACCCTGGGCGCCGACCTGCGCTTCGTGTTCCGCCACATGCCGCTGACCCAGGTCCATCCGCTGGCCGAGCTGGCGGCCGAAGCGGCCGAGGCGGCCGGCGCGCAGGGCAAGTTCTGGCCCATGCACGACGATCTCTACGAGAACCAGGACGCCCTCAGCCCCAACCTGCTCACGGCGCTGGCCAGGCGGCTGGGGCTCGACGTGCGGCGCTTCGCCGACGACCTGCAGTCCCATCGCTATCACGACAAGGTCAGGCAGGATTTCATGGGTGCGGTGCGCAGCGGCGCAGCCGGCACGCCGACCTTCTTCATCAACGGCGAACGCTATGAAGGCGGGTACGACGAGGATTCCCTGACCGAAGCATTGCGTTTTGCCGCCGGCGGCGCCGCCATGCACACGCTGTCGCAGGGGGACCAGGTGCGACCGCGGGCGAGCTGAGCCCGCCAACAAACAGGCTTTGGCCAAACAACGGAGGAAAAAAGATGAATGAGCGACAAGTGACACGGGACGACCACATCCGGGGCAGCACCGATGCTGCGGTGATGCTGATCGAGTACGCCGACTTCCAGTGCCCGTACTCGGCCCGCGCGCACGCGGTGCTGGGCGACCTGCGCGATGAACTCGGCGACGAGTTATGCCTCGTGTACCGGCACCTGCCGCTGACGCACTTGCATCCCTACGCGGAGCCGGCGGCGGAAGCGGCGGAAGCCGCCTCGGCCCAGGGCAAGTTCTGGGAGATGCACGACGCGCTGTACGAGAACCAGGAGCTGCTCGATCCCGGCGCGCTGCCGGCGCTGGCCGAGAGCATCGAACTCGACAGCGAGCGCTTCCGCGACGACCTGCTGGCGCGGCGTTTCAAGCCGCGCGTGCTGCATGACGCCGAGCGCGGCAAGCAGGATGGCGCCGACCAGACGCCGACCTTCTTCATCAACGGGCAGCGCTATTACGGCGACTCCGATTACGAGTCGCTCAGCGCGGCGATCCAGGACGCGCTGGACGGCCAGGGGCGAGCTTCCTGACGGTTGCAGCTTGACCCATCCGTAGGGTGGGCGGGTCCCCCGCCCACGCGTACAAACCAAGATGCCCGACCGGTCGAAGACTGGCTGGACGCGTGGGCGGGAAACCCGCCCACCCTACCGGTTTCAGCGCAGCTGGTAGGGTGGGCACCCCGTGCCCACGCGTAAGCCCGCACTGCGCGAACGTCCGCGTGGGCACGGAGTGCCCACCCTACCCAGCGTTCAGCATTCGAAGGCCGGCGACCGGGACGTGTTGTCAACGCACTGGCGAAGCCGCCGGCAGCACGCCCTCGCGCGGCGCCGGCGCCTTGACATGCGTGGTCTCGAGCGCGGGCGGCGCCTTGGCCATTTCCGGCACCGACACCGCGATCCAGCCGGTGGCCGGCAGCAGCGGCACCAGCAGCAGCGCGACGATGTTGATAATCTTGATGAGCGGGTTCACCGCCGGGCCGGCGGTGTCCTTGTACGGGTCGCCGACGGTGTCGCCGGTGACGGCCGCCTTGTGCGACTCCGAACCCTTGCCGCCGTAGTTGCCGTCCTCGATGTATTTCTTGGCGTTGTCCCAGGCTCCGCCGCCGGTGGTCATCGAGATCGCGACGAACAGGCCGGTGATGATGGTGCCCATCAGCATGCCGCCGAGCGCGGCCGGTCCGAGGAACATGCCGACCAGGATCGGCACCACCACCGGCAGCAGCGACGGCAGCACCATCTCGCGGATCGCCGACGCGGTCAGCATGTCGACGGCCTTGTCGTATTCCGGCTTGCCGGTCCCGGCCATGATGCCGACGATGTCGCGGAACTGGCGCCGTACCTCGACCACCACGGCGCCGGCCGCGCGCCCCACCGCCTCCATCGCCAGCGCGCCGAACAGGTAGGGAACCAGGCCGCCGATGAACAGGCCGACGATCACCATCGGGTTCGACAGGTCGAAGGTCATCTGCTTGCCGACCGCTTCGAGCGCGTGGGTGTAATCGGCGAACAGCACCAGCGCGGCCAGCCCGGCCGAGCCGATCGCATAGCCCTTGGTGACGGCCTTGGTGGTGTTGCCGACCGCGTCGAGCGGGTCGGTGATCGCGCGCACCGATTCGGGCATGCCGGCCATTTCGGCGATGCCGCCCGCGTTGTCGGTGATCGGGCCGTAGGCGTCGAGCGCGACGATGATACCGGCCATCGACAGCATCGCGGTGGCGGCCACCGCGATGCCGTACAGTTGCCCCATCTGGAAGGCCAGCAGGATCGCGACGCACACCACCAGCACCGGATAGGCGGTCGACTTCATCGAGACGCCCAGCCCGGCGATGATGTTGGTGCCGTGGCCGGTGGTGGAAGCCTGCGCGATGTGGCGCACCGGCTTGAACTCGGTGCCGGTATAGTACTCGGTGATGTAGACCATGAGGCCGGTGAGCACGATGCCGACCAGCGAGCAGCCAAGCATGCGCATGCGCATCGCCGGGTCGGTCCAGATCAGCCAGGTGACGATCGCAAAGCCGATCAGCGACAGGCCGGCGGCCCACCACAGGCCGGTGTACAGCGCCGACATGATCTTTTTGCCGGGCTTGGCCTTGACCATCGAGCAGCCGACGATCGAACCGATGATCGACACCGCGCCCAGCAGCAGCGGATACAGGATTGCTTCGCTGGTGGCGCCGGTGACCATCAGCGCACCCAGCAGCATGGTCGCGATCAGCGTCACGACGTAGGTCTCGAACAGGTCGGCGGCCATGCCGGCGCAGTCGCCGACGTTGTCACCGACGTTGTCGGCGATCACCGCCGGGTTGCGCGGGTCGTCCTCGGGAATGCCGGCCTCGACTTTGCCGACCAGGTCGGCGCCGACGTCGGCGCCCTTGGTGAAGATGCCGCCACCGAGGCGGGCGAAGATCGAAATGAGCGATGCGCCGAAGGCCAGGCCGATCAGCGGCTTGATCACGTCATGCGTGCTGGCCGTGCCGCCCGGCGCCTGCACCGTCAGGAGCCAGTAGAACAGGGTGACGCCCAGCAGGCCCAGCCCGACCACCAGCATGCCGGTGATCGCACCGCCCTTGAAGGCGACGTTGAGCGCCTCGTTCATGCCCTTGGTGGCCGCCTGCGCGGTGCGCACGTTGGCGCGCACCGACACGTTCATGCCGATAAAACCGCAGGCGCCCGAGAGCAAGGCGCCGATCAGGAAGCCGAGCGCGGTCTGCAGCCCGAGCAGGAAGAAGATTGCCACCAGCAGCACGACGCCGACGATGGCGATGGTGGTGTACTGGCGCGCGAGGTAGGCGGCCGCGCCTTCCTGGATCGCCTGCGAGATTTCCTGCATTCGAGCATTGCCCGGGTCCTGGCGCAAGATCCAACTGCGCGACCATAGGCCGTAGACGACCGCGATGACGCCACACGCTACCGCAAACATGAGTAGATTTCCTGCTGCCATTTCGTCCCCTTCGTTCCAGATCAAGTAACACAACCACACATTTGGAAAGACCGCATCCGACTGGGGGTGCGGCCTGCCTGACTGCGCACTGCAAAACTTTGATTCAAAAACCTGGTGCGACGGATGGCACGGGCGTCATCCGAAAAAAAAGCGGACCCGAGGGTCCGCTTGCATCGCTTACTCGGCGAGCGCAGCGAAGGCTGCGTCGCGGACCTGTTCCACCGGTCCGACGCCGGAGATCTTGCGGTATTTCGGCGCGCCCGGCAGCCCGGACTGCGCCCACTTGTTGTAGTAGCCGAGCAGCACTTCGGTCTGGTTGTGGTACACCGCCAGCCGCTTCATCACGGTGTCGGGCTTGTCGTCGTCGCGCTGGACCAGCGGTTCGCCGGTAACGTCGTCGAGGTCATCGACCTTGGGCGGGTTGAACGCGGTGTGGTACACGCGGCCCGAGGCCGGGTGGCTGCGGCGGCCGCACATGCGCTCGACGATCAGCTCGTCGGGCACGTCGATCTCGAGCACATAGTCGACGGCGATGCCGCCGTCCTTCATCGCGTCGGCTTGCGCGATGGTGCGCGGAAAGCCGTCGAACAGGTAGCCGTTGGCGCAGTCCGCTTCCTGCAGGCGCTCCTTGACCAGCCCGATGATGATGTCGTCCGACACCAGCTGGCCTGCGTCCATCACCTTTTTAGCTTCCAGGCCCAGCTGGGTGCCTGCCTTGATTGCGGCACGCAGCATGTCGCCGGTGGAGATCTGGGGGATGTTGTATTTTTCCTTGATGAAGTTAGCCTGGGTGCCTTTGCCGGCGCCAGGCGCTCCTAACAGAATGAGACGCATGAAGAGTTCCTAAAACGGATGTTGAAGATTGTGTTGGCAACCAATCGTGATTGATGCATATCTGACCATTGATACGAAACTTACCACAAAAGTTAGCGAAAGCGCCAATTTCCCGGCGGTTGCCTTTTTATTAATTGATATGGCGCAAACAGGCCGCGCCGGTGTTGCCGCGCAGATCAAGACGCGTAGTGTAAACGGACCCGCGCCAGGTCGTCCGGGGTATCGACTCCGGCCGGCGGCGCACTGCCTGTGACGTGCACCGCGATCGGGTAGCCGTGCCACAGCACGCGCAGCTGCTCGAGCGCTTCGACCGACTCGAGCGGCGCCGGCTCCAGGCCCTGATAGGCCTGCAGGAAGGCGTTGCTGTAGGCGTAGAGCCCGATGTGGCGCAGCGGCGCGTAGCCGGCCGGTAGCGCATCCGTGGACCGGGCAAACGCGTCGCGGTGCCACGGGATGGTGGCGCGCGAGAAGTACAGCGCCCTGCCCGCCTTGTCGAGCACGACCTTGACCACGTTCGGGTTGAAGGCATCGGCCACACTGTCGATCGGGTGGGCGCAGGTGGCCATCGGCACCTGCGCCGAGATGCGCGCGGCGCAGGCGGCCAGCAGGGCCGGGTCGATCAGCGGCTCGTCGCCCTGAAGGTTGACCACCACCGCCTCCGGCGCCAGCCCGATCGCCTGCGCGACTTCGGCAATGCGGTCGGTGCCGGACGGATGGCTGGCGCGCGTCATGCATGCTTCGACGCCATGCGCGGCGCAAGCGGCCGCGATGTCGGCATGGTCGGTGGCGACGATGATGCGCGCCGCGCCCGACTCGCGTGCCCGTTCGGCGACCCGCACCACCATCGGCTTGCCGCCGAGGTCGGCCAACGGCTTGTTCGGCAACCGGGTCGAGGCCAGGCGCGCCGGGATGATGACGGTAAAACTCATACCGCCGGTTCGACCTTGCGTGCCTGGTCAGCCCACATGATCGGGATGCCGTCGCGGATCGGGTACGCCAGGCGGTCCGGGCGGCAGGTCAGTTCCTGCGCCTTCTTATCGTATTCGAGCGGTCCCTTGCACAACGGGCAGACCAGGATATCAAGCAGTCGAGCGTCCACGACATTTCTCCACAATTTGTTCGGCCAGCGCGGCGTCGATCTGCGCCGTCACCGGGACGACCCACAGGCGCGGGTCGTGCTTCAGGTTTTCAATCTGCCCACATTTTACTGCATCCTTCTCGGTGATCAGGATGGCATCGGCATCGACGCCGTCGAACGGGGCGTCGAGGAAGTCGTGGTGGTCGGGCAGCGGCATCGCGGCGAACGCCAGGCCGGCGTCGTCGAGCATCGCGAAAAAGCGCCCCGGGTTGCCGATGCCGGCGGCGGCGACCAGGCGCCGGCCTTTCAGTTCGGCCAGCGCGATGCGCTCGTGGGGATGGGCCAGGCGCTCGGCATGGCGGCCGGCCAGCTGCATCCGGAACGGCGCGCCGCCGACCGCGTGCACCAGCGCGGGCGCGATCCGCGGCGCATTCACGACCGTGAAGTCGCGCCGCCGCGAAGGCGCTTCGCGCAAGGGGCCAGCCGGCAGCAGCCAGCCGTTGCCGACGCCCCTGGCATCGAACAGCACGATCTCGATGTCGCGCGCCAGCGCGTAATGCTGCAGGCCATCGTCGGCCACCAGCACGTCGACCTGCGGATGCGCGGCCAGCAGCGCGCGGCCGGCTTCAAAGCGGGCGCGCCCGACCACCACCGGGCACCCGGTGCGGTGCGCGATCAGCAGCGGCTCGTCGCCAGCCTCGCGCGCCTGCGAGCCGGCCGTTACCTCGCGCACGCTGTCGCCCTGGCTGCCGTGGCCACGCGAGATCACGCCCGGCGTAAAACCGGCGGCGCGCAGCGACTCGACCAGCCAGATCGTCAGCGGGGTCTTGCCGGTGCCGCCGATGAAGATGTTACCGACCACGATGACGGGAACCGGCAGCCGCTGCGACTTGAGGATTCCGGCGCGGTACAGGCCGGCACGCAGCGCGGCAAGCACGCGGAACAGCAGCGACAGCGGCCACAGCGCGCAGGCGAGCGCGCCGCGCCGCAGCCAGGCACGGGTCAGGGTCGATTCCAGGGACGTTGAGGACATCGGGTTCAGTCAGCGCGGCAAAAAGGGTGGCCAGTCGTTCCCGCAGGCGGCAACCCCAGTTGGTCGAGTGGCCGGTGCCAGGACTGGGGTTCCCGCCTGCGCGGGAACGACGGGTAGAGTGTTACTTCTTGCTGCCCGTCTGGGCCGCGAAGGTCAGCTTGTCGTAGCCGGCCAGGCGCGCCGCCTCGAGCACGTTGATGACCATCTGGTGCATCGCGAACTGGTCGGCGTTGACGATCACGACCGGGCTGCGCGCCGGCTGCGCCAGCGGCTGGCCGTCGGGGCCGGTGCCGGCGGCGTGCTTCAGGTCGTCGGCCAGGCCCTGCACGCTGTGGAACGACACCGGCACGTTATTGACCGTGTAGTTGCCCTTGGCATCGACCGTGACGTTGATTTCGAACGGCCGGTCGAGCGCCTTCTCGGCGTCGGCGGTCGGCAGCGTGATCTGCAATTCGGTGAACTTGCTGTAGGTGGTGGTGACCATCAGGAAGATCAGCACCACCAGCAGCACGTCGATGAACGGGATCAGGTTGATCTCCGGTTCCTCGCGCTTGCGGCCGCGGCGAAAATCCATCATTTGCGGGCACCGTGGACGACGTCGACGAATTTCACGGCCTGCAGCTCCATGTCGATGATGAAACTGTCGACCAGGGCGCGGAAGTGGCGGTAGAACACCAGCGCCGGCATCGCAATGGCCAGGCCAAAACCGGTGTTATACAGCGCCATCGAGATGCCGTGCGCCAGCTGGGCCGGGTTGGTGCCGGTCGCGGTCTGGGCGCCGAAGATCTCGATCATGCCGACCACCGTGCCGAACAGGCCCATCAGCGGCGCGAGCGAGGCAATGGTGCCCAGGGTGGTCAGGAAACGCTCGAGCACGTTCGCCACACCCCGGCCCGCTTCCTCGATCGATTCCTTCATCACGTCGCGTGGTGCGTCGATGTTGCGCAGCGCGGCGGCCAGCACCGCGCCGAGCGGGGAATTCTTTTCGAGCTTGTCGACGATGTCCGCCGTGACCTTGCCGTTGTGATAAACGCGGATCACTTCGTCGAGCAGCTGGCGCGGCAGGATCTTTTCACGGCGCAGGTAGATCAGGCGCTCGATGATCAGGGCGAGGGCAACGATCGAGGCAATCAGCAACAGCCAGATGGGCCAGCCTGCGGCTTGAAGAATGGCGAGCAAAACGAACTCCTGAGGGGTAATAAGTCAATCCGGCAATGTAACGTGTTGCCCGCCCGGCGGCAAGTAGAGTTCTTCACAACTTCTGTGGATAAAAGTGTGCGCAAGGGGATTGTCGGAAGGCAAGTGCGTTGATTCTTAAGGGAAATTTTTACGTGCGTAAAAACGCGGCAGGTCGGACGGCGTCGCATTTTTTTGTGTCCTTGCAGCCGTAGCCCGACTTTGCAAACATATTCTGTGGATAAATTTGTGCGCAAGGACGCGTGCACGATTGCAAGTGTTTGATATTGCTAAGCAATTCTTCCGCGATGAAAAATATGGCAGGAGTTTGGTTGCCATCCGCGCTGGGTTCCTCACATTTTTTGTGGACAAGATTGTGAGCAAGGGGCTTGAGCGAGATCAAAGTCCTTGATTCCTAACGGAAAAGGCGCGGCGCCCAAATTTGAGGCAAACACAGGTTTTCCACAATCGACTGCCTACAAAACCTGGCTTTCGGGATCGCTTTGTTGCTGTTTTGACCCCGGTTTGGATAAGTCATCCCACTCTTCACACAAATTGTGGAAAAGGATGTGCGCAAGGGCTGGCACCCGGCGCCAAGTCATTGATTTGATTAAGCATTGTTGTTCAAGCCCGCTTTTTAGGCAGCCCGGACTTATCCACGCCGATCCCTTGCTGTTATAGTCCCGCGCTGGAACCGGGGGACAAGATGGAAACAACAATGACGCGGGGCGCCACGCTGTCGCGCTGCGGCGCCTACCGCTATCGGCTATGGCGCGAATGGGACGCGGCCAAGCCGCGCCTGCTGCTGATCATGCTCAACCCCAGCCTCGCCGACCACCAGCGCGACGACCATACGATCACCAAGTCGATCGCGATCGCCCGCCACCTGGGCTGCGGGCGGCTGGATGTCGGCAACCTTGCCGCCTTCCGCTCGCCGCACCCGGCCGAACTGAAACGCGCCGCCGATCCGATCGGCCGCAACAACAACCGTCATCTGTCGGGCATGCTGGCCGAGGCCGACCTGGTCATCTGCGCCTGGGGTGCGCATGGCGCGGCGCTGCCGGGGCGGGTGCAGGCCGTCGCCCGCCTCATCCGGCGCGCCGGGGTCGCGACTTATGCACTGAAACTGACGAATGACGGCCACCCTTCGCATCCGCTGGCGCGTGGAAAAGGCTTCATCCCAGTCGACGTTCAGCCGATTCCTTTCCCGCTGTAAGCACGCCCCTGTTCCTCACAGTTTTTGTGGACAAAATTGTGAGCAAGGGACCTTGGGTACACTCAAGTACTTGATTCAGAAGGATTTAGTTCCTTGCCGAAAGTTTTGGCACCAGGGGCGATTTCTCCCGGTTTTGATCAGTTCGCAAACAAATCCCTGCTGTTTTGCTACCTCGGCGTTTCACTTATTCCGCTTTGCACACATTCTGTGGAAAAAGATGTGCGCAAGGGCCTTCCGGCAGCGCCAAGTGGTTGATTCCCTTAGGAAAAACCAGCCAAGCCTGATTTTTGAGCACCGGACCGGCATAGACCCCCCTCCGGGTTTCACACAGATTTTGTGGATAACTTTGTGGCCAAGTCTGAAGAGTCAGGGGGAAGTCCTTGATCCATAAGGTTTTTTTGCTTCTGCATGGAAATAATGCACTGCGCTTTCCCCTTAAAAATCAGTAGCTTACAGAAAACGCTTGTCGTTCCCCCACGGATGTGACATAAGCATCACCTTCCCAGCCACTTTGTGGACATTTATCAGCCCCAGCACCATGCAAACCAGTTCCGACGCCGATTCCGCCTACGCCGCCGCTCCCGTCCTGACCGTCACCGCCCTCAACCAGCAGGTCGCGCGCCTGCTGGAGCGCTCGTTTCCGCTGACCTGGATCGGCGGCGAGATCTCCAACTTCACGCGCGCCAGCTCGGGCCACTGGTACTTCACCTTGAAAGACGAGGCGGCCCAGGTGCGCGCCGTGATGTTTCGCAGCCGTGCCCAGTTTGCGGGCTTCAACCCGCGTGAAGGCGACAAGGTCGAGGTCCGCGCGCTGGTCACGTTGTACGGCGCGCGCGGCGACTACCAGATCAATGTCGAGGCGATCCGGCGCGCAGGCGTCGGCCAGCTGTACGAAGCCTTCCTGCGACTGAAGGAGAAACTGTCGGCACAGGGCCTGTTCGACCAGGAACGCAAGCGCGCCCTGCCCCTGTTTACGCGCAGCATCGGCATCGTCACCAGTCCGCAGGCCGCCGCGCTGCGCGACGTGCTCACCGCACTCAGGCGGCGTGCCCCGCATGTGAACATCGTGCTGTATCCAGCGCCGGTACAGGGCCAATTTGCCGCCGACAAGATCGCGGAAGCCATCATGACCGCCTCGCGCCGCGCCGAGGTCGACGTGCTGCTGGTGTGCCGCGGCGGCGGCTCGATCGAAGACCTGTGGTGCTTCAACGAGGAGTGCGTAGCGCGCGCGATTGCCGCCTGCAGCGTTCCGGTCATTTCCGGCGTCGGCCACGAGACCGACTTCACCATCGCCGACTTCGCGGCCGACCTGCGCGCCGCCACCCCGACCGCCGCGGCCGAACTGGCGGCCACCCCGCGGGCGGACTGGCTCGCTTCGCTGGAAGCCGACGCCGGCGACGTGCAACGCGCGATGGACCGCATCCTGTCGGAAGCGAACCAGACGCTCGACAACTTCAGCCGACGCCTGCTGAGCCCAGCGGCCCAGATCGCGCACCAGCGCCTGAAGCTGAGGTCGATGGCCGCCGCGCTGACGCATGCGGTACGGGTGCCTGTGAATCGCCACGGCATGGCGCTCGCGCAACTGCAGCAGCGCTGGTCGCGCCACCGCCCGGACGTGCGCGCGGTGCGCGAGAAGATTGCATCGGAACAGCGGCACCTGACCGCGAGCATCTGCAACCAGGTCAGGCAGCGGCGCAACGCACTGGCGGCGCTGTCGGCGCAGCTGGAACTGCTGAACCCGCAGCGCACGCTGGAGCGTGGCTACGCGATCGTCAGCGACGCCAGGGGCCACGTGCTGCGCGCGCCCGGCCAGATCAAGGTGAACGATGCGCTGCATGTGCGGCTGGCCGAGGGCAGCGCCGAGGTCGGCGTCGCGAGTGTGCAAAGTCTGCTCGAGTGAGGTCTAACCAGGCCGGCGCTCCCGGCGCTGCACGAAAGCAAACATGCAACATTGTGCTATCCGGTTTAAAATATGCGCCGTTTCGGAAGAATTAACTCGTTTCCAACCAATCAAGGACAAGACATGGAATTCACTCTGCCGCCGCTGCCGTACCCGAAGGAGGCGCTCCAGCCGCACATCTCCGCTGAGACGCTGGAATACCACCACGGTAAGCATCACCAAGCGTATGTGACCAACCTGAACAACCTGATCAAGGGCACCGAGTTCGAGAACCTGCCCCTGGAAGAGATCATCAAGAAGTCGTCGGGTGGCGTGTTCAACAATGCCGCCCAGGTGTGGAACCACTCCTTCTTCTGGAACTGCATGAGCCCGAACGCCGGCGGCGCGCCGACCGGCAAGGTTGCCGACGCGATCAACGCCAAGTGGGGTTCGTTCGACAAGTTCAAGGAAGAATTCTCGAAGTCGGCCGTGGGCAACTTCGGTTCGGGCTGGACCTGGCTGGTGCAGCGCGACGGCGGCGTCGACATCGTCAACACCTCCAACGCCGGCACCCCGCTGACCACCAACGACAAGCCGCTGCTGACCTGCGACGTGTGGGAGCACGCTTACTACATCGACTACCGCAACGCCCGTCCCAAGTTCGTCGAGGCGTTCTGGAACCTGGTTAACTGGAACTTCGTGAACCAGAACCTGGCTTAAGCCCTTCGCCTCTGGCAACACATACGGCCCGCATCTCGCGGGCCGTTTTCGTTCTGGCCGGCTTGCGATGCGTTCGTTGCCCTGTGCTAAAATCGGTTTGTGAACAACACGCTGAAAGCCTTGATTGTCTGGGTAATGTTGCTGGCACTGCCACTTCAGGGCTTTGCCTCCGCGACGATGCTGCTGTGCGCGCCGCTGCCGGTCTCCACGGAACACGTGCACGCCAGCCTGGCGGCCGAAACGGCCGATGTACATTCCGTCATGGAAGCTCACAACCACCCAGAGAACCTGGCAGCTGCGAGCCATGCGCACGCTCCGGCGGGCGCGGCTCATCACCATGCCCACGGCAAATGTGGGTCTTGCGCTACTTGCTGCAGCGGTGCCGCCATGTCGCCATCGTTCGCATCGGCGCTGCCGGTCCTGGCACCGCAATTTGAAGCCGTTCCTTTCGCCTCGGGTCATGTGCCCTCGGTCGACCTCGCTCTCCCCGAACGCCCTCCCCGGGCCTGATTCGCCAGATTGCTGCCTGCCGTATTGATCCACTGCGCGGATCAGACACGGTCGTGCCTGCACGCCCTATGCGACGCCCTACAGCGCCGCCCATCAAGATCGAACATCGTTCAAGGAGCTTCACATGAATCGCTTTTCCGCTTTCTGCGCAATCGCCACCCTGTCCCTGGCCGCTGGCTTTGCCAACGCACAGGTCCGCAGTGCCCACACTGCCGCGGCCACTTCCTCTTCGTCCCTGAAGGACGCGCCAACGTCCTCCGGCGAGGTCAAGAAAATTGATAAGGATGCCGCGAAAATCACTATCCAGCACGGCCCACTTGCGAACCTCGGCATGCCCGGGATGACGATGTCGTTCAAGGTGAAGGACCCGACCATGCTCGAACAGGTGAAAGCCGGCGACAAGATTAACTTCGTGGCGGACCGGATTAACGGTACCTTTACCGTCACCCGACTTGAAGCTGCCAAGTAACCATGAAAACCAAACAAATTTTCCTGGCTGGCGCATTCGCCCTTGCCAGCACTGCCGCAATGACCGCCCAGGCCCACGCGAAGTTGGAAAGTTCGGAGCCGAAGGCTGGTAGCACGCTCGGCAGTGCTCCGAAGGTCGTTCGCCTGCGGTTTAACGAAACGCTCGAAGCGGCGTTCAGTAACGTCAAGCTGAGCGACGCGGCAAATGGCCAGGTCGCGCTGCCGAAGGTGGAGCTGGACAAGGCCGACGGCAAGACGATGATCGCGACCTTGCCGCCATTGCACCCGGGCGAGTACCACGTGCAATGGTCTGCCATGACCCATGACGGCCACAAGGCAAAGGGCGAATTCACCTTCAGCGTGAAATGACTGCGGCGCTTGGCTTGCAAACCGGGCAACATGCCGTCACGGTGGCGCTGAATGGCACGGTCGCGCTTGCTGCGGGAGCCGGCATGGCTTCACTCTGGCTGGCGGGTGCTTCCTCCCAGTGGGCGTGGGGCGGGCGTGTCCGGGTCCAGGTGGTAGCCTGGTCCAGCGCATTAGTCGCGTTGCTGGCGAACGTCGTGTTGCTGTGGCTGGAAGCTGCGGCAATGGCTGAGGTGCCGATCGCGCAGGCAGGCGCCGCGGCCTGGTCCGTGCTGACGGCGACCCATTATGGCCTGGCATGGATCATCGGGACCTGCGCCCTGATTGCCGCAGCCGGGCTGTCGATCGCCGGGAAGCGCGAAAAACGCCTGCGCCTGACGGCTGGCCTCAGCGTGCTCGCGCTTGCAGTTTTCCTGTACACACGCAGCATGGTCAGCCATGCCGCATCCGAAGGCGACTTCAGCCTGGCGATGCTGGCCGACTGGATCCATCTCAACCTGGTCAGCCTGTGGGTTGGCGAAGTGCTCGTGGCCGGCGCGATCGTGCTGGCCGCCCGGGCGCCGCTGCAGCCCGTTGACCGGCGCGATCGCGCCAATTACATCCAGGCCTTATCGACGTCGGCCACCTTCGCCCTGGCCGGCATCTTCATCACGGGGCTGTTCGGCGCGTGGCGCAACCTGGGTGGCTTTGCGAACCTGATCGGCAATCCGTATGGCGAGACGCTGCTGGTCAAGCTTGCGCTCGTCGCGTGCGCGGCCTCGCTGGGCGGCATCAATCGCTTCCTGGTCATGCCGCCCCTGCTCGATCGCGAGCGTGACGAAGGACGGTCGTCCGAAACATCCGCGCGCAAGTTCAGGCTGGTCCTGCGGATCGAGGCTGTCGTCCTGTTCGCGGTGCTGTTCCTGGCGGCGGTGCTCGGTTCCACGTCCCCGCCAGCGGCCGCTTTATGACGTTCGAGGATTTTATGAGATTTGCGCATCAATGCGTGCAAGCCGCTATCGGGCTTGCGCTGAGCACTGCCACCCTGGTCGGCCACGCTGCCGATAAAGCACCCGTGCCGGCCGTTTCCGCCGACGCCGACGCGATCGTACCCGCGACCCGGTATCAAAGCCTGCTGCCCTATACCCCGGCTGCCGCAAGCAATCGTTCGCCCGACCGGGACTGGAAAATGCTGAACCGCCAGGTCGGCGCCTCCGATTCGATGTCGCTGACCATGGGCGAAACACCGGGAGCCAAACCGGAAAACACGGCGCAGGTGGATGCAGCGGCCAACAAGGCGGCACCGCAGGAACGCCACCGGGCGCGCAGCGGAAAGGACCTGGAATGATGCTGTCATCATGGCCAGCGCGTCGTTCGGTCGCCGCAGTGCTTGCGCTGCTCCTGCTCGGCGGCTGCGCCTCGGTCGGGCCCGAGCGCGGGTTCGATGCCGTATCCGCGCTCGCGAAAGACCGGACCGGCAAGGACGCGAAACTGCTGCGCAACGACGATGATGCGCAGTCCTTTGCCCGGATCACCAATGCCATCCTGGGCAAGCCCTTGAGCGCGGACGATGCTGTACAGCTCGCACTGCTGAACAATCCGGACCTGCAAGCGACCTATTGGAATGTCGGCATTGCCCAAGCGGACCTTGCGCAGGCGGGCAGATTGCAAAACCCATCGCTGGGCTTCCAGCGCACGCGCGCCGGGGGCGACATCGAAATCGACCGCTCCCTCACCTTCAATTTCATCGGCTTGCTGACCATGCCCCTGGCTCGTCGCATCGAGGGCAATCGCTTCGAGCAAACCAAGCTGTTTGTCGCGAACCAGATCGTCCAGCATGCGGCCGAAACACGGCGCGCGTACTACGAGGCCATCGCGGCTGTGCAGGAAGTCGACTATGCGAAGCAGGTGAGCAGTTCGGCGGAGGCGAGCGCCGAACTGGCCAATCGAATGGCGCAAGCGGGCAACGCGAGCCAGCTCGATCTCGCGCGCGAGCAGGCGTTTTATGCCGAGGCCGCGGCTGCGGTGGCCAGTGCCAGCAAACGGTCGATCGCCGCGCGCGAAAGACTGACGCGGCAGATGGGCCTGTGGGGCGCCAACGCGGCGTACACCCTGCAGGATCGCCTGCCGGAGTTGCCCGCGGCACCGGCCGAGCTTGATAACGTGGAGCGCACTGCCGTGCGCGAGCGGCTCGATATCGAGGCCGCCAGGCGCGAGGCCCTGCAGACCGCGGCATCGCTGGGCCTGACCCGGACGACGCGCTTTGTCAACGTACTCGACCTCGGTTATGTGAGAAACAGTTTTCCAGGGCAGGCGGCTGTGGGCTACGAGATCTCGCTCGAGTTACCGCTGTTCGACTGGGGAACTGCCCGCGTTGCCAGGGCCGAGGCGATCTATATGCAGTCGGTCAACAAAGTGGCGCAGACGGCGACGAACGCCCGCAGCGAGGCCCGTGAAAGCTACCTCGCCTACCGGGCCTCGTACGACCTGGCCAGGCACTACCGCGACCAGGTCATCCCGCTGCGCAAGAAGATCACGGATGAGACCCAGCTGCGTTACAACGGGATGCTGGCAAGCGTCTTTGAACTGTTGACCGAGTCGCGCGCGCAGGTCGCGGCGGTGAACGGCTATATCGCGGCATTGAAAGACTACTGGATCGCGCAAACCAACCTGGAAATCGCGCTGGGCGGGCGGCTGCCTTCCCCTGTCCGGGCTCCCGATTCGAAGAAGGAAGCACAACAATGACATCTCGCAGAGCGTTTCTGACGGGCGCCGGCGCCACACTGGTCGGCGCGGCCGCGGTGAGCAAAGCCGGGGCGGCTTCGCTGCCAGAAGCACCGACCCAGTCGTCGGCCAATACCATGCCGCCGCTTGCCCCGCCTGATGGGCGCCCATATAACCCGGTGGTGACCCTCAATGGCTGGACCCTGCCGTGGCGCATGAAGGACGGCGTCAAGGAATTCCACCTGGTGGCTGAACCCGTGGTGCGTGAAGTCGCACCTGGAATGAAGGCGAACCTGTGGGGCTACAACGGCCAGAGCCCGGGACCGACGATCGAAGTGGTCGAGGGTGACCGGGTCCGCATTTTCGTCACCAACAAACTGCCTGAACAGACCAGCGTGCATTGGCACGGCCAGCGCCTTCCCAACGGCATGGATGGGGTCACAGGGCTGACCCAACCGGGTATTCCACCCGGCAAGACGTTCGTCTATGAGTTCGTGGCAAAACGCCCCGGCACATTCATGTACCACCCGCACGCCGACGAAATGGTGCAAATGGCAATGGGCATGATGGGATTCTGGGTCACGCACCCGAAAAATCCCACTCTTCACGCCGTCGATCGCGATTTCGTGTTTCTGCTGAATGCCTACGATATCGAGCCCGGGAGCTACACGCCGAAGGTCAATACCATGCTCGACTTTAACCTCTGGACCATCAACAGCCGCGCCTTTCCCGGTATAGACTCGATGAACGTGCGCCAGGGCGACAAGGTCAGGATCCGGGCGGGCAACCTCACGATGACCAATCATCCGATCCACCTGCATGGGCATGAATTCGAGGTGACCGGCACCGACGGTGGCTGGACCCGCCCGGAGTCGCGGTGGCCGGAGGTAACAACCGATATCGCCGTAGGCCAGATGCGGGCGATCGAATTCATTGCCGACGAGCCGGGCGACTGGGCTTTCCACTGCCATAAATCGCATCACACCATGAATGCGATGGGACATGCGGTGCCGAACATGATCGGTGTCGACCACCGCGGGGTCGCGAAGAAGATCAACTCGCTGCTGCCGGACTATATGGTGATGGGCGATAAAGGCGGCTCGATGGGCGGCATGGAGATGCCGCTGCCCGACAATACGCTGCCGATGATGACCGGCGAAGGCCCGTTCGGCGGCGTCGAAATGGGCGGCATGTTCACCGTCCTGAAGGTCCGGAAAGACCAGAAACCGGGCGATTACAAGGACCCGGGCTGGTATCAGCATCCGGCCGGGACCGTGGCGCGCGAGTGGAAAGGCGACCTGCCGGAAACCACTCGGAGCAACGCGGCGGGAGGAAAAGCGATGCCGCTGGCAGGCCAGCCCGCCAACCTCGAGTTCAGTGTACGCAAGCCGTCCGGCCACGGCGGGCACGGGTAAAACCACTAGAATCAACTTCAGACGCCTGATCGATTCTTCTTGACCTTCCCATGATTGGAAGGCCTATCCTCGGGGTATAGCTTCGGGAGAACCGCATGGACACCGCCACAAAGACCCGCAAAACCACCGACATCACTTTCAATGTCAACGGCATGACCTGCGCTTCCTGCGTCGGACGGGTAGAGAAAGCGCTCAACGCCGTTCCCGGCGTGGAAAGCGCTTCCATCAACCTGGCAACGGAAAAAGCCACCGTGCATGCCAGTCCGGACACCAGTTTCAAGTCCTTGTATGACGCCGTGGAGAAAGCTGGCTATGAAGTGCCGACGCAAACGTTTTCCCTTGCCATCTCGGGGATGACGTGCGCCTCGTGCGTCGGCCGCGTCGAAAAGGCGCTGAAGAAGGTGCCGGGAGTGGCGGATGCTGCAGTGAATCTCGCGACCGAAAAGGCGCAGGTGACGGCAAGCGCCGGCGTGACTGCGCAAGCGCTGATCGCAGCGGTGACGAAGGCCGGCTACGAGGCCGCCGTTGCCCACCAGGCCGCGCCGGCAGCAGAACAAGGCAAGGCATTGCCGACCTGGTGGCCAGTGGCCATCGCGGCGCTGCTCAGCCTTCCGCTGGTCGTACCGATGCTCGGCATGCCATTTGGCGTGGACTGGGCACTGCCGGTCTGGGTCCAGTTGCTGTTTGCAACACCCGTGCAGTTCTGGCTCGGTGCAAGGTTCTACAAAGCGGGCTGGAAAGCGCTGCGCAACGGTGCGGGCAACATGGACCTGCTGGTGGCGCTTGGCACGTCCGCAGCGTACGGCCTGTCGGTGTACCTGCTATGGGCCGGCCGCGCGCACGCGATGACCCACCACCTGTATTTCGAATCCTCCGCGGTCATCATCACGCTTGTCCTGCTTGGAAAATGGCTGGAAGAACGCGCCAAATACCAGACCGTCGCAGCCATCCGGGCGTTGGAATCGTTGCGCGCGACCACAGCCATTGTGCGCCGCGACGGTGTCGAGAAAGTCTTGCCGGTAGCGGACGTGCGCGTCGGGGACATCGTGGTGGTACGGCCGGGCGACCGCGTGCCGGTCGATGGCGTGATTATCGAAGGAAGCAGCCATCTGGATGAATCGCTGCTGACCGGTGAGAGCCTGCCGGTAGCCAAGACGGTAGGCGATCCGGTGACGGGCGGCGCAATCAATGCCGACGGCGTCGTGATTGCCGAAGCCACAGCCGTTGGTGGCGCGACGATGCTGTCGCAGATTATCCGCATGGTTGAGGATGCCCAGGCAGTCAAGGCGCCTATCCAGCGCCTCGTCGACCGGGTCAGCGCTGTCTTCGTGCCGGTGGTGCTCGTCATCGCGGCGATTACCGTCCTTGGTTGGGGCCTTTCAACCGGGGATTGGCAGCAAGCGCTGCTGAATGCCGTCGCGGTGATGGTGATTGCATGCCCATGTGCGCTTGGCCTGGCGACACCCACGTCGATCATGGTTGGTACCGGCGTTGCCGCCAAATACGGCATCCTGATCAAGGACGCCGAAGCGCTCGAGACCGCCCATGCCGTGACCGTCGTGACCTTCGATAAAACGGGCACGCTGACGGCGGGGAAACCGGCGGTCGTTGGCGTCGAAGCCGGTAAGCAGCCCGAACGGCGCGTGCTGGAATTGGCAAGCGCGGTCCAGCAGTACAGCGACCATCCCCTGGCCAAAGCTGTTGCGGCCGAAGCGTCCCGGCGCGCGGTCGCCTTGCATCCGGCGGCCAATGCCAGGGCGCTTCCGGGACGCGGCGTGCAGGCGGATATTGGCGACGTCACGGTTTTCCTCGGTAACAAGCGCCTGATGCACGACATCGCATTATCGACCGCCGAACTGGACGAGGCCGCGGCAAAGCATGAAAGCGCCGGCCGGACCGTGTCGTGGCTAGCCGTGAAAACAGAACACGGGGTGGAGCTGGCGGGCCTGCTCGCGTTTGGCGACACGATCAAGGAAAACGCCAGGGAAGCGGTGGCGCGGCTTGCACAAATGGGCATCAAGCCGGTCATGCTTACCGGCGACAATCCAGGCAGCGCAAAGGCGGTGGCCGAGGCGGCAGGTATCACTGATTTCGTAGCGGAAGTGCTGCCTGCGGATAAGGCGCGCATCGTCGCGGAGCTGAAACAGCGTGGCGAAACGGTGGCGATGGTGGGCGACGGTATCAATGATGCGCCAGCACTTGCGGCGGCAGACGTTGGCATTGCAATGTCCACCGGCACCGACGTGGCGATGCACACAGCCGGCATCACGCTCATGCGCGGCGAGCCGCTGCTGGTCCCGGACGCAATCGACGTGTCGAAAAAAACCTATCGCAAGATCAGGCAAAACCTGGGATGGGCCTTCGTTTACAACATCGTCGGTATTCCGCTGGCAGCGCTCGGCTATTTGAACCCGGTGATTGCCGGCGCGGCGATGGCACTGAGCAGCGTCAGTGTCGTGTCGAACTCGCTGCTTCTGCGCCGGTGGCAGCCGTCAAGCCTCAAACGGGTAAAACCCTGACCTTCGCGACAGCGGGGCAAGGGCCCTGCCCCGCTGTCCATGCATTACACAGCGGCACTTGCGGTGACCGGAAAGCCGGCATCGGTAATCGCTGCCTTAACAGCGTTCAAGTCCGCTCCGGTGTCGACCCGCACTTTTTTGGTCGCCAGGTCCACTTCCACCCTGGCATTGCTGTCGATCGCTTGCACCGACCTTTTGACGCTGTTGGCGCAACCACCGCAGGTCATCTCTTCTACTTGCAGTTCGTACATAGTTTGCCTCCATAAATAAGGAACTTCATTTTAGCGGAGAGCGAAGTGCGCGGCGCCCAGCGGCGCACGTTGGCGCTGCGGGCCTGGCGCGCTTGAGATCAATGCTGCCTCGAAGCGGCGCGCAAGGCCCGTTGTGCTGGCGTCAGAACAGGTGGTGCACGCCCACCCGCAGCACGCGTTGCGACTGGCCGCTGGCCGGCGCCGCGCCGTTGATCACCGCATGCACGCCCGCGCCCGAGGCGCGCTGGAAGGCAGCCGCGGCATACACGGCCGTGCGCACCGACAGCTTGACGGTGTCGACCAGGTTGGCCTGGTTCCAGCGCAGCTCCTCCAGCCGCGACGAGGCCAGCGACACACCGAAGGTATTCGCCGCGCCAATGCCGATGTCGGCGCCAAGTTCGGCCGTGCGCATGGTGGCCGCGCCGGCGCGCGCCTGCAGTTTGATCTGCGTGTACATCGCGTGCGGCGTGACATTGCCAGCCTTGTACGCAGCGGTGATGCCGACGCTCTTGACCTGGTCGGCGTTGAAGTTGGTGTAGGTCGCGTCGGGCGCGGCGGGATTCTTGCTCAGCGTCTGGCCCAGCAGGCTGCCGATGCCAAGGCCGGCACCGAGGTTGAGCGAGCGGTTGTTCGACACGGTGTACGCGGCCGCACCGCGCAGGCGGGCGCCGTCATAGCGCGCGCCCAGGCTGTACGAACGATTTTTGTTGAACGAGTCCGGCTGTTCCCCCATGCCATTCATCGCGCCCAGTGTGAAGCCGCCGAAAGCCGGCGTCTCGTACTTGATGGCGTTGTCGATCTGGAATTGGTTGGCCTGGTTGTCGAGGTTACCAGGATGGAAAAAATACAGGGACTTCAGGAAGCCGTTGCCGGTGACGCGCACGTATTCGTACATGAAGTCAGGCATGTGGCCGAGCGTCACGGTGCCCGCCTTGCCCGCCAGTCCCACATAGGCGGAGCGATTGAACAGCACGCCATTGCGCTTCATGGCGCCGTCATCCACATTGAAGCCGTTCTCCAGCTGGAACACGGCGCGCAAGCCGCCGTCCAGGTCCTCGGTGCCGCGAAAGCCGATCCGGTCCGGCGAACGGTTGCCGGAATCGACCTTATTGGTATGGCCGCCCCGCTCGTCGTTAAAGGTCGACAGGCCGGCGTCGACGCTGCCGTACACGGTGGCGTTCGATTGGGCACTGGCGGCGCCTGCCACGAGTACCAGGCTGCCCAGCATTAAAGAATTACATTTGCGCACATCGTCTCCTGTTTAAGATTGCTTTTATCGTGATGCTCAAGCTGCTACGGGCGTGACGGCACGCGCCACGTGCGCAGCAGATATGTGATTGGGACGGCGCCACCGTCGAGGTCGCTGGCGCCGGAGTGGCCAGTGGGCCGGGGTTTACTCCGAAGCGCGGCGCCCCGCGCTGGACAGGCTGATGGCCAGCGCCGCGACTCCGGCAATGAAGACAGGCACCGCGCCCACCAGGAACAGCTCGCGCATGTCCCAATGCATCGACAGCAGCAAGCCGCCGATCACCGGACCGAGCACGGAACCGATGCGGCCGATGCCCAGCGACCAGCCGACGCCGGTGGCGCGGATCGCGGTGGGATAGGCTTTCGCCGCCAGCGAATTGGCGCCAATCTGCCCGCCGATGACGCAGAAGCCTGCGCCGAAAATCGTCAACGCCAGCGTGCTCACCGACGTACCGGCAAAGCCGACCGACACAATGAAGCCCGCCGCCAGGAAATAGATAACGGACAGGGCACGAAACGGCGATACCTTGTCGAACACCCGGCCCAGCACCAGCGTGCCCACGGTGCCGCCGATTTGCAGCATGGCGGTGATCAGCGCGGCCGAGCTGACCGGGATGCCGGTGTCATGAATGACGGTCGGCAGCCAATTTGACAGGAAATATAAATCCATCAGGCTCATGAAGAACACCACCCACAGCAAGCCGGTGAGCACGGCGCGCTTGTCGGCAAACAGCTGCCTGACCGGAGACCTGGTTTCCTTGTGCTCGTCCGCCAGGAAGACCACGCCCTCGCTGGCAAACGCCGGGTTAATCTTCTGCATGATGGCAGAGACGCGACGCTTGTCGCCCCCGTTCAGCACCAGGAAGCGCACCGATTCAGGCAGCCACAGCCAGACCGCGATCGCGCCGAGCAGCGGCAGGACGCCGCCGGTAACGAACACCGATTGCCAGCCGAAATCCTTGATCAGCACCGCTGCGGCCAGGCCGCCCAGTGCGGCGCCCAGCGAGAACCCGCAGAACATCACCATGACCGCGGTCGAGCGCACCCGCTCGGGTGCGTACTCGCTGGTGAGCGCGATGGCATTGGGCATGACGCAGCCGAGGCCGAGGCCCGTCAGCAGCCGCAAGAGCAGCAGGCTCTCGACCGAGCCGGCCAGGACGGTCAGCAGCGACATGATGCCGAAAAACACCATACCGCCAAGCAACACCGGACGCCGGCCGAAGCGGTCCGACACCGGCCCACCGATCAGCGCGCCCAGCATCAGTCCGACCAGGCTGGCCGAAAAGACCGGGCTGAGCGCGGCGCGGCTGACGCCGAATTCCTTGATGATGGCGGGCGCGACATAGCCGATCGCCTGCGTGTCGAAGCCGTCCAGGAATACGATCAGGGCGCACAGTCCCGTCACTAATAACTGGAAGCGTCCGAATGGCCGTTCGTCTATACATTCGCGAACGTTCACCTTTGTTTGCATTTCCATGCTGTCTCCTTAAGTTTTTTTAGTTATTCCGCGTCGACCTGCTGGGCAGGGTGTGCATCGCGAAACGCCGGCAGCAGCTGGCAAGCGGCGACGATGCGCGCAACGGTGGGGTACTGCGTGACGTCGACGCCGAAGCGCTCGGCGTTGAATACTTGCGGCACCAGGCAGCAGTCGGCCATGCCTGGCTGCTCGCCATGACAGAAGGTGCCGCCATGTTCGCGCTGCGCCAGCATTGTTTCGACCGCGGCCAGGCCCTGGCCGGTCCAGTGGCGCACCCAGGCCAGCTTCTGCTCTTCGTTCAGTCCGAGGACCCCGGTGAGGTATTTCAGGACTCGTAGATTGCTCAGCGGATGAATCTCGCAGGCGATTGTCTGGCTGAGCGCGCGCACCCAGGCACGCGCGGTCGCCCCGGGCGGCAGCAGCGCGGCGCCGGGCTGGGTCTCGTCGAGCCACTCGATGATGGCCAGCGACTGGTTGAGCGGGGTGCCGCCGGCGAGCAGCACCGGCACCACGGCGTCCGGGCTCAACGCGCGAAACGCCGGCCTGAACTGCGCGCCGCCATCGCGGTTCAGGTGCACCGGCAGGTAGTTGTACGCCAGCCCCTTGAGGTTCAGGGCGATGCGCACCCGGTACGACGAGGAGCTGCGAAAGTAGTTGTACAGGTCAAGGCTCATACGCTGCGCCAACCTTGACACGGATTTCGCCCAGGCCTTCCACCCCGCCTGTCATCACGTCGCCAGTAAGCACCGCGCCCACGCCCGCCGGAGTGCCGGTATAGATCAGGTCGCCAGGATGCAGTTCGAAGTAACGCGACAGGTAGGCAATGGTTTCGTTCACGTTCCAGATCAGCTTGGAGGTATCGCTGTCCTGGCGCTTTTCGCCATTGACGTCCAGCCAGATGCGGACGGCATCGATTGCGCCAGCCTGCGCCACCGGATGGATCGGGCCAATCGGCGCGGACTGGTCGTAGGCCTTGCCCAGCTCCCAGGGACGGCCGGCCTTGCGCAGGTCCATCTGCAGGTCGCGCCGCGTCATGTCGATGCCGACGGCATAGCCGAAGATGTACTTGCCCGCGTCCGCTTGCTCGATATTCGTCCCGCGCTTGCCGATCGCGACCACCAGTTCGATCTCGTGATGCAGGTTCGAGGTTTGGGGCGGATACGGGATCGTCACGGTGTCGCCGGGCGCCACGTTGACGATCGCGTCGGCCGGCTTGGCGAAGAAGAACGGCGGTTCGCGGCCCGTGAAGCCCATCTCTTGTGCGTGTTCGGCGTAGTTGCGGCCGACACAATAGATGCGGCGGACCGGAAAAGTTTGCGCGCTGCCGACGATCGGGACCGCGGCGACAGGGAGTTCGAATACATGTGACATACGTGGTTTCCTCTTTTGTTCAATTATTGTCGAGCCGCTGTTCGCGCAAGATGCCGAGCGCCTGCTGCACGGGGCGGTCGGAAAAGCTGAACAGCACCGTTTCTTCCTCGGCTTCGAAGCGCACGCTGTGCCATGACGGCACCACGAAATGGTCGCGCGGCCCGAACCGGTAGCGCCACTCCTGCTGGCCGCGGGTGATGATCGCGGCGCCGCGCCCTTCCACCACCGAGACCACGGTACCGTCGGTGCTGCGGTAGGGCTTGCCCTTGAAGCCGGCCGGCAGCAGCTGCATGAACGTGCCGATGGTCGGCATCGGCGCGCCGCCGGTCGCCGGGTTCACATAGCGCAGCTTGACGCCGTGCCAGTCGTCGATCGGGCCGTTCTGCTGCAGCGTGTGCAGCGCCTCGCGGGTGCGGGCGTACGGATAGTTGAAGATCGGCGAGGTGGTGCGGTAAGGCGCTTCGTACTCGAGCGGCAGCATGTTGGCGCCGTAGCGCGCGAAGCTGTCGCCTTCGGCGCGCAGCAGCGGCTGTTCGGCCTCGGGGTAGTTCTCGGCGAAACCGGCGTCGAAAAATCCCAGCATCGGAATGTCCAGGCCATCGAGCCAGACCACCGGCTCGCCGCCCTGCTCTTCGGGACGGTTGCCATGGTCGTGGAAGGTCCACGACGGCGTGATGATGAAGTCGCCCGGATGCATCTGGGTGCGCTCGCCATTGACGGCGGTCCAGGCGCTGGAACCCTCGACAATGAAACGCAGCGCGCTTTGCGTATGCCGGTGGCTTGGCGCTATCTCGCCAGGCATGATCAGCTGCAGCCCCGCATACAGGCTTTGCGTGATGCTGGCCTTGCCCGTGAGCCGGGGGTTTTCCAGCACCAGCACGCGGCGCACCGCTTCCGCCGCGGTGATCAGCGTGCCAGATCGCATCAGGTGCGGACGCAGCGCTTCGTATTCCCAGAAGTGCGGCTGGCAATGCGCCGCCGGCTCCTTCGGCACCAGCGTGTGCAGCGATTCCCACAGCGGCGCCAGGTGCAGCGGCGCAATCTGCTGGTAATAGTCTTGACGGTCGCTCATCGCCATTCCCTGTCAGCTCCGGTGCGCATTGTTCAGCAGGTCCTTGTTCAGGCCCGCCACATTCTTGTAGCTGTTGGAAATCGCGGCCAGTTCATCGGCGCTGATGACGTCCTCGATGGCGCTGAAGCGTTCGCCCCGCGTCAGTTCGTGCACGGTTTTCAGGATCGCGTCGGGCGGCGCCTTGCGGTTCATCAGCACCACGTCGCCGGTTGCTTTCACCCGGATCCGGTCGTAGGCGGTCAAGGCGTCCGCGCCCAGGCCGAATTTGCGCAGCTGCTCCACCAGGCAAGGCGCGTCGAGAATCGCCTGGCCCGCACCGTTCGAGCCGCGCGGCACCATCGGGTGCGCGGCGTCCCCCAGCAAGGTGACGCGGCCGAAGCTCCAGCGTGGCAGCGGATCCTGGTCGACCATCGGATATTCCAGGATGGCGTCGGTGTTCCTGATCATTGCAGCGACATCGAGCCAGTCGAAGTGCCAATCGGCGAAGGCCGGGAAAAAGTCTTCCCGCTTGCCGCGGCCACTCCAGTCGCGCCGCGCCGGCTGCTCCGCTTCGATCTCGGCCACCCAGTTGACCAGCTGGTTGCCCTGGCCGTCGACGTTGTCGCGGATCGGGTAGATCACCATCTTGCCGACCGACAGCCAGCCGGCGCGCACCATCGTGGCGCCGCTCAGGAACGGCTTCATTACCACCGACCCGCGCCACATGTTCACGCCAGAGTAGCGCGGGGCGCCGTCGTTGGGATACAGCTGCTTGCGGATCGCGGAGTGAATGCCGTCGCAGCCGACCGCGAGTAGCGCGTGCACGGGCGCCATGGCATTGCCGGCCGCGTCCTCGAAGCTGAGCGTGACGCCGTCCTCGCTTTGTTCGAAGCCGGTGCAGCGATGATTGGTCACGACCGCGTGCTCGCCAATGCGCTCGCGCACCGCCTTGAGCAGGACGCCTTGCAGGTCGCCGCGATGAATTGAAAACTGCGGCCAGTTGTAGCCGGCGTAGCGGCCCGCAGGCTCGCTGTAGACGAACTGGCCGTGGGCGTTGTAGAACGCCGACTCGCGAGTCGTCACGCCCACCGCCGACAGCGCGTCGAGCAGGCCGAGATGGTCGAGCTCGCGCACAGCGTGCGGCAGGACGTTGATACCGACGCCGAGTGGCTCGATCTTGGGCGCCGATTCATAGACGCGGCAGGAAAACCCGGCCGCATGCAAGCTGAGCGCCAGGGTGAGGCCGCCGATGCCGGCGCCAACGATCGCGATATCGCAGTCGTGCTTGTCCTGGTTCATATGAGATTCCTTGTTTCGATGTAGCCGGCGGACCGTTCCGCATCCGGTGAAGCCCATTAGAAACTTCTTTTTGTTATTATGGAAATTTGAGTATGCTATCAATTGATAAAGAACTCTTATGAATTATTCGTTTCGGCAATTGAAGGCCTTCCTGCTGGTCAGTGAACTGGGCAATTTCACGCGCGCGGCGGAGCGCCTGCACATCACCCAGGCGGGCTTGAGCGTGATGATGCGGGAACTGGAAGGCCAGTTCGGCAGCCGCCTGTTCGACCGCACCACCCGCAGCGTGAGCCTGACCGCGGCCGGTGAGACGCTGCTGCCGGCGGCGCACGCGGCGGTCGACCAGCTTGAACAAGCGGCCGCGGCGATTGGCGACATCGGCCAACGGGCGCGCCAGACGCTGCGCGTGGCGGCCACGCCGCTGGTGTCGTCCAGCCTGCTGCCGGCGGTGTTCGGCGCCTTCCGCCACAAATATCCGGATCTCAACTTGCAGCTGCAAGACGCCGACCTGGCGCGTGTCCATGCGCTGGTCGATGCTGGTGAAGCCGATTTCGGGTTGGGATTTTTCTTCAAGGCCGCACGCGGCATCGAACGCACGCTGCTATGTTCGTTCTCGCTGATGCGGGTGGCGCCGCTGCGCGGCAGCAAAGCGCGCGGCCAGCAGCCGGTGGGCAAGGTGGCGTGGAGCGCGTTGCAGAACGATCCCTTGATCGGCCTGCCGCGCGACAACCCGATCCAGCAGTTTGTCGACAGCCACCTGGCCAAGATCGGGCGCGCCAATGAAGACCGGGCCAGTTTCCGCCATTTCGATACGCTGATCGGCATGGTGGCGGCAGGCATGGGCACGACCGTGATTCCGTCGTTTGCGCTGCTGGCCTGCCACCACCACCGGGTGGCGACCGACATCCTGGTCGAGCCCGAGGAAAGCCTCGGGTTTTACCGGATCAGCAAGCGCGGGCGGGCCAAACCCCCGCTCATGGCCGAGTTCAGCGAAACCCTGGTGTCGCTGCTGCCGCGCTGACCGGGCTGTCATGCGGTTTGGTAGTCCTTTCGCTGCCGGTCTCCTGCCTGGTTGCGCGTCTTGCGCAGCTCGCGCCGGCGGATCAGCAGGTACACCACGGGCACGACGAACATCGACAGTAATGGCGCGGTGATCATCCCGCCGACCATCGGCGCGGCAATGCGCTGCATGATTTCCGAGCCGGCGCCCGACGCGATCATCACCGGCACCAGGCCACCGACGATCACCGCGACCGTCATCGCCTTCGGGCGCACGCGCAGCACCGCGCCTTCGCGGATGGCGTCGAGCAAATCCGCTTCGGTGAATTTGCCTTCGGCCAGGCGCTGGTCCCATGCGCGCTTCAGGTACAGCAGCATGATCACCCCGAACTCGGCCGCCACGCCCGCCAGCGCAATGAAGCCGACCGCGCTGGCGACCGACAGGTGGTGCCCAAGCAGCCACAGCAGCCAGACGCCGCCGGCCAGCGCCAATGGCAAGGTCGCCATGATCAGCGCGGCTTCGTCGACACGCTTGAAGGTCAGGTACAGCAGCACGAAGATAATCGCCAGGGTCGCCGGAACCACGACTTTGAGCCTGGCGGTGGCGCGTTCCAAGTACTCGAACTGTCCCGACCACGACAACGAGTAACCGGCCGGCAGCTTGACCTGCCTGGCGACCGCCTGCTGCATGTCGCGCACCGCCGAACCCATGTCGCGTCCCCGGATGTCGACGTAGACCCAGCCGGACAGGCGCCCGTTCTCGCTCCTGAGCATCGGCGGACCGTCGTTGATGCGGATCGCCGCGACATCGCCCAGGCGGATCTGCGCGCCGCGCGCGGTCAGGACCGGCAACTGCCGCAGTCGTTCGACCGAGTCGCGGAACTCGCGTGGATAGCGCACGTTGATCGGGAAGCGCTGCAGCCCTTCGATGGTCTCGCCGATGTTGTCGCCGCCGATCGCCGCCGACACCACGCCCTGCACGTCGGCGATGTTCAGGCCGTAGCGCGCTGCGTTATCGCGGTTGATGTCGACGTCGATATAGCGTCCACCGCCAAGCCGTTCCGCGAGGGCCGACGACACTCCCGGCACCGCCTTCACGACCCGCTCGATCTCGCGCGCGATGCGGTCGATCTCCTGCAGGCTGGTACCGGCGACCTTGACGCCAACCGGGCTTTTGATGCCGGTCGCCAGCATGTCGATGCGATTGCGGATCGGCGGCACCCAGATGTTGGACAAGCCCGGCACCTTGACGACCCGGTCCAGTTCCGCCACCAGCTTGTCAGTGGTCATGCCGGGGCGCCATTGGTCGCGCGGCTTGAACTGGATCGTCGTCTCGAACATCTCCAGCGGCGCGGGATCGGTCGCGGTCTCGGCGCGGCCCGCCTTGCCGAACACGGTTTGCACTTCAGGCACCGTCTTGATCAGGCGGTCGGTCTGCTGCAACAGTTGCGACACCTTGCCCGCCGAAAGTCCAGGCAGCGCCGACGGCATGTACAGCAAATCGCCTTCGTCCAGCGGCGGCATGAATTCGCCGCCGAGCCGGGTCATCGGCCATACCGTGATGGCGGCGATGAGGCCGGCCGCCAGCAGCGTCGCCTTGGGAAAACGCAGCACGCGTTCCAGCAGGGGACGGTACAGCGCGATCAGGAAGCGGTTGAGCGGGTTGTCGTGTTCGGCAGGAATGCGCCCACGGACCAGGTAACCCATCAGGACCGGGATCAGCGTCACCGCCAGCCCCGCCGCCGCGGCCATCGCATAGGTCTTGGTGAACGCCAGCGGCGAGAACAGCCGCCCTTCCTGCGCCTCCAGCGTGAACACCGGGATGAACGACAGCACGATGATCAGCAGCGAGAAGAACAATGCCGGACCCACTTCAGCGGCCGCATCGCCGATCACCCGCCACCTCTCGCCGCCTTCCAGGTCGGCGCCGGGGTGCGCGTGGTTCCATGCCTCGATGTGCTTGTGCGCATTCTCGATCATCACCACCGCCGCATCGACCATGGCCCCGACAGCGATCGCGATGCCGCCCAGCGACATGATGTTGGCATTGACACCCTGGTAGCGCATCACGATGAACGCGACCAGGATGCCGATCGGCAGCGTAACAACCGCCACCAGCGCTGAGCGCAGGTGGAACAGGAAGATGCCGCAGACGATGGCCACCACGATGAATTCCTCGACCAGCTTGCGCCCGAGATTATCGACGGCCCTCCCGATCAGGCTCGAGCGGTCGTAGGTCGGCACGATCTCGACACCGGGCGGCAGGCTGGGCTTGAGCGCTTGCAGCTTGGCCTTGACCGCGTCGATGGTTTCGAGCGCGTTCTTCCCGGAGCGCATCACGATGACGCCGCCGGCAACCTCCCCCTCGCCATCGAGTTCCGCGATGCCGCGCCGCATTTCCGGTCCCAGCTGAATCCGCGCCACGTCGCCCAGCCGCACCGGCACCCCGGCCTCGGTGGTCGTCAAGGGGATCTTGCGGAAGTCGTCGAGCGATTGCAGGTAGCCGCTGGCGCGCACCATGTATTCGGCTTCGCCCAGTTCGAGCACCGAACCGCCGGTCTCCTGGTTCGCCTTTTGCACGGCGTCGACCACGACCCCGTGCGGGATGTTGTAGGCGCGCATCTTGTCGGGGTCGAGCACGACCTGGTATTGGCGCACCATGCCGCCCAGGCTGGCGACCTCGGCTACGTTGGCCACCGTCTTCAGCTCGTACTTCAGGAACCAGTCCTGCAGCGCGCGCAGTTGCGACAGGTCCATCCTGCCGCTACGGTCCACCAGTGCGTATTCGTACACCCAGCCCACCCCGCTCGCATCCGGGCCAAGCGCGGGTTTCGCTTGCGGCGGCAGCCGCGATTGCACCTGGTTCAGGTATTCGAGCACACGCGAACGCGCCCAGTACGGATCGGTGCCGTCCTCGAACAGGATATAGACGAAGGAATCGCCGAAGAAGGAATAGCCGCGCACCGTTTTCGCGCCCGGCACCGACAGCATGGTGGTCGTCAGCGGATAGGTGACCTGGTTCTCGACAATCTGCGGCGCCTGGCCCGGATACGTGGTACGGATGATGACCTGCACGTCCGACAGGTCGGGCAGCGCATCGAGCGGCGTGCGCTGCAGCGACCAGATCCCCCATGCGGTGCACATGACAGTTGCCAGCAACACCAGGAAGCGGTTAGCGATCGACCAGCGAATCAGCCTGGCGATCATTTGCCGGCCTCGCGCTTCGATGCGCCTGCCGCCGGCGTGATGCGGGTGATCTCGAACCCGCCATCGCCGGTCTGCCGGAATTCGAAGTCCACCATGTCGCCGACCGCCACCTTGCCGGGAAGACGGCCGGGCGGGAGCTTGAATGCCATCGTCATTTCCGGCCAGTGCAAGCTTGGGATCGGGCCGTGCGACAAGGTGATTTCATCCTTGTCGATGCTCTCCACCTTGCCCTCGCCATGGTGGGTAGCGGCCGCCGCTTTGGCTTTCCCAGGCGTCGGCGTCTCGCTCATCCGCGTCGCGGCGCCCCTGAGGCTGGCTTCCGAATCGATCAGGAACTGGCCGGAAACGACCACCTTTTGCCCGGCCTCCAGGCCGCTGGCGATCTCGGTCTGGCCGTTGCCCTCGGCCCCGGTCTGGACATCGACCGGCATGAATTTGCCCTCGCCTTGCGCGAGCATCACGACACTGCGTTTGCCGGTCTGGATCACCGCTTCGCTCGGCACGGTCAACACGTCGCCGCGGGCAGCCGGGCTGAAATTGATCGTCGCAAACATGCCGGGCACCAGGCGCTGGCCCTGGTTGGCCAGCTCCACCCGTGCCTTCAAGGTACGCGTTGCTGCATTCACTTCAGGCAGGATGGCGCTGACCTTGCCATTGAAAACCGTGCCGGGCAAGGACGGGGTACGCGCTTGCACCGCATTCCCCGCGCGCACCAGCGCCGACACGGCTTCGGGCACATCGGCAATCACCCAGATCGTGTTCAGGCCATTGATCCGGAACATGGGCGCCCCCGACATCACGGTCATGCCTTCCCGTACCGCCAATTCGGCAACCACGCCGCCGATCGGTGCGCTGATCGTCACCCGTGGCTGCACCTTGCCGCTCGACTCGACCAGGCGGATCTGGGCGTCGGTCATGCCGGCCAGGCGCATGCGCTGGCGCGCGGCGTCCACCAATCCGTCGGCCCCCGCGCCCTGCATCCGCTTGACCGTCAGGAATTCTTCCTGCGCGGCCACCCAATCCGGCACATACAATTCGGCCAGCGGCTGGCCTTTCCTGACCGGGTCAAGCGGCGCGCGCACGAACAGCCGCTCGACGTAGCCGTTGCTGCGCGCCTGCACCAGCGCCAGGTCGCGCTCGTTGTAGGCGACGCTCCCGACCGCTTCGACTTCCGGCGCCAGCTTGCTCCGGGTGACCTCGGCAGTGCGAATCCCCAGGTTTTGCTGCACACGCGGGCTGATCGATACCTTGCCGTCGTCACCAGCCTGGTCCGCATACACCGGCACCAGTTGCATGTCCATGAAGGGCGACTTGCCCGGCTTGTCGAACTGCTGCCCGGGGACCATCGGGTCGTGCCAGTACAGCACTTTCCTGCCGGTCGCTGGCGCGGCGCTGGCAGCGTGGTTTTCCATGCCATGCTTCATGCCGAGCCAATACAGGCCGTAGCCGCCGGCGCAGGCCAGGGCTGCCGCCGCGCATGCGGCGGCAATTTTATTCGTCGTCATTTTGCATCCTTGTCCATCCGCATTGCCGGATTGGCGAAGGCGCCATCTTGCGGAAACAGAAAGTTGAGTTGGGCCCACAGCCGTGCGCTCTCGGCCTCGAGCTGCAAGGCCTGCAGGCGCACCTCGGCCTCGTTGCGGCGCGCCGCGAGCACGTCGGCCAGCGCGGCCTTGCCACCGCGGTAAGCCGCAACCTGCGCCAGCGCGCGGGAATGGGCCAGCGGCACGAGCTCCTGCTCGTAGCGCGCATGGCGCTCGCGGTCGTTTTGCCATTCGTTGATCATCGAGCGCACTTCGGCCACGTGCGCGCGCAAGGTATCCTCACGCTCGGCCCGCGCTTGTTCGACCTGCGCCAGCCGGGCGGACAGTTCACGGTCTTGCCGGTTCGCCTGGTTCCACTGCAGCGGCACCGAGAGGCCGACCGACACCATGTTGGAATACGCCGGGCCCCGCTGCTGGAAGGCCAGTTCGACGCTCCAGTCCGACTTTTTATTGGCCTGGGCCAGCCTGGCTTCGGTCGCGGCGATTTCCTCCTGCTTGACCAGCACCGCGATTTCCGGGTGATGCCCAAGCTCGGTCTCGAGCGTTGCCGGGTCCAGCCGCAGGACGTCGATCGCGGGCTTGCCGGCCAGCGGCAGCTGCGCTGCCTCGCCGGCCCAGCGTCCCAGCATGATCCTGGCATTGCCAACGCGGCGCCGGATCTCGCTGGCGCGGTCATCAAACGCGACCAGGGCGCTGCGCGCACTGAACAGTTCGGCCTGGTTGCCGCGTCCGGAGCGATATGCCGCCTCGGCTGCCTGGATCTCCAGCCTCGCCTGCTCGGCCTGTTCGGCGAGCACGGCTGCCATCGCCTCGGCGTAGTACGCGTCCAGCCAGGCCAGCGCCGTGTCGCGCTGGATCGCGGCCGTTGCCACCGTCTTTTCGGCCGCCGACTTTTCCGCCTCGCGCTCGAAACGTTCGGCGCGCAGGCGGCGTTTGTCGGCGCGGGTCAGGTCCTGCATCACGCCGATGCGGCGCTGGGTCATGAAGTCGCGCGTCAGGCTGAAGCGGTCGGGTCCTTCAACCGGCAGGTTGTCGACACCAAGCTTGAGCACCGGGTCGGGCAGCCGCCCGGCCGCGACCGCCATCTCGCGCGAAGCGAGCGCCGCGTAATCTTGTGCGGCCAACAGGCGCGAGCGCTCGACGGCGCGGCGCTGGGCCTCGCGTAGCGTCAGGGGCGCGTCGGCCGCCAGGGCGGCGCTGCAAAGTGCGCCAAGCAATGTGGCCAGGATGGCTCTCGGAAAGAACCGAAGAGCGGAAAACGGGGATGACATGAAACCTCCGGAATGCATTGAGCAACATCGCCGGCGCACGAGGCGCAGCGATGACGAACCAGGCAAACCGGAGCATCAGATACGGAAACAGCAGTTGCGAATGGCCACAGGTGGCGCTGTCGCACGCGTCAGGAGGGGTGTCCGGGGTAAAGTGAACGCGGCAGGATACGTCACCTCAAGCGGACTGACCGGCAGTCCGAATCCGACCGCCATGAATGGCTGCAAGTGCGGAACCGCAGGCTTGTCGAGCGATTGGGCGCCGGCCTGGCCGGAAGCGTGGCAGAGGCTGGGCTGCACCGGATCCATGTCGTGGCATCCACTCATTTCCGCTGCCGGCATGCCGGCCGATGCCTCCATCGCCTGGCTACCCCGGTCCAGGCCCAACGCCGGGCAGGCGTACGCCGCTACCGCAAGCTGCATGAACAGTATGCAGAACAATGTGATGGCCGCAGCAATGAACCTGGATGAACGGGTTAGTTTCATGATCGGTTGTCATGCTAGGGGCGCGTTCCCCGGTTGTCAACAAGGCCGGCAGCCTGCTTGCCTGCCGAACCAATCCAGGGCTACGGCTCTCCAAGTGTTTTTCCCGTACCTGCAGGGGCACCAATGCAAGAACTGACGGTGGGCGCCTTGCGCCTCATCGTACTCGACGATGGCAGTTTTCCATTTCCTGCACGGTATTTCTTCAGCAACGTCCCGGAGGCTGCCTGGCGCCGCGAGGTGCCGACCGATGCCGAAGGCAAGATCCCGGTTGGCCACAACTATGCGCTGCTGCAGACCGCCGGCGAGCTGGTCGCAATCGACACCGGGTACGGGGACGACACCCACGGCGGCCGCACCGGCCACCTGCTCGAGGAATTGGCCCGCGCCGGCTATCGGCGCGAACAGGTCAGCGCGGTCGTAAACACGCACGCGCATGGCGACCATACCAGCCGCAACACCTTGCTCGACGGCGGACGCCGCGAGCCCGCCTTTCCCAATGCCCGCTATTACCTTGGCCGGGCCGACTGGGACCGGTTCAACGGCCCGGAGGGACGCGTGCATCATTTCGACCAGCAGCTGCGCAGCCTTGCCGATTGCGGAGTGCTGACGCTGGTCGATGGCGCCCTGCAGCTGACGCCGGAGCTGTCGCTGCTGCCGACGCCCGGGCATACGCCGGGCCACATGAGCGTCGTGATCGAGTCGCAGGGAGCGATGGCGATCTACCTGGGCGACTTGTGCCACCACCCGCAGCACTTTTCCCATCCAGGCTGGGTCAGCTGTTTCGACACCGATCCCGGCCTGACGCCGCAGACTCGCAAATGGGTGTTCCGGATGGCGCTCGAGCATGACGCACTGCTGGTTTGCCCGCACGCCGTGGCGCCGGGCCTTGGCCGCCTCACACCGGTCCGCGGCGGAGTCGCCTGGTCGCCAATAACGACAGCCTCGCGACAGACGCAAATGTCGTGAAAGTGTATCTATTTGTCTGACTGTGTCGGCAAATGTGCTTTTTGACAACTCCTCTTATACAATGACTGCCGAGGAGAAAAGCATGTACCGAGTGATGTTGGTGGAAGACGACGCGCGGCTCGCCGAGCTGGTCACGGAATACCTGTCCGGCTACGAGTTTGCGGTCGAGCTGGTCACGCGCGGCGATATGGCGCTGGCGCGCTTCAGGGCCAGTTCGCCCGACATCGTGGTGCTCGACCTGATGCTGCCTGGCCTCGACGGCATGGTGGTGTGCCGCCAGCTGCGCGAGCTGTCGGACGTGCCGATCCTGATCCTGACCGCGCGCGAGGATTCCTACGATGAGGTGTCGGGCCTGGAACAAGGCGCCGACGACTTCGTCAACAAGCCGGTGCAGCCGCGCGTGTTGCTGGCGCGCCTGCGGGCGCTGATGCGGCGCACGCAAGTCAAGGCGGGCGGCGATGTCCGCGTGCTCGAGTTCGGCGCGCTGCGCATCGCCACCACCGACCGCAGTGTCAGCTGGCGCGGTGAGCCGTGCGTGCTGAGCAATACGGAATACAAGCTGCTGCTGGTGCTGGCCGAGTCGGCCGGACGGGTACTGTCGCGCGACGCGCTGCTCAAGAAGATGCGCGGGATCGAGTTCGACGGCCTCGACCGCAGCATCGACAATTGCATTTCAAAACTGCGGCGCCGGTTCGACGACGTCAACTCGGAAAAGATCAAGACGGTCTGGGGCGAAGGCTACCTGTTTTCGCCGTCGGCCTGGAACTGACGCGGCAGGCGGGAGCGCGCCCCGCGACTTATTCGAACAGCGGCACGATCGCCAGCGGCGGCTGGTTGGTGAGCACCTGCACGCGTTCGGCCACCAGGCGGTAGGTCACCGTCGGAAAACCGGCCTCGGTATCGCCTTCGAAGGCAATGCCCTCCGCCAGCGGCAGCGCCGCTTCCGCCGCGTGAGGCTTGCGCACGCGCACGCTCGCCTCGGCCTTTTTCGGGAACACGAAGCGCACCGCCGCGCATTGCTTGCCGCCCAGCGAACGGTCGGCGTAACGCGCGTACCCGAGCGCCTGCTCGCAACCGGCGCGCAACTCGGCGCCGTCGTACACGCCGTCGGGCCGCACCACGATCGACACCCGCGTGCGCAACAGGAACTGCCCACCAGCGCGGCTGAGCACCAGCACCGCGTTCTCGTCGTAGGCGGCCTTGAGCAGCGGCAGCCGGGCACGGCCGGTGGCGTCGAGCGGCAGGGTGAGCTGGGTGGCCTTGCCGGACAGCGCCAGCTGCAGCCCGTCGGCGCTGGCGCCCCTGTCCTTCGGCGCGACCTGCAGCTGGTTCTGGATCAGGTTCTTCGGCCCGCCGTATTTTTCGAACACGACCATTGCCCGGTATGCCTCGCGGTAACTCACCCACTCGCCATCGCGCGACTGGGCGGCGGCAGTGCCGGCGGCCAGCAGCAGGGCTGCGAATGCGGTGAAGTGGCGGGCAAGGCGCATCGTCAGAACCGGTAGGCGATGGCGGTCGAAACCGTCAGGTTGGCGGGCCGCTCGGCGAGCGGGCTGTTTCTGGCGCTGCCCAGCAGGCGGGTCGCCTGCAGGTTCGAGGCCAGCATCCACGACGGCGACAAGGTCCAGTTCCAGCGCACGCCCAGATGCGCGTCCTTGAAGCCGCCCGCGGCATCGTAGGCGCGGCGGCCGCTGCGCACGGCTTCGTCGGCACGAATCCCGAAAAAAGCCTGGTTGTAGTTGCGGTTGGCCAGCGTCACGCCGGTCGAGAGCGACAAGCTGTGGTGCTGTCCCGGCGCAGCGGCGAGCCGTTGCAGCCCAAGGTCGAGCAAGGCGCCGTTGCGCTCGTTGCCGGCGCCATACAGCAGGCTGCTGGCCAGGCGCCAGCGCGGCTCCAGGTAGACGTTGAAGAAGCCACCCCCCAGCAGCCGCGTGCCGATCGGGTGGATGCCGGCCAGCGGGCCGCCAGTCATGCTGCGCGCATCGGTACTGATGGGGAGCAGCGATGGCGAGTTCACGCCGATGCCGTCGGCGCCGGTTCCGCTGCCGCGCTCGTCGCGCCGTAACTGCAGCGCCACCAGCGGGCCGAACTCGACCGACGGGCTGGCCGACAGGTGCATGCCAGCGCTGGCGCCTGAAATAAAAAGGCCGTTGCTCCACTGTACCTGGAGCACCGGCAAGGCTGATACTTTCCTGCTATCCGCTCCCTCGTAGCGCGGGCCCGATAGCGCGCCCAGCCCGACATACATATCGCGGCTGCCGTCCGGCATCGGGTTGGTCGCCGGAGTCTGGGCCCAGGCTGCGCTACAGCCGATTGCCAGCACGAGGGCGGTTAGCGTCTTCATTTTTGCTTTGTGGAAGTTGGGAAAACAACATTCTACGGTGTTGTGCACCCTCCTCCCACATCCGGTCACCTTACGGGTGCAACTTCTGTTGCAAATTCGACTACACGATCGGAGCGGTCGACCACGACCAGGTGCGCCGGGCGGGTCAACGCCAGTGTGCACAGCACGGCCGGGCCCGGTACCGCGTCGGTGTGCAGCACGGTCAGCTTGTTGCCGAAATCGGCGACGTGCTTGATGGTGGTCGAGTAGCAGCCGTTGTCCTGGGTGCCGAGGAAGACGCCGATCACCATCTGCTTGCTGAAATCGACGGCCGGCAGCGGGGCCTCGGCGCCGGCGTGCTGCGCCCACAGCGTGGACCAGCTTTCGACGTCCCGGACCACCACGTTGCGGGCGTTCCCGATCGCCGAGCGGGTGGTCTGGTCGAGCGTTTTGAAAGCGAGCTGGGCGCCTGCGGCCGGGACGAACCCGACCGCTGCGTCGCTGCGCTCGACCACCACCATGTGCATCGGCGTCGACACCACCGCGGCGCAGGCGGCCACGCTCGCCACCTCGCGGTCGTCGTATTCGACCAGCAGCTTGCCGCCGTCCGATACGACCCCGACCACCGAGATCGCGTGGCAGCCATTGGCCTGGCGGCCCGAGAACACGGCCAGCACCATCTGGTGCTCGAAGTCGACCTTGGGCATGGCGCCCGGCGCGCTGCGGTTGCCGGCGTGTTGCAGCCACAGCTTCTGAAACGCGGCGGCGTCCTTGAGCACCACGTTCTGCGGCGCGGTCACGCCCGACATACTGTCGCGCACCAGGCTCTCGAACGGCAGCGCCGTGCCCGATTTCGGCAGGAACCCCACCCGCTCGACCTTGTGGCCGGCCAGGCCAAGGTCGGCCTTGTCGAGGTTCTTCTGGATCGTGTCGAACAGTGCCCGCGACTGGTCGTCGGCGCAAAAGCTGCGCGGACCGGCAATGCTGTCGCTGACCGAGCACAGCACCTGCTCGGGCGTGGCGCCGAACAGGGTCTGCGCATATGCCGCGTCGCCGCACTTGCCGGCGCGGTCCCAGAACACCTGCTTGCCGTCGATCAGGAACAGGCGGTTCCGGATGTCGGTGCAGTCCGCTTCCTGCGCCAGCTTGATAAAGCTTGCGGCCGCTTGCGGGCCCGGCTGGCTGCCGTTCGGCTCGCCCACCGCCACGCCCTGCCCGGCCTGCTGGTCCTGCGTTTGCATGGAGCCATTGCCGCCACCGCAGCCGCCCAGCGCCAGGGCGCCGGCCAGGAGAGCGGCCAATATCGCGCGTCCAGACATCGTCATCTGCAACCTCTCACGAAACAGCGGCGCGGACTGCGCCCCATGCTACTGGAATAAAAAAACCCACCGACACTTGCGGCATCAGGTGGGCAAACGGAAAACCTGACTTGCGAAAATCTTACGCGCTGGTCATTTTTGATTCCCCCTCGACATGTCGAGGAATTGTCGTCAATTTGTAATGCCCCGCGCAGCGGGCTGCTCCGATACAATGCCGCCATGCCAGGAACTATGTTTGCAACAAGAACCGCTTACCGAAAGTCGCAAGGAGCGCTTGCGTGAACCGCATTTTTTTCCGATTTTTCGTGTTGGTGATGCTGTCCATCACCGCCGCGACCTTCGTGATTTACTTCGCGATCAGCCGCCTGTTCGGCGATCCGTTCGACGACATCGCGCGGCGCCAGGCATCGGCCCAGATCTTCCTGCTTGAGCAATACGTCGACAAGGCGCCGGGTGACGAATGGCTGGGACGCCTGAACAAGGTGCGCGAAGTATCGGATGTGCGCTTTGACCTGGTCGGCATCGACGAAGCGCGCGCTGCGCTTCCGCAACACAGCCGCGCCGCGCTCGAGCGCGGCGAGCTGGTGCTCGACGCCGCCAACAAGGCCTTCTACCGGCGCGTCGACCTGGCGGGCGAACGCTATATCGGCAGCGCCGGCGAGGTGATCCGCGCGCGCAACCTGCCGATCGACATCGGGCTGGCGCTGAAGATGGAGGTGGTGCGTTACGTGATCGTCGCGCTGGCGCTGCTGGCGCCGATCGCGCTGTGGTCGCGTTCGCACTGGCAGGCACTGCAGTCGCTGTCGCGCGTGGCCGACGACTTCGGCGCCGGCAAGCTGTCCGCGCGCGCGCGCATGAAGCGCTCAAGCAGCATCTATCCGCTGGCCGAACGCATCAACCACATGGCCGGGCGCATCGAGGGCCTGCTCGAATCGCAGAGGAACTTGCTGCACTCGGTGTCGCACGAACTGCGCACGCCGATCGCACGGCTCGGGTTCGCGCTGGAACTGCTCGCGACCAGGACCGACGACCCGGCGCTCGAAAAACGGATCGGCGCGATGGAGCGCGACCTGGCCGAGCTGGACGCGCTGGTCGGCGAACTGCTCGGGATGGCCAGGCTGGACAGCGCGCAAGGACTCAAGCGGGCGCCGTTTGCACTCGCGCCGCTGCTGCGCGAATGCGCCGCGGCGGTGGAGGCGCCGGCGCGGCTGCGCTGCGACATCGACGGCGGGCTTGGCAGCATCGACGGCGATGCGCGGCTGCTCGCGCGCGCGCTCGGGAATTTGCTGAGGAATGCGGCCAAGTACGCGAGCGCGCAGATCGTGCTGTCGGCACAGCCCGGCGGCGCTGGCCGGGTACGGATCGTGGTGGAAGACGACGGCCCCGGCATTCCGGAAGCGGAGCGCGAGCGCATCTTCGAGCCCTTCTACCGGCTCGACCGCAGCCGCGACCGCGCCACTGGCGGCTTCGGGCTGGGGCTGTCGATCGCGCACAAGGCGGTAGCGCTGCACGGCGGCAGCCTGACGGTCGATCAATCGCGCCTCGGGGGCGCGCGCTTCGTGATCGAGCTGCCGGAGCGGGGGCAGGCGTAGTACGCCTGACGCTTTCGGCCCATTGCGGACCTCAGTTCAGCTCTACTTGCTCCACAGGCTGAGACTTCGTCAGCGAGTAGGCGATCTCGGAAGAATTAACCGGCCGACGCAGCCAGCCCTGGGCCGCATAAAATCGATCTGCTCTTGTGTTGGCGGTTGTGCTCAAGCGGACACAGTCATGACCTAGCTCGAACAACCAATCTACTGCTTGCTTCAACAGCGATTTGCCGAGACCTTGTCCTTCATGGCCTGGGCGCACAAATAGCGCCCAAATAGATGCGTTCACCTTGTCCGCGTAGCAAAAAGCGACGATCTCGCCCTGACGTTCCGCGACCCACCCACGTCCCGCCTTCTCCAAAAAGTCCTCGTACATTTCTTCGGTAATCCGTCTCGGGTCAGATAAGACATTTTCAGTAACGGACAGACGTATTCGCGACATTGCAGGAATGTCGTTGCTGTTGGCTTGCCTGAACAAGGGAACGCAATTCGTTAGCATTAGGGTGCCGCCTTGGTTGAAAATCCTTAATTGTAAGGCAACATGTGTCGTTCGCTTCGGGTCGGTTGCTGCCGGCCAGAAGTAACGTCCGCTCGTGGCCGGCTGCTGCCTGTCGCGGCCGGTTCTCGACTCATAGCGGGACGCTTACTCTAGCAATTCGCTTTCTCTGACTGCCACCGCCGCCCCTACCTCATGAACCATCTACCGTAATAGCGGGAGCGCGGCACGCTTTCGATAGTTCGCCTTGGTGAAGCGGGAGGGTTTGGCCAAATTTAAAGCGGCGACCAAGTCATCTCTGAACATGTCAGCCGAAAACCCTTTCGGCATTCTGCTAGCGGAGTTAATTTTATCCACCGCCGATATCACTGCCTTTATGTACGCCCTATACTGTTCGGTCAGAGTCATGCCACCGATATCGGGCCAGGATAACCTTGCGCTACTGCAGATATCCCGACTACGGCGATTGAATGACGGTGGCCGGTTGCTCGCTGCAAATGTGACCTCTGGCCAACTCGGAAAGTTTGCGATGTACAGTGTTAGAAAGAAGCCTTCCACATCGCCACCATACGTTCGCCCAGCCAACTGCTCGGTAAGGTACTCATCTATCGCAGGGGTAAACAACCGCCATCTTTCAGAGTGCTGACGCAAATATTCAACAGGCCACACAGCGCTTTTCCCAGGGCGTAGCACTTCGATACCGGAAATCTCAAACGTAGAGAATCGCATCACGCTACCTCAGTCCCACCTATTTGGTTCGTGGAATTTTCGCATTTCTGGAATACCAAGCAGGCTCACGGCACTCAGCACCGTACTCCGTAGCCGGTCACTCGTCTTACCCATGACTGCAACGGCAGTCCACAGCGCGGAACTGACCGCTCCTGGCCGACTGCTGCCGGTCTGCGAGCGGCCGGAGTCGACCTCAAATCTGCCGATCAACAGGAAGGCGGAACCGGGCTTCATCGGTTGGAGTTCCGTCCGCTGTTCTCCGATTGCTGCCCCTTGAGCTACGGCAGCAACCGACCCGAAGCGGACGCTCAATTACTTGTCGTATCGCACAGCATCAAGCCGATGATAACCACGGCCATGAACTTAACGTCTCCCGAGCCGTTTATAACTGCTTCGTACAGCCATGCTGCCGCCAACGCACACCGCCAACAGCAGCGCGCCGGGTATTAAACTACTAACGGTTTCTAAGGCATCCCGGACGGGCCATCCCGATATGACAATGCGCAGAGTAGTAAAGACCCACCAAGAACTCATGCCTACGGCTATTAGATACCAGAGATAGCTGGCCCAATATCGGCGGAAGCTCAGGCCCGCTCCGCAGAGCGCGGGGATCGAAGCTGCGAGACACCAAACGGGCGCCGAGTAAGTTATAGCCCACCAACTGAGGTAGCCAGCGATCAGAAACAATATTACAGAAAGAAATTTGATGGCCATTATTCGATAGTTGATCCGTTTACGGGTCATGCTTACCAGTCCATAGTGACCGGTTTTGGCCGAAAGCGGAAATCCCTCACGGCTCAGTCACGAGAGCCGTTTCCTGTATGGAAAGCAAGGTTTAGTTAGGCGTACTTAGCCTTATTTTTCCTTCGCGGCCTTCACGACCAGCGCGTCGGCCACCTGCAGCGTCGCCTTGAACAGCTGGGCCTGGTCGTTTACGGGAAAGCCGTTGTGCACGCTGGTGGGCGAAGTCACGAAGCGGCCGTCGATCACGAGCGTTGGCGCGCTGTCGATCTGGTAGTTGTTGACAACCTGGCCCAGGCGGCGCAGCTTGGACTGCACCCCGAACGAGTTCCAGGCCTCGACGAAGCGCGCGCGCTCGATGCCATTCTTGCCGACCCAGTCGATGATGTTCTCATCGGTGCTCAGCCGCACGTGCTCGACGTGGCGGGCGCGGAACACTTTCGCGTGCATGTCGGCGAGCCGGCCCATTGCTTCGAGGGTCAGGTACAGGTGCGCCTCGGGATCGTTGGGGCCGGTGAACGGAAAATGCACGCGCCGCAGCACGATGTTGTCGCCCTGCTTGCGCACCCAGTCCTCGAACATCGGCTCGAGCGCATTGCACACCGGGCAGTGGTACATGAAGAACTCGATCACCTCGACCTTCTTGCCGGCCGTCTGGGTCGGCTGGGGGGCGGCAAGCGTGGTGTACTCGATGCCGTTCTTCGGCTCGAGCGGGGATGCGAGCGCGGCGCCCGCGAGGAGGCTGAACGCAAGCACGGCAAGATGGAGGAATCGCACGGTTGTCCGTTGCAATAGTTAATCGGCAACGGGAGATTACCATGTTTTAACTGAGCAACTCATGGGCGAGCCGCCTCGCGGGCGGAGGCGGGAACGTACTCGCAGGCAGGGACAGGCGCGCAGGCTGGACACCTGCGCGCGGGAAGCTTACTTGCGGCGCACCGGCGCGGGTGCTTCGGGGACCGACGGCATCACGTGCGTGATCGCGTACGACAGGTGCTGCCACCAGTGCTCGCGCGAATGCACCCCCGCCAGGCACTGCTGGTCGATCGCGCCCTTGAACACGGGATCCGGGCACTTGTTGGCCACCAGCGCGTAACGCTGGTTCTCGGCGTTCACGAGCGCGATGCACAGCCAGATGACGACCCCGGCAAACAGCACGACCAAGGTCCACGCGAGCTGGTTCACGGTGCTGGTCTCGAACAGATCTTCCTCGTTGGGCCGCGACCCATCGTAGATCTTGAGGATTTCGCGCTCGGCGTCGCTCATTTCGTCTTTGCCGCTTTCGCTACCAGTGCATCCGCTACCTGGAACGTCGCCTGGAACAACTGTTGCTCATTGGTCGCCTTGACCGAGTTGAACACGGTTGCCGGCGAGGTCATGTACTTGCCATCGATGACGATGGTCGGCACGCTGTCGACCTTGTAATTGTTAATGATTTGCGGCGCGCGGCGCAGCTTGGTCATTACTCCAAACGAATTCCACGCATCGAGGAACTTGGCACGGTCGAGGCCGTTCTTGGTCGCCCAGTCGATGACGGCGGCGTCGCTGTTCATGCGCACGTGGTCGACGTGGATGGCCTTGAACACCTTCGATTGCATTTCCTCGGCCTTGCCCATTGCTTCGAGCGTCAGGTGCAGGTGCGTTTCCGGATCGTTAGCGCCGGTGAACGGCATGTGGACCCGCTTGAAGACGATGTTGTCGCCCTGTTTTTTGACCCACTGCTCCATCATCGGTTCCAATGCATTGCAGTGTGGGCAATGGTACATGAAGAACTCGATCACCTCGACCTTCTTGCCCGTGGCCTGGACTGGCTGCGGCGTGGCAAGGTTCACGTAATCGAGGCCTGCTTTCGGGTCGGCTGGCGAAGCGAAAGCGGTGCTGGCGATCAGGCTGGCGGCAACAAGGGCAAAACGCAGGGAACGCATGGGTATCCTTCTTGATGGGTTGAGCAAACGATCGCGAGATTACCACTTTTTCGGCTCCGGCCAGCGGCGGGCGGCCATTTTTTGCAATTGCTTACCTCTTTAACGCAGGCTTAACGGCGGCGTTGACGGGCCAGCTCCAGTTTTTCGCACAGCCGGGCGGCGCCCTCGGCAATGCGCGGGCCGGGGCGGGTCAGCAGCTCATCGTCGACGGTAAACAGGTTGCCGCGCCTGACTGCGGTCAGCGCCGTGTATGGCTGCCAGATCGACAGGCCGCGGTCGCCCGCGTCGTGCTGGCGGCCGCCGACGATCGCCTCCGGGTCCTGCTGCAGCACCGCCTCCACGCTCACTTCCGGCGCCACCACGTGCAGGCCCGCGAAGATGTTCTGGCCGCCGCACAGGCGGATCGCATCGCTGACGACCTGCTCGCCGTTAAGCGTGTACAGCGGGCGGTCCCAGACCTGGTAGAACACGCGCACCGGCGGGCGGGCGCCGTAGCGCGCAGCCAGGCCGGCGATGCGGGCGCGGAAAGCTGCCGCCGCAGCCTCGGCCCTTGCTTGCGTGCCGAGCAACTGGCCGAAACGCAGCAGGCTGTCGGCGACCTGGTCGAGGCGGCGTGGCTCGCTGTAAAAGACCGGGATGCCGAGCGCCTCGAGCTGGCTGATCTGGCGCGCGGTATTCCCGCTCTGCCAGACGATCAGCAAATCCGGCCTGAGCGCGACCACGCGTTCGAGGTCGACCTGGCTGTTCGAGCCGACCAGCGGGATGGTTTTTGCTTGCTGCGGATAATCGCTGTAATTCATCGCGCCGACGATGCGCGCGCCGCCGCCGGCGGCGAACAGCAGCTCGGTCACATGGGGCGCCATCGAAATCACCCGCTGTGCCGGGCGCGCCAGCGTGACGCGGCGGCCGGCATCGTCGACGACGCTGACGGCAGCCTGGACGCTCGCGGCGGCGCAGACCAGCAGCGCCAGCAAAAATATTCTCATCTCACAACCTTTCCATAAAACCGGGGTCAGAGCACGTTTTCGTTCGGTCCCGACCGTCGCGCGCCAAATTTAAATGTGCTCTGACCCCGGTTTATGCAATCTTTCCATAAAACCGGGGTCAGAGCACGTTTTCGTTCGGCCCCGACCCTTAAGCGCCAAATTTAAACGTGCTCTGACCCCGGTTTTTGGGGGATGAAAATGGGGCGGGTGCCGTGGGTGATGGCGGCGATCGGGTGGCCCAGGCATTCGCCCAGCAATGCGGGCTGCATGACTTCGTCAACCGGGCCGGCGCGCCATCGTCCCTCCGCCAACAGCAGCAGCACGTGCGTGGCGCTGGCGTAGGCCAGGTTCAGGTCGTGCCCGACCATGACCACGGTCTTGCGCTGCTCGCGGCACAACCGCGCCAGCAGCTCCATCGTCGCTACCTGGTGCGCGAGGTCGAGCGCAGTGGCGGGCTCGTCGAGGAGCAGGAGCGGCGTGTCTTGCGCGAGCAGCGCGGCAAGCGCCACACGCTGGCGTTCGCCGCCAGACAAGGTACGCACGTCGCGCTGCGCCAGGTCCAGTACGTCCAGCGCGCGCAACGCTTCTTGCGCGGCCAGGTGGTCGTCGCTGCCTTCCCAGTAGCGGTCGGCGTGGTACGGGTGGCGCGCCATCAGCACCGTTTCGATGACGCGGTAGGCAAAGGCGTCGGCCCTGGCCTGCGCCAGGTAGGCGCGTTCGCGCGCCAGCGCCGGCAGCGGCCAGTCGGGCAGCGGCCGGCCCTGCAGCAGCACCGCGCCGCCGTCGGGAGCGCGCAGGCCGGCCAGGGTGCGCAGCAGCGTGCTTTTGCCCGCGCCGTTGGGGCCGATCACGCACCAGCATTCGCCGGCCCGCATCGTCCACGTGAGTCCTTCCAGCAGGATGCGGCTGCCGGCACGCAGCATCAGCTCGCGCGTCTCGATCATGGCCGCCGCAGCCGCAGTTGGTGGAGCTGGAACAGGAACACCGGCACGCCGATCAGCGCGGTCAGCACGCCAACCGGCAGCTGCTGCGGCGCGAGCACGGTGCGCGCCAGCGTGTCGGCCAGCGCCAGGAAGCTGCCGCCCGCCAGCGCGCTTGCAGGCAGCAGCAGCCGGTGGTCGGGGCCGAACGCATGGCGGCACGCATGCGGCACCACCAGGCCGACGAACCCGATGCTGCCGCCGGTGGTCACGGCGCTGGCGGTCAGCAGGCCGGAACAGATGAACAGGAAGCGCCGCAGCGCGCCGACGTCGACGCCCAGCGTGGCGGCGGCGTCCGCGTGCAGCGCCATCACGTTGAGCGCGCGCGCACGGCGCAGGGCCAGCATGAGCGCGGCCCCCAGCACCAGCCACGGGAGCAGGCGCCAGCCGGCGCCGGCCAGGTCGCCGATCATCCAGAACACCATGCCGCGCAGGCGCGATTCGGGCGCCACCGACAGCATCAGCGTCACCAGCGCCATGCAGGCCGAGGCCAGTATCACGCCGGTAAGCAGCAGGCTGCTGGTGTCGCCGGCGACACCATCGCGGCTGGCGCCGCCGAGGTCGCGCCGCGCGAGGAAGTACAGCAGCAGCGAGATGCAGAGCGCGCCACCGAGCGCGCCAAGGTCGACCGCCCACAGCGCGGCGCCTGCCAGCAGCGCCGCCAGCGCGCCGACCGCGGCGCCGCTCGAGATGCCGAGGATGTAGGGATCGGCCAGCGGATTCCTGACCAGCGCCTGCATCATCACGCCGGCCAGCGCCAGCGCGGCGCCGGTGGCAAAAGCGCTGCAGGCGCGGCCCAGGCGCAGGTCGAGCAGGGTGGCGGTCATGCCGCCGGCGTGGCCGCTTGCGAGCGCGAGCAGCGCCTGCGGCAGTTCGCGCAGCGGCAGCGCGACCGATCCGGCCACGCCGGCGCCCAGCAGCACCAGCAGCGACGCGCACGCCAGCAGCGCCAGCGTGATGCGGGCGTGCGCTTGCGAAGCTGTCGCTGCGCTCATCACGGCGTCAGAAGTCGTAACGGGCCGAGAGCTTGAGCTGGCGTCCGTCGCTCGGATAGATGCCGCCCTTGCAGCCGAACGCATTGCTGAAGTAGTGGCGGTCGGCCAGGTTCAGTCCCGACAGGGCGAGCTCCCACGCGCCGAGCTTGCGGGCGTAGCGTGCGTCGAACGTGGTGTACGACGGGATGCGCGCGCCGCAGCCGTTGGTGAAGTCGCTGCCGTAGCGCTGGCTGTCGACCCACTGCGCGCCGAGGTCGGCGCTCTGGCCGTCGCCCGGCAGCCATGACAGGCGCGCGGTCACCACGTTTTTCGGTACCAGCACCATTTCGCGGCCGGCGTTCGGGCCTTCGGTGAACTTCGCGCTCACGTGCTGGACGTGGGCGGTGGCGCGCCACCCCGCAGCCAGTGCGGCCTGCGCGTCGAGCTCCACGCCCTGGCGCCGGGTCGGGTCGAGGTTGGTGTTGGCGCCCCAGCCGATGGTCGGGTCGAAGAAGATCTCGTTGTTCAGCTGGTGGCGGAACACGCGTGCCGTCACCTGCCGCGCCTCGTTGCCGACGGTCGCGCCCAGTTCGAGGTCGTGCGAGGTCTGGCCCTTCAGCGTGTCGGGACCGGCGCGGAAGCTGTATTCGTCGACGTTGGCCACGCGGTAGCTTTGGCCCGCTTTGGCATACACGTTCAGCAGCGGCACCGGCCGGTAGCTGCCCTGCACTTCCCACGCATTCTGCGACTGCGACGGGCTCTCCGGCGGCATGCCGAGCGGGTCGACGAAGTCCTTGTCGAACACTTCGTGGCGCGCGCCGAGCGCCAGGCGGCCATCGTGCGCAGGGTCGAAGCGCAGTTCGTCGCGCAGGTAGAACGCCTTCGAATCCTGCTTCGCATCGGCCAGCGAGAAGCTCGCGGTGGTCTTGCGCTCCCAGCGGATCAGGTCGACGCCGGCCACCAGTTCGTTGAGCATGCCGCCGAATGCGCTCAGCTGGCGCAGGCGCGGCGAGAATTGGGTCTGGCGGCTGTCATAGGCCGACTTCGAGGTGCCGAAGCTGGACACGTAGGTCGCCTCGACGTGGCGCTCGCGGTGCGCCAGCTCGGCGGCCAGGTCTACCGTGCCCAGGCGATACTCGGCGAATGCGCTGACACGGTCGGTGTCGAGCGAGCCGAAGTCGTTCGGCGTCCTGGTCTGGCGCGGATTGGCCTCGAACTCCTCGAGCGTCAGGGAGCCGGGGAAGCGCGAATCCTGGCGCGAGCTCTCGACCCGCACGCCGGCGCGGCCGCCCTCGTACGCAAGCTGCAGCCCGCCGCTGAAGTTGGTTTGCTTGAAATCGCTGTTGGCGCGGTAGTTGTCGGTGCCGCGCTTGCCGATCGCGGCATCGAGCGACAGGTTATCGATCCGGTGCGTCAGCGCGCCGCGCACGTCGTGCTGGTTGAACTGGCCCGCTTCCGCGAACACCGAGCCGTGCGTTCCTGCTTCGCCGGCGCGCCGCGTGAAGACCTGGATCACGCCGCCGGTCGCACCTTCGCCGTACAGTACGCTGCCGCCGCCACGCGTGATCTCGATGCGCTCGACGGTGTCGATCGGGATCGTCGACAGCACCGCGCTGGCCAGTTCGTTTTCGTTGAGGCGCACGCCGTCCACCATCACGACCAGGTTCTGGGCGCTGTTCGAACCGAAGCCGCGCAGGTCGAGCGCGAAGTCGGGCGAGGCGTCAAGGCTCTGGCGGCCGTACACGCCGCCGATCTTGCGGATCGCCTGGTTCACGTCGCTGGCGCCGGCGCGGCGGATCTCGTCGGCGCTGATCACGGTCGCGCCGATCGGGGCCAGCGCCGGGTCGCTCGGAAAGCGCGATCCGGTGATCACGACCGAGGGCAGCACCTGCTCCTGCGCGAAGGCGGCGAGGCTGATGAAGGAAAGGGAAACGGCACAGGCCAGCGCGAGCGGCTTGAGGGCCGGCGCATTGCACGAAGCAACAGCAGAAGTCATTTGAGCTCTTTTTCGAAAGTGTCCCCGGCCTGCGTCCCCGCAAACCGGATTCAACGGAAGACGCGGCGGGCGCGCTTCCACCTGTCCTGGCCGGTATCCGGGCTCGCAAGTCAGACCGCCTCACCTTCCTATGCAAACGCACAGTGGTATCCGAGGCGGCCAGTCGCACAAGGCGACGCTTGTTTACCGTTGCGGGGGCAGCACACGTTGGCCGCCAGCCTGGCAGGCAGGCGGCTTCGTGTTTCCCGTTTAACTGCACGCGCAGGTCGCGCGTGCGGGCACCAGAACGGCGCGATTATAAACCTAACAAGCCGATACCGTGCCGTTCCCGCCCCCCGGGGGCGCAAAAACCGGCGGCATCGGCTAAGATGGCGTTCCAGTACCCGATCGATAACGGAGAACGCCATGCCAGCACGCCTGCCCACCTATTTCGTGTCGCACGGAGGAGGCCCATGGCCGTGGATGAAGGCCCAGTACGGCGCGACCTACGACAAGCTCGAGGCCTCGCTGGTCGACATCAAGCGCCAGGTCGGCGTTCGTCCGAAGGCGGTGCTGGTCGTCACCGGCCATTGGGAAGAGCCAAGGTTCATGGTGTCCTCCGGCAGCGCGCCGGGCATGATCTACGACTATGGCGGCTTCCCTGCGCATACTTACCAGATCCGCTACCCGGCGCCGGGCGATCCGCAGCTGGCGCAGCGCGTGGCCGAACTGCTCGGCGCGGCTGGCATCGAGGCCGGGCTGGACCCGGCGCGCGGCTTCGACCACGGCACCTTTTCGATGCTGTACCCGATCTACCCGGAGGCCGACATGCCGGTGGTGCAGCTGTCGATCCGGCACGACCTGGATCCGCTGGCGCACGTGCAGGCCGGACGGGCGCTGGCGGCGTTGCGCAGCGAGGGCGTGCTGATCATCGGCAGCGGGCTGTCGTTCCACAACCTGCGCCAGTTCGGGCCTGGCGGACGGGTGGCGTCGCGCCAGTTCGACGACTGGCTGCAGCAGGTGCTGCTCGAGCTGACGCCGGAAGAACGCAAGGTCGCACTGCTGCACTGGAGCGGGGCGCCCTACGCGCGCATGGCGCATCCGCGCGAAGACCACCTGCTGCCGTTGATGGTGGCGTTCGGCGCGGCCGAGGACGAGCCGGCGGCGTGCGTGTACCACGAGGATGACTTCTTCGGAAGCTTGACGGTGTCGAGTTTCAGGTTTGGGGAGGCGGCGGCGTGAAGCACCGTCAGGGAAGCCAATAACTTCAGCTTTTGTAGGGTGGGCACCCCGTGCCCACGCGGAAGCCGGCGTCACGCAAACGTTCGCGTGGGCACGGGGTGCCCACCCTACGAGCTTCAATTGCGCCCGTACCGCGTGCGTACCCTGCGATGTCCTTTACGTCCCGCGTTTGCCGCGCGCCGCGTCGGCGGCTCGCTGCGCCGCCTTTTCCTCGGCGAGGCGCGCCTTTTCCGCCATCTCGGCCTGATGCGCCGCCAGCCGCACCGCGCGCGACTCCGGCGTCTCGAGGCTGATCCTGCCCAGCGCCCCGTTGCGGTAATCGTGCAGCAGCACGTGCGCCGCCTTTTCGAAATCGAACTCGCCGCCCTTGACGCGGAAGCCGCGCCGCGCCGCGACGTTCTCGACCACCGCGATGCCATCGAGCCCCTCGGTCTTGAAGCCGTAACGGGCGGTCAGCAAGTGCGGATAGCGTTCGAGCAGCAGTTCGGCCAGGAAGAACGCGACCTCTTCCTCGATCAATGCATTGGTGCCGACGGCGTGGCTGGCGGCGAGCATCATCCCGTCGCTGGCCATCGCGATCTTTGGCCACAGCATCCCTGGCGTGTCGACCAGCACGATGTGCTTGCCCAGATAAAGCTTCTGCTGGACCTTGGTCACCGCCGGTTCATCGCCGACCTTGGCCACGCGCTTTTTCAGCAGCGCGTTCATCAGGGTCGACTTGCCGACGTTCGGGATGCCCATGATCATGATCCGCAGCGGCTTGGTCGGCACGCCGCGGTGCGGCGCCAGCGACTGGGCCAGCTCGGGAATGCGGGCGACGTCGGCCGGCTTCTTGGTGGACATCGGGTAGGCGGTCACGCCCGGCTGGGCGTCGTAGAACGCTTTCCAGGCGGCGGTGGCGACCGGGTCGGCCAAGTCGGTCTTGTTGAGCACCTTCAGGCATGGACGCTGGCGGAAGGTGCGCAGTTCCTCGACCATCGGGTTGCGGCTGGCTTCGGGCAGGCGCGCGTCCAGGACCTCGATCACCAGGTCGGTGTTTTCCATCTGTTCCGCCGCTTCCTTGCGCGCGGCGTTCATGTGGCCCGGGAACCATTGTATCGACATGCTGTGCTTTCAGAATTCTTCTATCAAGCCGCTATTTTACGATGGCCGCCTCGCGCGGCCGGCAATGTTGCCGAAAGTTGCTGTTTGGAATGGCGATTGATCTGGCGCAAAGCCCTTGCCATGTGCAAAGGCACACTGACGGTACAGCCCGCCAGGGGCGCCCCTCAAGGAGAGCGACATGGAACTGTTCAGGAATATGGAGTTTGCGCTGATGCTGAGTTTCGGCCTGGTTTGCGCGGCGGCATGCATCGTGCGCCCGCCGGCGCGCGTCCCGGCCCAGTCGAGCGCGCTGGCCTCGCCAGCCGGGCAAATGCCAGTGGTGGTGATCACCGGCAAACGCCTGAGCGCCGAGGAAAAGCGCAACCTGGCCGACAAGCGCGCCAGCTAGCGCGCCAGGTTTTCCATGTCCGCCCGCAGCACGCCGGTGATGCCGCCCCAGTTGCCGTTGGTGTAGTGCTTGAAGTTTTCCCCGTCGTCGCGGAAGGACACCCAATGGTTGCCCCACTTGGGCCAGCCATCCTCGTTCGGCCCCGCGCCCAGGGTCAGGTCGCGGCACCACCAGTCGCTGGGGTTGCAGTAGGCGCCGCCCGCGGTGCCGGCAACGCCGCCGGAGCTGTGGTAGGCCACCACCTCGTCGTCCTGCCCCGGCAGCAGCCATGAGTACAGCGTGCCGCGCGCGCCGGCGTACATGTAGAACCAGATGTGGTAGGTCTGGTTGTGGTTGTACATGGCGCGGGCGGTGCTGACCTTGTGCTCGTGCACCAGCGGCTCGCCGGTGCTCCAGCGCCCGGCATCGGCCAGCTCGCTGCCGCCGGCCGAACCGGCGGCCGAGCGCACCCAGCGGATGTTCCAGCCGGCCTGGACCACGCCCGGCCCGGCGTCGCCGCACACGCCGTTGGCGTCGGCCCTGGCGTTCTTGACCGCGCGGATCGAGGCGCCGTAGTTCGCCAGCACGTAGCCGATCATCATGTCGCCGGCGCTGTGGGTCGCGATGTAGCACCAGTTGAGGCCGGTGCAGAAGCAGTCGAGCCCGTTGCGCACGTGGCGGCTCTGGGTGCCGATGCTGTTGTAGCCGTCCCAGTTGAGCGCCTTCTTGTTGACGCCGGCCGCCACCGACGCCGGTCCCCAGTAGCTGAAATCGTCGTAGTTGCCGATCTTTGCCGGGTTGTTGCGGCCATTGATCCACAACGTGTAGTTGGTGGCCCCGGCCAGGCTGGCCAGCCCCGGCAGCGCGACCAGGCAAAGCGAAACGGTGACGCGCGTCGAACGTCTCATGCGATCCTCCGGGGCGGCAAACCAAATGGGATGTCCGCCTGCGCTGGGAAGGACGCGGTCGCGCAAATCGGCGGGCACCAGGCCAATCTAGCGGGACCGCCGCCGGCGCGTCAATCGCGCGCCCGGCGGCGTGGCGGCAAGCCGACTGAATCGCCCGGTGCGGCGCTGCCCGCCGACGAGATCAGCGCAGCGGACCTTGCGCGTCGCACTCGCTCGGCGGCAGCGGCTGGGTCGGGTCGAAGGACGACAGTTCGGTGCGGGCGGCCTGCAGGTCCTTGGCGAACTCGGCCAGGTAGCGCGCGCGTTCCTCGCCCTGCCATTCGGCGTCCGAGAAGCGGTTCAGCGGATAGGCCTTGCTGGCCGCGACCTTGCCTTCGAGCCGCGGCATCAGCGCGCGGTCGGGGTCGACGTTTTCCCTGAGCAGGTAGCCGTCGACGTCGCGCAGGGTCAGCGGCAGGGCCGCGTCCTGGTCGCGCATCAGCTTGCCGAACACGGCCAGGCGCACGTCGTTCGGCCCGGGACCGAGCACGTCGTTGAAGGTCGCCAGCGCGAATGGCTTGCCGTGCGCATCGTCGACCCGGCCGGTCACGATGTAGCGTCCCGGCTGGCGCACCTCGGCGCGCAGCACGAACACCAGCGAACCGTTTTCAATCACCTCGCGCACCGGGCCGGCCCAGTTGGCCGGCAGCTCGGGCGAATAAATCACGTCGAACAGGATCACACCGTTCCTGCCGCCGGCGCTGTAGCGCACTTCGGTGCGGATGGTGCCGTGGAAGCTGGCCAGGCCGGTCTGCCCCGGCGCAAGCAGCGCGGCGAAGGCGCCGTCGCCGGCGACCGGATCGGCGCCGCTGCCGTCATCGACGAAACTGACCGGCACGGTGGGCGTCGGGCGTGTGCGGCCGTAGGTGATGCCAACAGCGACCGCACGCGTGACCACCAGCGGCTGCACATTGTTCTCGGCGTCGACCGCGCGCAGCGAGAACGCGACGCTCTCGCCGGCCGCCATATAGACGCGCGATTGCGAAGTCTGCAGCATGATGCGCGCGTCGGTGCCGCCGCCCTGCAGCCGCATCGGGTTCATCTCGCTGACCGGCTGGTTCGGGTACACCTGGTCGGGGTTCTGCGCGATCGGGCGCGAGGCGCTCGGGTACTTGCTGCCTTCGCGGTAGCTGCACAGCGTATGGTCGGCCAGCTGGTAGTTGTCGACCAGCTGCTGGCGCCGCCGTGCGCGGTCGCCGGGCATCGGCAGGCCGCCCCCGGGCGGGACCGGCGTAAAGAACGGACGTCCGGGCGCGGCTGCGGCGGCCGGCGCGGCGGCGATCGCGGCCGGTTCGTCGTCGCCGCGCGCCGCATACCAGCCGGCGCCCGCGGCCGCCGCCAGCAGCAGCGCGAGCGGCAGCCGGAAGCGGCGCAGCCAGCCGCGCGCGGATTTGTCGCTCGATCGCTCAGAGGGCACTGTTCACCATCGCACTTCGGACCACCGACACGATACCGCCCCACGCGCCGTTGGTGTAGTGGTTGTACGCCTCATTATCGTCGCGGAACGAGACCGAGTGGTAGCTCCACTTGGCCGAGCCGCCCTCGTTGAGCGCGGTGCCGAGCGTCAGGTCGTTGCAGAACCAGTCGGACGGGTTGCAGTAAGAGCCGCCGGAACCGCCCGAAACGCCGCCGCTGCTGTGGTAGGCCACGGCCTCGTCGTCCTGCCCCGGCAGGATGCCCGAGTACAGCGTGCCCTTGGCGCCGGCGTACATGTAGAACCAGACGTTGTGCGTGCTGTTGTGGTTGTACATCGCGCGGGCGGTGGTGGTCTTCAGGTCGTTGTCGATCGGCCAGCCGGTGGCCCAGGACCCCGAATCGGCCAGTTCCGAGCCGCCGCCGGCGCCCGAGGCGGCGCGCACCCACTTGATGTTCCAGCCGGCCTGCGCGGTGCCGTCGCTGTTGCCGCACACGCCGGCGGAATTGGGCGCCGCGTTCTTGCGCATGCGTGACGAGCCGCCGTAGTTGGCCAGCGTGTAGCCCAGGATCAGGTCGCCGGCGCTGTGGGTCGCGACGTAGCACCAGTTGGCGCCGGTGCAGAAGCAGTCGAGCGCGTCGCGGATGTGGTAGCTCTGCGACGAGACGCTGTTGTAGCCGTCCCAGTTGACCGCCTTCTTGTTGACGCCTGCCGCGGTCGAGCTGGAGCCCCAGTAGGCGAAGCTGTTGTAGTCGCCGACGGTGCCGCCGCCGGTGCGGCCATTGATCCACAGGGTGTAGTTGGCGGCGGCAGCCATGCTGCATGCGGCCAGCAGGCACAACGCCAACAGGGTGCGCAGAAGTCTCACGATGCTCTCCTCATTGTTGTTTTTTATGGGACCGGCGGGCGCCGGATGCGACGGGGGAACGGCGGAACGGCCGGGTTAACGGCTGAGTTGAATTTACGGCTGGGATATGCACGTGTCAATTGCCGCGCGAGCCAGTTTGTGCGGTGTGGCGAAAACGGTAAAACGGGGAGCGGGAAGACGCGGCGCGCGCTGATGCGCGCCGCCTGCCATGCGTGACTTCTGGCGCGGTGCGAACGCGTGGGCAGCGCAGCGGCGCGGGCGCGCAAGCGCTGATGGTGGAGCTGCCCACCCTACGGACACGACCGATCTAGTCGAGCTCCGCCAGCACCTTGAGGTGTGCGACCACGCTGCGGCCCAGCGCCGACAGGTTGTAGCCGCCTTCCAGGCAGCTGACGATGCGCCCCTGGGCGTGTTCCTTCGCGACCGCCATCACCTGGCGCGTGATCCACGCGTAGTCCGCTTCGACCAGGCACATGCCGCCCATGTCGTCCTCGCGGTGGGCGTCGAAACCGGCCGAGACGAACACCATCTGCGGCCGGAACGCATGCAGCGCCGGCAGCCAGTGTTCGAGCACCACTTTGCGCACCAGCGCGCCGTCGGCGCGCGCCGGCACCGGCACGTTGACGCTGTTGGCGGTGTACGGCTCGGGGTCGAGGTAGGGATAGAACGGATGCTGGAAGAAGCTGGTCATCAGCACGCGCGGATCGTCGCGGAAGGAGTCGGCGGTGCCGTTCCCGTGGTGGACGTCGAAGTCGACGATCGCGACCCGTTCCAGCCCATGCGCTTCGAGCGCGTGGAGCGCGGCGATCGCGACGTTGTTGAACAGGCAGAAGCCCATCGGCTCGCCCGGGCGCGCATGGTGCCCCGGTGGGCGCACCGAGCAGAAGGCGTTGTCGATGCTGCCGGCGATGACGGCGTCGGTCGCGGCCAGCGCCGCGCCGGCTGCGCGCAGCGCGGCCCGGTAGCTGTAGTGGCACAGCGAGGTGTCGGCGTCGAGCGGATAGTAGTCGCCGGGCGCGGCCGGGACGTGGTCGCGCACCAGCGCGATCGCGGCCTCGGTATGGTTGCGCCGGATGGCCGGCAGTTCGGCCAGCGGCGCCTGCCGCTGTTCGATCAGGCCGTCGAGGCGGGCGAGGATCAGCTGGTCGTCGATCGCCTGCAGCCGCGCCGGCGACTCCGGGTGCCAGTCGCCCATCTCGTGGCGCAGGCAGTCCGGGTGGCTGTAAATTGCTGTGCTCATTGTTTGCTTCGTTTCGGTCCCGCGCTCATCCACGTTCCACTGTGACGGCCGGTTCTCGCATAGAATCGCTGGAACGGCCCCGTGGCGCCAGGGTGGATTGCCAATAGCGCTAATCTACCACGCCGCAGCCGCCCTCCGCATGCCGGGGCTGAAGAACGATTCATCGAAGGCTTACATGTTCAATAAATTGCATGCCGCCGCGCGCCAGGTCGGCCAGATCGTGGTCGGCAAGGACCAGCAGGTGCGGCTGTCCCTGACCTGCCTGCTGGCCGGCGGCCACCTGCTGATCGAGGACGTGCCCGGCGTCGGCAAGACCACGCTGGCGCATGCGCTGGCGATCTCGCTGGGCCTGAAGTTCAACCGGGTCCAGTTCACCAGCGACCTGCTGCCGGCCGACGTGGCCGGGATCTCGGTCTACGAGCGCGAGAAGAACGGTTTCGTGTTCCATCCGGGACCGGTCTTCACCCAGGTGCTGCTGGCCGACGAGATCAACCGCGCCACGCCCAAGACCCAGTCCGGCCTGCTGGAAGCGATGGAGGAGCGCCAGGTCACGGTCGACGGCGTCACACGCGCACTGCCCGAGCCGTTCTTCGTGATCGCGACCCAGAACCCGGCGCACCAGGTCGGCACCTTCCCGCTGCCCGAATCGCAGCTCGACCGCTTCCTGATGTGCCTCTCGCTCGGCTACCCGGACGCGGCGGCCGAACGCGCGCTGCTGCTGGGCGAGGACCGGCGCAGCATGATCAAGACGCTCGGCGCCGCGATGCAGCCGGCCGAGCTGGCGGCGGCGCAGCGCGCGCTGCGCGAGATCCACGCGTCGAGCGCACTGGTCGACTACGTGCAGGCGCTGGCCCAGGCCTCGCGCCAGGGCGGCCTGTTTGCCGAGGGCCTGTCGCCGCGCGCCGCGATCGCGCTGCTGCAGGCCGGCCGCGCCTGGGCTGCACTGGAGGGACGCGACCATGTGATCCCCGAGGACATCCAGGCGGTGCTGGTGCCGGTCTGTGCGCACCGCCTGCGGCCGCTGAAGTCGGCGCATGGCATGGCGCTGGCCAGCCGCGACCTGGTGCTGCAGCTGCAGAAATCGGTGCCGGTGTAAGGGATCGTCGATGGCGGCAAGGCTGACAGGCTGGATGCGCCGCAAACGCGGCCAGTGGATGCTGCGCCGGACCGCGGGCGACAGCGGCGAGGTATTCCTGAGCCAGCGCCGGGTGTACATCCTGCCCACCGGCGCCGGCGGCGGCTTCGGCGCGCTGCTGCTGGTGCTGCTGGTCGGCTCGATCAACTATAGCCTTGGCCTGGGCTTCGCGCTGACCTTCACGATGGGCTCGTGCGCACTGGTCGACATGGTGTTCACCTACCGCAACCTGGCGCACCTGCACCTGCGCCCGCTGCGCGCGCGCGAGGTGTTCGCGGGCGAGGAAGCGCAGTTCGAACTGCAACTGGCCAACCGCACCGGCTACGACCGCTACGCAGTGTGGGTCGACTTTGACGACAGCGCCGAAGCGCGCCACGTGGCCGACGTGGCGGCCGGCGGCAGCACGGCGCTGGCGCTGGCCGCGCCGGCCGCGCGGCGCGGCTGGCTGGCGGCGCCCCGGGTGCGCCTGGCCACGCGCTTCCCGCTCGGGCTGTTCGGCGCGTGGAGCTACTGGCAGCCGGACCTGAAGGCGCTGGTGTACCCGTTCCCGGAGCCGGACGCGCCGCCGCTGCCATTCACCGGCAGCGCCCACGCCGAGGGCGTCGGGCAGGCCGGCCACGACGACTTCGCCGGCGTGCGCAGCTACCAGCCGGGCGACCAGCTGCGCCACCTGGCCTGGCGCCAGATCGCGCGGCTCGATCCGTCGTTCGGCGGCCAGCTCGCGACCAAGCACTTCGAGGGCGGCGCGGTCGACGAACTGGTGCTCGACTTCGCGGCGCTGCCACCACAGCTGGACCTCGAACTGCGCCTGTCGCGCATGACGCGCTGGGTGCTGGAGGCCGAACAGCGCGCCCTGCCCTACGCGTTCCGGCTCGGCAGCCTGTGGTTCGACGCGGCGCTCGGCGCGGCGCACCGCGCCGCCTGCCTGCGCGCACTGGCGCTGTACGGCGACAGGAGCGAAACATGATGCGGCTGGTGGCCGCGCTCCCGCGCGACAAGGCCGACACCTTGCTGCTGCTGGCCAGCAGCCTGCTGGTGCTGGGACCGCACGCGGCGCACCTGCCGGCCTGGGTGTCGCTGCTGTGCGGCGCCACGCTGGCCTGGCGCGCGGCGATCACGCTGCTGGGCCGGCGCATGCCGCCCAGCCTGTTGCTGCTGCCGATCGCGGCCGGCGCGATGGCCGGCGTGCTGCACACCTATCACACGCTGCTCGGGCGCGACGCCGGGGTCGCGATGCTGGTCATGCTGGTCGCGTTCAAGATGCTCGAGATGCACGCCCGGCGCGACCTGTACGTGGTGGTGTTCCTGTGCCTGTTCCTGGCGCTGACCAACTTCTTCTACTCGCAAAGCATCGGCACCGCGCTGGTGATGCTGGCCTCGGTGGTGGCGCTGCTGACGTCACTGATTTCGTTCCAGTTCGCGGGCAGCGTGCCGCCGCTGCGCACGCGGCTGATGTTCGGCGCGCGCATGCTGGCGTTCGCGGCGCCGCTGGCGCTGGCGCTGTTCGTGCTGTTCCCGCGCATCCAGGGGCCGCTGTGGGGCATGCCGGGCGATGCCCCGGGCGGCCACACGGGCCTGTCGGACCGGATGGCGCCGGGCCAGATGTCGAACCTCGCGCAGTCGCAGGAAACGGCGTTTCGCGTGAAGTTCGAGGGCGCGCCGCCGGCGCCGCCGCAGCTGTACTGGCGCGGCCCGGTGCTGGGCGCGTTCGACGGCCGCACCTGGACCCGGGTGCCGGCGGCGCCACGCCGCGGCCCCCGGCGGCCGCTCTCGCTGTCGGTGCGCGGCCAGCCGGTGCGCTACCAGGTGACGCTCGAACCGTCCAACACGCGCTGGCTGTTCGCGCTCGAGATGCCGGGGCAGCTGCCCGCGATCGGCGGCAACCTGGCCTACGTCTCGGCCGAATTCGAACTGACCGCGGCCTACCCGATCGCGTCGCGCGTGCGCTACGACCTGGACTCGTACACCAATTTCCGGCTGCAGGGCGCGGCGCCGCCGCAGGACGGCGACCCATGGCTGCAGCTGCCGGAAGGACGCAACCCGCGCGCGCTGGCCGCCGGCCAGGCCTTGCGCGGCGAGCCCGATCCGGTCAAGCGGGTGCAGGCGGTACTGCGCAGCTTCGCGAATGAACATTATGTCTACACGCTCGAGCCGCCGCTGCTGGGCGCCGATCCGGTCGACGAATTCCTGTACGGGAGCCGCGCCGGCTTTTGCGAGCACTATGCGGGCGCGTTCGTGTTCCTGATGCGCGCCGCCGGCATCCCGGCGCGCGTGGTGACCGGCTACCAGGGCGGCGAGATCAATCCGCTGGACGGCTACCTGACGGTGCGCCAGTCCGACGCACATGCGTGGGCCGAGGTGTGGCTGGCAGGACGCGGCTGGGTGCGGGTCGACCCGACGGCGGCGGTGTCGCCACAGCGCGTGCAGCGCGGGATGGCGCATACGCTGCCGCCGCGGCCGCCGTTCGGCATCGCCGGCCTGGGACGGCTGATGGAGTTCGACACCGGCGGCGACTCGCTGCTGGCGCGCTGGCGCTATGCGATGAGCGCGCTCGACAACGGCTGGAACCAGTGGGTACTGAATTACAATCCCGAGCGCCAGCGCGGCCTGCTCGACCGGCTGCAGTCCAGCTTTGCCAACTGGCGCACGCTGGCCCTGCTGGCCCTGGCTGGGGCACTGTTGTATGGCGCGGCTTTATTGCGCAAACGCCGGCTGGGCGACCCGGTCGATGCGCTATACTCCGCGCTGTGCCAGCGGCTGGGTCAACTCGGTGTCGCGCGCGAACCGGCCGAGGGGCCGAGCGCGTATGCCGAGCGCGTCGCGCGCGCCGGCCTCGGTCCCGAGCGGCAAGCCGCCGCCACCGAGTTCCTGCGCCGTTACAGCGCCTGGCGTTATGCGCCGCGCAAACCGGATTCCGGACTGGCCGCCACCCTCAAAAGCTTACTGTCGCAACTTCGATGAAACCGCTCGTCCCCCTCCTCGCCGCCCTGCTCGCCGCCTCCGTTTCGATCGGCGAGGCCGGCGCGGCAGCCAAAAACAGCCAGCACCACGCGGCCAGCCATGCAAAGGCGGCGAAGGCCAAGCCGGCCAGGGCGAAGGACGCGAAAGCCGTCAAGAAGGCCGCCCCGGCCGCCGCAGTCGACTACTCGGGCGAACAGGTCAACTTCGGCGAATGGCAAGCCGTGCGCGACTTCGTCGACGAAATGGCCGCCAAACACGGCTTTGCGCGCGCCGAACTCGACGCACTGGTCAGGCAGGTGCGCTTCGTCGACTCGGCGGTCCAGCTGGTCAAGCCGGCGCCGCCGGGCAAGCCGAAGAACTGGCATGCGTACAGCGAGCGCTTCATCGAACCGATCCGCATCAATGCCGGCGTGCGTTTCTGGAACGATAACGCCGACACGCTGGCGCGCGCCGAACAGGCCTACGGCGTGCCGGCCGAGATCATCGTCGGCATCATCGGCGTCGAGACGCTGTACGGGCGCGATACCGGCCGCTTCCGCGTGCTCGACACCCTGACCACCCTCGCCTTCGCCTATCCGGAAGCGCCGAACCGCGCGGCCCGCATGGCCTTCTTCCGCAGCGAGCTCGAAAACACGCTGCTGTTCGCGCGCCAGGGCGGTGTCGACCCGCTCTCGCTGCAGGGCTCGTTCGCGGGCGCGGTCGGCATGCCCCAGTTCATGCCCGGCAATATCCTCAAGTTCGGCGTCGACTTCGATGGCGACGGCCGGGTCGACCTGCGCAATTCGGCGGCCGATGCGATCGGCAGCGTCGCCAACTTCCTGGTCAACCACGGCTGGAGCCGCGAGGTGCAGGGACCGCCCGTGTATTCGGCCGATGTGGCGCCGAGCCGCGCCTGGGAACCGATGCTCACGCGTGGCCTGGCGGCGAGCTACAAGCCGGACGAGCTGGCCGCGGCGGGCGTGATCACGCGTGCCGGGCTGCCCGCCGGCCGGCTGTACGGCCTGGTCGACCTGCAGAACGGCGCCGACCCGACCGAGTACTGGGTCGCCAATGATAATTTCTTTGCTATCACGAATTACAATCGGAGTTATTTCTACGCCATGTCGGTTGTCGAGCTCGGACGCGCCGTGCGCCTGGCGCGCCCGATCTAAGTATTGCTGGCATTGAAAGTTGTATCCGTTTGTAAGCACAATCCTGCCTTCCCGCGCCGGTTTTTCCTGCCCAGCCGTTAGGATACTCCCCAGGGGTATCTCCCCTCGCCCGAGCCGGTTCTCCTGAGAAACATTCCCCCGCGTGGGGATACCCCCCGTTCTCTTGTCTTTCTTGCATACCGTTCCGAAACGTGCGGCGGTGGGCATCCGATTACCCTACACTTAAGTTTGCGTGAAAAACAATTATTTTTTCGGTGACTTTGTGAGAGAATTGCATTGCGGCTATGTTGCGACTAGACAACACACTGAGACTCTGCCTCTAATCTTTATTGCTCATAGGTATTAGATTAGGAATTAGTTGTATAATTGAGTATATATTTGAGAAAGCTTCCCGGAATCGAAACGCCGCCAGCGATCCGTAACCCAAAATAGGAATGAATGAAATGACAAACCAAGTCGGCATTGATATGAATAGCGATTCGGATTCGGATGAACTGCTGCAGTACAACCCGAATCGGTTGCTGGACACGCTCATCGAAAACCTGCGCCTGAAAAATGACGCTGCGCTGTCGCGCGCACTGGAAGTCGCGCCGCCGGTGATCTCGAAGATTCGCCACCACCGCCTGCCGGTCGGCGCCTCGCTGCTGATCCGCATGCACGAAGTCAGCGACTTGTCGATCCGTGACCTGCGTTACCTGATGGGCGATCGGCGCAACAAGTTCCGCATCAGCGACAAGCAGTTCAAGCCGAAAGAAGGCGCAGCGCCAGGCGCGGGCGGCACCGGCAACAAGGAACAGCAGTCCTGAGCACGCAAGCGCCGGCCTGCAGGCCGGCGCGCTGACCCGTCGGGCTTGCCCCGCACGGGAAGCTGGTCCGTTGTGGCCCCCATAGCCGCACCCCTTGAACGTCGTTCCCGCGGAGGCGGGAACCCATGCTGAGTGGGCGTCATCGCGGCTTCAGAAAAGGCGCATGTCGCTCAAGCTCAGCATGGATTCCCGCTTTCGCGGGAACGACGGTGGTTGTTGGCCACCTCGCGCGGGAACGACGTACGCCGCGGACAGGCAGTATCAGGCGGGGAACACTCCCGTCGACAGATAGCGGTCGCCACGGTCGCACACCACGAACACGATGGTCGCGTTTTCCACCGTCTGCGAAATGCGCAACGCCACCTCGCAGGCGCCCGCCGCCGAAATCCCGCAGAAGATGCCCTCTTCCGCCGCCAGCCGGCGCGCCATCTGCTCGGACGCAGCCTGGCTCACGTTTTCCACCTGGTCCACACGGGCCTTCTCGTAAATCTTCGGCAGGTAGGCTTCGGGCCATTTGCGGATGCCCGGAATCGACGAGCCCTCTTCCGGCTGGGCGCCGATGATGCGCACCGCCTCGTTCTGTTCCTTCAGGTAGCGCGACACGCCCATGATGGTGCCGGTGGTGCCCATCGCCGACACGAAATGGGTGATGCGCCCCCCCGTATCGCGCCAGATTTCAGGACCCGTGGTTTCGTAGTGCGCTCGCGGATTGTCGGCGTTGGCGAACTGGTCGAGGATGATGCCCTGGCCGTCGCGTTGCATCTGCTCGGCCATGTCGCGCGCGTATTCCATGCCGCCGTGCTTGGGCGTCAGGATGATCTGGGCGCCGTACGCAGCCATGCTCTGGCGCCGTTCGACCGACAGGTTGTCCGGCATCAGCAGTACCATCTTGTAGCCGCGGATCGCGGCCGCCATCGCCAGCGCGATCCCGGTATTGCCGGAGGTCGCCTCGATCAGCGTATCGCCCGGCTTGATCTGGCCGCGTTCCTCGGCGCCCTTCAGCATCGAGATCGCCGCGCGGTCCTTGACCGAACCGGCCGGGTTGTTGCCTTCCAACTTGCCGAGAATAACGTTGTTGCGCGCAGCGGCGTCGGCGCCGGGCAAACGCATCAGTTGCACCAGCGGGGTATTGCCGATCGTGTCTTCGATGGTCTTGTATGCCATTACTTGCTCTCTCGCGTTTTCTTCAAACCACAATTCTAATCCGAGACGCAAGATGGCGTACGAGCGTCCCCCGGCTGCTACACTGGGCCTCCCCGTTCCCGGTCGGAGGCCGCGCCATGAGTATCCTGTCTGCACCCGATTTCGTTTCCGACAACCTCGCGCCCGCCCCTGCGCACGAGACGCCGACCCTGGCGACGCGGCGCTACCAGATGTTCCCGATCCTCCCCGGCAGCGACATCGCGCGCCTGCGGCGCTTTGGCAGCCACGGCAGGTGGGACGACGGCGAGGCGCTGTTCGTTGCCGGCCAGCCGGGCCCGGGCCTGGTGGTCGTGCTGTCCGGCCGCGTGTCGGTCACGCAATGTGACGGGCTCGGCAACGAGCGCCTGATCACCGAACAAGGACCGGGCGAGTTCTCGGGCGAGGTCGCGCAGTTGTCGGGACGCCCGGCGCTGGTCACCGGGCGCGCGCTCGGCAAGGTCGAAGCGCTGACAATTTCCCCGCCGTCGCTGCGCGCGCTGGTGATCGCCGAGGCCGAGCTTGGCGAGCGCATCATGCGCGCGCTGATCCTGCGCCGCGTGGGCCTGATCGAAACCGGCGCCAGCGCGCCGCTGCTGGTGGCGCCGGCCACCCATCCGGGCTTGCTGCGGCTGCAGGGCTTCCTCACCGCCAACGGCGAGCCGCACAGCGTACTCGACCCCGCGAGCAGCGCCGAGGCGGCAGCCCTGGTGGCGATGTACCGGCCGGCGCCGCACGAGTTGCCGCTGGTGGTGTCGCCGGACGGGCGCATCCGCCGCAATCCCACCTTCGAAGACGTCGGCCGCTGCCTTGGCATGCTGCCGCGCTTTCCCGAGGACGCGCTGTACGACATGCTGGTGGTGGGCGCCGGTCCGTCCGGGCTGGCGGCGGCGGTGTACGCGGCGTCGGAAGGACTGTCGGTGCTGGTGGTCGAGACGCGTGCGTTCGGCGGCCAGGCCGGCGCCAGTTCGCGCATCGAAAATTACCTCGGCTTCCCGACCGGGATTTCGGGCCGCGCGCTGTCCGGGCGCGCCTTTGTGCAGGCGCAGAAATTCGGGGCCCAGGTCGCGGTGCCTGCCAGCGGCGCGCAGCTGCTGACCGGAGGCACGCCGCTGCGGCTGCGGCTAACGGACGGAACGGAACTGAAGGCGCGCACGGTGGTGCTCGCCTGCGGCGCGCGCTACCGCAAGCCGCAACTGGCCGACCTCGAACGCTACGAGGGCTGCGGCGTGTACTACTGGGCCTCGCCGATCGAGGCGAGACTGTGCCGCGGCGAGGAGGTCGCGCTGGTGGGCGGCGGCAATTCGGCTGGGCAGGCTGCGGTGTTCCTGGCAGCCAACGCGGCGCGCGTGCACATGCTGGTGCGCGGCGAAGGACTGGCGGCCAGCATGTCGAGCTACCTGGTCGAACGCATCGCGGCCACGCCGAATATCGAGCTGCACCCCCACACCGAACTCGAGGCGCTGGAGGGCGATGGCGACTGCCTGCGCGCGGTACGCTGGCGTAACCGGGACGGCGCGCACGAACGCAGGGCGATCGGGCACCTGTTCCTGTTTATCGGCGCCGATCCGAATACCGACTGGCTGGGCGACTGCGGGGTGCAGGTCGACCGCAGCGGCTTCGTGATGACCGGGACCGAGGTGATGCTGGCGCGCTGCCGCACGACGGGCCGCATGCTCAATGCGGATGGGTCGCTGCACGGGCAGCTCGAGACCACGGCGGCCGGGGTATTTGCGATTGGCGACGTGCGCGCCGGGTCGACCAAGCGGGTCGCGGCGGCGGTCGGGGAAGGCGCCGCCGTGGTGGCGCAGGTGCATGCGTACCTGGAGGGGCAGGCGGCGTGAGCGCCCGCTTCGTAGGGTGGGCACCCCGTGCCCACGCGGATGCAGGCACTGTGCGAACGTACGCGTGGGCACGGGGTGCCCACCCTACCGCCATCCGGAATGGTTAATCAGCGCTTCGGCGCCGGATAGCTCGCCACGCTGACGTTGCCGTCCTTGTCCACTGCCTGCACGCCGAAGAAGACATTGTCCTTCGACAATTTCACAGTCGCCTCGGTAACGTTACCGACGAACAGCGAACCCTGCCATTGTGGCGCGGTGGTCTCGCGCCACACGATGCGGTAGCCGGCCAGGTCGGGCTCCGGGTTCGGCGCCCAGACCAGGGTCGAATCGTTGACCAGCTTGTCGGTCAGTACCTTCACCTCGCGCGGCGCGGCCGGGGCCAGCGCCAGCGTCGCCAGCGCCGCCGCGTTCACGCGCGCCACCTTGGCGATGTAGTTGAAGTCGTCGAATTCGACCAGGTCGCCGTAGACCTTGCCGTCCTCGGTGCGCAGGTTCTGGTGCTGGTGCGAGAAGTCCTCGTTCGGCTCGGTGAAGCGTAGCGCCGCGTAGCCGCGCTCGAGGAACGGCATGTGGTCGCCGCCGCGCAGGTAGCGATCGCGGCGCTGGATCACGTTGACCTTGAAGCCCTTCACATAGCGCTCGCCCTGCTCCTTCACGTGGCGCGCCAGCTGGCGCGAGATCGAATCGTTCTCGCCGCCGGTCTGCAGCAGCATGCGGTTGGCGTCGCTCACTTCCTTGGTTGCAGGCAGCGCCTCGGCGAACAGGCGCACCTGGCTGGTATCGACCCGGCCGTCGTCGGCGCGCGAGCTGCCGATGATGTCGTTGGTGAACATGCCGGCGACGTTCAGGTTGTTCTGCTTCGCCTGCTCCGCCCAGTGGGTGGCGCCGATCAGGCCCTGCTCTTCGGCGGCCACGGCCATGAATACGATGGTGGCGTCGAAGTTGTGGTGCGCCATCACGCAGGCCAGTTCCATCACCGCCGCGGTTCCCGAAGCGTCGTCGTTGGCGCCCGGCGCCTTGCCGCTCGCGTCCATCACGTCGGTATTGCGCGAGTCGTAGTGGCCGCTGACCACGTACATGCGGTCCTTCGAGGCCTGCTGGGTGCCGGGCAGCGTGGCGACCACGTTCACGATCTCGGTCGGGCGCGAGATGCGCGCCGAAACCGGGGCGACATGGCTGTCGAACGCGACCTGCAGGCGGGTGCTCGCGCCGCAACGCTCCAGCTCGCTCTTGATCCAGCGCCGCGCGGCGCCGATCCCGACCGTGTCCGAGGTCGTGTCCGACATCGTGTGGCGGGTCTCGAAGCTGACCAGCTTGCGGATATAGCCTTCGATGCGCTTGGCCGAGACTTCGGAAACGATCTTGTCGATGTCGGCCTGGTGGCGGCCGACGTCCGGGGCTTTGGCAGGCGTGGCGGCGATGGCGGAGCCGGTGGCGGCAAGGAGGGCGGCGAGCAGGCCGCTGCGGATGCGGGCGTGAGGCATGGGAATCCTTCGAATTGTTGGGCTTCAATCAAGCAACAATATCTTCGCATGCCCGGGGGTGATGATGATGTAAATACATGCAAAAAAACATGTATTTGTGGGGGCGCCGCTGACGCCAACACGTCATTCCCGCGGACGCGGGAATCCATGCTGAGCAAACCTGGAGATGTCATGGCGGCTATGCTGCGGCGCCCGTCGGAGATTCAGCATGGGTCCCCGCTTCCGCGAGGACGACGCGCGGGGGGCCATCAAAACGGAAAAGCCCCGGGGCTCGCACCTGCGGGGCTTTTGTTACGCGTGCGCGGTGAGCGCAGGCGGGATGCTTACATTGAAGCCTTGGCCGGCGCCGGCTTGGCCTTGGCGTCCGCCTTGGTGTCCGCCTTTCCCGCCGCCGGTTTTGCGCTCTTGTCGGCCTTGGCGTCGGCGGCCTTGGCGACCATTGGGGCGCCTTCCTTCGACTTGCCGTTCACCTGCAGGCCGGCCTGCGACAGCTTGGCGGCGCGCTTTTCACCCACGCCCTTGACCCGCTTCTGGAAGTCGGCCCAGTCCTTGAATTCGCCCTTGGCGCGCTCGTCGAGGATCTGCTTGGACATGGCGGGACCCACGCCCTTGACCGAATCGAGCGCAGCCGCGTCGCCTTTGTTGACGTCGACCTGGGCAAACGCGAAGCTCATCGTGGCGACCAGCGTGGCAACTGCAAGCATCAGTTTCTTGATCATGTGGTTATCTCCATTGTCTTGGATAGCTGGCCGGCGGGCTGCCGTCCATGCTCCATTAACGATTGAGCCCCGTTGCGGTTGACGCGCGGCCTTGTGAACGATCAAGCGCCCGCGGCGCGGCGCTCGCCAAACAGCTCCTCGCGCGTGACCGTCGCCGTACCCAGCTTGCCGACCACGATGCCGCCTGCACGGTTGGCCATCGCCAGCGCCTCGGACATCGGCAGGCCGGCGCCGAGCATCGCGGCCATGGTCGCGATGACGGTGTCGCCCGCGCCCGAGACGTCGAACACCTCGCGCGCGTCGGCGTGCACGTGCAGCACCTCGTCGGCCGTGTACAGGCTCATGCCCTCTTCCGAGCGCGTGAGCAGCAGCGCGTCCAGCCCCAGTTCCTCGCGCAGGCCCTGGGCCCTGGCGGTCAGCTGCTCTTCGGTCTTCCAGTTGCCGACGATGCGTTTCAGTTCCGACTTGTTGGGGGTCAGGATGGTCGCGCCGGCGTAGGGCGAGAAATCGTCGCCCTTCGGGTCGACCATCACGATCTTGCCGGCGGCGCGCCCGGCGCGGATCATCTCGGCGACGTTGACCAGGCTGCCCTTGTTGTAGTCGGACAGGACGATCACGTCGTAGCCGGGCAGCAGCGCGTTGAAGTGGGTCAGTTTGTCGCGCAGGACGGTTTCGGTCGGCGCGTCCTCGAAGTCGATGCGCACCATCTGCTGCTGGCGCCCAATCACGCGCAGCTTGATGATGGTCGAGATGGCGTCGTCGCGCTTGAGGTAACTGTGGATCGCGGAGTGGCGCAGCAGGTGTTCGACCTGGGCGCCGGCTTCATCGGCCCCGACCACGCCGAGCAGGCCGCAGTGGGCGCCCAGCGCGGCGGCGTTGCGCGCGACGTTGGCCGCGCCGCCCAGGCGCTCCTCGCGCCGTTCGATGCGCACCACCGGCACTGGCGCCTCGGGCGAAATACGCGATACGTCGCCGAACCAGTAGCGGTCGAGCATGACGTCGCCGACCACCAGCAGGCGCACATTATCGAGATCCGGCGCAGCGGTGTTGCGGTAGCTGTCCGGCGCCAGCAGCCGGCTTGGGATCTCGTGGCTCATTTGCGGGTCAGGACCGAACGGCCGATCCCGTGGTATTCGATGCCGACCTCGGTCATCAGGTCTGGCTCGAACAGGTTGCGGCCGTCGATGATGACCGGGTTCGTGAGGCGCGCCTTGATCTGCTCGAAGTCGGGGCTGCGGAACGCCTTCCATTCGGTGACGATCACCAGCGCCTCGGCGCCGTCCAGCGCGTCCATCGGGCTGCTGGCGAAGCGGATGCGCGCCAGCTGCTCGTCGCCGAGGTCGAGCGCCAACACGCGTTTGGCCTCGGCCATGGCGACCGGGTCGTGCACCGCCACCGTGGCGCCGCGCTCGACCAGTTCGCGCAGCAGGACGCGGGCCGGCGCCTCGCGCATGTCGTCGGTGTTCGGCTTGAACGCCAGGCCCCACACCGCGAAGTGCTTGCCGCCCAGGTCCTGGCCGAAGCGGTCGACCACCTTGCGGCCCAGTACCTGCTTCTGGCGGTCGTTGACCGCCTCCACCGCGCGCAGGATCAGCAGCTCCTGGTCGTACTGGCGGGCGGTGCGCTCGAGCGCCTGCACGTCCTTGGGGAAGCAGGAGCCGCCGTAGCCGGCGCCGGCGTACAGGAAGCTGTGGCCGATGCGCGGATCGGAACCGATGCCGTGGCGCACGGCCTCGATGTCGGCCCCGACCTGGTCGGCGAGGTTGGCCAGCTCGTTCATGAACGAGATGCGGGTCGCCAGCATGGCGTTGGCCGCGTACTTGGTGAATTCGGCCGAGCGCACGTCCATCCAGTAGGTACGCTCGTGGTTGCGGTTGAACGGCGCGTACAGGAGCTTCATCAGGTCGCGTGCGCGATGGCCGCCCTGGCTCTCGTCGTGGCCGATGACGATGCGGTCCGGGCGCATGAAGTCCTCGACCGCGGCGCCTTCTTTCAGGAATTCGGGATTCGAGACCACCGAGAATGCGGCCTTGGCGCCACGCGCGGACAGCTCTTCACGGATCGCGGCGCCGACGCGGTCGGCGGTGCCCACCGGGACCGTCGACTTGTCGACGATGACCTTGAAGTCGTCCATGTGGCGGCCGATGCTGCGCGCGGCGGCCAGCACGTACTGCAGGTCGGCCGAGCCGTCCTCGTCGGGCGGGGTGCCGACCGCGATGAACTGCAGCGTGCCGTGGGCAACGCTGGCGGCGACGTCGGTCGAAAAGCGCAGGCGCCCGGCGGCGCGGTTGCGGGCGACGATTTCCTCGAGGCCGGGCTCGTGGATCGGGATGCCGCCGTTGTTTAGCAGGTCAATCTTTTTCTGGTCGACGTCGAGGCAGAACACGTCGTTGCCCAATTCAGCCAGGCAGGCGCCCGTAACGAGGCCTACATAGCCGGTGCCGATAATCGTAATCTTCATTTGTTAGTTCATGACATTGAGTTCTTCGGTACGGCGCGGCGGGTAAGTTTCCCACCGGCTGCAACCCGGGCACTGCCAGTAAAACTGGCGGGCCTTGAAACCGCAGTGGCTGCACTGGTAGCGCGCCAGTTTCTGCGTATAACCGTGGACCAGGTTCTTGACCATCGACAGCTCTTCCCACACATGGGCCGGCGCGTCCATCAGGCGCGCTTCGAGCAGTTTGTCGAGGCCGAGCAGGGTCGGATTGCGGCGCAGCTCTTCCACCACCAGCTGTTTGGCAGCTTCCACGCCGTCTAGTTCAATTACTGCCTTGAACACGACCTCGATCAGATCAATCGATGACGCTTCCGCCAGGTAGGAGCGCAACAGGTTGACGCCTTCCTGCGCCCGGCCGACCTTGCGGTAGCCGTCCATCAGGCGCGCGGCCACCAGCGCCACGTGCGGCACGCTTTGCTGCTCGACGCGGCGCCAGGTCTTGAGCGCGCCTTCGATGTCGCCCTTGGCCAGCAGCGCATCGCCGCACAGCATGGTGGCGCGCACGTTCTTGCGGTCGGCCTGGAGCGCCTTGTCGAGCAGCGCCATCGCTTCGGCGGTGTCCATGTGCACCAGCGCATCCTGCGCGAGTTCACAGTAGAACTGCGCGATTTCCTTGTTCAGCGCACCGGCGCCCGCTTCCTGCAGGCCCTCGGCGGCCTTGATCGCGCGGCGCCATTCCTTTTCGCGCTGGAAGATCTCGAGCAGCGCGCGGCGCGCCTGCACCGCGTACTGGGTGTCGACCAGCAGGTTGAACGTTTCCTCGGCGCGGTCCAGCAGGCCGGCCTTCAGGTAGTCCATGCCCAGCTCGTACTGCGCATGCACCTGCTGTTCCAGCGGCAAGTCGGGGCGCGACAGCAGGTTCTGGTGCACGCGGATGGCGCGCTCGGTCTCGCCGCGGCGGCGGAACAGGTTGCCCAGCGCAAAGTGCATGTCGGCCGTTTCCGGGTCCAGCTTGACGATTTCGATGAAGGCGTCGATGGCCTTGTCGGGCTGCTCGTTGAGCAGGAAGTTCAGGCCCTTGAAGTAGCCGCTAGGCAAGCTACGCGATTCAGAGACGAGCTGCTTGATATCGACCCGGGCGGCAATCCAGCCCAGGGCGAAGAAGACGGGGATGCCGAGCAGCCACCAAATTTCAAATTCCATGCGAGTCTTTTGTTGTTCGTAGGCGCTTAGCGCGCGGTATTCACGCTGTCCGGCTGCGGCTGGGCGGTGCCGGTGCCGGCCGCGCTCTGCAGCGCCTGGATGGTGTTCTTGTGCTGCGAGCTTTCGCGGCGGTGACGGAACACGGTTGGCGTCACAGCCAGGATCCCGAGGGCGGCGCCGGCCACGAAGAAGGCCAGCAGCATCAGCACCAGCGGGCCGCGCAATTCATAGTTGAGGAAAAAATGCAGGTCGACTTCCTGCGTGTTCTTCAGCGCAAAGCCGAAAAACAGCACGAACAGGATAAATCCAACGATGGTGTTCACAAATTTCATCAGCAGGTCCTGTTACTGGTTTCTACAAACGCGCAGTGTCGCATATCCGGGGCGATATTTCAAAGAAGCGGGCTGGGCTTAGTCAGCCGATAAGGCCAGAATCGTCGTTCCCGCGGAGGCGGGAACCCCAGTTACGTTGCGGACCAGGACCACTGCCGTAGCCGCGCACGCAAACTGGGATTCCCGCCTTCGCGGGAATGACGTGCTAGAGGTGCGGGCTCGCGGCGCTGCTACCACTAGTGTTCCTGGTGCATTCCACATTTCAAGCAAACAAAAAAAACGGCATCCGCAAGGACGCCGTTTTTGGCCTGCACGCGGCAGACGACTCAGTCTTCGATGATCGGTTGCCCGACCATCGCGTCCACCCGCTCGCGCAACTGCTTGCCCGGCTTGAAGTGGGGTACCCGTTTTTCGGGCACCATCACCTTGTCGCCGGACTTCGGGTTGCGTCCGATGCGCGGCGGCCGGCTGTTCAGCGAGAAGCTGCCGAAACCCCGGATCTCGATGCGCTGGCCCGTCGCCAGGGCGTTGGTCATCGCATCGAGGATGGTCTTGACAGCGTACTCCGCATCCTTCGCCACCAGCTGCGAATAACGCTCAGCGAGGCGGTTGATCAGCTCGGACTTCGTCATCTGGTCGCCCCGAGCGGCTTAGCCCTTGTTGTCGAACTTGGCCTTCAGCAGCGCGCCCAGGCTGGTGGTGCCCGATGCAGCGTTGTTGTCGGCGGCAGCCATCTTCTGCATGGCTTCCTGGGTCTCGACATTGTCTTTCGCCTTGATCGACAGCTGGATGCTGCGCGATTTGCGGTCGATGTTGATGACCAGCGCTTCAACCTTGTCGCCAACCTTCAGGTGGGTGCCGGCATCTTCCACGCGGTCACGCGAGATTTCCGACGCACGCAGGTAGCCTTCGACTTCTTCGCTCAGCGCGATCACGGCGCCTTTCGGCTCAACCGACTTGACGGTACCGGTGACCAGCGAACCCTTGTCGTTCATCGCCGAGTAGTTGTTGAACGGGTCGCCTTCCAGCTGCTTCACGCCCAGCGAAACACGCTCGCGCTCGACGTCGATTGCCAGCACGATGGCTTCCAGCTCGTCGCCCTTCTTGAAGCGGCGCACGGCTTCTTCGCCAGCTTCGGTCCACGACAGGTCGGACAGGTGCACCAGGCCGTCGATGTTGCCCGGCAGGCCGATGAACACGCCGAAGTCGGTGATCGACTTGATCGAACCCTTGACCTTGTCGCCCTTCTTGTGGGTCATGCCGAACTCGTCCCACGGATTCTGCTTGCACTGCTTCATGCCCAGCGAGATACGACGACGCTCTTCGTCGATTTCCAGGACCATGACTTCGACTTCGTCGCCCAGCTGGACAACTTTGTTCGGCGCCACGTTCTTGTTGGTCCAGTCCATCTCCGACACGTGCACCAGGCCTTCGATGCCCTGCTCGACTTCGACGAAGGCGCCGTAGTCGGTCAGGTTGGTGACTTTACCGAACAGGCGG
>JBJMVW010000040.1:0-2181 GCA_045810465.1 Massilia sp. | reverse complement strand
GCGTTCAGGACGGCCTACGCGCCGCAGCATTGCCGGAGACCGGCGTACAGGTCATTGCGACCACCGACCGCGCCGCCGTCGGGCACCTCGTGGCGATGGAAAAATACGTGGACGTGATCGTGCCGCGCGGCGGCAAGGGTTTGATTGCGCGCCTGATGCAGGAAGCGACGGTACCGATGATCAAGCACCTCGACGGCATCTGCCACGTCTACATCGACAGCCGCGCAGACCTGGCCAAGGCGCTGCCGATCGCGATGAACGCCAAGACCCACCGCTACGGGACCTGCAACACGATGGAAACGCTGCTGGTGGCGCGCGCCATCGCGCCCGCGGTGCTGCCGCAGCTGGCCGCCCTGTACGAGACCAGGCAGGTCGAGCTGCGCGCCGACCCCGAGGGCCACGCGATCCTGGCCGGCTACCCGTACCTGGCCCAGGCCCTTGAGGATGACTGGAGCACCGAATACCTGGCGCCGATCCTGGCGGTCAAGGTGGTGGCCGGCATCGACGAGGCAATCGACCACATCAACACATATTCGTCGAAGCACACCGATGCGATCGTCACCGAGGACTACAGCGACGCGCTGCGCTTCCTGCGCGAGGTCGACTCGGCCTCGGTGATGGTGAACGCGTCGACGCGCTTTGCCGACGGCTTCGAATACGGCCTCGGCGCCGAAATCGGCATCTCGAACGACAAGCTGCATGCGCGCGGCCCGGTCGGGCTGGAAGGACTCACCTCGCTCAAGTACGTCGTGTTCGGTCACGGCGAAGTTCGCAGCTGACATCGGGATCCGCATGCTCTGGATTAAAGCCTTCCACATCGTCTTCGTCGCATCCTGGTTCGCCGGCCTGTTCTACCTGCCGCGCATCTTCGTCAACCTGGCGCAGGAAACCAACCCGCCCGCGCGCGAGCGCCTGCTCGGCATGGCGCGCCGCCTGTACCGCTTCACCGGCATGCTGGCGGTGCCCGCGCTGCTGCTCGGCCTGTGGCTGTGGCTGGGCTACGGCTTCAAGGGAGGCTGGCTGCACGCCAAGCTGGCGCTGGTGATCCTGGTGATCGGCTACCATCACGCGTGCGGGTCGCTGCTCAAAAAATTCGAGAACGGCGCCAACCAGCGTAGCCACAAGTGGTATCGCTGGTTCAACGAGGTTCCCGTCCTGCTGCTGCTGGCGATCACGATCCTGGTCGTGGTCAAACCTTTCTGATTGCGTCCGATGAGCAAAGTCATCCAGTATTTCTTCACGCCGAACTCGCCATGGACCTATCTGGGGCATGAGCGCCTGCTGATGCTGGCCCGGCAGTACGGCGCGATGATCGAGCCGAAGCCGTTCGACCTGGGCAAGGTGTTCGGCGTGTCGGGCGGGCTGCCGCTGGCCAAGCGCGCGCCGCAGCGCCAGGCCTACCGGCTGCAGGAGCTCAAGCGCTGGTCCGATTTCCTCGGCCTGCGGCTCAATCCCGAGCCGAAGTTCTTCCCGGTCGACCCTGGCCCCGCCGCAAAGCTGATCACCGCCGCGCGCGAAGGGTTCAACGCCGACGTCGCGCTGGAGCTGGCGGGTGCCATCATGCGCGCGCTGTGGGTGGAAGAGCGCGATATCGCGGACGACGTCACGCTGGCCGAGGTTGCCGGCGACGCGGGCCTGGACGCCCGCATGCTGCTGGCGGACGCACACGCGGCGCCGGTAGCGGCGCTGTACCAGCGCCATACCGACGAGGCAATCGCCGCGGGCGTGTTCGGCTCGCCCTGGTATGTCGTCGACGGGCACGGGTTCTGGGGCCAGGACCGGCTCGATTTCGTCGAGCGCCTGCTGCAGCAATAAGGTCTTCACGGCGGTCGCGGCTGGGCGCCGCGCCACCTGTTTATTTTTCTCTCACGGACAAAGGGTACTCCCATGACCTCGTATTTTTGCCCATGCCCGCGCGGCATGGAGGCGGCACTGGCCGAAGAACTGGCCGAGATCGCCCAGCAAAGCACCACGCTGAAGGTGCACAACCAGGTGCCGGGCGGTGTGCACTGCTCGGGGACCATGGTCGACGCCTACCGCGTCAACCTGCACTCGCGCATCGCCTCGCGCGTGCTGATGCGCATGGCCGTCACCGGCTACCAGAACGAGAATGACATCTACGATCTGGTGCTGGCGCAGCCGTGGGAGGACTGGTTCACCTTCGACCACACCATCCGGGTC
>JBJMVW010000039.1:0-34626 GCA_045810465.1 Massilia sp. | reverse complement strand
GGAAGCCTGCACGGCTGGCTTTGGCTCGTCGCCGCGTTCGTCGGAAACGTCATCGGCACACGGTTGCGTCCGCTGTTCGGCCTCGAAGTCGAACGCCTGAAGCAAAGCGCGTGCTGAACCCGCTGTAGCGAGTCACCTCGGCCGAGACCGAGGTTTCAGAGATCGAACTTCAGCTCCGCGACGTAAGTGCGCTGCGGATAAGGGTGGAAGTTCCAGTATTGATAGTTGTTCAGGTTGTCGATGCCGATGGCCGCCGTCCAGTGCTTGTCGAGACGGTAGGTCATGCGCGCGTCGACGGTGAAGTACTTGCTGGCGCCCTGGTACGCGAAACCGTTGGGATCGGAGTTGTCGAGCGTCGAGTACTGCTTTCCGCTGTACCGGGCGGCCAGCGTCAGCGCGAGCGCGTCGCTGGCGCGGTAGGTAGCCTCGCCGGTGGCTCGCCATTGCGGGATCCGCGGCTGCCACTTGCCCACGCTGGCAGGGAACTTGTCGTTGCGCCTGATTTTTGAATCGGTCCACGTGACACTGGAGCCAAGATCCAGGCCCCGCAGCAGCACGTCATTCGCCGAGTACGCCACTTCCAGTCCCTTGGTGTTGATCCGGTCGACGTTCTGGACATTGGTGACGTTGGGCGTCACGAGCACATTGGTCTGCGAATACAGGGCATCCCTGGTCCGCTCGCCAAAGGCCGTCAGCCGCAGCGTCCCGGCCTCGAGCTGCCTCTCGGCGCTCAGCTCGCCGGTCCACGATTTCTCCGGCTGCAGGTTGGGGTCGTTATTGATCAGCGTGCCGGCCGCGTTGATGCCGCCCTGGTACAACTCGGACACGGTCGGCATGCGCACCGCGCGGCCAAGCGAAGCTTTCACGACCCAGTCGGGAGTCAGCTGGTAGGCCAGCGCCGCTTTCGGCGACAACCAGGTCTGATGCCGCGAACCCTGCAGCACGATGCTGCTTGCATTCGAAGTCTTGCCTTCGGTTGCCGCCCAGTTTTCGAGCCGCACACCCAGCACGGTTTTCCAGCGCGGAGCGAACTTCCAGGTGTCCTGCGCGTACAGGGCGTTTGTTTCGGTCCTGCCGCTGAAGGCCTGGTTGCGCGCCGCCGGCTCGCCGCGCAGCCAGTCATTGGTAGCGTTCTCGATGCTCGCCAGCTTGTAGGCTTCCCGCTGGTAACCGAATTCGACGATGTGCGCGCCCGCCGGCCCCGCGGGACGCCAGATCCCTTTCGCCGCGAATGTGTTCCAGCCGGTGCCGCCCTGGTTGACGATGCGTCCCGCGCCGCCTGTCAGCGCTGCTGGCAGCGCGATGGTCGGGGCGCGCAGCAGGTCCTTGTCGTAGTCGTAGAGGCTGCCGGTCACTTCCCAGTCGAACACGCCTTTGGTATTGCTCTTGACCGACAGCCCGTGCATGTAGTGCTGCAGGTCCTCGTCGGACGAGTTGAAGTCTGCGCCGGCGAGGCTATAGCTCCTGCCGCCGATGTTGACCGCGCCGCCATACACCGGCTGCCCGGATGCATCGCGCAGGTACGACGTGGACCGTCCGTGCGCATCGTTTTTCCATGAGCCGAATGTGTAGGTCGCGCGCACCGTTGGCGACAGGTCATAGGCGAGCTTGGCCTTCACGTGGTCCTGCACCGTGTGGTATTGCGTCCCGGTGCCCAGAATGAACCAGTCGCGATTGCTCCGATCGCGGCCCGAAACCGCGCCGGTCACCTTGACGCCTGCAGCAGAGACGGGCCCGGCACTGACGTAGCGGGTGGGAAAGGTCAATGGTTGGCCCTCGCTGTCGATGCGGCTCAGGTCGATAAACCATGACCAGCGGCCGACACGGTTGCCAAGCGAAACGCTCATCTGCTTGCCAGTGTAGCTGTCATCCGTGTTGTACAGCTCGAAGGGCTGGTGCGACAGCGCCAGCTTGGCGTGCGCCTCGAACTTGCTCGGCATCCGCGTCACGTAGTCGACCACGGCGCCGACCGAATTGCCGCCGTAGGCCGCTGAGAAAGGTCCGTACAGCACGTCGACCCGTTCGATTTCCTCCGGACTCACCATGCCCCAGCGCGGCGCGAAAGTGGCGCCGTTGCCGAGATAGTTCGACAGCAAGATGCCATCGGCGTAGACCATCGAGCGCGCACTGTTGCCGGTGCCCGAAGCGCGGGTCGACATGACCGCGTGGTTGTAGTCGCCGACATAGCGCTTGCGAACGAGCAGGCTGGGGAGGTATTTCAGTGCGTCCTCGGCATCAGTTGCATTGATGCTGCGGTCGATCTCCGCCCTGGTGATCCCTTCGATCGTGGTCGGGATTTGCGTGGGGAGCGAGGTCGGCCTGTTGCCGGTGATGACGACGGTACCGAGCTGTTTGACCGGGGCGCGCGCAGGCGTGTCGGCCGTATCCTGCGCGAACGCCGCGGGCGACATTGCCGCCAGCACGGCCAGGGTGATTCTGTTCATACCTTTTCCTCTGGTCTTTCCAATAGCAGGTGGCCGCTGCGGCCGGGACCGCGCGTGACGCGACCAGGCCTTGGACAGCGTTGGCTGCCCGCCGGGTTCACAGTAACGTGACGGCTGCGCGATGTGGTGCGCGAGATGCGTCGCGAAAGGAAAGCTTGCGACGAATCAGGCCAGGGCTGCTGGCGGCGCCCGCGAGTTGGCGACTGTCCAGGCGAACAGCGGCGACGGAGACTGGTAGAAGAGGGAAGGGAAGAGATCGTGCCCGTCGAGAACGGCAAACACCAGCATCGGTGGGGACGGGAACGCGAACGAGCCCGCGTGGATGCCGCAGAACTCGCAGTGTTTAAAGCCGTGCAGGATAGAATCGGACGACTGTTCTACGTCATGTCCGGACGCATGGACAAGGGATTGAATACCGGCGCTGGTGCAGATCTCGGCCGGCTGCGCCTGTGCGGCCGAGGCAGCAAGGGCGTGCGAAACCGTCGGCGCGAGCACGCCGAACAGGAAAGCCAGCAGGGCAATCCACGCGTGCAGCACTTTTGTTTTTGCCAGCCTATGCATACGCAAATTATATCAACTGGCCGCGCCTTCCTGCATCAGACCATCTGCGGCATGTGTTCGATCAACTTGTCCAGCGTGACGGGATAGTCGCGCACCCGCACGCCGGTCGCGTTGTAGACCGCATTCGCGACGGCCGCCGCGACACCACAGATCCCCAGTTCCGCCACGCCCTTCGCTTTCATCGGCGACGAGGCGGGATCGGTCTCGTCCAGGAAGATTACCTCCTGGTGCGGGATGTCGGCATGCACCGGTACTTCGTAGCCCGCCAGGTCGTGGTTGACGAAATAGCCGTAGCGCGTATCCACCGCCAGCGCTTCCATCAGCGCGGCGCCCACGCCCATCGTCATCGCGCCGATCACCTGGCTGCGCGCGGTCTTGGGGTTGAGGATGCGCCCGGCCGCACAAACGGCCAGCATGCGCCGCACCCGCGTCTCGCCCGTGGCCGCATCGACGCCGACCTCGACGAAATGGGCGCCGAAGGTCGATTGCTGGAATTTCTTGTCGAGGTCGCCGTATTCGATGTGGTCCTCGGCGACCAGGCCGCGCTCGCCAGCCGCGTCGGCAAGCAGGACGCTGCGCGAGCCGGAACGCACGTGCCCGTCCGCGAAGACGGCATCGGCGGCGTCGATGCCCGCTTTCTGCGCCACCGCTTCGCGCAGCTTCAGGCATGCGGCATACACGCCGGCGGTCGAGTTGTTGCCTCCCCACTGGCCGCCGGAGCCGCACGACACTGGAAAGCTCGAGTCCCCCAGCCGAACCTGCACCTTGTCCAGCGGCACGCCCATCATCTCGGCGGCGGTCTGGGCGATGATGGTGTAGCTGCCGGTGCCGATGTCGGTCATGTCGGTCTCGACCGTCACGACCCCGCGCCGGTCGAGGCGCACGCGCGCCGCGGACTTGGTCAGCAGGTTGTCGCGGAACGCCGCGGCCACGCCCATGCCGACCAGCCAGCGTCCATCGCGTACCCGTCCGGGCTGCGGGTTGCGCTTGTCCCAGCCAAAGCGCTTGGCGCCGACCCGGAAGCACTCGACCAGCTGGCGTTTCGAGAACGGCGGATGCGTATCCGGTTTTTCGCGCGCCTGGGGCGCCTTCGATTGCGGGTCGCCCGACGCCGGCTTGCCCGGATAGTCGGGCACGACCTGGGTGTCGTTGATGATGCGGAACCGGACCGGATCCATGCCGAGCTTTTCCGCCATCTCGTCCATCGCGATTTCCAGTCCCGCCAGCCCGGGCGCTTCATTCGGTGCGCGCATCGCGTTGGCTTCGGGCAGGTCGAGCACGGCAAGCCGGTTCGCCGTCATGCGGTTGGCGCCGGCGTACAGCGCGCGGGTCTGGATCGCCGCCGCCTCGGGCTTGCCGCCAGGCAGGTCGCCCGACCAGCTTTCATGCGCAATGGCAGTGATCTTCCCGTCCCTGGTGGCGCCGATCCGGATGCGCTGCATCGTGGCCGATCGGTGCACCGTGTTGTTGGGGATCAGGGCGCGCTGCAGCGACACCTTGACCGGCCGCCGCGCCGCGCGCGCGCCGAGCGCGGCCAGCACCGCGTCCGAGCGCAGGAACAGCTTGGCCCCGAAGCCGCCGCCGACGTAGGGCGACATGACGCGGATCTTTTCCTTCGGCACGCCGAGCGTCCGCGCCATGTCGTCCCTGGCCCACGCGACCATCTGGTTCGAGGTCCACAGCGTGAGCTGGTCGCCATCCCAGGCCGCGATGGTCGCGTGCGGCTCCATCATCGAGTGCGATTCGTGCGCGGTTGAATAACTGGCGTCGAGCCGGACGGGCGCCGCGGCAAAGGCGCCGGCGAAATCGCCGACCGCGGTTTCGGCCGCGTTGCCGGAGCTTTTGGCGGCGGTCGCCGTATTCTTCACGGCCGCCAGGTCGAACGATCCTTTCTCGCGTGCATACTCGACCCGCACCAAATGGGCCGCCGCGCGCGCCTGCTCGAAGGTCTCGGCCACCACCAGCGCAATGGCCTGGTGGTAGTGCTGGATGCCTGGGCCGCCCAGCAACAGCGCGGTGTTCAGCTTACCCTTGGCAAGCTTGCCGGCGGTCTGCGCCGTGACGATCGCGATCACGCCTGGCGCGGCCTTGGCGGCGGCCAGGTCCATCGACACGATGCGGCCTTTCGGGATGGCCGAGCCGAGCACGTAACCGTAGGCCGCGTGGGCGACCACGTCGTGCCGGTCGTAGGCGTAGGGTGCGGCGCCGGTGGTTTTGACCGGGCCGTCGACGCGGTCGACCGGCTGGCCGACCACCTTCAACTGGTCGATCGGGTTGCTGGTGGCGGGAGTGTCGAATTTCATGGATCAACCTTTCGCTTCCGACAGGACGGAGGCGAGGGTGCGCTCCACCAGCACGACCTTGAACGCGTTGTCGGGCGTCGTGCGCGCGCCCGCGACGAGCCCGGCGGCGACGGCCTTGGCGCCGCGCGGCAGCTCGCGCTCGGCGGCTTCCACGCGCCACGGCTTGTGCGCGACGCCGCCCAGGGCCACGCGCCCGCTGCCATCACGCTGCACGACGGCGGCGACCGAGACCAGCGCAAACGCGTAGGAAGCGCGGTCGCGCACCTTGCGGTACAGCTGGGCGCCGCCGAGCGGCCTGGGCAGCGTCACGGCGGTGATCAGTTCGCCGTGCTCGAGGGCGTTCTCGATGTGCGGCGTGTTGCCCGGCAGCCGATGGAAGTCGGCGATCGGGATGGTGCGCGCCGACCCGTTCGGACGCACCGTCTCGACCGTCGCGTCGAGCACGCGCATCGCGACCGCCATGTCGCTCGGGTGCGTGGCGATGCAGGCATCGCTGGCGCCGACGATGGCGTGATGGCGGCTGAAGCCACCGATCGCACCGCAGCCGCTGCCGGGCTTGCGTTTGTTGCAGGGCTGGTTGGTATCGTAGAAATAGGGGCAGCGGGTGCGCTGCAGCAGGTTGCCGGCCGTCGTGGCCTGGTTGCGCAGCTGGCCCGAGGCGCCGGCCAGCAGCGCACGCGCCAGCACGCCGTAGTCGTGCCGCACGCGCGCGTCGGCCGCGAGATCGGTGTTGCGCACCAGCGCGCCGATCCGCAAGCCGCCCTCGGGAGTCGCCTCGATCTTGTCGAGCCCAAGGTCGTTGACGTCGATCAGGTGCGTCGGCGTTTCGATCTGCAGCTTCATCAGGTCGAGCAGGTTGGTGCCGCCGGCGACGAAGCGCGCGCCCTGGGTCGCCGCCGCGGCCGCCGCTGCCTGGGCCGGCGAACTGGCCCTCTCGTAGGTAAAGGCTTTCATCGCGTCACTCCCGCAACCTCGGCGATCGCTTCCTGGATGTTGGAGTAGGCGCCGCAGCGGCAGATGTTGCCGCTCATGCGCTCGCGAAACTCGGCCGCAGTCGGCTCCGGCCGGCGCGTCAGGTCGGGGGTCGCATGGCTCGGGATGCCGGCCTTCACTTCGTCGAGCATGGCCACGGCCGAGCAGATCTGGCCGGGCGTGCAGAACCCGCATTGGTAGCCGTCGTGCCTGACGAAGGCCGCCTGCATCGGGTGCAAGTTCCTGGGCGTTCCCAGGCCCTCGATGGTGGTGATGTCGTGGCCTTCCTGCATCACGGCCAGGGTCAGGCACGAGGTGATCCGGCGCCCGTCAACGATCACGGTGCAGGCGCCGCACTGGCCCTGGTCGCAGCCTTTCTTGGTGCCGGTGAGGTGCAGCCGTTCGCGCAGCGCGTCGAGGAGGGTGGTGCGCGGATCGAGCATCAGCTGGTGGTCGGCGCCGTTGACGCGCAGGTGGACGTTGACGGTGGCCGGCGCGGCCGGCTGCGCGGGCACAGCGGCCTCGGCCTCCGGTACAAGCCGTCCTGTGGCCACCGCGCCGCCGGCAGCGGCCGCCGATGCTTTCAGCCACTGTCGTCGTGTCGGATCGAATTCGGTCATCGTAAGGCTCCTCCTGGAATCGCGGGATGAAGGTGCAGGGCTTTCGTGCCCAGCTGCCAGCATAGCGATGTCGTCCAGGGGGTGGCGCATCGTTGCCTCCGGCTGGCGGGAGCGCCGCCCGGCCGGCCAGGCGCCTTCTTATGCGGCCGCGCTCGATGCGCCCGAGTCCGTGAGGTGGCTTTGCACGCTGTTCTGCCAGACGAACAGCTTGATCGATTCTTCAATCACGTCGCAGACGTCGGAAAACGCCTGGCGTACCACCTGGTCGCTGCCTTGTACCGCACCGGGCGCCCGGAACCTCCAGAAGAGCGTCTCCGGATTTCCCGGCCAGCAAGGTTGTTCTTCGCGCGCCGCCAGTGCGCACACGGTGATGACGAAATCCATCCCCAGCGACTCGGGCGCGAGAAAGCGCTGCCACGATTTGCTGGCAAGATCGCGCGTCGGATAGCCACGCAGGGCCAGCTGTTCGATCGCCAGTGGATTGACCCGCCCGGTCGGATGGCTGCCCGCACTGAACGCCCGAAACTGTCCCTGTCCCAACTGGCCCAGGATCGACTCGGCCATGATGCTGCGCCCGGAGTTGCCGGAGCATACAAACAGTACGTTTCTTACTTTCTCATTCACAGGTGTTCCCGGGCGCTGAGGCGAGGTAGAGGTCAAATCCGATGATTCTAATCGCGGTACTTGCCCAATTGTAGAGTCCCCCACCGTTCCGGCATGTAAGTGTCGACGCATCAATATTGTCAGCGTGATCCTACGTGGATCCAGGGCACGTCATCGTGCGGCGGATAAAAATCCCAAGGGCTATACTGCCCGCATGAACCGCCGAATCGATGAAAAAACCGCGGAGCGGGTTCACCTGGCGTTATTGACTCAAACTGCTTTCGATCCAGCCACAGCACTCCAGTTTGCGCGGCTGAGTGGCCTGGACTTGCGACTGGCCGCGGCAGTATTAAGCCGCGAGCCGAATAAAGTGCGTCAGCAACTGTCGTTCTTCGTTCCCCCACCGGATCGACGACGTACAGCCAGGTGAGTAGCACCAGCGATCGACGACTTCGCTGAACCGCTGCGCCTCCGCACTCTGTCCCCGTAGCGTCCCCCCGCCGCATGCCGGCACCAGCTCCGCCTGGCGCCCTCGTGCGTTTGGGAATTCCCACTGGCCCCTGTCAACAGATCGTCCTGTTCTGCTTGTGTTCTTATTGCTGGGTTCATACCCTCGAATAATCGAACTCGACCGGAGAGGATCATGACGCCGCGCATCGTCTTGTTGTGCTGCACCCTCGTCATCGCCTTGTTCGTCGCCAACGCCGCGGGCCAATCGCAGTTCGCGGCCCCGGAATACCGGACCCAGCCGGGCACGCGCGAACTGCCTCCGCGCTACGCTGCGCCGGCCGGTCCGAACCCCAGCGCGCGCCTGGCCTACTGGAACGAAGTGGCCTTGCGCGCGATCGCTGTCGACCATACGCCGCCGTTCACCGGCGGCGCCAGCGTGGTGGCCGAACAGCTCGGGCCGACGCGCACCAGCCGCGTGCTGGCGATCGTGCACATCGCCATTTACGACGCCCTCAACGCCATCGGCAAGCGCTATCCGCCCTACACCGGCCCGCTGCCGGCCTTTGCCGACAGCTCGCTCGACGCCGCCATCGCGCAGGCGGCGCATGACACGCTGGTTGCGCTGTACCGGCGGCAGGCTCGCCGGCTCGACAATTGGCTGGCCGCCGACCTGGCGCGGCTTCCGGCCGGGCGCGCGACGCTGAACGGGGCTGACGTCGGCCGCCGCGCGGCGGCTGCAATCCTGGCGCTGCGCGCCAACGACGGTGCGTATTACGGCGAGCCGGTGGTGGGCGAGGACTATTTCCCCAGCAATGCACCGGGCCAGTGGCGCCCCGATCCCGTCAGCCGGATCCGGATCGCATTAGGCGCTTACTGGGGCCGGATGACGCCGTTCGTGCTGCCATCGCCGACCCGGTTCCGCGCGCCGCCACCGCCCGCGCTCGAGAGCGAGGCGTACACGCGCGCCTTCTACGAGCTCAGGCAACTGGGCGGCAACGGCTACCGGACGCCGACCAGGCGCAGCCGCGAGCAGACCCTGGTCGGCATCTACTGGGCCTATGACGGCACCGCGTGGATCGGTACGCCGCCGCGGCTGTACAACCAGATCGCGGTGCAGCTGGCGCTCCAGCGCAGCCGCGATGCGATCGAACTGGCCAGGGTGCTGGCGCTGGTGAACGTGGCAATCGCCGATGCCACCGTGGCGGTGTGGGACACCAAGTACACCTACGATTTCTGGCGTCCGGTGACCGCGATCCGCGAGGCCGGCGGGGGCAGCGGTCCGACCGGCCGGGGCGACGGCAATCCGGACACGCGCGGCGACCCGCACTGGACACCGCTGGGCGCGCCGGCCAGCAACCTCACCGGGCCCAACTTCACGCCGCCGTTCCCGGCCTACGTGTCCGGCCACGCCGGCCTTGGCAGTGCAATGTTCCACATGCTCCGCAGGCTGTACGGCGACCATGTCGCCTTCACCTTTGTGTCCGACGAACTGAACGGGATTACGCGCGACAATCGCGGCAACGTGCGGCCGCGCATCCCGCGCAGCTTCCATTCCATTTCGCAGGCGGAGGAAGAAAACGGGCAGAGCCGCGTCTATCTTGGCATCCACTGGCAGTTCGACAAGACCCAGGGCACCACTACCGGCCGCCGGGTGGCGGACTACGTATTCGAGCGGGGGCTGGTGCGGCCGTCGAACTGACAGCAACACTGTTGGCGCCGTGCTATTCTCGACAGCTTTTCAGGAATGTGGCGGAAGCTACGCGAAAGACGATGATCACCAGCCCGCTGTTGGATGAACTGGCCCCTGTGGTGCACGGCTTCGGGACGCGTGGAGACCGGATGGCCGAGCTGTTTCCGGCCTGGTGGGCGAAGCGCCCGATCCAGCATGAGCGCCACGGAACCCGCATCGCCGTCGTCGAGCGGGCAGGGGAAGACTGCGGCGAAGCGGATGGCATGTTCACCGACAAGCCCGGCCTGTTGCTCAGCATCGCCACGGCCGACTGCGCGCCGGTCCTGCTGGCGCGCTGGGATGGCAGGCAAGTGGCGGCCCTGCACGTGGGATGGCGCGGCGCCCTGGGCGGTATCGTTGGGCAGTTCGCCAGCCTGTTGCACGAGCGCGGCGGCAATCCTGCGGACTGGGTTGCAGCAGTCGGGCCGGCCGCCGGACCTTGCTGTTACGAAGTGCCGGACGAACTGGTCGGGCAATTCCATGCGCGGCACGGAATTCCCACCGGCCTGGTCGCGCCCCGCCGGGGTTGGCTGAACCTGCCGGGCATCGTTAACTGGCAACTGAAGCGAGCCGGCTTCGGCGCGGTATCGGCTTGCCCGGAGTGCACCATCTGCCACCCGGGTACGCCGCACGGCTTTGCCTTCCACAGCTACCGGCGCGACCGCGAGACGCGCACGCCGATGGTCGACGTGCAATGGTCGGTCATCGCCATCGCCAACTCCCGAGGTCAAAACGCATAGCTTGCGCTGAGCGCCAGCGCGCGGGCGTTGCGTTCGCGCCCGCCCGGGGTGCGCGCCAGCACCGCAAGCTGCACATTGCAGTCGCCCAGCTCCAGCCCAAGCCCAAGCCGCAGGTCCAGGTGGTTGCGCGCTTCGCCTCGGCGGTCGTCCAGGCCATGCAGCAGCCCGACGTGGCCGATCAGCGTCAGGCGCTCGCGCAGCGGCAACGTCGAATTCAGCTCCGCGTACATGGTCTTGGGCCCGCCATAGTAAGCGGGCGAAAAATACAGCCGGCCGCTGACGCGGTCATGCGCCAGGCCGGCGTAGAACTCGTGATAGCGGTACTCGCCGCTGTTCATGAACGAGGCGTTGAGCACGCCCGCTTCCCAGGTCAGGCCGGAAGGCAGCCGCCGCGCGTAGCCGCCGTACGCGATCACTTGCGCGGTGACGCCGCCTTCGGCCAGTTCGGCCCGCGACGCGAAGGCGCCCGCGTACCAGCCATTCGGGGCGTCATAGTCGACCCGCAGCTGCGCCACCGGCCGGCCCCGGCTCAGCGACACCCCGCGCTGGCTGTATTCGGAGGCGATCGAGGCGCTGGCGCTCGCTTGCGCGTGCGCGGCCGGCGCCGCCAGCGCAACGAGCACGGCGCAAAGAGCCACTACCAGGCGCCCTGGCCTGGCTACCTGCTGCCGGTTTTCAATCCTACGGTCGAGATACATGAGCAGACGCATGCTCCGGCGGCGCGCTCAATCGTCGCGCATGCGTCGATGCTACCAGCCGCGGCGCGGTTTGTACCTTGTCCGTTCATGGCCGCGGCGCGCACTGTCATGATGTCCTGCCGTAGTTGCCCTGGCGTTGCTTGCGGCTGCAGCTGGGCCAGCAATGCAACCAGGCCGCTGACGTGCGCCGCCGCGTACGACGAACCCGACACGAAGCCCCAGTGCGCGCCGGGCAGGCAAGTGGGGATATCGGCGCCGGGTGCGAGCAGCGCGTCGCTGCGCGGCGGCGCCGTCCGCGCCGCGCCCGCGGACACCGCAAGCACGAGCGGCGAGGATGCGGGGAAGCCGCCGCCGGGCTGCGCGGGATCGACCGCGCTGACCACGGTTGCGCCGCGCTGCACCGCAGCCTCGAGCAGCGCCTGCAGCAGGCGGTCGGACGGGCCGGCAAGGCTCAGGTTGATGATCCTGGCCGTGTGCAGGATCGCGAAGTTGAGCGCCTTGCCGAGTGTGAAACTGCTGCAGCGCGCGCCCTGGCGCGGCGCCTGCCAACAGGCGCGCAGGGCCATCAGTTTTGCCCCTGGCGCCACGCCGGCGATGCCAACGCCGTTGCCGGCCCGCGCCGCCAGCACGCCGGCCACGGCAGTCCCGTGCGGCTCGGCCGGCGCCGGCCCGGCGTCGACGAAGTTTTCCTGCAGCTCGACCTGGCCGGCCAGGTCGGGGTGCGCGGCGTCGATCCCGCTGTCCACCACGGCGACGCGCACGCCACGGCCCGTGCTCATCCGGTGCAACTGGGCGAGATGCCAATACTTGCCGTCGGGCTGGACCGGGTACAGCGGATCGCCAGCGTCGAGGCCATGGAACAGGTTGAGCGGCTGCGCCCAGGCAACCCGCGGATCGCCGGCGAGCGCCGCCAGCACCTGGCCGGCCGCCGCATCGGGCGCCGGTTCCATCACGAAGCAGTCGATGCCGATGACCGGCATCGGCCAGTCGTCGACGATGCGCAGGCCGTGCTCGCGCGCGATTTGTTCGGCGATCCGGCGCCGCGCCGGGCGGTTGCTGTCGCCCGGGTAGCTGCCGTCGTAGGCCGCCCCCGCGCGGAAATGCGCGGGCGCCATCGGCAGCATCACCAGCAGCCATTGCGCCTCGCTCGCCTCGCTGGCGCTGGCCGGCGGCTCCTGCGGCTGGCGCGCACCGGCGCCGGCCGGCAGGGCGACGAGGGCCGCGAACAGGAGGCTGGCGAGCGCGGGGTTCATGGCGCGCCTTCGCTGGCCAGCGGCTGCGCCAGCGTCACCGCGGGTTCGGCGCGCAGGCGTTCCAGCACGCGCGCCGTTTGCGGCGCCGGAACGGCGAGCACGTACGCATCCATCACCGTCGGGCCGTCGACCACGCGGGCGCCGTTGTCGCGAAGGATGCGGCGCAGTTCGGCTTCCGGCGTGCCGGGCCTGAACGTCACGACCAGGCTGCCCTGCGCCGTTGGCGCCGCGCCCAGGCCCCGGTAGGCGCCATCGTCGCCGGGGCGGGCCAGCAGCAGCGCGAGCAGGGCGATGACGGCGAACTGGGCCACCGCCACCGGCAGCAGCCATTTGCCGTCGTTGGCCGCCAGCCCACGCTGCCGGCGGCCGGGGCTGGCGCTGCGCACCTCCTGCCGGCCCAGCTGCGGCAGCAGGCGGTCGAGTGCGGCGTCGGGATCGAGCGCTGGCGCCCGTTGTTGCCCGGCGGCGCGCAGCCTGCTTTCCCATGCCAGTTCGGCCTGGCACAGTTCGCAGGCGGCCAGGTGCTGCTGCACCATCGCCAGTTCGGCGCCTTCGAGCGTTCCCGTCAGCAGCCAGGGCAGCAGGCGCTGCGTCTCCCTGTGCGCATCCGCGCCCGGATTGTGGCTGCGGCGGCTCATGATTCTTCCTCCAGCCGGTTGACGAGCAACGCGGCAAGGCGGCGGCGGGCGTGGAACATGCGCGTCTTGACCGTGTTCAGCGGGCAGCCCATGATCTCGGCAATGTCGGCGTAGGCCATCTCGTGGAAGTAGGTCAGCTGCACCACGGTGCGCTGCTCCAGCGGCAGGCGCTCGAGCGCGGCGCCGACCGCCTGCTGCCGGCGCCGCGACTGGAACTGGTGTTCCGGCTGGCAGTCGGGCTCGGCCTCGCGCAAATCGGGCTCGGCATCGACCGGCTCGTCGAACGCCGCGATCGCCTTGCGCGCCTTGCGGTACGCGATCGCGAACACCCAGGTCGACACCTTGCAGGTCGCGTTGTACGTCGGCGCCTTGCGCCAGACCACCAGCATGGTGTCGTTCACGATTTCCTCGACCAGTTGCAGGTTGCGCGTCATGCGGTTCAGGAATCGTGTCAGGCGCGGGAAATAGCCGCGGTACAGCAGCTCGAACGCAAACCTGTCGCCATCGGCGACCTGCCCGAGCAGGCGGGCGTCGTTGGCGTCGGCCATGGTTGGGCACGAGGCCGGCGTGCCCGCACCGCCATCCCAGCTGTGCATGCCGCGTTTCCCCTTATCCGCCATCAAGCGCGCGTCGCCCCCAGGCGCTCCAATCGCGCAAGCGCCTGCGGCGGCACGGTCGACGTTAGACCGCAAGACGGGAAATGAGTCGGCACGCACAACGGCTCCTAATATTGGGAGCCCATGCCGCCGCCGCCGCCCTGGCCGTCGTCGTCGATGACATCGAGCCGCCCGTACAGGCCATGTTTCTCGTCCTGCGGCCCGGCCGTGAAGAACAGCGTATCGATCGGCTGGCCGCTCACACCGTTACCGAAGCTGAGCCCCCACAGGCCGTCGATGCGGATCGGCTTGCGGTCCTCGCCCTGCAGGTTGCCGACCCATTTTCCGGTTGCCAGGTCATAGGCGTTGATGGTGCCGTCGCCAAAGTTCCCGATCAGCAGCCTGTTGCTGAAACGCCCGAAGCTGGCCGGCGCCAACGTCATTCCCCACGGCGCATTGAGCGCACCGCCCGACGCCAGCCGGCGCAGGAAACGGCCGTTCGGGTCGAACACGTTGACGATGCCGAGCCCCGGTCCCTTGACGTCGTCCTCGCGTTCCTCGTCCTGCCGGGCATAGCTGACGTAGATGTCGCCGTTGATGGCCTGAATCCCGAACGGCCCGTAGCCGGCCGGCAGGTTCGGGTCGCTAAACGGCCGGTTCGGCATGGTTACCGGCTTGAACGACGAATCGTAGACGTCGATCTTCCCGTTGTGGAAGTCGGCGGCGTAGAGCAGGGCGGTGCGCCCGTTGCCGCTGATCGCGACGCCCTTGTAGATCGCCTTGTTCTTGCTGTTGTCAATCACGCGGATGGCGTGCGTCATGTCGACGGTCGGCGCCCAACCGGCGATGCCGCCGTCTTCGCTGACGAACAGGAAGCGGCTGGGCCCGGACTTGTTGCCCATGTGGACGTCGAACGCCATGCCGCCATAAAACACGGTGCCGGTCGGGTTGCCTTTGGCGCCGCCGGCTCCGGGTATCGTTACAACCAAACTCTGCGGCTGCCCTTCGCCGTTGTACAAGGTGGCGACGCCGGTGCCGTTATCGGCGACCCAGGCGACAGCGAACGGATTGAACGCGAGTCCCCACGCGTTGACCAGGTTCATGTCGCGGTTCTCGGCCCGCACTGCGTTGCTGTCTGAAACCAGGTTGCGCTGCCTGTAAAAATCGCTGGCCCAGGTATTCGCCGTGCCGGCCAGGGCCAGCAGCGTCACGGCGCTGGCCAGGGTTGTGGACATCCTCTTCATTTTCGACTCCTCCTGTCTGAACAAACATCGGTTTGCCAGGCGTCCCAGGTGCCGATCGATCCGGCTCCCGCGCCGCCAGCACCGTATATCCACGGCGATGGCGCCAGGGTTCATGCGGCGACCGGGAATTTGAAGATTTCGTGTCAGAATCTGTTGTCGGTATTAAATTGACACCGAATTTAGGCTGGGCTATAGTCGGGCAAAGTCAGTGGTAACGTTTCCACACTGCGTGGGCGTGCCATCAAATGACTGCGGAGCGAATCGGAGACACGATGTTCAAAGCACACAGGTTGGCGCTGGCCTGCGCATGGCTGTGCGCGCCGGTTGCGGGCGCGCACGCGGGCCCGAAGGCGGAAGTCATCCACTGGTGGACCTCGGGCGGCGAGTCGGCCGCGGTCAAGCAGGTGGCGCAGGCCTACCGCGACGCCGGCGGGGTCTGGGTCGACACCGCGATTGCCGGCGGCGACCAGTCGCGCGCAGTGACCATCAACCGTATCGTCGGCGGCAATCCGCCGACGGCCGCGCAGTTCAACACGTCCAGGCAATTCTCGGACGTGATCGAACAGGGCATGCTCAACAACGTCGACGAGGTCGCCCAGAAGCAGGGCTGGGACAAGCTGCTGCCCGAGCCGATGATCAACGTCATCAAGGTCCACGGCCACTATTACGCGGTGCCGCTCAACATCCACATGCAGACCTGGATCTGGTATTCGAAAGCCGCGTTCCGGAAGGCCGGCATCGCCAAAGAGCCGGCCACGGTGGACGAATTGTTCGCCGCGCTCGACAAACTGAAGGCGGCCGGTATCGTCCCGCTCGCGCACGGCGGCCAGCCGTGGCAGGAGACCGTGGTGTTTTCGGCGATGCTGGCCAATGTCGGCGGCAAGGAGCTGTACCTCAAGGTGCTGCGCGACCGCGACCAGCGCGCCATCAATTCGGACGCCTTCCGCAAGGTGCTGCTGGCCTACAAGCGCCTGCAATCGTACGTCGACTCCGGTTCTCCGGGACGCAACTGGAACGACGCCACCGCCATGCTTATCAGCGGCAAGGGCGGCGTGCAGATCATGGGCGACTGGGTCAAGGGCGAATTCACCGCCGCGCGGCAAAGCGCCGGCCAGCAGTACGGCTGTATCGCCGGGCTCGGGCCGGCCACCCCTTACCTGATCCAGGGCGACGTGTTCGTGTTCCCCAAAACGACCAATGCCGAGGCGGTCACAGCGCAGAAGCTGCTGGCCAGCGTCGCCGTGGCGCCCGCCACCCAGCTCGCCTTCAGCAAGCTGAAAGGATCGATCCCGGTGCGCACCGACGTCGACGCCTCGCAGCTCGACCCGTGCGGGCAAAAAGGGCTGGCGATCGTCAAGGAGCGCAGCCGGGTGCTGGGCATCACCGAGGTTTACCTGACACCCGACCAGAACGGCGCGCTGCAGGATGCGGTGACGGCGTACTGGAATACCGGCATGTCGGTCGACAAGGCGCAGAAGAGCATCGCCGCCGCGCTCAGGAACTAGATCGCCGATGCGCGCCAGGCCACTTCGCAGGATCACCCCGTTCGCCGCGCTGCTGCCGATGGCGCTGACGGTGATCGTCGCCTATCTCGGGACGGTGCTGTGGACCCTGCGCGTGTCGCTCACCAGTTCGCGCACCTTCGCGTCCGATCATTTCGTCGGCCTGGCCCAGTACGAGCGCCTGTTCGACAACGAGCGCTGGGTGCTGTCGCTGCATAACCTGGCCGTGTACGGGCTGCTGTTCATCGGCGCCTGCATCGTGATCGGATCCCTGCTGGCCGTCTTCATCGACCAGAACGTCACCGGCGAGGGCGTGCTGCGCACCGTGTTCCTGTATCCGTACGCGATGTCGTTCGTCGCGACCGGCGTGGTGTGGCAGTGGATGCTCACGCCGGGCAACGGCATCGAACAGGCGGTGCGCGGGCTCGGTTTCGCCGGCTTCCGGTTCGACTGGATCGTCGACCAGGACATGGCCATCTACACGATCGTGATCGCCACCGCCTGGCAGTTTTCGGGACTGGTGATGGCGATGATGCTGGCCGGCCTGCGCCGCATCGATCCCGAGATCTGGAAGGCGGCCCGCCTCGACGGCATTCCCGCGTGGCGCGTGTACGTGTCGATCGTGCTGCCGATGCTCGGGCCCACGGTGGCCACCGTGCTGCTGCTGCTCGCGACCGCGGTCGTCAAGCTGTACGACGCGGTGGTCGCGATGACCCAGGGCGGGCCCGGCACCGCCAGCGAGGTGCCGGCCAAGTTCATCATGGACCACCTGTTCCTGCGCTCGAACATCGCGCTGGCCTCGGCCGGCGCGATCGTGCTGCTGGTGCCGGTGCTGGCGCTGCTGGCCCCGTACGCCTACGCGCGCAGCCGCAGGGGGCAGGCATGACCGGGCAGGGCATCGGCCAGCCGCTGGCGCCGGCCGCCGTGCGGGCGCCGGCGCGCACCCGTACGCGCGCGCTGCGCCCGGCGCGCATCGGCATCTACGCCTTCCTGTTCGGCGCGGCGCTGTTTTTCCTGCTGCCGCTGTACGTCATGCTGGTCACCTCGCTCAAGTCGATGGACGAAATCCGGCTCGGCGGCATCTTCGCGCTGCCGGTCGACCTGACCCTGGCGCCATGGCGCCAGGCCTGGAGCGAGGTGTGCACCGGCGCGTCCTGCGAAGGCGTGCGCGCCGGCTTCTGGAATTCGGTCGCGATCACGGTGCCGAGCACGATCCTGCCGATCGCGCTGGGCGCGGTGAACGGCTACGCGCTGTCGTTCTGGCGGCCGCGGGGAGCGCAGGCCTTGTTTGGCCTGCTGCTGGCCGGCGCCTTCATCCCGGTGCAGGTGATGATCTACCCGCTGGTGCGCCTGCTGGCCTGGCTAGGCATATTCGGTTCGCTGCCGGCGATCGTGCTGGTGCACCTGGTGTTCGGCATGCCGGTGCTGACGCTGCTGTTCCGGAATTACTATGCCGCGCTGCCGGTGGAGCTGTTCCACGCCGCGCGCGTCGACGGCGGCGGCTTCTGGCGCATCTTCGTGCATGTGATGCTGCCGATGTCGACCCCGATCATCGTGGTCGCCGCGATCATGCAGGTGACCGGCGTATGGAACGACTACATCCTCGGGCTGGTGTTCGCCGGGCGCGAGAACCTGCCGATGACGGTGCAGCTCAATAACGTGATCAACACCACCACCGGCACGCGGCTCTACAACGTCAACATGGCCGCCACCATCCTCACGGCGCTGGTGCCGCTGGCGATCTACTTCTTCTCCGGCCGCTGGTTCGTGCGCGGCATCGCCGCCGGCGCAGTGAAAGGCTGATGCATGTCGAACGTCCATCTTCGCAAACTGTCGATCGCGCTCGGGGGCAAAGCGATCATCCGCGACCTCGACCTGCAGGTGGAGGAAGGCGAGTTCCTGGTGCTGCTCGGGCCTTCCGGCTGCGGCAAGTCGACCCTGCTGCACGGTATCGCGGGCCTGGTCGACGCCAGCGGCGGCAGTGTCGAAATCGGCGGCCGCGACATGAGCCTGGCCGATCCGAGCGAGCGCGGGATCGGGATGGTGTTCCAGTCGTATGCGCTGTACCCGACCATGACGGTCAGGGACAACATGTCGTTCGGCTTGCGCATGGCGGGCACGCCGAAAGCGGAGGTCGCGCGCCGCGTCGGCCGCGCCGCCGCCATGCTGCAACTCGACGCGCTGCTGGAGCGCAAGCCGGCGCAGCTGTCGGGCGGGCAGCGCCAGCGCGTCGCGATCGGCCGCGCGCTGGTGCGCGAGGCCGGCGTGTTCCTGTTCGACGAGCCGCTGTCGAACCTCGACGCCAAGCTGCGCGCCGAATTGCGGCGCGAGCTCAAGCTGCTGCACCAGGCGCTCGGCTCGACAATGATCTACGTGACCCACGACCAGGTCGAGGCGATGACGCTGGCCACGCGCATCGTGGTGATGCGCGACGGCCAGGTGCAGCAGGCAGGTTCGCCGGCCGACGTGTACGAGCGGCCCGCCAACCGCTTCGTGGCCGGCTTCCTCGGTTCGCCGCCGATGAATTTCGTCGACGGCCAGGTCGATGCCAGGGGCGGCTTCACGGCAGGGCTGCTGGCGCTCGCCTGTGCTGGCGTGGCAGCGCCGGGCGCCGCGGTGCTCGGGGTGCGGCCGGAACACGTGCGGATCGGGGCGGACGGCGCGCTGGCGGGCAGCGTGACGCTGGTCGAGCCGATGGGGAACCACCAGGTGGTGTGGATCGAGAGCGATGGCCGCACGATCTCGTCGATCGTGCACGAAGCGCACGCCTTCACGCCCGGCCAGCCGGTACGGTTCGGGATCGATGCGGCGCGTGTGTCGCTGTTCGATCCGCAAACCGGCGCAAGGCTGTGAGGCGGGCATGAAGTATGCTTTACCTTTAGCAGTGAATCACTCGTCAATCATTGGGGACTGTTTGTGGCGACTATCAAAGATGTAGCGCGTCTTGCCGGAGTCGGACTGGGCACCGCCTCGCGCGTCGTGAGCGGCAAAGGCTCGGTGTCGCCGGCCACGCTCGAGCGCGTGAAGAAGGCTATCGACCAGCTGGGTTTTCGTCCATCGCATGCGGCGCGCGCGCTGCTGTCGGGCTCGAGCCGGATGATCGGCGTGTACATCCCGGCGCTGACGGGCACCTTCTACACCCCGATCCTCGGGATAATCGACACCGAGCTGCGCGCCGCCGGCCTGCACATGGTGGTGGCGTTTGGCGTCGGCCTGGGCGACGCGCGGCGCCAGGCCATCGAGGGCATCGAGTTCCTGATGGAGCGCGGCTGCGACGGCCTGATCGTGATGACCAGCGCGCTGCTGGAAGAGGACCTTGCCGCGCTGGGCGCGAAACTGGGCCAGCTGGTGGCGCTGAACCACAGTTTCGACAGCATCCCCGAGCAGTGCTTCACGGTCGACCACCGGCTCGGCGGCCAGCTGGCCGCGCGCACGCTGCTCGAGCACAAGCACCGCGAGATCGCCGTCATCGCCGGTCCTGCCGGGCTGGCCGACAACGTCGAGCGTATCGACGGCTTCATGGCCGAGCTGGCGCAAGCGGGCATCGACACCAGCAAGATGTGGATCGCGGAGAGCGATTTCTCGCCCGCCGGCGGCTGGGCCGCCGCCAGGGAGCTGGCGCAGTCGGGCCATGCGTGCACGGCGCTGTTTTGCGCCAACGACGAGATGGCCGTGGGCGCGCTGTCGTACTTCCAGGAGGCCGGGATCCGGGTGCCGCACGAGCTGTCCGTGATCGGTTACGACGATACGCCGAGCGCCGCGTTCTCGGCGCCGCGCCTGACCTCGGTGCACATGCCGTGGCGCGAGATGACCCAGAACGGCGTGAACGCGCTGCTCAACCGCTGCTACGACCTGAAGCGGCCGGTGGAGCGTGCGTTCCCGGTCAGCGTCACGCTGCGCGCGTCGGTGGCAAAGGCTGGCGCGCGCCGGCGCAGGGCATCATGAGGCGCGCCGCACCGCCGCGGGGCGGCTGACTTTTTTTTGCCTCATTATGGAAAGCTTTCCACATTTCGAATAACGCCAACACGACCTGAACCAGATGACGACACCAGACAGCATTGAGCTCCACCCGCCGGCGCGCACCGACTTTGCCCACGACTTCCTGTGGGGCTGCGCCACCTCGTCATACCAGATCGAAGGGGCCGGCGGCGAGGATGGACGGGCCGAATCGATCTGGGACCGCTTTGCCGCGACGCCCGGCAAAGTGCGCGACGGCTCGAACGGCGCGGTCGCCTGCGACCATTACCACCGCTGGCCCGGGGACCTCGACCTCGGGCGCGAGATGGGGCTCAACGCCTACCGCTTTTCGATCGCGTGGCCGCGCATTTTTTCTGAAGTGGGCGGCAAGCCGAACCCGAAGGGGCTCGATTTCTATTCGCGGCTGGTCGACGGCATGCTCGAACGTGGCCTGCAGCCCTGGGCCACGCTGTACCACTGGGACCTGCCGCAATACCTGCAGGACCTGGGCGGCTGGAACGCGCGCGCCACGGTCGACGCCTACCTGGAATTCGCCGACGCCGTGACGCGCCGGCTGGGCGACCGCGTGCAGCACTGGATCACCCACAACGAACCGTGGTGCACGGCGATGATCGGCAATTTCGAAGGCCTGCACGCGCCCGGGCTGACCGACTTCAAAACCGCGCTGCAGGTGTGCCACCATGTGCTGCTCTCGCACGGCCAGGCGGTGCCGCTGGTCAGGGCCAACGTGCCGGGCGCGAAGGTGGGGATCTGCCTCAGCCTGCACCCGGTGCGCGCGGCCAGCGACAGCGCCGGCGACCGGGCCGCGGCGGAGCGCCACGACGGCCTGCGCTACCGCTGGTTCCTCGATCCGCTGTACGGGCGCGGCTATCCGGCTGCCACGCTCGAGCAAGTGGGCGGCGCCGCGCCGGTCGTGCAGCCGGGCGACATGGAGGCGATCGCGGTCGCCACCGATTTCGTCGGCGTGAATTACTACTTCCCCGAGACGATCGCGCATGCGCCCGGCCACGCGCCGCTCGCGGCGCGCGTGCTGCCGCCGGACGGGGTCGAGACCACGGCGATGGGCTGGGAGGTCGAGCCGCGCGGCCTGGCCGAACTGCTGGTGCGGGTCGAGCGCGACTACCACCCGGGCGCCATCTACATCACCGAGAACGGCTCGTGCTACGAAGACGTGCCAGGTCCCGATGGCGAGGTCGACGACGTGCAGCGGCGGCGCTACCTGGTGCGCCACCTGCTCGCGTTAAAGGACGCGGTGGCGGCCGGGGTGCCGGTGAAGGGCTATTTCGCGTGGAGCCTGATCGACAATTTCGAGTGGGCCGAGGGCTACCTGCGGCGGTTCGGGCTGGTCCACGTGGACTACGCGACGCAGCAGCGGCGCCTGAAAAGCAGCGGCAAATGGTATCGCTCCTTCCTGCGCGGGCAATAAACCGTCGTTCCCGCGAAAGCGGGAACCCATGCCGAGTTTGCGTTGTGATTGCATGGGCCGCGAGCTATCAACATCAGCATGGGTTCCCGCCTGCGCGGGAACGACGTGCTGAAGATTATCGGAGACAGCAGATGAGGATAAAACACGGGGCGGCGCCGGAGATCACGCGGCGCGCGCCCGACGGTAGCTGCGCCGGCAGCGTGCGCACGGTAAAATGCTCCTGTGCCGAGCTCGGCAGTGTAGGCGGCGACGTGGCGCCGACGCTCCCGCGCCTCGGTCCCTTGTTCAGGCAGTCGTCGTTCCGGCGGCGCTTTGAAGACAAGGGCCTGATGGCGAGCTACCTGGAGCGCATTCCCACCTGGCTGATCACCGAACCGCACCCCGCGCTGCGAGGCGTTGCGGCGCTGCTGTCGGACCATATCGCAAGCGACAAATAGAACAACTGGAGAGACACATGGAACAAACGGCACAACAAGCGGCGCTGGCGCCGGCAGTGGAAAACGCAACGAAATCGAATACGGGACCGCTGGTCATCGTCACCATCCTGTTTTTCATGTGGGGTCTCCTGACCGCACTGAACGACGTCCTGATCCCGCACCTCAAGTCGATCTACACGCTCACCTACGTACAGGCGATGATGGTGCAGTTCTGCTTCTTCGGCGCTTATTTCGTGGTGTCGCTGCCGGCCGGTGTCCTGATCAAAAAGATCGGCTACCAGAAGGGCGCCGTCACCGGCCTGCTGATCGCGGCCGCCGGATGCGCGCTGTTCTATCCGGCCTCGCAAAGCGGCTACGGCCTGTTCCTGTTCGCCTTCTTCGTGCTGGCCAGCGGGATCACGATCCTGCAGGTGGCAGCCAATCCGTACGTGACGGTGCTGGGCGCCGCGCGCACGGCTTCCAGCCGGCTCACGCTGACGCAGGCCTTCAACTCGCTCGGCACCACCGTCGCGCCGGCCATCGGCGGCATGCTGATCCTGTCGGCGGGCGCGCTTGGCGCCGGCCAGCTGGCGGCGATGCCGGCAGCCGGGCAGGCGGCGTACCGCGCGAAGGAAGCGGCCACGGTGCAGGGGCCGTACCTGGCGCTGGCCGCGGCGCTGGCCGTGCTGGCGGTGCTGTTTGCGTTGGCGCGCCTGCCCAGGATCAGCCACGCGGCCGATGCCGCCGGCGAGCGCGAAGTCAAAGGCTCGGTGTGGGCGCACCGGCACCTGGTGCTGGGGGCGATCGCGATCTTCCTGTATGTCGGCGGCGAGGTCAGTATCGGCAGCTTCCTGATCAACTTCCTCGGCGAGGGCAATGTCGCGGGGCTGGATCACGCGAAGGCGGCGCAATACGTCAGCCTGTACTGGGGCGGCGCGCTGGTCGGCCGCTTCATCGGCTTTGCCGTGATGCGCTATGTCAGCCCGGGCAAGACGCTCGCTTTCAATGCGATGGGCGCGATCGTGCTGGTACTTGCCGCGATCTTCGGCCAAGGGCAGGTTGCGATGTGGGCGATCCTGGCGGTTGGCCTGTGCAACTCGATCATGTTCCCGACCATTTTCAGCCTGGCGCTGCACGGGCTGGGCAAGTTCACGGGGCAGGGCTCGGGCATCCTGTGCATGGCGATTGTCGGCGGCGCGCTGGTGCCGTTTGCGCAGGGCGCGCTGGCGGACCACATTGGCTTGCAGCTGTCGTTCTTCGTGCCGGCGGCGTGCTACCTGTTCATCCTGTATTTCGGGCTGCGGTATGCGAGCCTGCACCGCGAGGGTGGGGCGACGGCCTGAGCTGATTCGATTACCGCGGTATGCGAGCCTGATTTGGTAGGGTGGGCACCCCGTGCCCACGCGGAAGCCCGCGTCACGTTGACGCGTAATCGGGATGCACGCGTTCGCGTGGGCACGGGGTGCCCACCCTACGGTATCACCTCGGCGCGGGGCAGCCCGCGTCACGTCGACGCGTAATCGGGATGCACGCATTCGCGTGGGCACGGGGTGCCCGCCCCGGTCGTTACCTCGGCGCGGGGCAGTACCGTTCCACGTACGCCTGGTGCGCCGGCAGCTGCGCCACTGTCCTGTCGATCGATGACTTGATCGCGTCCAGGAAGCCGGCCAGTTCCTCGTCGCCCATCAGGTCCGCCGTCTGGTGGTGCTGCTGCGGCAGGATGCCTTGCCCGAGCATCACCTGGATCCACGAATTCTCGGCAAACAGTTCGTTCGGGACGCGGAACACGCGCCCGGTCTCGCGGAACAGCTCGATGCGGTGCCGCAGCGATGCCGGGATGTCCATGCTGCGGCAGTCGCGCCAGAACGGCGTGTCCTGCCGGTTCGTCACGTGGTAGTGCAGGATGATGAAGTCGCGGATGTGCCGGATCTCGGCATCGGACTGCTGGTTGTACTCGTCGATGTCGCTCTGGCAGATCCCGAGCGACGGGAACATCTGCATCAGGCGGATGACGCCGCGCTGGATCAGGTGGATGCTGGTCGACTCGATCGGTTCGAGGAAGCCGCTGGCCAGCCCGATCGCGACGCAGTTCCCGTTCCAGACCTTGTGCCGCTGCCCCGGCTTGAACCGGATCACGCGGGGCGCCATCAGCGCTTTGCCGGCCACGTTGGGGAGCAGGGCCTGGAGCGCCTGTTCGTCGTCCATGTAGCGGCTCGAATATACGAGGCCGTTGCCCACCCGGTGCTGCAGCGCGATGCGCCACTGCCATCCCGATTCGTGCGCGATCGCGCGCGTGTAGGGCACCGCCGGCCCCGTCGATTCGGTCTGCAGCGCCACCGCGCTGTCGCACTTGAGCCATTGCGACCAGTCTTCGTAGTCGACCTTCATCGCCTGCCCGATCAACAGGCCACGGAAACCGGTGCAGTCGATGAACAGGTCGCCTTCGATGTCGGTGCCGGAGTCGAGCCTGATCGAGGCGATGTCGCCCGACGCCGGGTCGGTCCTGACGTCGACGATCTTCGCTTCGATGCGCTGCACGCCAAAGCGCTCGCTGAACTTGCGCAGGTATTTGGCGTAGGCGCTCGCGTCGAGGTGGTAGGCGTAGTTCATGCCGTTGCGCGGCAGGTGCGCGAAGCGGTTTTCCCGGGCGGCCCGCAGTTCGAGGCAGTAGTCGCCGTAGTCGCCGGCCAGCTTGCGCTCGCGGCCCTTGAGCCAGAAGTGCTGGAAGCCCGCGGTCCAGTGATCGGTCCCGGTCAGCCCGAACGAGTGGATGTAGTGCTGGCCGCGGTCGCGCCAGTTCTCGAAGCTGACGCCAAGCTTGAACGTGGCGCCCGTCGCGGCCATGAATTCCTGCTCGTTGATCTCGAGGAGGTTGTGGAAGTTCATCAGCGTCGGGATGGTGGCTTCGCCGACGCCGACGGTGCCGATCTCGTCGGACTCGATCAGCTTGATGTCGAGCAGTTTGCCGAGCGACTTCGAGATGCCCGCGGCAACCATCCATCCCGCGGTGCCGCCGCCGGCAATCACTACGCGCCGCACCGGGCGTTTCATTCGATTGGTCTCTTGCACGTCCCGTCTCCTCAGCGATTCATTCGTTTCAGTAGTTGTGCGCGCAGCAGGCGCGTGGCGTCGGCGTCGAGCGGCGACAGGATCCGGCGCGCCGCGCTGTCGATGTGGGCGCTGGTGTCGTCGCCGGCTTCGAACACGTAGTGGCGGAACAGCTCCTGCCAGGCCTTGCGCTGTTCGCGCGGCAGGTCGCGCACGCTCATGATCGCGTGCATCAGCGCATTGGTCGGCGTGTCCATGTACGCGGGCGACTGGCGCCACCAGTAATTGACCAGCACGTTGAAACGGTCGAGCGCCTCGATGTGGTGCCACCACATGCTGGGGATGAACAGCGCGTCGCCCGGACCGAGTTCGGCGACCTGCGCGTGGCGCAAGGCGGTGGCGAACCTGGGGAACCGGTCGAGGTCGGGCCGGGCGAAGTCGACCAGGCTGATCGACTGTCCGGCCGGCGTGAAGTCGAGCGGGCCGATGTACAGGTTTTCAAGCTGATCCGGCGGGAACAGCGTGAACCGCCGGTGGCCGGCGGCGACGCAGGCGAGGTTGTCGGGCAGGTCGTAATGGGCCGCGATGCGGGTGCGGTTGCCGATCCAGATGCTCATCAGCGCGTCGCGATTGCCGAGGTCGAGATCGTTTTCGCCGCGAAAGCCGGGCAGGCAGGTATCGACGCTGGTCGAGCCGACATAGATTGCCGGCGGCTGGTCGTCGTTGCGGTGGCCGGCCAGTTCGCCCAACACCGTGTCGAGCCTGGCCCGGACCGGGGCGAAATTGAAACCGCTCAGGTCGTCGTTGTAGAAGAAGCGGCCGTCGATATCGGGCGCGCCGAGCATGGCCACCACCGTGGCGTCGCGGTAGAAGCGGCGCAGGTAGGCGTCGGCCGCCTGGTCGGACTGCAGGCCGGCGCGCACGAACGGCCAGTCGGCCACCAGGCCGCGCAGCACCAGCGGCTGGGTCGACTCAAGCAGCTCGTCGCCCAGCCCGCCGGGGCCGATGCCGTCGATTTCGCGCACGCGCTCAGCGATCGCCGGCATCGAGGCGGTTCTTTCGCTGGATGAGGGCGCGGAAATTCGACAGCGAGGCAACCACCATGTAGATCGCCTGCAGGTAGCCGGCGCGGCTCAGGCGTTCGAGCGTGGCGCCGTCGAGCGCGTTGAGGCGGTCCTCGTTGATGGTGTAAAAGCCGGCCAGGCGGTTTTGCGAGCCGTCGTCGAGCTCGATGTCGAACACGAAGGATTCGAGCAGCTCGTCGTGGAGCAGGGCGGCGATGAAAGGCGGCGTGGCTTGCAGGCCCTGGTGAATCTCGAGCAGGGTCGAGGTCATCCGTTCGAGCAATTCGGTGCTGCCGCCGTGCGCCAGGAACAGCGGTTCGCCGTCGCTGCGGCTGGTGCGCGGGTGGTCGAGGTCGACGTGCACCATCAGTTCGTCGCCGTTGACGCCGATCAGGAAGGGCTGGCGTTCGATCGTCAGCGGCACGTCGCTGGCGTCCCAGCCGCCGCGCTGCAGGAACAGGTTTTCGCCGTCATGGAAGCCGAACAGGGCGACCGGCTCGAACGAGGTTCCGTCCGCGCTCTTGCGGAACACGATCGGGTAATGCGCCTGCAGGGTGCGGAACTCGGACGGGAAGGTGAGGGCGGACATCACTTCGTCGCCATACCCGGCGCCACGGGCGGTGATGACACGCAGGTCCTTGTGATCGATATTGTTCAGCAAAACAGGATTGGCCATGTTGTCCGGTTCGATAAGTGGTTGGTCAGATCCGCGGCAGTCCGTGGCGGCGGATGTGGTCGATCAGCTCCCTGTTGCCCGGCAGCGCAGGCAACATCTTGCGTGTCAGGTCGGCCGCTTCACGGAAGTACGCATCCGCCAGCGCGCTGTCGGCGCGCCGCGTGCCGCAGCCGGCCTCCGGGTGGAATCCCATGCCGTACAAAACGTACTGGTAGCTCGCGGATGGAAAAACTTCGTCGATCCGGCAAAAGTCGTGGCGCGACGGCGGACGGTGGCGCCACAGCGCGAGCAGTTCGTGCAGGCGGTCGGGGATGCTGGCCGCGGCGCGGTTGTCGTGCCAGTAGGCCGAGTCGCCGCGGCGGCTCAATACGTAGTGCAGTTTCAGGAAATCGATCACGCGTTCCCAGCGATAGGTGAAGGTGTCGTTGAAGCGGCGGGCGACGATCTCCATGTCGGCGCGCGTGGCGGGCATGTCGTCGCTGAGCATGGAAGCGGACAACTCGACCAGGGCCAGCGCCGACGCTTCGAGCGGCTCGATGAAGCCGGCCGACAGGCCGATCGCCACGCAGTTGCGGTGCCAGGATTGCTGCCGGTAGCCGGGCTGGAACGACAGCTTGCGCGGCGCCGCAATGTCCTCCGGCCCGCCGGTCTGGCGGATGTAGTCGCGCAGCTCGCGCTCGGCCTGGTCGTCGGTGGTGTGGGCACTCGAATACACATGCCCGATCCCGCGCCGGGCTGGCAAGCCGATGTCCCAGATCCATCCGTTCGACTGCGCCGTGGAGGTGGTCTGCGATGCGATCGGGGTGGTATCGGACGGGTAGGGGACCTGCACCGCGAGCGCGCTGTCGTTGAACAGCACGTGTTGTTGCGACAGGAAGGGAATCGCGTAGTGCTTGCCCAGCAACAGCGACTGCATGCCGCTGCAATCGACGAACAGGTCGCCCTCGAGGCGGCCGTGGGCCTGGGTCTGCAACGATGCGATATCGCCGTTGTCGTGCGAGTGGACGCCGACGACATCGTCCGGCACGTAGCGAACGCCAAGCCGCTCGAGGCAGTGCTTGCGCAGGAACAGGCCGAACTTGCCGGCGTCGAGGTGGTAGCCGTAGTTGGCGACCGAGGCAAATTCGGGCGTGGCCGGCTGCTTGGGCGCCTTGCCCTGCACGCACAGGTGAGGCTGGAAGCTGACCAGGTCGGCAAACGGGATGCCGGCATGCGCCTCCATCCAGCGCGCGGCCAGGTTCGCTTCGCCATAGCCCTGGGGCAGCACGAACGGGTGGAAGTAGTAGTCGCCGGCGGCGCCGTCGACCCAGCGGTTGAAGCGCGAGCCCTGCTTGAACGCGGCGTCGCATTCGCGCAAGAACGCGGTTTCGGACACGCCCACCTTGCGTAAGGTGTCGCGCATCGACGGCCAGGTGCCTTCGCCGACGCCGATCGGCGCGATCGACGGCGATTCGACCAGGGTCACCCGCAGCCCGGCGCCTGATGCCGCCTGGTGCTCGGCCGCGAGGACCGCGGCGGTCAGCCAGCCAGCCGAGCCGCCGCCCACGATCACGACGTGTCTGATGGTACTACTCACCATGAAGCGTTTCCAAAAAGACTTTATCCCAAGGCAAGTCTAACCTAAGTATTGCTGGCGGAGCACGGGAAGCCTGGACGCGTGGGCGGGAAGACCCGCCCACCCTACAGAAGGCTGCGTAGGGTGGGCGGCTTGTCCGCCCACGCGTCCGACAATGCCCGCAGGCTTGCGGCCCTGCTTGGCCCGGTCAGAACTTGTAGCGGGCTCCCAGCATGTAGCGCGGTCCGGACTGGGTCACGTACAAGGCTTCGCTCTTGGTGCGGCCGTGGACACGCTGGGTTTCATCGGTCACGTTGATCGCCTCGAACTGCACGCTCAGCTTGGGGCTGATCGCATAGCCGATGCTCAGGTCGAGCTGGCCGTAGGGCTCCACGTAGTTCGGGTTGGGGCCGGCGCCGTCGAAGGTCGACGACAGGAACTCCCCGCGCCAGTTGTAGGCCGCGCGAACAGTCCACTTGTCCTTTTCGTAGATGCCAACCAGGTTGGCCGAATTGGACAGGCCAACCAGCGCGAACTGCTCGCCGATACTGGTGTTGTCGTACTTCAGCCCTGAGTGGACATAGGTGTAGTTGGCGTTGATGCCGAAGCCGCTGTTGCCGAACATGTGTTGCAGGTTCAGCTCGAGGCCGTTCAGGCTTGCCTGCTTCTGGTTCGAGTAGGTGTTGATCTCGAACGAGGCGATCGGATCGCCTGGTTGGCCGGTAATGGTGCCGGTCGCGTTGCCAGCAGGATCGTCCGCGCCGCGTGTGACGCCGGGCGCGCCGGCATGGTTGCGGAAGATATAGTTGCGGATGCAGGTGGTGTCGCCGCTGGAGCAGCCGTGGCCCAGGGCTTCATTCCAGAATGCGCCGCCGACCGGCGTATGCAGGTTGAACGGGGTGGCCGTCAGCTTGGATTGGCCGGCGTAGTCTTCCAGGTTCTTGCGGAAGTAGTTGACCGAAACAAAGCTCTGCTTGTCGTAATACCACTCCCACGCCAGGTCGATATTTTTCGATTTGACCGGCAGCAGCGCCGGGTTGCCCTGGCTGCCGGTGCCGCCATTCACGCGCGCCAGCGTGTTGAGCACCTGTCCGCCCTGGATCTGGTCGTAGCGTGGGCGGCCGATGGTTTCGCCGTAGCTGAAGCGCAGCTTCATGTCCGAGCGCACGTCGATGTCGGAGTCAAAGCTCGGCAACAGGTTGTGGTACTTGCCGGTCAGGGTGGTGAAGTTCGGGTTCCCGAAACTGACCGGGAATTCGTTCTGCGACACCCACGAGATGCCGGTCGCGGTCGGCACCAGCGCGGTCGAGACCACGTCGGTGGTTTCGTAGCGCACGCCCAGGCCAGTGTGCACCGGCATCGCGGTGTTCCAGTCGGTGCTGAACTGCAGGTACAGGCTCTTCGATTTTTCCGTGGTGCGCTGGTCGGTGTCGAAGGTGCTCTTGGGCAGGTACAGTTCCGGGTGGCCGGAAGCGGTGGCGGCGAGTTGGCGCAGCTGCTCGAAATCGAAGGTGTAGAAGCGGTTGAACAGGTTGGGGCTGTCGCTGCCCTTGATCTTGTCGAAATACTGGCGCACAGTCTCGGCGTGCCATACGCTGCTGGGGTAGTCGGCCGGACTGGTCGCACCGCCCCAGGTATCGCGCTGCTGGGTCGAGAAGGCCGAGCGGTTGTCGACCTGGGTCGCGGCCAGGCCGAAATTGAGTTCCGACGATTCGAGCAGCTTGAGGCGGCCCTTGAACTGGGTCTGCTCGATTTCGCCTTTCATGTAGCCGTTCTGGAACACCGATCCGGTCACCTGCTGCGGCGCGCGCTGGAAGTCGGCGCCCTCGATGCTGAGCACCGGGAAGTCGTTGCGGAAGTCGGCGGTCGTGGTGCCGCGGCTGAAGCTCGCGGTGCCCAGCGTGTTGTTCGAGCCGAAAGGACTGTCGGCCATCGATTCAGCCGTCGACTGATGGGTGTCGAGCTCAAGCCGCAGGTTGTTGGTGGGCTTCCACAGCGCGTTAAAGCCCAGCGATTTGTTCTGGGTCTTGGTCGCGAACTTGGCGCCGCCCATGGCGATGTCGCTGTTGGCCGGATTGATCGTTTCGGTGTAGATCAGCGGGGCGGCAACCGGGCCGCCGCTCCAGCTGCTGACGGACGGGCCGAAGTTGAACCAGGCCGACAGGTCCTGGCGCCGGGTCTGGATCTTGTTTTCCGAATAGGTGTAGTCGAGCGTCGTGCTCAGGGCCTTGCTGGGCGCGAACTGCAGCGTCAGCTGGCCATTGGTCCGCTGGCGCTGGATGCCGCTCATGCCGTAGTTCAGGTTTTGCGGCACCGAGTAGATCGCGCCAGGCGCGGGCCGGTTGGTGATGTTTTCCGCGCCGGGCGTGCCGGGCTGGGGAATCGTGCCCCAGTTGTTCTCGTCGCCGCGGAACGGGCCGCGCCAGCCGTTCGAGACGGCGGCCTGGTTGAAGCCCGAATTGCGTTCCTGGTAGCTGCCGGTCAGCGCGACGCCGAACTTCCCATCGGCAAAGGTGTTGCTGTAGATGCCAGAGAGTTCCGGGGTCAGGCTCTTGCCCGATTTGACGTCCTGCGGCAGGTTGCTGGCCGACATATCCTTGACGCCCTTGATGCCCAGGCTGGCCTGCAGGCCGGGGCGGTCCAGCGGCCGCGCGGTCATCACATTGATGCTGGCGCCGATGCCGCCGGTGGGCGTTTCGGCGCGGCTCGACTTGTAGACCTGGATCTGCGAGATCGCTTCCGAGGCCAGGTTGGCGAAGTCGAAGGCCCGGCCGTTCAGGTCGCCGAGGTTCGAGGTCGGCATCTGGCGGCCGTTCAGCAGCACCATGTTGAAGTCGGGGCCGACGCCGCGCACGGTGACCTTCTGGCCTTCGCCGTTGGTGCGGTCGATCGACACGCCGCTGATCCGCTGCAGCGCCTCAGCCAGGTTGGTATCCGGGAATTTGCCGATATCGTCGGCCACGATGCCGTCCACGAACCCGTCCGAGTTGCGCTTCAGGTTCATCGACGAAACGAGACTGTTGCGAAGACCGGTCACCACGACAACCGGGCCGACGCCCGCCATCGTGGCGGAGTCGGCCGGCTTGTCGGCTTCGGCTTGCTGTGCATGGCTAGGGACGGCAATGGCCGCGCAGGCGGCGGCCACGGCCAGGCTCATCAATTTTTGTTTTGCCTCGGGATAGTGCATTTGGTCTCCTATTTTTTTATAGATATGACCGTTCGCCTTATTTCATCGCTTCACCATTACCTGTCGAACGGCTTGCTGCTGTTTTTGGCTTCTCGCATCCGAGTTTCGTCAACTCGCCCAAGGCAGCCCGTTCCGTCCCGGGCACTCGGGATGAGGTGGAAACGTTTCCACCCCGATTCCCTGAATATTAGGATGACGGAAATAAATTGTCAACGAATTATTGTTTTGCGCGCTGCAGGTGATTCGGCGATGCAACAGAGTGTGGTGGGCAAGGTTATTGTTGACGCTGAAAATCGACGGGTGCTATATTTTCGTGAACAATTTGGTAACGTTTCCAATCGCCCTGGACAGGAGATCCATGCATACGAAAATCTTGATGGCGGCGCTGCTGGCGCTGATCGGCTGCGCCGGTTGCGCGGCGCCGTCCATCCCGCCATCCGGCTGGACACTCGACTGGAGCGACGAATTCGACGGCAGCGCGCTCGACCATGGCAAATGGGTCGAGGAGACCGGCGGCCATGGCTTCGGCAACCATGAACTGCAGTACTACACGGCCGGCGGCCAGAACCTGCGCGTGGCCGGCGGCTACCTGGTGATCGAGGCGCGCAAGGAGCATCGCGAAAACCGCGAGTACACGTCGGCGCGGATCAAGACCGCCGGGCTGAAGGAGCGTGCGTACGGCCGCTACGAGGCGCGCATCAAGATTCCGCGCGGGCAGGGCATCTGGCCCGCCTTCTGGCTGCTCGGCAGCGACTGCGGCGCGACCGGCTGGCCGCGCTGCGGCGAAATCGACATCATGGAAAACATCGGCAAGGAGCCGGGGCTGGTGCACGGCACGATGCACGGCCCGGGGTATTCAGGCGCCGATGGCTTCGGCGCCCCGTCCGCGCTCGACGCCGGGCGCAGCTACGCCGACGACTTCCATGTGTTCGCAGTCGAATGGGAACCAGGCGAAGTGCGCTGGTACCGCGACGGCGCCCTGTACCACACCGCCCGGCCGGAACTGGTGAAGGGCGAATGGGTGTTCGAGCACCCGTTCTTCGTGATCCTGAACCTGGCCGTCGGCGGCGACTGGCCGGGCAATCCGGACGCGGGCACGGTCCTGCCGCAGCAGATGCTGGTCGATTACGTGCGCGTCTACCGGCGCCCGGGCGGCGCGTAACACTTCGCGGCGCGTAACAACTTCACGTAACAACGTCATTCCCGCGGAGGCGGGAATCCAAGTTGACGCCGCAGCCACACAGGGGACTGGGATTCCCGCCTGCGCGGGAATGACGGGGTGGTAGCTGCGGGAATGACAGGGTGGTGGCTGCGGGAATGACGGGGTGGTGGCTGCGGGAATGACGGGGTGGTGGCTGCGGGAACGGCGGGGTGGTGGCTGCGGGCGGCTTATTTCGTCGGCTTGTTGAAATGCTCCACCAAAAAATCGATGAACGCGCGGATCCGCACCGGCTGGTTGCCGCGCGTCGCGTAGTAGACGAACAGGTCTGCCGAGGGCAGTTCAAACTGCGGCAGCACGATTTTCAGCCGGCCGCTTTCCAGGTACCTGGCGGCGTCCCATTCCGAACGGATCAAAATACCCTGGCCGTCGAGCGCCCAGCCGAGCACGATGTCGCCATCGTTGCTCGACAGCGTACCGTGCACCTTCACGACCTCCGTATGATCCTGGTGCATGAAGCGCCAGATACCGTACGCGTCGTCGTTCTGGCGGTGGATGATGCACTGGTGTTTTGCCAGCTCGGCCAGGCTGGCCGGCGTGCCGTGCCGCTCCAAATACCTGGGCGAGGCGCACAGGAAGCGCCGGTTCGTCATGATGCGGCGCGCGTTGAGGCGGCGGTCGGGCAGGGCGCCGAAGCGGATCGCCAGGTCGAAGCCGCTCTCGACCAGGTCGACCGGCCGGTCGGTGACCTCGACTTGCACCTCGACTTCAGGATAGCGTTTGGCGAACTGCGAAATCAGCGGCGCGATGGTGGTGCGCCCGAAGCCGAGCGTCGCATTCACGCGCAGCAGGCCGCGCGGCGCCGAGCGCCCCGACGACACCGCATCCTCCATCTCGCGGATATCGGCCAGGATGCGCGTTGCGTGCTGCAGGTAGGTTTCGCCTTCGCTGGTCAGGCTGATGCTGCGGGTGGTGCGGTTCACCAGCTGCACCCCGAGCCGCTGCTCGAGTTGCGCCAGCCGCTTGCTGGCCGCCGGCGGCGTCAGGTCGAGCGCGCGCGCGGCGGCCGACAGGCTGTTGTGGCGCGCAACCAGCACGAAGAATTCAAGTTCGGACGCCGTTTCGGTTTTCATCGCAGGTGAATACACTTATCAAAATAAGTTAATTATAAAACCTGCGCCAGCGGATATCCTAGCCATGTCCCGAACAACCCATGGCGCACCAACGCGCCGAAAGAGACCCGCTATGAGAATCGTAGAAATCCGCGAACAGACCCGCCCGATCGCCTCCTCGATCCGGAATGCCTATATCGACTTCAGCAAGATGACCCTGAGCCTGGTGGCCGTCGTGACCGACGTGATCCGCGACGGCAAGCCGGTGATCGGCTACGGCTTCAATTCGAACGGCCGCTACGGCCAGGGCACCTTGATGCGCGAACGCTTCATTCCACGCGTGCTCGAGGCCGACCCGGCCAGCCTGCTGGACGAGCGCGGCGACAATATCGACCCGCACAAGGTCTGGGCCGCGATGATGATCAACGAAAAGCCAGGCGGGCACGGCGAGCGTTCGGTGGCGGTCGGCACCATCGACATGGCGGTCTGGGATGCGGTGGCGAAGATCGCCGGCAAGCCGCTGTTCCAGCTGCTGGCCGAGCGCTACGGCAATGGCCAGCCCGAGCGCAAGGTGTTCGTGTATGCGGCCGGCGGTTACTACTACCCGGGCCAGGACCACGGCAAGCTGAAGGACGAGATGCGCAGCTACATC
>JBJMVW010000038.1:0-25361 GCA_045810465.1 Massilia sp. | reverse complement strand
TCATGCCGACGTTTTTGGCGGCAGCGTAGAACTTGCCCGACATGAGGCGCGCAAGGTAGCGGTTGAGCGCACCCACCGGCGGCTAGATCGACATATCGTTGTCGTTCACGACCACCAGCAGGTCGAGGTCCTCCTCCACGCCCGCGTTGTTGAGCGCCTCGAACGCCATCCCGGCTGTCATCGAGCCGTCGCCGATCACGGCGATCGCGTGGCGGTGCTCGCCCTTCAGCTTGGCCGCCTGCGCCATGCCCAGCGCCGCCGAGATCGAGGTCGACGAGTGCGCGGTGCCGAAGGTGTCGTATTCGCTTTCGTCGCGCTTCGGGAAGCCCGACAGGCCGTTCAGCTGGCGCAAGGTGGGCATGCGGTCGCGCCGCCCGGTGAGGATCTTGTGCGAATAGGTCTGGTGGCCGACGTCCCACACGATGCGGTCGTACGGCGTGTCGAACACGTAGTGCAGCGCGATCGTCAGCTCCACCGTGCCCAGGTTGGACGACAGGTGCCCGCCGGTCTTGGAGACCGAGTCGAGCAGGAAGTGGCGCAGTTCGTGCGCCAGCGGCGTGAGCTGGGTACGCGGCAGCTTGCGCAGCTCCGCCGGTTCGTTGATTGTCTCTAGCAGTTTCATTTATGCCTTCCGCTGCACGATCAGGTCGGCCAGTTCGCGCAGCCGCAGTGCTTGTTCTCCGAACGGCGCCAGCGCTTCATGCGCTTCGCGCCGCAGTTTTTCCGCCAGCTCGCGCGACGGCTCCAGTCCCAGGATCGAGACGTAGGTCGGCTTGTTGTCAGCCGCGTCCTTGCCAGCGGTTTTGCCGAGGGTCGCCGAGTCGGCGGTCGCATCGAGCACATCGTCGACGACCTGGAACGCCAGTCCGATCGCTTTCGAATATGCGCCGAGCGCAGTCAGTTCGTGCGGTTCGAGGTCCTTGCCACACAGCGCGCCGAGCAGGACCGACACGCGCAGCATCGCGCCGGTTTTGAGCTGGTGCATCCGTTCGAGCTGCTCCAGGGTCAGCGCCAGGCCGACGCTGTCAAGGTCGATCGCCTGGCCGCCGCACATGCCGGCCGATCCGGCGGCCTGCGCCAGCAGGTGCAGCATCGCGACCAGGCGCGCCGGCGGCACGCCTTCGGCCTCGGCCAGCATCTGGAAGGCCTGGGCCTGCAGCGCGTCGCCGACCAGCAGCGCGGTCGCGTCGTCGTAGGCCACATGCACCGTCGGCTTGCCGCGGCGTAGTTCGTCGTCGTCCATGCACGGCATGTCGTCGTGCACCAGCGAGTAGGCGTGGATCATTTCGACCGCTGCCGCCACGCGCGTCACCGCGCGCGGGTCGGCATCGAACAGCGCGCCGCTGGCGTACGCGAGCAGCGGCCGCACGCGCTTGCCGCCACCCAGCACCGTGTAGCGCATCGCCTCGTGCAGTTTGTGCGGCACTTGCGCGGCCGGTGGCAGCAAGGCGTCGAGCGCATCCTCGGCCTGCGCCTGCACGCCCTTCATCCAGTCGCCAAACGAGCTTGCTGTCATTGGGCTCCCTCGCCCGCGCTGTCGGCCGCGAACGGCTTGAGCATGTCGCCTTCGAGCACCTTGACCTGCGATTCGACCTTTTCGAGCTGCGCCGCGCAATATTTGACCAGCTCGGAGCCGCGCGCATAGGCCGCGACCGACGCTTCCAGCGGCATCTGGCCCGATTCCATCTGGGTCACCAGTTGCGCCAGTTCGGCCATTGCCTGCTCGAACGACTCGGGGGGCGTCGCGCCGGACGCCACAGTATTGTTTGCCATAGGTGCTTTGTTAGTATGCTTCGAGCCAACCAGCGGGGACGCAAAGTCCCACGCAACTTGTGCGCCACCGGTCAGTCTAATCGCGTATTTTAGAGCAATCCTTCTCCTTCGGTGGCGACCACATTTTATCCCAAACGCCTCGCACCCCATGAAAACGATGCCTTTCAGGCAATTTTTGACCACGCGCTCACCACAATCTCGTGCGGGCCCACGACTGTAGAGCTTGTTCCACGGTATAATCTCCGGTTCTGTCCGAAATACCGTATTGCGCGTCCAAATACTGGTCTTTGGATTCTTTCTCTTCTTTGAATCGATAAGGGGGGTTGGGATGTCCGATCTGGCTACCCACGCCAAGCTGGCGCGCTCGTGCGCGCAGCTTCCGGTAAACGTTTATTTTGACGATGCGCTGTTGCAGCGCGAAATGCAGCAATTGTTCCATGAGGGTCCGCGCTACATCGGGCATGAGCTGATGGTGCCGGAGGTGGGCGACTTTGCGACGCTGGCCGCCGAAAACGAAGGGCGCATGCTGGTTCGCAACGCGGCCGGCATTGAGGTGCTGTCGAATGTGTGCCGCCACCGCCAGGCGCTGATGTACAACGGCCGCGGCAATGCCAAGAACATCGTGTGCCCGCTGCACCGCTGGACTTACGACCTGAAGGGTGAACTGATCGGCGCGCCGCATTTCGCGGACACGCCGTGCCTCAACCTGTCCAAAACACCGCTCCAAAACTGGAATGGACTGCTGTTCGAACAGAACGGCTACAACGTGATGGACAAGCTGGGCAAGCTGTCGGTCACGAAGGACATGGATTTTTCCGGTTACATGTTCGACCACGTGGAAGTCCACGACTGCGACTACAACTGGAAGACCTTCATCGAGGTCTACCTGGAGGACTACCACGTCGAGCCCTTCCATCCGGGGCTGGGCAACTTCGTCAGCTGCGACAACCTGCGCTGGGAATTCGGCCAGGATTACAGCGTGCAGACGGTCGGCGTCAACCGCGGGCTCAAGAAGTCCGGCTCGGCGGCCTACAAGAACTGGCAGGAGCAGGTGCTGAAGTTCAACGGCGGCCAGGAGCCGAAGTTCGGCGCCATCTGGCTGACGCTGTACCCGAACATCATGGTCGAGTGGTACCCGAACGTGCTGGTGGTGTCGACCCTGTGGCCGATGGGCCCGCAGAAGACCCGCAACGTGGTCGAGTTCTACTACCCCGAGGAAGTCGTGCTGTTCGAGCGCGAGCTGGTCGAGGCCGAACGCGCCGCGTACATGGAAACCTGCGTCGAGGACGACGAGATCGCCCTGCGCATGGATGCCGGCCGCAAGATCCTGATGGCGCGCGGCGTCAACGAAGTCGGCCCCTACCAGTCGCCGATGGAAGACGGGATGCAGCACTTCCATGAGTGGTACCGCAGCCGCATCGCGCTGTAAGGCATCTTGCTGCTGATGCCCTCGCCCCTGTTTGCCGTCTCCGCGCTCCCCTCCATCGGCGGCGCCGTGGAGCCGGCAAGCAGGTCCCATCCCCCGTTCCTGACCTCCCTCGCCCCCCGGCTGGGCCCACCTCGCGCCGGTTAAAGAATCATGCCTTCACTCTGGATGCTGTTTGCCAGCTTCGCGTTTGCCGCCATGGGCGCGGCCGTGAAACTGGCCTCAAGTTTTTTCTCGACCTCCGAACTGCTGATGTACCGCGGCCTCATCGGCACCGTCATCCTGCTGGTCATGGTGCGCCAGCAGAGCGGCACCCTGAAGACCGCCTTCCGCAAGGAGCACCTGTGGCGCAGCACAGTCGGCGTCACCTCGCTGTGGCTGTGGTTCTACGCGATCGGCGTGCTGCCGCTGGCCACCGCCGTGACACTGAACTACATGGCGCCGATCTGGATCGCGGCCGGCCTGTTCGCGCTCGGCTGGTGGCGCGGCGAAACGCACGCCGAGTGGCCGTTCGTGCTCGCGGTCGCGATGAGCTTTGTCGGCGTCACCCTGGTGCTGCGCCCCGCCGTCGGGACCGGCCAGTGGCTGGGCGGGCTGGCAGGCGTGGTGTCCTCGGTGATCTCGGCGATGGCCTACATGCAGGTGCGGCGGCTGGGTCAGATGGGGGAGCCGGAGTACCGGGTCGTGTTCTACTTTTCGCTGACCACCACCGTCGCCGGTGCGATCGGCAGCCTCATGACGCCTGATGCCGCAGGCGTGCGCTTCCACCCGTTCACCTGGCACAGCGCCGCGCTGGTGATGGCGGTCGGCGTCGCGGCGCTGTGCGCGCAGATGGCGATGACGCGCGCCTACCGCGTCGGCAAGGTGCTGGTGGTGGCCAACCTGCAGTACACCGGCATCGTGTTCTCGAGCCTGTGGGGCATGGCGCTGTGGGGCGACCGCTTCGACCGGCATGTCTGGATCGGTATCGGCGTGATCCTGGCGTCCGGCATCGCGGCGACGTTCTACAATAACAAATCAGGCAGCACGGCGAGCACCGCCGCGGCCGCAAAAACCGATACGATCGCAAGCGAACCCTGAGGACACCATGTACATGACCCTGATTTCCGCCGCCGAGCTGGCCCGCCACATCGCCGACCCGAACTGGGTCATCGTCGACTGCCGCCATGACCTGGTCAACCTGGCGGCCGGGCGCGACGCCTACGCCGGCGGGCACCTGCCGAACGCGGTGTTCGCCGACATCGAGACCGAACTGTCGGGCGCCAAGCGCGGGCCGGACGGCGTGTTCCGCGGCCGTCATCCGCTGCCCGGGCGCGACACGTTCATCGAGACGCTGCGCGGCTGGGGCGTGAACGACGACACCCAGGTGGTGCCATACGACGCCCACGGCGGCATGTTCGCCGCGCGCTTGTGGTGGCTGCTGCGCTGGGTCGGGCACCCGCAAGTGGCGGTGCTCGACGGCGGCATCGCGGCGTGGCAGGCACAAGGGCTTGCGATGTCGACCGAGGCGCCGTCAAGGCCGCGCGGGACGATCGGCGCGCGCCCGTCGCTGGTATCGACCGTCGGGGTCAATGAAGTGATGGAGAATGTCGGCAGCGGCCACCGTACCGTGGTCGACGCGCGTGCGGCCGACCGCTTCCGCGGCGAGAACGAGACCATCGACCCGGTCGGCGGCCACATCCCCGGCGCGAAGAACCGCTTCTTCAAGGACAACCTGCAGGCCGACGGCCGCTTCAAGGACGCGCAGCAGCTGAGGGCCGATTTTGCGGCGCTGGTCGGCGATCCGGCAAAGGCGATCATGCAGTGCGGGTCGGGCGTCACCGCCTGCCATAACCTGCTGGCGCTGGAAGTGGCCGGCCTGCCGGGCGCCGCGCTCTACCCCGGCTCGTGGAGCGAATGGTGCGCCGACCCGGCGCGGCCGGTCGCGACCGGAACCTGACAGCCGCCCGCCCGTCGTTCCCGCGAAGGCGGGAACCCATACTGAGGCTGCGAAAGCCACATCGTCAGGGCTTGCTGCGTAACTTCAGGTAGTCAGCATGGGTTCCCGCGTTCGCGGGAACGACGGCGTTCAGTGACCGTGCGTGAGGAACAGCACAATCGCGACCCCCACCCCGATCAGCAGCACCTGCGGCACCGACTCCTTCACGGTCGCGCGCCGCTGCATCTGCGGCATCAGGTCGCTCACCGCGATGTAGATGAAGCCTGACGAGGCGAACACCAGCACGTACGGAATCAACCCGGCTGCGCGATCGAGCGTGTAGTAGCCGAGCAGGCCGCCGGCCACCGCCATCAGGCTGCACAGCAAGTTGAAAATGTAGGCGCGCAGGCGCGAGAAGCCGGCGTTGAGCAGGACGATGAAGTCGCCGATTTCCTGCGGGATCTCGTGCGCGACGATCGCCACCCCGGTCACGATGCCCAGCTGCGGGTTGGCCAGGAAGGCGGCCGCGATCAGGATCCCGTCGGTGAAGTTGTGCATGCCGTCGCCGATCAGGATCATCCAGCCCGACTTGCCGGCCTCGCGCGCGTCGTGCCCGTGCGCGTGGTGGTGGCCGTCGCCCTCGTGATGGTGCGAGTGGCGCAGCACCGCCAGCTTCTCGAGCAAAAAGAACGCCAGCAGTCCGCCCAGCAGGGTCGCGAACAGGCTGCGCGGATCGGCCTTCGATTCGAATGCCTCGGGCAGCGCGTGCAGCAGCGACGTCGACAGCATGATGCCGACCGACAGGCTGACCATGCGCTCGACCACTTTCGAGAGCAAGGTAAAGGAAAAGACCGCGGCGGCCGAGATGCTGATGACGCCGGCGAACACCGTCGCCAGCAGGATGGAAATAAGAATCGGATCGATTTGAAAGCCTCTTGTTCTGGTCTTGCGATGGGCCGCAAGCCGGGCATTTTACCGCCCGGCGCCCGCGCCCGTGCAGCATCACGCCACGCCGTGGTCCTTGAACCAGGCGAGCGCGCGCGCAAAACCATCCTTGGCGTCCGCCTCGACATAGCTTGGCCGGTAGTCGGCGTTGAATGCGTGGCCCGCGTCCGGGTACACCACGAAGGCCGACTTGCTCGATCCCCTGGCCAGCGCCGCCTTCATCCTGTCGATCGATTCGAGCGGGATGCCGGTGTCCTTGGCGCCGTACAGCCCGAGCACCGGGACCGTCAGTGTGGGGGCGATATCGATTGGCTGCTTCGGCGTGATCTCGCTGGTGTCGCCCACCAGCCGGCCGTACCACGCGACGCCCGCTTTCACCTTTGGATTGTGGGCGCAGTACAGCCACGTGATGCGGCCGCCCCAGCAAAACCCGGTGATCCCCAGCTTGTCGACGTTGCCGCCGTTCTGCCTGGCCCAGGCGACGGTCGCATCGAGGTCATTCATCACCTGTGCGTCGGGCGTCTTCGAGATAATGTTCTTCATCAGGTCGGCGATGTTCTCGACCTTCGACGGGTCGCCCTGGCGCACGAACAGTTGCGGCGCCAGCGCCATGTAGCCGTGCTTGGCGAAGCGGCGCGCGACGTCGGCGATGTGTTCGTGCACGCCGAAGATCTCGGAGACCACCAGGATCACCGGCAGGTTCGATTTGCCGGCCGGCTGGGCGCGGTAGACCGGCACGGTGGTGCCGTTGACGTTGAGGCGGATTTCGCCGGCGGTGAGCCCGGCGGTGTCGGTCTTGATGACGGTCTGGGCCGCCACCGGCAGCGTGGCGGCGGCAAAGCCGCTGCCCAGGGCTACCTTCAGGAAGTCACGGCGGTCGACGCCGTCCGACAAGGAAGTGCTGGCGACCAGGCTGTCGCCGTCCTGTACGAGATCTTTCATGTGCGGTTCTCCGGGCATTGGATAGGGTTGCTATCTTAACAGCGAGCACCGGCTAACCGCACATCCCGCACATGCTTTTGTACCCACCGGCGCGAACGCCGGCGGGCATTCGCTTTACGGCGCCAGCGTGAAGTTGACGCCGGCCTGGTTCGCGGTCGAGATATCGACCCCGTCAACCTGCTTGGCCGTGTAGCCCGTTGCCGATGCCTCGACGCTGTACTTCCCGCCCGTGGCCCCGGCCGCGGCGGCAAAGCTCAGCGGCAGCGTGGCGCTGTAGACGGCGTACTGCGGCGCTGCCACCGGCAGGTTGGCCAGCGTGTAAGCGCCGCTGGCCAGGTCCGCGCCCTGGTACTTGATGGTGACGGTCGGGCCCGTCCCGAACGACTGCTTTGCCGCGACATAAGCCGCTTCGGTGGCGCTTGGCGGCGTCATCGTGACCGTGCCGCCGATCGAACCGGTATTGCCCGCGGCCAGCGTGAGCGGCGCGGCGGCGGTCGACAGCGTGGTGGTGCTCGAGGTCGAGCCGACCGGCACCGCGCCGATCACCGCGGCGGCGCTGTTGTCGGCCGTGATCACGACGTCGTAATTGCCCGGCGCCAGGCGGGTGAGGGCAAACTGGCCGGTGCTTGCGTCCGGGGTGGTGGCGCTGACGATCTTGCCGCCCTGTTGCGCCGAGACGCTCACGTGGCTGCCCAGCAGCGCGGTCGCGACATAGCCGGAGATGCCGTTCAGGGTGGCGCTCGGGGCCAGCTTGAGGACCGGCTTGAGCGCGTACTTGCCGTTGCCTTTGGTCAGCACCGACTTGCAGGCGTCGAAGTCGATCACGAGGTCGGACTTCTGGCCAGCCGCGACGTCGAATTCGCCCACGATCTTGAGCCCGCTCTTTACCGCGCTCGGGGTATCGAGTGGCTGCTCGGCCTTGCCGCCGGTCGGCAGCACGGTGTTCGCCGTGCCGCTGGCATTGTCGTCGAGCACCAGGCGGATCTGCGAATAGTGGCCGGCTTCAAGCGTTGCCTGGCCGAGTACGTCAACCACGCCGTTGGCCAGGTTCAGCAAATTAATCTTCTTGGCGGGCGACAGCGTGATATCGGTCCAGCCGGCCTCGGTGTCGCTTGCCGCCGCGCTCTTGTTGACGCGTACCTTGCTGACGCTGACGTTCACAGCGTCGAAACCACAGGCCGGCGCGTCGGTCAGCGCCACGCTCAGGGTGCCCTGGGTCGATACCGGGGCTGCCGGGGTGGCTGAACTGCCGCCGCCGCCGCAAGCGAGCAGCGATGCTGCCGCGAGAGCGCTGCCGGCCAGCAGGCCGGTGCGGGTGATCTGTTGTTTCATGGAGAGACCTTTCACAAAATATGCCGACAAGCGACGATGCGCCCAATCTAGCATTCCGAATGGCAACTTTTGTGTTGACTAACGCACACTGAAACCTCTGCTTACACTTGAGTGGGGGAAGTGTTGCGTGGATGCGACCGAAGTTTAACAACCGGTCAACAGGTATTGATTCTTTGCAAATATGGTCGAAGTGACATCAATTACATTGGGGACATGCGGTGTGCCTTGCCGCTCGACACGCACTCTTGTTGCGCCCAGCAGCTTATCTGGAGAGAAACAATGTCCCTGAAACGCACCCTCACCGCCGCCGCCATGGCGGTGGCAGCCGTCGCTTTAGCCCCGCCCGCCTCGGCCCAGTCGACCGCTGCGGCGTTCGTCGGCAACCTGACCTGGCAACTGATCGACCTCACGCCCGGCGACGGCATCGATCCGACGATCACGTTTACCGGCGCGGTCAACAATTTCGCGATCAGCACCCTGTACGCCGACCCGCAGTTCAACAATATCGCCGCAACCTCGAGCGCATCCGGTTCGGACATCGCCTCGGTATTCGTGTTGAACGCCAATGGCAACGCGTCGGCGTTCGGTTCGCCCAACGGGGTAAGCAGCGCTACCAGGATGTTCAGTAATTCCGGCTCGTCACTGGCACAAAGCACGATGGATTTCGTGTTGTCGGCGAATACCAGGCTGATTGTCACCGTCTCGGGAATGGTGGACGCCGAACCCGATTTCACCGAGGGGGGCCTCGGCTCCGCCTTCGCCCAGGCCCTGCTGTATGGCCAGGTCAGCAATAGTTCCAGCGCCGGCATCACCACCTTCAGTTCGAGCATGGATTCGACGTTCCTGAGGGAGGAACGGACGCTGTCGGCCATCGTCGATACGCAAACTGTCGAAGCATCGGGATTCCTGGGCATGCAGGCGATCGCCCAATCGGTGTCGCTGGCGACGCCGGTCTCTGCCGTACCGGAGCCGGCCTCGGTCGCGATGCTGCTCGGCGGGTTGGTGTTGCTGGGCGCCACGCGCCGCACGCGACGAACTGCTGAGGCCGGTCAGTAAAGGCTGCGGCCGCGTCAATCGCCACGCGAGCGCGTGATTAATTGTCAAGCCGGGCGAAGCGCCGCCACCTAGAGTCGGAGGGCTGCGACTGAAGTAGCGCATACCCCTTGAACCACCTCTCCGGGAGCTCTCTATGACTTTCAGAAACAACCTGACCGCTGCGGAACTGGCCGAACTTGCCACGGCAACGGACTCACCCTCAGCCATGCCGCAGTCGGCCACCGCCTCGGTGCGCGATTTCACCTATGAACTCCTGGATCTGAAGCTGCAGGACGGCACCGTGCCCGAGGTCACGTTCAACGACATCGACCGCTACCGCGCGGCGTACCTGTATTCAACTTTCGATGGCAGTGGGCCGCCAGCGGAGGGAAATAATGCTTCCGGCCTCGGCACGATCAGCTTCAGCAACGCAGATGGCAGTGCCAGCGCAACAACGGATGAAGCCTTCCTGAGCGCGAAAGTCAACATGAAGACGCATTCCGGCAAAGCCCTGGCGAGCCGCGACCTGCAGTTTGTGCTCTCGCCCAACACCCGGCTCATCATTACGGTCACTGCCGATGTCTTCAACACATTCGGCAAGTTCGCTGGCCAGGGAAATGCGCAAACCACGCTGTGGGCCAGCTATCACCTCGACTCAGCCGCGACGGAATTGGTGACGGTCCAATCGGAGATGCATACTGCCCTGGGGGGAAGCCAGCGCGCCTTGCTCTCGGTGGTGATCAATTCGGCCAACCAGCAGATAGAAGGGACAGTGACGATGACGGCGTCGGTGGATGCGGTCGCCACGGCGCGATCGGCTCGCTGACCCGGTGGGCGCCGCCGGGCCGCGCCCTTTCCCGCAGGACGCCGGGCCGACCGGCGCCCTGCCTTGCGGGGTCGTTCAGTGCGCCTCTTCCCAGTTGCGGCCGACGCCGGTTTCGGCGACCAGCGGCACCTTCAGCGTGGCCACGCCCGCCATCAGTTCCGGCAGCCTGGCCTTGACCAGTTCCAGCTCGGCCTCGGGCACTTCCAGCACCAGCTCGTCGTGCACCTGCATGATCATGCGGGTGCCGAGCTTTTCGGCCTCGATCCAGTCCTGCACTGCAATCATCGCCAGCTTGATCAGGTCAGCCGCGGTGCCTTGCATCGGCGCGTTGATGGCCGCCCGTTCGGCGCCGGCGCGGCGCGGGCCGTTCGGCGAATTGATCTCGGGGAGCCACAGGCGGCGCCCGAACACGGTTTCGACGTAGCCGCGCGCCTTGGCTGCCAGGCGCGTCTCGTCCATGTACTGCTTGACGCCCGAGAAGCGCGCGAAATAGCGGTCGATGTAGCTGGCCGCGGCCGAACGCTCGATGCCCAGGTTCGACGCCAGGCCGAACGCGCTCATGCCGTAGATCAGGCCGAAGTTGATGACCTTCGCGTAGCGCCGCTGCTCGCTCTGCACTTCAGCCGGCGGCATGCCGAAGATCTCGGCCGCTGTCGCGCGGTGGATGTCCTCCCCTTCCGCGAACGCGCGCAGCATCGCCTCGTCGCCCGAGATGTGCGCCATGATGCGCAGCTCGATCTGCGAGTAGTCGGCCGAGACGATCACGCTGCCCGGCGGCGCCACGAAGGCTTCGCGGATGCGCCGCCCTTCGCTGGTGCGCACCGGGATGTTCTGCAGGTTCGGATCGTTCGACGACAGGCGCCCGGTGATCGCCACCGCCTGCGCGTAGTTGGTGTGCACGCGGCCGGTGTCCGGATTCACCATCTTGGGCAGCTTGTCGGTGTAGGTCGACTTCAGCTTGGATAGCCCGCGGTGCTCCAGCAGGATTTTCGGCAGCGGGAAGTCCTCGGCCAGCTTCTGCAGCACTTCCTCGTCGGTCGACGGCGCGCCGGTCGCGGTCTTCTTGACCACCGGGAGCCCCAGTTTGACGAAGAAGATCTCGCCGATCTGCTTGGGCGAGCCGAGGTTGAACGGGCCGCCGGCCAGTTCGTAGGCCTGCTGCTCGAGCTCCATGATGCGCGCCGCCAGTTCGTTCGACTGCGCCTCCAGCAGCGCGGCATCGACCAGCACGCCGTTGCGCTCGATCTTCTGCAGCACCACGGAGGTCGGCAGCTCGATCTTCTTGTAGACGAAGTCCAGGCCCGCGTCGCTTTCGACGTGGCCCAGCATGGCCTGGTGCAGGCGCAGCGTGATGTCCGAATCCTCGCCCGCGTACTCGGTCGCGCGCGCCAGCTCCACCTGGTCGAAGCAGATCTGCCCGGCCCCCTTGCCGCACACGTCGACATAGGGAATCGTGGTGTAGCCGAGGTGGCGCATGGCCATCGTGTCCATGTCGTGCGGCTTGTGCGACTCGAACACGTACGATTGCAGCAGCGTGTCGTGCACGATGCCGCGCAGCGTCACGCCGTGGTTGGCGAAGATGTGCATGTCGTACTTCAGGTTCTGGCCCAGTTTGGGCTTGCCGGGGTTTTCCAGCCACGGCTTGAGGCGCTCGAGCACCAGCTCGCGCGGCAGTTGCTGCGGCACGCCGGCATAGCGGTGCGCGACCGGGATGTAGGCGCCCTTGCCCGCTTCCACCGACAGCGAGATGCCGACCATCTGCGCCGTCATCGGGTCGAGCGAGGTGGTTTCGGTGTCGACCGAGGCCAGTTGGGCGGCGTCGACCAGCGCCAGCCATTTGTCGAGCTGTTCTTCGGTGAGCACGGTCTCGTACTCGCCGCGGATGATCGGCATGCCCGGCAGCGTGCCGGCCGCCGCGCCTTCCGGCGAATTGAGCGCGGGCGCGCCAACGCCGCCGTTGCTGGTCAGTTCCTTGAGCATCGTCTTGAAGCCGTAGCGCTGGAAGAAGTCGACCAGCGCCTGCCGGTCTTCCGGCCGGCCGACCAGGCTTTCCTCGATCGACACCACGTGCGAAGCGAGGTCGCAGTCGGTCTTCACCGTGATCAGCTCGCGCCCGCGCGGCAGCCATTCGAGCGCCGCGCGCAGGTTGTCGCCGACCGCGCCGCCGATGCTGTGCGCGTTCTCGATCACGCCGTCGAGCGAGCCATGCAGCGTGAGCCACTTGAGCGCGGTCTTCGGGCCGCACTTGTTCACGCCCGGGACGTTGTCGACGGTGTCGCCGATCAGGGTCAGGTAGTCGATGATGCGGTTCGGCGGCACGCCGAACTTGGCGAGCACGCCCGCTTCGTCGAGCTTCTCGTTGCTCATCGTGTTGATCAGCGTGACCTTGTCGTTGACCAGCTGCGCCAGGTCCTTGTCGCCGGTCGAGACGATCGTGTTCATGCCCCTGGCCGCCGCCTGCACCGCGAGGGTGCCGATCACGTCGTCGGCCTCGACGCCTTCGACCATCAGGATCGGCCAGCCCAGGTGGCGCACCGCCTCGTGGATCGGTTCGATCTGCTTGCGCAGGTCGTCCGGCATCGCGGCGCGGGTCGCCTTGTAATCGGCGTACAGGTCGTCGCGGAAGGTTTTGCCCTTGGCGTCGAACACGCAGGCGATGTAGGCGGCCGGGTAGTCGGCGCGCAGGCGGCGCAGCATGTTGACCATGCCGTGCATGGCGCCGGTCGGGTGGCCCTCCGGGCTACGCAGGTCGGGCAGCGCGTGGAAGGCGCGGTAGAGATAACTGGAACCGTCAACTAACAGCAGGGTATTTTGCATAAGGGCTAAATCAGGAGTGGGACCGCGGGCGGGCCGAAGTGTCTGTCATTATCGCAGAATCCGCGGTGAAGAAATCACAACGGGCCAGCGCCGGGCGACCTCCAGCATATGGGGCCGCCTCCCACACTTTTCACTGGGAAGCGTATCTGTTTGTTACAATGGGCTAAACGATAAAGGTGAACATTATGTCGCGCACATCTACCTGCCTCAAGACCCTGACGCTCTGCCTGCTGGCCCACGCCGGGCTGGCCGCTGCCCAGCAGCCGGCGCCGCCCAGCGACAAGCCGCCGAGGCTCGAACGCATCGAGCCGGGCAGCGACGTCCCCGCGACCACCATCCCGCCGCGCGGCCGTACCCAGATCAAGGAAAAAAAGCAGGGCGGGCAGGTCACCGAAGTCGAAGTCACGAGCGGCGGCAGCCACTACACCATGAAGCCGAACAACCAGCCGGGCACCATCTCGCCGGGCGACGCCCAGAGCAGCGGTATCCGCGCGCCGCAATGGCAGGTGCTCGAATTCGACCTGAACGCCAAGCGCAAAGCCGCGAGCGGCGCGCCGAACGCGGCAGCGGCAGAGGCAGCAGCCGCGCCGGCGGCAGCCGAAGCGTCACCGCCGCCGCGTCCGGCCCCGGCCCAGCAGTAAGACCCGGCCACCGAAGCCCAGGCCGCGCCAGCGGTTACCCTACACGTCCCGACTTTTTTACACCTATTGCTTGCACATGGCAGTTTTCACCGCGGTCACGCTCGATGACCTCACCCATTGGATCAAGCAGTTCCCCCTTGGCAGGGCCCTGACGCTGGAAGGCATCGCCTCCGGCATCGAAAACAGCAATTTCTTCCTGACGACCGAGCGCGGCGAGTTCGTGCTCACGGTCTTCGAGAACCTCGGTTTCGAGCAGCTGCCGTTCTACCTGCAGTTGATGCGCCACCTCGCCGAACGCGGCGTGCCGGTGCCCGACCCGGTGGCCAACGACAAGGGCGACCTGGTGGTGGCCCTGCACGGCAAGCCGGCCGCGATCGTCACCCGCCTGGCCGGCAGCTCGCAAATGGACCCGCAACCGGTGCACTGCGCCGAAGTCGGCGCCATGCTCGCGAAGATGCACCTGGCCGGGCGTGATTTCGCGCCGGTGCAGCCAAACCTGCGCGGCATCGGCTGGTGGGTCGCCACCGCGCCCCAGGTCCTGCCGTTCCTGACAAGCGCCAATGCGCAGCTGCTGGCGACCGAGGTCGCGTTCCAGCAGGAGGTCGCGGGCGGTGAACCGTACCGGCGCCTGCCGCGCGGACCGGTGCACGCCGACCTGTTCCGCAACAACGTGATGTTCGTCGGTGACCGCTTGAGCGGCTGTTTCGACTTTTACTTCGCCGGCTTCGACACCTGGCTGTTCGACCTCGCCGTCACCGTCAACGACTGGTGCATCGAGCAGGCCAGCGGCAAGCTTGACGTCGTGCGCCTGGCCGCCCTGCTGCGCGCCTACCAGGCGGTGCGGCCGTTCACGGCCGACGAACAGGCCTTGTGGCAGCCGATGCTGCGCGCCGCGGCGCTGCGCTTCTGGCTGTCGCGCCTGTACGACCTGCACCTGCCGCGCGAGGCCGAGCTCCTGACCCCGCACGACCCGGCGCACTTCGAACGCATCCTGCGCGAACGCATTGCCAACCCTGCCCCGGGGCTGGCGGCATGAACAAGATGCCCGCAATGACCGGCTGGACCTGGCTCAAGCAAGGCGCGGGGCTGTTCCGCAAACAGCCGGCGGCGCTGACCACGCTGCTGTTCGCAAATATCCTGATCAGCATTGCGATCAGCGCCGTGCCGGTACTCGGCCCGCTGGTCGCGGTGGTGTTGATTCCCTCGTTTTCGGTGGCCTTCATGCGCGCCTGCCTGATGATCGAAAACGGCAAGCGCGTCACGCCGGCGGTGCTGCTCTCGGGCTTTCGCAAGCCGGCGCTGGGACCGCTGGTCAAGGTAGGGATGATCTACCTGGCCGTGTCGGTGCTGCTCGCGCTGCTGGCCAAGGTGCTGATCGATACCGAATTCTGGGAGCAGGTGGGCAGCCAGCGCGGCGACCCGAAAAACCTGCAGGTGGCCGCGTCCGAGGTGTTCGCGATGCTGGGCGTGTTCCTGCTCGACCTGGCGGCGATCATGTCGCTGTCGTTCGCGGCGCCGCTGACCTTCTGGCAGAAGATGGGTGCGGGGAAGGCGACCTTCTACAGCTTCTTCGCGGTGCTCAGGAGCGCGCGCGTGTTCGTCGTGCTGCTGCTGGCGTGGTTCGGTCTGTTCTTCGGGGTGTGCTTCGTGGTGGCGCTGATCCTCGGCGGCGCCTCGGTGGCGCGCGTCGTCATCATGTGGATCATCTTCCTGTTCATCCTGCTGCTGCAGTGCGCGATGTATGCGGGCTACCGGCAGATCTTCGGCAAGCCGGAAGATCCCGAAGCGCAGCCGGCGAAATAAACCAGAACCATCCGTAGGGTGGGCACCCCGTGCCCACGCGAATGCCAGCACTGCGCAAACGTCCGCGCGGGCACGGGGTGCCCACCCTACGAAAACCAGCACGTCGTTCCGCGGAGGGAGCGCGTGCTTAGCGCGCCACGCGCTCCAGCTTTGCCACCGACAGGTCGAGCACCTTCATCCCCGCCGCGCCGAAGTTGATCTGGGCACGCGCGGCACCCGCCCCGCCTTCGATGTTGACGATCACGCCTTCGCCGAATTTGGCGTGGGCCACCGACTCGCCGATGCGCCAGCCGGAACCGCCGCCCGACTTCTGCGTGATCTGCTGCGCGATCTTGTTGTCTTGCGCGTTGCGGAATTCGGCGTCGTCCCACGCCGTCGTCTTCTTGTTCGCGAACCAGTGGCCCTGCACGCGCGGCGACAGCCACTTGAGCGATTCTTCGGGCAGCTCGTCGAAGAAGCGCGACTTCATGTTGTAGCGCGTCTGGCCGTGCAGCATGCGCTGCTGCGTAAAGCTCATGTGCAGGCGACGCCGCGCGCGCGTGATCGCGACGTACATCAGGCGCCGTTCCTCGTCCACGCCGTCCATCTCGCGCGAGCTGCTTTCGTGCGGGAACAGGCCTTCTTCGAGGCCGGTGATGAACACCGCGTCGAACTCGAGGCCCTTGGCCGAGTGCACCGTCATCAGCTGCAGCGCGTCCTGGCCGGCCTGCGCCTGGGCGTCGCCCGCTTCCAGCGATGCGTGCGACAGGAACGCCGACAGCGGCGACATCACGGCCGGCAGCGGCGCGTCGGCATCGAGGACCTGGATCCCGCCCTGGTCGAGGATCGCGTCGCCGGCTTGCGGCAGCGCCTGCGGCCCCAGGTGCGCCGGCGCGCCCTGCCCGAAGCCCTCTTCCTGCACGAACTGGGTCGCGGCATTGACCATCTGCTCGAGGTTTTCGATACGGTCGGCGCCCTCTTTCTCGTTCTGGTAGTGCGCCAGCAGGCCGCTCCCCTCGAGCACCACGCGCACCATCTCCGGCAGCGCCAGCTGCTGGGTCTCGAAACGCATGGCCTCAACCATCTTGACGAAGCCGCCCAGCGAGGAGCCGGCCTTGCCGGTCATGTAGGGCACCGCCGCGTACAGCGACACGCCATAGGTGTCGGCCGCCATCTGCAGCTGTTCGATCGAGCGCACGCCGATGCCGCGCGTGGGGAAGTTCACCACGCGCAGGAAGGCCGAGTCGTTGTGCGGATTGTCCATCAGCTGCAGGTAGGCGATGGCGTGCTTGACCTCGGCGCGCTGGAAGTAGCGCAGGCCGCCGTACACGGTGTACGGCAGGCCGGCCGCGAACAGCGCATGCTCGATTACGCGGCTTTGCGCGTTCGAGCGGTACAGGATCGCGATCTCGCTGCGCGGCACGCCATCGGCCATCAGGCTCTTGGTTTCTTCGATGATCCACTGCGCCTCCTCCAGGTCGGACGAGGCTTCGTAGATGCGCACCTGCTCGCCCTGCCCGGCGTCGGTGCGCAGGTTCTTGCCAAGCCGCTTGGCGTTGTTGGCGATCAGGTAGTTGGCGCTGTCGAGGATGTGGCCGTGCGAGCGATAGTTCTGCTCGAGCTTGATCAGGTTCTGGACCCGGAAGTCGTGTTCGAACTTGCTCATGTTGCCGACGTTGGCGCCGCGGAACGCGTAAATGCTCTGGTCGTCGTCGCCCACGGCGAACAGCGCCCCGCCCTGCTGCTCGCCGAAGCCGGCCAGCAGTTTGAGCAGGTTGTACTGCAGGTCGTTGGTATCCTGGAACTCGTCGACCAGGATGTGGCGGAAGCGCATCTGGTAGTGCTGGCGCAGCGGCTGGTTGCGCGACAGCAGTTCGTACGAACGCAGCAGCAGCTCGGCGAAATCGACCACGCCTTCGCGCTGGCATTGCTGGTCGTACAAATCGTACAGCTCGACCATCTTGCGCTCGATCGGGTCGTAGGCTTCGACCTGGTTCGCGCGCAGGCCCTGGTCCTTCGCGTTGTTGATGAAGTACATCAGGTTCTTGGCCGGGTACTTCTCGTCGTCGACGTTGTTGGCTTTGAGCAGGCGCTTGATCATCGACAACTGGTCTTGCGAGTCGAGGATCTGGAATGCCTGCGGCAGCGCGGCGTCGCGATAGTGGGTGCGCAGCAAGCGGTTGCACAGGCCGTGGAAAGTGCCGATCCACATGCCGCGCGTATTCACCGGCAGCATTGCGGACAAGCGCGTCAGCATCTCCTTCGCCGCCTTGTTGGTGAACGTCACCGCCATGATGCCGGCTGGGCTCACCTGGCCGGTCTGGATCAGCCAGGCGATACGCGTCGTCAGCACGCGGGTTTTGCCCGAGCCGGCGCCGGCGAGGATCAGCGCACTCTGCGGTGGCAGCGTGACCGCCGCGAGTTGTTCGGGATTGAGGTTCTGGAGGAGATTCTGCATCCTGTCATTATACCGCCGGGGCCCCCTGGCCGCCGTTCGCAGGCCGGCGCCGACGCCCCTTTTCATGTTGCCGGGACAACAATTCCATGGCAACATCAACCGATCACCTGCATGGAAAAGGCAACCATCGTGGACCGGCAACTCCTGCTTCTTTGTTTCCTCACCTTCGTGATCCACCTGATCGGCACGCTTGCCTACTCGGTCCGCATCGCCGGTGTGCGGACGCGCCGGATCGCGGTCTCGTTCGCGCTGTTCAGCATTCTTGTGCTGGTCTCGCGTACATCGAATTCGTTCCTCGGCCCGTTCCTCGCCAAGCGCGTCGAAACCAACCTGGCCGGGCCGCACGCGCTCGACCTGCTGGCCGACTTCCGCTGGCTGCTGCTCGCGTCCAGCGTCGCCACGATTGCCGGCGCGTTGCTGATCCCGACCTTCCAGCGCGTGTTTTGCCGCGCAGTCCTGCACTTCCAGGTTCACAGGTCAGTACCGAAACTGGTCCTGCATGCTTTTTTCAAAGGCGGCATTTCCTACATCAGGGATGCGGCCAGCCTGCCGGCCGCGCGCAACGTGACCGGCGTCCACTGCGGCCACGGGGTATCGGGCTCGATCACGGCGATGAACGTGGTCGCGACCGCGCTGTGGACGGTGGGAGTGTTCGCCGCGCTGTACGCCGGCGTGCTCGATCCGGCGGTGCGCGTCACGTCGAGCACGCTGTCATCGATCATCAACGGCGGCGCCACCGTGATGATGGCGATTTTCATCGATCCCCACATGTCGGGCATGACGGACGACGTGGTCGAGGGCAAGGTCAGCGAAACGCAATTCCGGAAGGCGATCGTGTGGCTGACCGGTAGCCGGCTGGCCGGAACCTTGCTGGCGCAGCTGTTCCTGGTGCCGTCCGCGCTGGCGATCGCTTTTGTGGCACGGGTCATCTGAGCCCAGGCTTGTGCCGGCCAACAGATCAGCCTAGCTTTCTGCGCTTAAACGAAGCGAGCTTCTCCAGGCATCGGGCGTAGCATGACTCCCCCGTGGCTGGTGTCGCCCCGACATCCAGCCGAGCCACCCCTGTTTCAACGAGGAGCATGCAATGGACAACGATCCAAACACCAACCCACAGCCAGCGGAACACGGCGCGTTCCCGGTCGAGCGGCCGGTCGAGGCACTGCTGAGGGACCACAACCTGGTGCGCAAGCTGGCCGAAGCCTACCTGAACGACCAGAGCATGGAGGCGAAAAAGCAGGCCGCTAGGCAGATGGTGCAAGCGCTGCATACGCACTCGCGGCTGGAGGAATCCATCTTCTACCCGGCAGTGCGGCAAGTCGAGCCCGGGATGATCGGCCATTTCGAGGAAGCCCACCTGAAAACCGACGACCTGCTCGCCACCCTGCAGGGCATGACGCTGGACGAACCGCAATCCGACCACCTGATCCGCGAGCTGATCGACATGACGATGCGCCACATCGATGAAGAAGAAATGCGCTTCTTCCCGAAACTCGAGCAGGCCAATATCGACATGACCCCGATCGGGCTCGAGATGCAGGCGTTCGAAGCGAACCTGATCCACATGCAGGCGGCAGTGAGCGACCAGGGTGCGCGCAAGTAGGCCTGGAATTTCTCTCTGGCATGGAAAGCGCCACCAAGCAGCGGTGGCGTTTCCATCGCCGCGCCGGTGGCCACCGGGCCGGACCGCAAGGCACAGCCTGCCGCGCGCCACGCCGGCCGCATTTGGCTTACTTTAATGGACATTCACGCAAAATCGTGGTGGCCCGATCGATCAGGCTTTATTGAAGTCGCAGCAAGTCCGTACGTACTCCCGCGGGGCCCCATGTTGCCATCGTGCGGACAGGCTTCCCATTAAAAGGAGATCTGAAAATGCAGCTAAATCGAGTGATGACCGTTGCGGCGCTGGCCGTGGGCGGAGTGATGCTGTCGAAGCAGTTCAAGAAAAACCGTGGCGCCGAAGGCAGCTCATCCATTCAAGAATCGATTGAAGTCAACGTGCCGGTACGCACCGCGTACAACCAGTGGACCCAGTTCGAGGAGTTCCCGCGCTTCATGCAAAGCGTGCACGAAATCCGCCAGCTCGACGACCGCCACCTGCACTGGAAAGCCAACGTTGCCGGCGAAGAAAAGGAATGGGACGCCGAAATTGTCGAGCAGATCCCCGACAAGCGCATCGCCTGGCGCAGCATCTCGGGTGTGCGCAACGGTGGCGTGGTGACGTTCCACAAGATCGCGGACGACGTCACCCGCATCATGCTGCAAATGGACTACGAGCCGGAGAACATGGCCGAGCGCATCGGCGATGCACTCGGCGCCGTGCGGATGGAAGCGCGCAGCAACCTGAAGAACTTCAAGGAAATGGTGGAACAACGCGGCAAGGAGACCGGCGCCTGGCGCGGGGCAATCGTGCAGCACTGAACCATTCGCCGAAGTCCTTCCTCGCATCTACAACGCCACCCTCGAGGTGGCGTTTTTCGCATCACCAAACCCGGCAGCGCTTCTCCTTCACCATCGGCTGCCCCGCCTTGCACGCAAACGCCTTCTCGAATTCCGGCATGTTGACCACCAGCCCATTCACCCGGAACCGGCCCGGCGAGTGGGGGTCGGTCATCGCCTTCACGCGCAGGTTTTCCGGCCGGTCGCTTTCGCATGCCCACTGCGCATAACCGACGAGGAAGCGCTGCTCCGGGCTCAAGCCGTCGCGCAGCGGCTGGGCCTGCTGCGGCATCGTGGCCATCTCCTGCTTCCACGCCATCCAACCAAGGATCAGGCCGCCCAGGTCGGCCACGTCTTCGCCCAGTGTCAGCTTGCTGTTGATCTTGATGTCGTCCACCACCGTGTACTGCGCGTACTGGTCGACGATGCACTGCGCGCGCTCTTCGAATTGTTTTCCGTCCTTCCTGGTCCACCAGTCCTTCAGGTTGCCTTTCGAGTCGAACTGCCGCCCTTCGTCGTCGAACGCGTGGGTCAGCTCGTGGCCGATGGTGCCGCCGGTGTTGCCGTAGTTCGGCGCGTCGTCCATCTTGGGGTCGAACAGCGGCGGCTGCAGCACGCCAGCCGGGAAGTTGATGTCATTCATCTGCGGGTTGAAGTAGGCGTTCACGGTCGGCGGCGTCATCGACCATTCGCTGCGGTCGAGCGGCTTGCCGATCTTGGCCAGGCGGCGCTTCACTTCGAATACGTTGCCGCGCACCACGTTGCCGACGAAATCATCCGCCTGCACCGCGTAGCTGCTGTAGTCGCGCCACTTGTCCGGGTAGCCAATCTTGTTGACGATGGCCGCCAGCTTTTCCTGCGCACGCTTTTTGGTGTCCGGGCTCATCCATTCGAGCGAGTCGATGTCCTGCTTCATCGCGTCCTCGACCTGGCGGGTCATGTGCAGCGACTTGGCCTTCAGTCCTGGCGAAAACGCGCGGCCCACGAACTCCTGGCCGAGCGCCTCGCCGAGCTGGGTATCGACCAGGCGCACGCAACGCTTCCAGCGTGGCGGCTGTTGCTGCACGCCACGTAAGGTTTTGCTGAAGAAATCGAAATGCTCGTTGTCGAAGTTGGACGACAGTGCTGGCGACAGGTTGTGCGCGACGTGCCAGCGCAGGTAGGTCTGGATCGACTGCAGTTCATTGTTGTGCAACTGCTTCGCGAGTTCCTTGAAGAACGCCGGCTCGGTCACGTTGAAGCTGGCCAGCTTCGGGGCGCCGATCCCGGCCAGGTAGGTTTTCCAGTCGAAGCCCGGCGTCATTGCCTGCAGGCCCTTCAGGCTGGTCTTGTGAAACAGCTTGTACGGGTCGCGCTTGTCGACCCGCGATAGCGAGGCTTTCGCCAGCGCGGTCTCGATCTCCATCACTTTGGTGGCGTGGCGCTGCGCCTCGCCGGCATCCTCGCCCAGCAGCTTGAACGTGTTGGCGATGTGGGTCACATATTTGGCGCGGATCTGCTGCGAGCGCTCGTCGGTCTTGAGGTACGAGTCGCGGTCCGGCAGGCCAAGGCCGCCGGCCGAGGCGAACGCGATCACGCGCGAGGAATCGGCAAAATCCTGGTTCGAGTCGAAGCCGAACAACAACCCATCGTCGGCCAGCGCCACGTGCAGGCTGGCCAGCACACCCGGCAGGTCGCGGTTCGACCGCATGGCCGCGACTTGGTCGAAATACGGTTTGAGGGGGACCGCCCCGCGCTGTTCGATCGACTGTTCGTCCATGCAGGCGCCGAAATAGTCGCCGATTTTTTGCTGGGTGGCGTTGCGGCCCTCTTTCTGTTTCGCGAGACCTTCGAGGATGCCCCACAGGTAGCGCTGGTTGTCCTGCGCCAGCTTGCCATAGACCGACCAGCGCGCCTGGTCGGCCGGGATCGGGTTGTTTTTCATCCAGCCGCCACAGGCGTACTGGTAAAAGTCCACGCACGGGTCGGCGCTCCGGTCCATCGAGTTGACGTCGAGGCCCGGCGTGTACGGGAACGCGGTCGCGGGCCGGTCGGCCGGCGCCGGGGCCGGGGCCGGGGCCTGGGCGGCGGCCAGCGTGCCGATGCCGGCAACAGTGAGGGACAAGGCAAGGCGGACTAGCTGGCGCATGGGCAGGCTCCAAAGGCGGGATAAAAAACCGGGCTATCCTGCCACACAAGTGTTAATCAGGCAATCTTGACGCCAGCCATTCCGCGCGCGGGTCAGGCTCGCGGCGCGGGGCGCGCCAGCCCTTTGGCCAGCGATTCACGGATCAGCTGGCGGATCGTGTTTTCCGCCGCCGCGCTTTCGCGTTCCATTTGCTTGCCAAGTGCGCCCATCTGCTTGCCGAGTTCCTCCATCGGCTTGCCGGCCTCGTGCATGCGCTGGCCGATCTCCTCCATCTCGGCATCCATCCCGCGCCCGATCGCCGCTTCGTGCTGGCGCTTCATGCGCTGCCCCAGCGACTGCATCCTCTCGGCCATCCGCTCCATCCTGCGCTCGAGGCGCTCGAGTTCGGCGCCATCGGCGCCGTCCATGGCGTCGCCAAGGCGCTCCATCTGCCGCCCAAGGTCGTCCATATTGCGTTCGAGCTGGCGCAGCTTGCGCTCGTCAGGGCGCACCCGCGCCGCGACGGCGTCCATGTCCTTGCCCAGCGCGTCCATCGCTTTGCCATGCCGGTCCATCTCGCGGCCGTAGCTGTCCATCTGCTGGCCGAGGCGTTCCACCGGCTCCCACGCTGCCCTTGCCTTTGCCAACACGTCCCGGTCCTGCACCACGTACGCCGTGCCGCCATTGCGGAACCACAGGAAAGCACCGGCCAGGCTGCCCCGGGCGGCGGCGATGTCCTTCCTGCTGCGCATGTCGCCGCTGATCCGGGTGTCATTTGCCGTGCCGTCCACCAGCGCAAACGGCTCGTCGCGGCTGGCCTGGCCGGCGCCGCCGTCGCGGACCAGCGCCTGCGCGGGGCCGCCTGGCGCCCCGGCCAACGCACCGTGCATATACAAGCCGCTGCCGATGGCGAGGCCAACGAGGGCGAGGGTGATTTTCGATTCAATCAGGCGTTTGGTGCTGGACATGGTCTTCCTCCCGGGGCCGGACAGCAAGGCGCTGTCGATGGAGGAACTGTAGTCAAGCCGGAATTTAGCGGCCATCGCGATGCGACGAGCGGTCGATTCGGCGGCACAGGCGTCAAAAAAAGGGAGCCAGCACGGCGGCGGCGGATACGGCGATAGTCGCAATACCGGGAACTAGCCGGCGCACAAATGGAAAGGGCGGCAGCGAATCATTCGCTGCCGCCCTCGATAACCTGCCGGCCGATTACATCATGCCGGCATTCGTTCCATTATTAGAACGAGTAGACGACGCTGACGCCCAGGTTGGTCGAATCGCTCGAAGGCTTTTGCACTTCCAGGCGAGCAGCAATGTTCGGAGCGAAGGTGTAGCCAACGCCAACGCCGTACAGGCCGCCGTTGGTGTTGCCGCTGAACGAACCGCCAACGCCGTTAGCCTTGACTTCGATGTTGTTGTAGCCCAGGCGTGCGAACACGTTGAAGCCGTTGCTCAGTGGCAGGGTGCCGACGACCGACAGGGCGGTCTGGTCAGCTTTGACGTCGCCACCGGCGAAGTCCCACTTGCCCAGGCGGCGATAGCCCAGTTCAGCAGCGAAGTTCTGGGTGAAGGTGTAGCCGACGAAGCCGCCGAAGCTGGTCTCGTGACCCGATACGCCGTCCAGCTTGGTCGAACCAACGTCGAGGCCTGCGTAAACGCCAGGAGTCGCGGCGAACGACGAAGCGGCGAGAGTTGCGAGGACGGCAGCGGCAGCGATTTTCTTGAACATCATTTTGGACCTTTAAAAGACTGGTTTTAATGTGATTGAACTCAGCAACACCGAAAGTCGGTTATTGCATGTCTGCAATTGTAGTGCCATAAGGCAACTCTGAAAAGCTCCCGTGTCTCTTTTGTTCCACACTGCAGTTTTGAAAAAGCATGATCGTTCGCCGGCCGTGTTGCGCGGCTGGCTGCTGAAAAAACGGGGACAGCGCCAATAAAAAAGCGCGCATCGTCCCGTAAGGACAATGCGCGCCTGTTCGGCATGGCGAATCGCGTTTGAACGCTCGGTTCTACGCTATCGCCGCGCTGAGGTCGCGGCTTTGCCAGGCGGCGCCGCGGCAATCAGCAATTAGAACTTGTAGCCGACCGTGAAGCCCAGGTTGGTAACGTCAGTACCTGCCTTCTGCACTTCAACACGGCCAAAGACGTTAGGCGCAAAGTTGTAGCCCACGCCCACGCCGTACAGGGCGCCGCTGGTGTCGTCGCCGAAGCCGTTCAGCTTGTTGTAGCCAACGCGAGCGAACAGGCTGAACTGGTCTTTCAGTGGCACCGAGGCAACCACCGACAGGTGGGTCTGGTTGACGGTCTGGTCTTGCCACTCGCCCAGGCGGCGGAAGCCGAGTTCGACTGCGACGTTTTCGTTCACGCCGTAGCCCAGGAAGGCGCCGTAGCTGACCTTGCTGCTATTGAAATCCAGGGTTTCGATCTTGGTGCTGCCAACGTCAACGCCGCCGTAGAAGGCGGTCGGAGCAGCATACGACGAGGAGGCCAGCAGGGTCAGTGCTGCAGCAGCGGTGATTTTCTTAAACATGAGACTATTTCCTATTAATTATCAAAGCTAAATTGCTTCCACAATCCGCAAAGTGGCGAATTGCGAACTAGAAATTATACAAGGATCATAGTCAGGCTGCATGGAGCGGGTTGATTTTATGAAACGGCGCGCCGGTGCCTGGGCGCGCGAATACAGCGGAGGATGGGGGCAACGGGCCGGCGACGGCCCGCGGGACAGCAGGATCAGTAGACGACGACCGAGCGGATCGATTCGCCGGACTTCATCAGGTTGAAGCCTTCGTTGATACGGTCGAGCGTGAGGTGGTGGGTGATCAGGTCGTCGATATTGATCTTGCCGTCCATGTACCAGTCGACGATCTTCGGCACGTCGGTCCGGCCACGGGCGCCGCCGAAGGCCGAACCCTTCCAT
>JBJMVW010000037.1:0-6354 GCA_045810465.1 Massilia sp. | reverse complement strand
CAGGAACACGCTGACGCCGCCGCCGACGGCCAGCAGGATCAGCGGATAGATCGAGGCGCTGACGATTTTTGCGCGCACCACGTCGATGCGCTGCTGGTAGTCGATGTAGCGCGCCAGCGCGCGCGGCAGGTCGCTGGTGCCTTCGGCCGCGCGCACGATGCCGACGTAGAGCGGCGGGAACAGTCCCGGCTGGGCCGCCAGCACGCCCGAGAAGCGCTTGCCCTCGCGCAGGCCGGCCAGCAGGCGCTCGAGGACATTGCGGGCCGGCGGGTTGTGCTCCTTCTCGAGCAGCGCTTCGAGCGCCTCGACGATGCCCAGGCCCGCGCTGAGCAGCGCCAGCAGCTCCTGGCTGAACAGCACCAGCGACAGCTTGCCGCCGCGCTGGCGCCCAAGGCCCCTGCCCGCGGCCGGTTCGACCGCGCTCACATACAGGCCGCGCGCCTCGACCTGGCGGCGGGCGTCGGCTTCGTCGGGCGCCTCGACCAGCAGGCTGGCAATGGTCATGTCGGGCGCAAGGGTGCGTACAGCGAACTGCATGGGAGCCTGGTGGCGATGCCGTAAAGGGCGCGCGCGGCGCTTACTGCGAGGAGATGTCGGCGTTGTCGCCGCTGCCGCCCGGCTGGCCGTCCTTGCCGGTCGAGACGATCTCGTACTCGGCCTTGCTGCCCGGCGCGCGGTAAAGGTAGGGGTGGCCCCACGGATCGGGCGGAACACCTTTTTTCAGGTACGGGCCGTTCCACTTGGCGCCGGCGCTGGCCGGCGCGGCCATCAGGGCCGCCAGGCCCTCTTCGGTGGTCGGGTAGCGGCCGACGTCGAGGCGATAGGTGTCGAGCGACTTTTCGAAGGCCTCGATCTGGGCCCTGGCGATGGTCACTTCGGACTTGCCAAGCTGGGAGAAATACTTGGGACCGACATAGGCGGCGAGCAGGCCGATGATGACGATCACCACCAGCAGCTCGAGCAGCGTGAAGCCACCGGCAGCGCCTCCGCCCGCCGGGGCGCCCTGTTTCTTGACTTGAACCATCCCACCCACTCCTTGTTGCCTCAATGGAAAGCTATTGCGCCAAGGCTAACACGCCGCTCGTTTCCGAGACAACTTTTCTTTTTGAAAATCCCGACACGCGACACATCAGTCCGCCAATCTGACGCACTGCCAGCTCAACCGTATTGAGCTGTCGCAAAATCGCCGCATGTTTTTAGGCGGAAATGCCGCGTGGGCCCTGCCCCGTCGTGCCAGCAGCTGCGGAATTAAATTTTGGAAATTGCTCAAAAATAAAATTTTTCCACGTTGAAATTTTCTACACAAATGTTGCCCTCGTTGCTATATTCCATTGCAACTTGGAACTTTCCAGGTGGCGTGAGAACTGTGGCGCTGAGTGGCCCGCGTTCGGCGTGGGTGATTACAAGACAAAACTACAAAGGCAAATCCAAATGATTCGGAAAAAGACTTTCACCAAACTGCTCGGCGCCGCCCTGGTTGGCGCGGCGATGCTGGCCCCGGCCCATGCGAGCGTCCTCACGTTCGACGGCGACCCGACCCTGGTCGGCCACACCGACTACATGCTGCAGGACAGCTTCGAGATCGATTTCTACTCGAACGCCCCGGGCGCCGCGCCCGGCGACCTGGTCGGCGCGATCGTCGACGGGGCCGATGCCGGCACCTGCGTCGGCGGCAGCTGCCCGGTCAACAATCCAGGCACCTACTACGCCACGCTCGACGACAGCTACCTGGACCTGTGGCGCCCGGGCGGCGGCGGACGCGGCTTCCAGATCAAGTCGTTCGACGCCAGCTTCATCGGCGGCACGGCGCCCGGCACCAGCTATCCGGCGGTTGCCGGCCTGGTCCGGATCCAGGGCATCCTCGCCAGCGGCATGTCGGTGATCGAGACCTACCAGCTGGCCGGCCCGGCCAACAACGTCTTCAACTTCGCCCATTACAACACCACCAGCAGCTTCGGCAACTACGAGTTCGTGGAAGCGCTGATCTTCGGCTATGCCTGCAACAACGCCGGCAGCTGCTCGGCCTTCTCGACCGACCGCGGCCAGTTCGGCATCGACAACATCGCGCTGGCAGAGGTGCCGGAACCGGCCACCACCCTGCTGGTAGGCCTGGGCCTCGTCGGCCTGATCGCCGGCACCCGCCGCCGCAACGCCTGACCCGCCCAAAACAAGGAACAACAAATGAAGATGCGCCCCCTTTCAGCGGCCGTCCTGCTGGTGTTGTCCAGCCTCGCGCTGGCAGCTCATGCCGACGATATCCGCCGCCCCTACATCATCCAATTGACCGACAAGCCGATCGCCTCGTACACGGGCGACGTCAGCGGGCTGCCGGCGACCCAGCCGGCGCCCGGCCAGCGCCTCGACCTCGATTCCGGCGACGTCCAGCTGTATAACGATTACCTCGGCCAGAAACAGGCGACCGTGCAAGCCGCGGTCGCCGGCGCGCCGGTACTGTACAACTATAGCGTGGTGCTGAACGGCTTTGCCGCGATGCTGACCGACGACGAAGTGCGCCAGCTGCAGGCGCGCAGCGACGTCGCGGCGGTGTCGGCCGACACCCCGCGCCACATGGTGACCACCTACACCCCGGCCTTCCTGGGGCTGGACAAGCCGGACGGGCTGTGGTCCAGACTGGGTGGCAAGGAACACGCCGGCGAAGGCATCGTCATCGGCGTGGTCGACGGCGGCGTGTGGCCGGAAAACCCGGCCTTTGCCGATCGCATCGACGCCAACGGCAAGCCGACCTTCGATGCCAGCGGCAGCGTGGCCTACGACGCGCCGCCGGCCGGCTGGAAAGGCATCTGCCAGGCCGGCGAAGGCTTCACGGTCGCCAACTGCAACAACAAGCTGATCGGCGCCCAGTACTTCGACGCCACCTACCGCACCACGCCGAACGTGACCCACTGGACCGAGTTCCGCTCGCCGCGCGACTCGATCGGCGGCAACGTCGGGCACGGCGGCCACGGCACCCACACCTCGAGCACGGCCGGCGGCAATGCCGGCGCCGATGCGATCATTTCGGGCATCAACCTGGGGCCGCTGTCGGGCATGGCGCCGCGCGCGCGCGTGGCGATGTACAAGGTGTGCTGGACCTACAACGACGAGACCGACCCGACCGGCGGCAAGAACAGCTGCTACACCGGCGACAGCGTGGCCGCGATCGAAAAGGCGGTGGTCGATGGCGTCAACGTGATCAACTTCTCGATCAGCGGCGGCGGCACGGTCACCGACCCGGTCGAACAGGCGTTCCTGCATGCGTCGAACGCGGGCGTGTTCGTGGCCGCGTCGGCCGGCAACTCGGGCCCGGCCAACTCGGTCGCGCACATCAGCCCATGGCTGGCGACGGTCGCCGCCTCGACCCACAACCGCGAACTGCAGGCCGACGTCACGCTCGGCAACGGCAACAAGTACACCGGCGCCTCGATGAATACGGCGCCGCTGCCGGCCGCGCCGATGATCCGCGCCGAGGACGCGGCCCTGCCTGGCGCAAACGCGACCATGGTGACGCTGTGCTACAGCGCCAGTTCGAACGGCGGCAACCCGGTGCTCGACCCGGCCAAGGTGAACGGCAAGATCGTCACCTGCACGCGCGGCACCAACGCGCGCGTCGACAAGAGCCTGGCCGTGTACCAGGCCGGCGGCGTCGGCATGGTCGAAATCGACAATGGCGCGGGCCTGGTGGCCGAAGTGCACTCGGTTCCGACGGTGCACGTAACCGTGGCCGACGGCGCCACGATCAAGGCGTATGCGGCAGCCGCCGGCGCGAGCGCCTCGATCAGCAAGTTCGTGACCGGCATATCGAGCGCGAAGGCGCCGGTGGTGGCCAACTTCTCGTCGCGCGGCCCGAACATGTACGACGCCAACCTGCTCAAGCCCGACCTGTCGGCGCCCGGTGTCGACATCATCGCCGGCGTGACGCCGGAAATGACGGCCGCCCAGCGCGCCGATGTCGTCAACGGCACGGCGGCGCCAAGCGCGGCATGGGCCTCGTACCAGGGCACCTCGATGGCGAGCCCGCACGTGGCCGGCCTGGCCGCGCTGCTGCGCCAGCAGCATCCGGCCTGGAGCCCGGCCGCGATCAAGTCGGCGCTGATGACAACCGGTACCGACACCTTCGCCGACGGCCTGGCCGGCGACTCGCGCGGCACGCTGCCGTTCGGCCAGGGCGCCGGGCACGTGAACCCGAACGCCGCCAGCGACCCGGGCCTGGTGTACGACGCGCGCCAGACCGACTACAAGAAGTACATGTGCGGCGCCGGCGTGGCCAGCGAGTGCGCCAGCGGCACGATGACCGGGTATAACCTGAACATGCCGTCGATCTCGGTCGGCAACGTGCTGGGCAGCGTGACGGTGACGCGTTCGGTGACCAACGTCGGCGCCAGCGCGGCGACCTACAACGCGAGCGTGGCGGTATCCGGCTTCAGCGCCAGCGTGACCCCGGCGACGCTGACCCTGGCCCCTGGCGAGACCAAGTCGTTCAACGTGGTGCTGGCCCGCACCAGCGCGCCGGATAACGTGTGGCAGTTCGGCGCGCTGACCTGGAGCGACGGCGTGCACACCGTACGCAGCCCGATCACGGCCCGTTCCGGCAAGCCGGTGATCGCGCCGGCCCGGGTCAAGAGCGACCGTACCGGCGCGACCCGCCTGCTGAGCGTCTCGACCGGCTTCACCGGCAAGATGAACACCGTGTTCGGCGGGCTCAAGGAAATCGAGCGCAACGCCTACACCGTGGCGCAGGCCGGCCACGGCACGGTCGACACCACGGCCCAGGTCCAGACGGCCTGCCGCAACAGCATCAGCGGCGTGAAGACGGTGCCGGTCACGGTGCCGGCCGGCGCGGTGCTGGCGCAGTTCGAGCTGTTCGACCGCGACACCTCCAGCGGCAACGGCCGCGACGACCTCGACCTCGCCGTGCTCAACGGCGCCGGCACCCTGGTCGCGTACTCGGGTAACGGCGGCTCGAACGAGGCGCTGGTACTGCCGTCGCCGGCAGCCGGCAGCTACACCGTCTGCGTGGTCGGCTACGCGTCAGCCAATGGCCAGGCGACCGACTTCACGCTGTCGTCGGTAGTGGTGAGTTCGAACGACCATGGCGGCAGCTTCAAGGCGATGGTGCCGACCAAGGTCTACGCTGGCAGCACCGCCACGGTGGGCGTCAGCTGGTCGGGCCTGCCGACCGGCAAACGCTATGCCGGCGCGGTGCAGTTGCTGGACCTGTCGGGCGCGCTGGCGTCAACCACCGTGTTCCAGGTCGAGACCAACAATCCGGTGCCGGTGGGCGAACCGGTCGAACGCCCTGGAAGCAAAGACAGCGGCATGTAATCTGGTCGCGCCCCTGCAAAAAGCTGTCCGCGCGAGCGGGCAGCTTTTTTTTGGTTCTTCGCGGATTTCCGGGAAATGCCCTGCTGTGAGAGAAGTGTCAACAAAGGCGGATGAACTCGTCTTAACGTCAGCGCTTTGCCGACGGCTGCTTTATCGCGTCATAGAAATAGCCTTGCCAAAACACCACAATCTTTCCTTTACTATTCAGAAACGCTTCGGTGCAGTCAAGGTCGATAACCGTGATGGTGTCGGGTAATCCGAGATAGCCGACCCGAGCGTGATAGCCCTCACGCATGTACTTCGCTGCGTCCTCGCGGTGGCGTGTCAACTCCGGTGCACGGCAGGGCTCTCCGTTGAACATGACGCTGTCGCGCCGCACGACCATGGTCTTGCCGACCAGCGCCGCAGCTTGCTTGTCAGTCAGTGAGGCTACGTCAGCTGAGTCGAGGACCTTAATGAGCGTCCAGGTACCGAGAATGTCGGCGTTTTTTTCGGGCTGCTTCGCCTGGGCCGAAGGAGCGACCAATGCAAGCATGGCGGTCACGGTCAGCAGACGCCGGGAGGTACGTAAAAAAGACATGTTTCGGCCCCTTCGCTTATTTTTTAGCCACTGCGGCCGCTTTTGCAGCTGCCTGGAACGGAGCGCTCTCTTCTGCTCGACGCGAAATCAGACCCCGCGCCAGTACTTTTTTGCCGTTCACGTGCGTCGATGTCAGCGTTCGAATTTGAGCGGCGGCTTCAGCCGGGCGCCCGGTGTCAACAAGCGTGTAGACGTTTCGAGAGCCATGCGCCCCGGCGTTAAAAGTCAGGCTCACCAGTGCGTCGAATTGGTCTTGGGGCAGCTTCTGCTTGCGCACCCCGCGTACGACGCCGGCTTCAGCTTCGGCCACTCTGCGCGAAAACTCAGACTCTACCGCAGCCGCGCTGACCGGTCTCGCTAACTCTTCTTCCGTGCAGGCACCTTTGTGGGCGAGGATACCAGGCCCCAAAGTGCAGTTTCCCTTGCCTGGGCCCATGTCGTCATAGTAATTG
>JBJMVW010000036.1:0-69799 GCA_045810465.1 Massilia sp. | reverse complement strand
CCGCATCGCCGGCCGATGTCCCGGCGCTGGCGCCGCGCCCGGTCGCGCTGGCGCCGTCCGCGCTGCAGGCCGCGCATGCGTCCGACGCCGCGCGCACCGCCGCGCCGGCACCGCCGCCCGTGATCGAAGTGACGATCGGCCGGGTCGAGGTGCGCGCGCAGCAGCCCGCCGCCAGCACCCAGCCGGCGCGCGCCAGGCTGCAGCCGACCAGCCTGGACGACTATCTCGCCGGGCGCAACGGCGCGGCGCGGCGATGAGCAATTCGCTGGCCATCGCCGCCGCCACCGCCACGCTGCGCAGCGTGCTGCTGGAGCAGATCATCGACCTGGACCCAAGCCTGTCCGACCTCGACGTGACCACCCAGCCGCCCGACCTGGCGCGCAAGGGCAACCTGAAGCCGCAGCTGAACGTGTTCCTGTACCACACCGCGTTCAATGCCGGCTGGCGCAACATGGACTTGCCCAACCAGGCCAGCGGCGGCGAGCGCGGCCTGCCGCCATTGGCGCTCAACCTGTACTACATGATCACCGCCTACGCACGCGACGACAACGACAGCAGCGATCCGTCCAGCCACCGGGTACTGTGCTGCGCGATGAGCGTGCTGCACGACTACCCGCTGCTGAAAAAGACCGACATTGAAGCGGCGCTGCCGGACAGCGACCTGGCGCGCCAGCTCGAACGCATACGCATCGCGCCGCAGCCGCTGAGCGTCGACGAAATCTACAAGCTGTGGACCGCGTACCAGGCCCCGTACCGGATTTCGGCCGCCTACGAACTGACGGTCGCGCTGGTCGACAGCCGGCAGGCGGCGCGCTCGGCGCCACCGGTCCTCAATCGCGGCGCCGGCGACCAGGGCGTGTTCACCCGCGCTGGCAGGGCGCCGGCACTGTCGGCATGGCGCGCGCCCAACCGCCAGGCTGCGGCACGCCTTGGCGAGGAGATCGTCGTGACGGGCGAGAACCTGCGCACGGCCGGCGCCATCGCGCGTTTCGAAGGGCTGCGCTTCGGCGCGGCGATCGAGCTCGCCCCGCAGGCCGGGGCCGAGCCGAACCAGCTGGTGATCCACCTGCCCGCCAGCGGCGCGGCGCCCAACGATCCGCACGCCTGGACGCGCTGGGCGCCCGGGTTCTACAGCCTGGCGCTGGTGACGACGCTGCCCGATACGCCGGAATTTTCGAGCAACCAGCTCGGCTTCGCACTGGCGCCGGTGATTACGGTGAGCCCGGCCAGCGTCGCTGCCGGCAGCTTCACCCTGACGGTCACCTGCACGCCCCAGCTGCGCGGCGGCCAGCAGGTGCGGCTGCTGTTCGGCGAGCGCCAGGTGGCGCCGCACAGCATCACTGCGGCCCCGGACGAGTCGCACCCGACCACGCTCGCATTCCAGCTGGCCGGCGTACCGCCCGGCGCCTGGCTGGTGCGCTTGCGTGTCGATGGTGTCGACAGCATTCCGGTGGTGTTCAGCGGTACGCCGCCGGTCGCCGCCTTCGACCCGGCACAGCAGGTCACGGTGCTGCCATGAGCGACTTCGATCATTGGCTTGACGAGAATAACCGCTACCTGGGCGAGGCCATCGCCTGGCTGCGCCGCCGGCTGGAACGTATGGCGCCCGCGCCGGTGGCGCCGGTGCCGCCGCACGCGGCTGCCGCACCCGGCATCTGGCAGCGCTTCCACGGCGGCGGCGAGCACCCGGCGTCGCCAGCCGCCGCCATCGCGCTGCCGGCGCCGTCCGAGGCGCCCGAGCCCGTGGAGGGCGATCCGCCGCCGGCGCTGGCGGTGCTGGCCGCGCGCCTCGGCCTGTCGGGCTTCGAGCGCAATGTGCTGCTGCTGTGCGCGGCGATGGAGTTCGATACCAGGATCGCGGACCTGTGCGCCCGCGCCCAGGGCAACCAGGGACGCAACTATCCGACCTTCGGCCTGGCGCTGGCGCTGTTCGAGGCGCCGGCCTGGGAGGCGCTGTCGCCGCACCGGCCGCTGCGCTACTGGCGGCTGATCGAGATCCGCCAGCCCCAGGGCGTGCCGCTGATCGCGGCCACCCTCAATGCCGACGAGCGCATCGTCAATTACCTGAAGGGCCTGAATTACCTCGACGAACGGCTGGCGGTCCGGCTCATGGCAGAGGGCGCGGCCGGCGCGCCGCTGGCGCCATCGCAGCAAGCGGTGGCGCAGCAGCTGGTGCAGGCGCTGTCGGGCGATGGGGGGCCGCGCGGCCTGCCGGTGATTCAACTGCTGGGCCAGGACGGCGCCAGCAAGCGTGCGATCGCGCGGGCCGCCGCCGAAGGCCTGGGCTGCGAGCTGTACCTGCTCGATGGCGAGAGCCTGCCGGGCGGCGCCGCCGAGGTGGAAGACTTCGCCCGCCTGTGGCAGCGCGAAAGCCTGCTGCTGCCGCTGGCGCTGTACCTCGATGCCGACGAACTTGACGCCGGCCCCGGCGGGGAAACGCGCCGGGTCGCCTTCAGCCGCCTGCTGCGGCGCACCGGCGGGCCGGCGTTCCTGGCGAGCGCCGAGCCCTGGGGCCGGCTGGGCCGGGAGGTACGCAACGTGGAGGCCGCGAAACCGGCGGCGCCCGAGCAGCGCGACGCCTGGCAAGCGGCGCTGGACGGCGCCAGCGCCGACCCCGGGCAGGCCGGGCGCGATGCGGCGCGGCTGGCCAGCCACTTCAACCTGAATCTCGACGACATCCGACAGATTGCCTCCGGCGCGCGCGGGCACGACCTGGCGGCGCTGTGGGACAGCACCCTGATGCACGCGCGCCCCGCGCTCGACCGGCTGGCGCAGCGCATCGACGCGCTGGCCGGCTGGGATGACCTGAAGCTGCCCGAGGCCGAAACAGCGCTGCTGCGCCAGGTGGCCGAGCAGGTCAGCTGGCGCGCGGCGGTGTACGACGAGTGGGGATTTCGAAACCGCATGAACCGCGGGCTGGGCATCAGCGCGCTGTTCGCCGGCGACAGCGGCACCGGCAAGACCATGGCCGCCGAAGTGATCGCGCGCGAACTGAAGCTGCTGATGTACCGGATCGACCTGTCGGCGGTGGTCAGCAAGTTCATCGGGGAGACGGAAAAGAACCTGCGCCGGCTGTTCGACGCGGCCGACGACAGCGGCGCGATCCTGTTCTTCGACGAGGCCGACGCGCTGTTCGGCAAGCGCAGCGAGGTCAAGGACAGCCACGACCGCTATGCCAACATCGAGGTCAACTACCTGCTGCAGCGGATGGAATCGTACCGCGGGCTGGCGATCCTGGCCACCAACCGCAAGAGCGCGCTCGACAGCGCCTTCCTGCGCCGCCTGCGCTTCGTGATCAATTTCCCGTTCCCCGGACCCGGGCAGCGCAAGGAGATCTGGCGCGGGATCTTCCCGCCGCAGGCGCCGCTCGCCGAACTCGACTGGGACCGGCTGGCGCGCTTCAACCTGAGCGGCGGCAGCATCCAGAACATCGCGCTGGGCGCCGCCTTCCTGGCCGCGCGCGCCGGCCAGCCCGTCGGCATGCCGCTGGTGCTGGAGGCGATCCGCACCGAATTGCGCAAGCTCGACAAGCCGTTCAACGAGGCCGAGCTGCGCCCGCTGGCGCCGGCCGCGGGAGCCTGGCCATGACCCTGCGCGTGCATATCGAGCGGCTGGTGCTGGACGGCGTCGGCGCGCCGCCGCAGCTGCTGCAGGCGGCGCTGCAGGTGGAACTGGCGCGGCTGCTGGCGCAGGGCGGGCTGGCGCCGGAACTGGCGCGCGGGGCGGCGGTGGCGCGCATCGCCGCGCCGGCGCCGGCGCTGGCCACCGAGGCCGGCGGCGCGCAGGTGGGCGTGCAGATTGCGGCGGCGGTGTATGGAGGGATCGGGCGATGAAGCAGTTCGCGGCCAGGACGAGCGGCCCCGCTGCCGGGCTTGTATCGCGCGCACCTGCGCTGTTGCAGCGCCGGTGCAGCTGCGGCAGCGAGCGTGTCCGGACCGGCGCGTGCGCCGAATGCGGTAAGCCGGCCGCAGCGTTGCAGCGGATGCTGAGCGTCGGCCGCAGCGACTCCGCGCTCGAGGCCGAAGCCGAACGGGTGGCTGAGCGTTTCCCGGCGGCGCCGGCGGAGGGCCACTCGGCGATTGCGCCAGTGGCAGTCCAGCGTGCGAGCGCGGATGCAATGTCCGGCGCCGAACGCGCCCCCGACAGCGTGGAGGGCGTGCTGGCCGGCGCCGGTACGCCCTTGGGCCGCGCCTTGCAACAGGATATGGGACGGCACTTCGGGCACGACTTTTCGCGGGTCAGGGTGCACGCCGGCGCCGCCGCGGCCGCGTCGGCGCGGGAGGTCGATGCCCAGGCCTATACCGTGGGCCACCATGTCGTGTTCGGCCAGGGGAAATTCGCCCCAGACACGTTGGTCGGCCGCCGCCTGATCGCGCATGAACTCACCCATGTGGTGCAGCAGGGCGGCCATTCGGGCGGCCCCGCACCGGCGGCGCGCACCGGACCGGTGGTTCAGCGCGCCGGGTTTGGCGACCTGCGCCTGGCCGAGGCGGGGATCACCCCGCCGACCAGGGGCGAGGTGATGATGGCCTCGGCCGATGCCTGGCTCGACACCGACATTACGGTGAAGGCAGGGCTGGACGTGCTCAAGGCGGCGCTCAAGGAAATCGTCAAGGGCAAGAACCTGGCCTATAACAAAGCGGCCGGCAAAGAGCGGGTGGAACAGGCCGGCGTGGCGGCAGGGCTCGACAAGGCCGCGATCGCTGCGGCCCAAGCCGAGTGGGAGTGGCTGGCCGATAACCACGGGCTCGCGAACAAGCCGGCTTACCAGGCCAGGACCAGCGCTTTATTCACCACCCTGCAAAGCCCGCTCGCCAGGATTTCCGCGGGTTTCCCGAAGTCGTCCGCCAAGTATTGGCTCAAAAACACGCCGCCACAGGTGGCGACCCTCCTTTACCAGGTGGCCGACAGCGAGTTGCCGATCGAGCAGCTGTATGTGTATGCCGAACGCGAGGGCCTGGTCGACTATGTGCGCGATCAATTAGGCCTGGCGTCCACCCAGGATCCCAGCAAGGCCCAACTGAAAGGCTTCGACACTAAAAAAACGGTGTCGGGTTTCGACTATCTTGGCGCGGATGACTTCATGACTGAACTTGACGCCAAGCGCGACCCGCTCCGGGCCAGCTTGCCGTCCGGGATGGATCTTTCGAAGGTCACCGAAAGCCGGCACATCAACGAAAAGAACCGCGAGGTGCGGTCGGCGGATTTCCCGAACCTGCTGATGGCCTTGCTGGGCTTCTCCGCGCTGGTCAAGCGGCGCCGCAAGCTGTTCCTCGAGGACGCGAAGAAGCACGGGTATGCGACACCGACCACCGAGGAACTGGTGTATTGGACCTACGTGTATTTCAACAGCGGTGAGTTTGGTGGCCTTCACCAGCTGAAGAAACACCAGGGCAAGCAAAGCCTGGGGGACTGGATCAAGCAGCAGGCGTTCCCGAACGCGATCAAAGTGCTCGAGAGTTTCAAAATGCTCAAGGCGATGGATAAAAAATCGAAGATCTTTTAGCGAACACAGGATGAACTGTCCCGTCTTTAGCCGAATGGCGAACCCACTCGCGGCAGGCCCCGTGCCGCTGCACCCCGGCCTGTTGCAGCGCAAGTGCGAGTGCGGCAGCGTGCTCGCGGCCGGCGCCAGGTGCAGCGCCTGCGGCAAGGCGGGCGGGCGGCTGCAGCGCAAACTGGCGCTTGGCGCGGCCGACTCGCCGCTGGAGGCCGAGGCCGACCGGGTTGCCGCGCAGGTGCTGGCAGCGCCCGCGCCGGGGCGCGGTTCACCGGCACCGGCGCCGGTGCAGGTCCAGCGCGCCGGTGCCGACCCGGCGCGTGGCGTCGACAGCGTTCCCGCCAGCGTCGGGCAAGCGCTGGGCGAAGCCGGCCAGGCGCTCGAGCCGGCGCTCGAGCAGGACATGGGCCAACGCTTCGGGCATGACTTTTCGCGGGTGCGGGTGCATACCGGCGGCGCCGCGCAGCGCTCCGCGCGCGACATCAATGCCCACGCCTACACCGTCGGCCACGACATCGTGTTCGGCGCCGGCCGCTACGCGCCGGCCACAGGGCAGGGGCGGCAGCTGCTGGCGCACGAGCTGACCCACGTGCTGCAGCAGGCCGGGGGCGGCGCCCCGGTGGCGCGCGCGCTGGTGCAGGCCAAGGCCAGCGGCGCGCTGCCGACGATCAGGCAGCTGCTCAGGAAGCACGGCTTCCTCGGCGGCGACGTGTCGGAGGCCGATGTCCACCAGGTGCTCCAGCTGTTCAAGGCGATGACCGGCCAGGACCTGCGCGACACCGTGCGCGCGCTGGAGGAGCAGGACCAGGAGTATGTGGATCGCCTGCTGATCCACGCCGGCGCGGCCGACAAGAAGGCCGAATTCGAGACGCTGCGCGCCATCAAGAACGCGCGCGTCTGGAAGGTCGAGACCAAGAATGACGGCACGGCGGTGACGACCGAGGTCGTCGGCTCGTGCTCGCCCGAGCAGTTCCAGGCCATCTCCAGGTCCACCACCACCGGGATGGCCTGGCTGGCCAGCGCGGTCGCCCGGATCGACGCCTGGCTGGCGGCGCCCAACGATGCGGCGAACGCCAGCGTGGCCGAGGCATTGAAGCTGTATTTCCACAGCCTCGCCCCCAAGGACGCCAGGCATGTGCGCGCGCGCCTGGCCTCCATCCGCTCCGACCTCGAGCGGGCGCCGCAGTTTTCGATCGAGTGCCATGGGGTGTGGGACCCGGAATGTGCCCACGCAGGTGCGTACGTGGGCGGCACGAAGCGCGACATGATCGTCTTTTGCCACAGCCATTTCAGCGACAGCGCCGAAGGGCAGGCCGAGGCGCTCGTGCATGAGATGGCGCACGCCCAGGTCGGCGACATCACCGACCGTGCCTACCGGTCCGATCGCATGCTGGCGTTCCTGAGCACCGAGGAGGCGCTGACGAATGCCGAGTCGTATGGGCTGCTCGCCCAGCAACTGGGCAGCGGCAAGCCGCAGAAGCCGGGCGCGCCGCGCGATACCCAGGAAGACTGCCCGGCCGCCTGGTGGACGCTGCTGCAAAAGGCGGTCGCCGTCGCCGAGCGCTGGAACCGCAACCTTCAAGTGAGTCTCCCGGACGTCAATCCGGCCGGGCTCAAGCCGCCGTCGAAGATGGGCGGATATCTCGGCGGCGCAACCCAGGGGCACATCGACTCGGCCGCCAAGGCGGTGGACCGGGTCGCGGCGGCCCTGGCGTCGCCCATCAGCTTCGAGTGCGAACCGGAAGGCGGCGGCCGCTGCGACAACGCGGCCACCTACTGGTACGCGGCCGGCGACCTGCATGTTTGCCCGAGCTGGGCCGGGCAGCCGGACGAGGGTGTGCGCACGCAGTCGCTGCTGGCAGGCTTGTACGGCTATGTCGGCGAGGTCGGCGACGACCAGCGGCGCAACAATTACGCCCGGCTGGCACGCGACAACAACGGCCGCTGGGGCGCTCCCAAGCTGGGCAGCGCGAGCTGGACGCCGGAGACGATCGCGGTCGATGTCAAACAACTGGTGCCGAAGGCCGCCAAGTATATCTACACCGAAAGCGGCACCCAGCACCAGCGGGTGTCGGCCGACATGCCGGTCGCCCGGCTCGCGGCCCCGGTCGGGAACCAGCCCAACTTCGGTGTCGGGCTGTCGTTCTTTGTCGATCTCGGGGACAGGGGGCGGCCGCTGCCGTTCAAGGTGCCGGAGCTGCGCGCCGCGTTCCGCTACACGGCGCCGGGCGACGGCTTCAGCGCGCAGGCGCAGGACCTGCGCCCGCGCTACCTGGGCGAGGGCTACTCCCTGAGAACCGACCTGCGCGAGTTCAGGTACCGCCTCCCGACCAGCGGCACGATGACGATGCGCTTCGAGCTCAAGGACCCGGATGCCAAGCTGACCCGGGTCTACGACGATACGCTGCAGCTGGCGGTGGCGCCGTGAGCATGGACCCGCGATGAGCGCCTTTCCCCAATCCCCGCGCATCCTCAAAGGCGGCCTGGTGCTGCTCGACCCGGTCAGCTCGGCGGTGCTGCGGGTGATCGCGCTGCAGTACAACGCCGAGACGCTGACGCGCACGCTGCAGGTGCAGGCGGTGGCGGCCGGCGACGGCGCCGACCGGTCGGAGGCGCTGCGGATCAAGGGGCCGGCCACCGAAACCATCAAGCTCGACGCCGAGATCGACGCCACCGACCAGATGGAGTTCCCCGGGCAGCACGCGACGGTCGGCCAGTACGGCATCTTTCCCCAGCTGGCCGTGCTGGAAACGCTGGTCTACCCGAGCAGCAGCCAGCTGCAGTCGAACAACAGCCTGCAGGGCAGCGGCACGCTGGAAATCATCCCGATGGAAGCGCCGCTGACCCTGTTCGTGTGGAGCAGCGCGCGCGTGCTGCCGGTGCGCGTGACCGAGTTTTCGATCACCGAGGAAGCCTTCGACACCGACCTGAATCCGATCCGCGCCAAGGTCAGCCTCGGGATGCGCGTGCTGACCGTGAGCGACCTGAGTTTTACCCACCCGGGCGGCAACCTGTTCATGAACTACCTGCGCCAGAAGGAGCAGCTGGCCGCGCTGGCCCAGGGCGCGGCGCTCGGCAATCTTGGCCTGAAAGGCATACCGTGAGCATTCTTTCCCCCCTGAGCCGCTACGCGCTGACCGAGACCGCAAGCTTCGACGATGGCGGCGGCACCACCATCCTGTACCTGCGGCGCCGCTTCGTGCCGCAGCCGGAAGCGTTTGCGCTGCTGCAGCTGTACGAGGTCAAGGCCGGCGACCGGATCGACAACATCAGCGCCCAGTTCCTCGGCGACCCGGAACAGTTCTGGCGCATCTGCGACGCCAACCGCGCGCTGCGGCCCGAGGAACTGGTCGAGCGCCCGGGGCGGCAATTGCGCATCACCCTGCCGCAGGGCGTGCCGGGGAGCTTCGGTGCTTAAGGGTGTCAACCTGACCCTGCTGATCGGCCCGTTGGTGCCGGTGCCGGCGCCGCGCGTGGTGCTGGAGGCGCTGTCGGACGTCACCGTCACCACCCGCGACACCGGCCGCAGCGGGTTCCAGCTCAATTTCACGCTCAGCAACCAGTCGCCGCTGCACACGCTGTTCCTGCTGGCCGGCGGCGGCCCGCTGCCGATCCTGCGTGTGATCGTGGTGGTCACGCTGAACGGCAGCCCCAACGTGCTGGTCGACGGCGTGGTCACCAACAACCAGGTGATTCCGGGCAGCGCCGGGCATGCGACGCTGACCGTGACCGGCGAAGACCTGTCGGTGCTGATGGACAAGCAGGACTTCAGCGGCTTCCCGTTCCCGGCGGTGCCGGCCGAGGGCCGGGTGGCGCTGCTGTGCGCCAAATACGCGTTCCTCGGGATCGTGCCGCTGGTGCTGCCGAGCGTGCTGGTCGACGTGGTGATCCCGACCACCCGCATCGAGGGCCAGCGCGGCACCGACTACGCCTACATCGGCGAGCTGGCCGCGCGGGTCGGCTACGTGTTCTACCTGGAGCCGGGGCCGGTGCCGGGCGCCAGCATCGCCTACTGGGGGCCGCAGATCAAGGTCGGGGTGCCGCAGCCGGCGCTGAACATCAACATGGACGCCCATACCAACGTCACCGCGCTGTCCTTCACCTTCGACAACAACCTGAACGCGATCCCGGTCGTCTATTACTACAACGAGTTGAGCAAGGCGGTGATCCCGATCACGATCCCGCCGGTGACGCCGCTCAATCCGCCGCTGGGGCTGATCCCGCCGCTGCCGACCCGGCTCGAACCGGTGGCCGACGACCTGTCCAAGCGCTCGCTGCCGCAGGCAATCATGATCGGGCTGGCCAAGGCGGCGCAGTGGGCCGAGGCGGTGTCGGGCAAGGGCGAGCTGAACGTGCTGCGCTACGGCCGCATCCTGAAACCGCGCCAGCTGGTCGGCGTGCGCGGCGCCGGGCCCGCGTTCGACGGCCTGCATTATGTGAAGAGCGTGACCCACAACATCCGGCAGGGCGAATACAAGCAAAGCTTCGAACTGTCGCGCAACGGGCTGATTTCAACCTTACCGAGGGTGCCAGCATGAGCGAGCCGAAACGCTATTACGGCAAGTACCGCGGCACGGTGCTCAACAACGTCGACCCGGAAAACCGCGGCCGCATCATGGCCATCGTGCCCGACGTGCAGGGGCTGGTGCCGACCACCTTCGCGATGCCGTGCGTGCCGGCGGCGGGCAAGGGCACCGGCAGCTACTTCCTGCCCGAGATCGGCGCCGGGGTCTGGATCGAGTTCGAGCAGGGCGACCCGGACTACCCGATCTGGACCGGCTGCTTCTGGGGCGTTACGCTGGAGCTGCCGGAGCTTGGCATCGCCTCGCCGCCGCCGACCCCGAACATGGTGTTCCAGACCACCGGGCGCAATTCGATCACCGTGTTCGGGGTGCCGGGCGGCGGCGTGATGCTGTGTTCCGGGCCGGTGGCCAGCCCGGCCAGCCCGCGCATCCTGATCACCCAGGCCGGCATCACGCTGACCACCGGCCAGGCCACCATCTCGCTGAACGGGCCGGCCATCACCATCGTCGGCTCGCCGGTCACCGTCAACGCCGGCGCGCTGGTCGTCACCTGAAAGGACAAGCCATGCCAGGATTCCTTTTGCATGTGGGCGCAACCGTGACCTGCTACCACGCCGGCAGCGCCCAGGCCAGCGTACCGAACCCGCGCGTGACCGTGATGGGCATGCCGACCGTGACCGTGGCCAGTCCCTACCTGGTGGCCGGCTGCGGCCTGGCGGCGGCCGGCTCGCCGCCCTGCGTCAGCGCGCAGTGGGTCAGCGCGGCGGTGCGCATCACGTCCAACGGCCAGCCGCTGCTGCTGCTCGACAGCCAGGCACTGTGCACGCCGACCGGCCAGCCGCTGCTGGTGCTGGCGACCCAGACCCGCGCCAGCGGCATGTGAGGCCCCCATGAACATCGACTACCCATTCCATTTCGAAGGCGGCGCGACGGCGCTGGCCGGCGACGACGACCACGTGCGCGACATGATCGAACAGCTGCTGTTCACCCATCCGGGCGAGCGCGTCAACCGGCCCGACTTCGGCAGCGGCCTGATGCAGCTGGTGTTCGCGCCGAACAGTCCGGAGCTGGCCGCCACGCTGCAGTTCACCTTGCAGGCCGCGCTGCTGCAGTGGCTGGGCGACGTGATCGAGCTGCGCGCCCTCGAGGTGAGCAGCCAGGACGCGACGCTGCAGGTGCGCGTGACCTATGCGCGGCGCGACGGCGGCGCGCTGCGCACCGAGGTGTTCGAACGGGAGGCGAGCTGATGACCATCCACGAGACTGTCACGCCCGGCCAGGCGCTGGCGTGCGCGCGCGAGCTGCGGCGCCAGGCGCTGTTCGGCAACGCGCACTGGAACGGCATGGACTACCTCGAGGTCGGGCCCGACCAGCGCTCGCTGTGCGTGCATTTTTTCGGCGCGGTGCCGCGCGGCCTCGGCCCGCGCAACCTGCGGATCGAAGGCGGGCGCCGGGTGCGCGGCATCCGCGTGCTGGAGGTCGAGGCCGAGGAATCCGGCGACCCCGAACGCGACGGCTGCCTGCGCATCACCCTCGACCGGTTCGGGGACTTCTCGACTTACCGCCTGTGCCTGGTCGACCCTCAGGCGCCGGCGCGGCCGCCGGCCGGCTTCGATCCGCGCTACGCCTGCCTCGAGTTCAGCTTCAAGATCGACTGCCCCAGCCCGTTCGACTGCCAGCCCGCCGACGCCTGCCCGCCGGCGCCGCCGCGCCGCACCGACATCGACTACGTGGCCAAGGACTACGACAGCTTCCGCCGCCTGCTGCTGGAACGGCTGACCCGCTCGATGCCCGACTGGCGCGAGCGCCACGTGCCCGACCTCGGCGTGACCCTGGCCGAGCTGCTGGCCTACAGCGCCGACATGCTCAGTTATTACCAGGACGCGGTGGCCACCGAGGCCTACCTGGAGACCGCGCGCCGGCGGGTGTCGGTGCGGCGCCACGTGCGGCTGCTCGACTACCGCCTTCACGACGGCTGCAACGCGCGCGCCTGGCTGGCGCTGACGACCGATACCGACCTGGCGCTGCCGCCGGACGTGTCGTTCGCCACCGGGTCGGCGGCGCTGGCGTCGGTCAACGGCTCGCACATCGTGCCCGAGGCCGAGGTGCTGCGGCTGCCCGCCGGCGCCGGCCACCTGCGCTTCCTGCCGCTGCTGCCCGACGGCGCCGCCGGCATCGATCTGGTCCAGGCGCATAACGCGATCGGGTTCTACACCTGGGGCGACAGCGAGTGCTGCCTGGCGCGCGGCGCCACCCGCGCCACCTTGCTGGACGAGGCGCCGGACGGCGGCGCACAGCGGGTGCTGGACCGGCTGCGCGAGGGCGACGTGCTGGTGTTCGAGGAAGTGCTGGGGCCGGCCAGCGGCGCCGCACCTGACCGCGACCCGGCCCATCGGCACGCGGTGCGCCTGACTTCGGTCGAACGCGCCGAGGACGGCCTGCTGGGGCACAGGGTGCTGGAGATCGGCTGGGCGCCGCAGGACGCGTTGCCGTTCGCGCTGTGCCTGTCGGCGCGGCTGGCGGCGCCGGACTGCCGCGTGGTGTCGGGCATCAGTATCGCGCGCGGCAATGTGGTCCTGGTCGAGCATGGCGTGGCGGTCGACGAAGACCTGGGCGTGGTCGAGGCGGCGCCGGTCAGCGCCGCCTGCGCCTGCGAGGGCAGCCTGGTCGACGCCACCGCGCTGGCCTTGCCGTTCCGGCCGCAGCTGCGGCAGGCGCCACTGGCGCACAGCGAGCCGCTGGCGCCGCGCGCGCCGGCGGCGGCGGCCCTGGTCCAGGACCCGCAACGCGCGCTGCCGCGCATCTGGCTGGAGGAGGCCGGCACGCGCTGGGAGCCGCGCCACGACCTGCTGGCGAGCGGGCGCGACGCGCGCCATTTCGTGGCCGAGGTCGACGACGACGGCGCCGCGCGGCTGCGCTTCGGCGACGGCGACATGGGACGCGCGCCAGCCCCCGGCGCCAGCCTGCGCGCGCACTACCTGGCCGGCAACGGCGTGGCCGGCAACGTGCCCGCCGAAACCATCACCTACCTGGTCTGGCGTACCGCGATCCCGTCCGGCGCGGTACTCGCGCTGGCCAATCCGATGGCGGCGCGCGGCGGCCTGGCGGCGCAGCCGGCGGCGAGCGCAAAGCAGCTGGCGCCGTATGCGTTCCGCACGGTCGCGCAGCGCGCGGTCACGGCCCAGGATTATGCCGACCTGGCCCAGCGCGACCCGCGCATCCAGCGCGCCGACGCCCACCTGCGCTGGACCGGCAGCTGGTACGAGGCGCGCGTCGACCTTGATCCGTTCGGACAGGAGCAGGCCAGCCCCGCGCTGCGGCGCGCTATCGCCCGCCAGCTGTACCGCTACCGGCGCATGGGGCACGACCTGGCCGTGCGCGCGGCGCGCTACGTGCCGCTGGCGCTGACGCTGCGGGTGTGCGTGCGCCCGCACTACCTGCGCGGCCAGGTGGCGGCGGCGCTGGCGGCGGCATTCTCCAACCGGCTGCTGGCCGGCGGCCGGCCCGGCTTCTTTCATCCCGACCGGCTCGGCTTCGGCGGCACCATCGCGGTCTCCGCGCTGGTCGGGGCTGCGCACGCGGTCGACGGCGTCGACAGTGTCTGCGTGGCGGTCCTGCAGCGCCTGGACGAGCCGGCGCGCGGCGAAGTGGCGGCGGGCCTGCTGCGCCTGGCGCCAGGCGAAATCGCCCAGCTCGACAACGATCCCGACTTTCCGGAGCGCGGCAAGCTGATCTTGATCTTGCAGGGGGGCCTATGACGACGACATGCGGCTGCTGCGGCGGCGCCGAGACCGTAGCGGGCGCGCAGCGCGCCAACCGGCCGGGCCTGTCCCGGATCGCGTACCGGGCTGCCACCTGGGCCGGCGCGCTGGACGCGATGCTGGCGCGCCTGTCGAGCGCCGGCCTGCCCGAGCTGCGCGCGCTGCGCACGCGCGACCCGGCCGACCCGGCGATCGCGCTGCTGGACGGCTGGGCGGTGCTGGCCGACGTGCTGAGCTTTTATAACGAGCGGATCGCCAACGAAAACTACCTGCGCACCGCCACCGAGCGCCGCTCGCTGCTGGAGCTGGCGCGCCTGACCGGCTACCAGCTGCGCCCGGGCGTCGCGGCCAGCGTCTACCTGGCCTACGAACTGGACCCCAACGCGGCCCCGCTGACGCTGCCGGCCGGCACCCGCGCCCAGAGCATCCCCGGGCCCGGAGAACAGATGCAGACCTTCGAGACGGCCGAACCGCTGGAGGCGCGCGCGGCCTGGAATGCGCTGCACCCGCGGCTGTCGCAGCCGCAGGCGCGCACCCCGCTGTCGGTGCTGAGCGACGGGATCTGGCTGCAGGGCACGGCGACCCAGCTCAAGCCCAACGATGCCTTGCTGGTCGCCTTCGACAACGGCGCCGAACCGCTGCCGTACAAGGTCGACAGCGTCGCGCTCGACGAGGCCGGCGCGCGTACCCGGATCGGGCTGCGGCCATGGACTGCGGCCAAGGCCAAGCCGCAGCCGGCGGCGGTGACGGTGTCGGTGCTGGGCGGGATCGTGAAGCGCCTGCAGGTGCGCCCGCAGGTGCAGCCCGCCAATTCGCTGCGGCTGGCGCGCGACGCCACCCGCGCCTTCGCCGGCGGCGCCGACGTCTACCCGCAACTGCTGCAAAGCCTGCGGCCGGAGCTGGCGCCCACCCTGTACCGGGCCCTGGGCGGCGCCCCGGTCACGCCGCCGGTGCCGATCCGGGTGTATGCGCTGCGTGCCGGCGCCGCGCTGTTCGGCCACAACGCGCCGCCGCTGCCGCAGGTGCCGGTCATCGGCCTGGCCGCCCGGAAGAAGTCCGCCGTGGCCGCGGTGCAGGACTTCATCGACCCCGACATCGCGAACACCTGGGGCAAGCTGGGCCACCCCGCCGAGGGCGGCCTGCCGGTGATCCCGCTCGACCGGCTGTACCAGCAGGTCACGCCGGGCCAGCGCAGCTATCTGTTGATCGACCGGCCGCAGCTCGATTCGCGCGCGGGCGGGCCGACCCCGGCCGTGAAGGCCAGGCTCAGCCTGCACCGGATCGCCGACGTGCGCAATGCAACCATGGCGACCCTGGCCGGCGCCGCGTTCGAGGTGACGCAGGTGACGCTCGACCTGGGCGCCAAGGCGCCGCTGGACGGCGCCTGGCTGGCCGAACTGAACCAGGACCAGATGGCGCTGGCGGTGAACGCCCCCGAGATCCTGCGCGGCACCCGCGTCTACGCACAAAGCGAGGAACTGGCGCTGGCCGAGGAGCCGCTGGCCGATCCGGTCTGCGACGACGGCGGCGTGATCCACGAGATCGAGCTCGACGCGCTGTACGACGGCCTGCAGCCGGGCCGCTGGCTGATCCTCGAAGGCAGCCGGCGCGACGTCGACGGTGTCGGGCAGCTCGGCGCCAGCGAGCTGGTGATGCTGGCCGCCGTGCGCAGCGGGGTCAGGCAGCCCGGGCCGCCAGCGGGCGAGGGACCGGGCCTGGCGGGCGACCGCCTGCACACCTTCATCACGCTGGCGCGCCCGCTGGCCTACTGCTACGAGCGCGCCTCGGTCGCCCTGTACGCGAACGTGGTGCGGGCCACGCACGGCGAGACGCGGCGCGAGGCGCTCGGGGGCGGCGACCCGGCGCAGGCGTTCCAGCAGCTGGCGCTGAAGCAGCCGCCGCTGACCTTCGTCGCGGCCACCACGCCGGACGGGGTGGCCAGCACGCTCGAGGTCCGGGTCGACGGCCTGCGCTGGCACGAGGTGGCGGCGCTGGCGGAGGCCGGGCCCGACGCCCACGTGTACATCAGCCGGCGCGACAACGACGAGAAGACCAGGGTGATCTTCGGCGATGGCGCGCACGGGGCGCGCCCGCCCGGCGGCGCCGATAACCTCCGCGCGATTTACCGCAACGGCATCGGCTTCGCCGGCAACGTGGCGGCCGGCCAGGTCACGCTCGCCACCGACAAGCCGCTCGGCGTGAAGGGCGTGCGCAATCCGCTGCGCGCTTCCGGCGGGGCCGGCCCCGACCGGCTCGAGCAGGCGCGCCGCAACGCGCCGCTGGCCGTGATGGCGCTCGACCGGCTGGTTTCGGTGCAGGACTACGCCGACTTCGCGCGCCGCTTTGCCGGCATCGACAAGGCCAGCGCGCGCCTCGACAGCGACGGCCGGCGCCGCTTCGTCCAGGTCACCGTCGCCGGCATCGACGACCTGCCGATCGAGCGCAGCTCGGACCTGTTCCGCAACCTGCAGGCGGCCCTGCTGCGCTTCGGCGATCCGCACTTGCCGCTGCGGCTGCGCGTGAGCGAGTCGCTGGCGCTGGTGCTGCACGCCCGGATTGCGCTGCTGCCGGACTATCCGTGGGAGACGGTGGCCCCGCGGGTGCGCGCCGCGCTGGTGGCCGGGTACGGCTTCGCCAGCCGCGACATCGGCCAGCCGGTGCTCACCAGCGCCATCGCCGCGACGATCCAGCAGGTCGACGGCGTCGACTATGCGCTGCTCGACGCCGCCGTGCTGAGCCAGGATCAGCTGGTGGGCGGGCTGGCGCCGTCGGCGCCGGCTGGCGTGGCGCCCGGCCCGGCGGCTCCGGGCGATCCCTGCGCCGGCGTGCGGATCGCGATCGGCCCCGGCCAGCTCGCCTACCTGAGCGCCACCGTCGCCGACGCACTGCTGCTGGAGGTACTGCCATGACCCGCGCGCCCGACCGCCTGTACCAGCTGCTGCCGGCGATCCATCGCCAGCGCGACGAGCAGCAGGGTTTTCCGTTGCGCGCGCTGCTGCGCGTGATCGGCGAGAGCGCCGACCTGCTCGAGGACGACATCGGCCAGCTGTACGAGAACATGTTCATCGAAAGCTGCGCCGAGTGGGCCGTGCCCTACATCGGCGACCTGATCGGCTACCGGCCGGTGGCCGAGGCCGGGCGTCCGCAAGCGCCCGACAGCGCCGCCGCGCGCGCCCACAACCGCGCGCTGACGCCAAGGCGCGAGATCGCCAACACCATCGCGTGGCGCCGCCGCAAGGGCACGCTGGCCCTGCTGGAGGAGCTGGCGATGGGCGTCGCCGGCTGGCCGGCGCGCGCGGTCGAGTTCTACAAGCTGCTGGGCTGGACCCAGCACCTGAACCACCAGCACCCGCAGCGCGGCGGCAGCCTCGACCTGCGCCGTGGCGCCCGCCTGGACCAGCTGGGCGGGCCGTTCGACGCCGCCGCCCACACAGTCGACGTGCGGCGCATCGGCGCGCGCCGCAGCCAGGGCCGCCACAACATCGTCTCGGTGGGCGTGTTCGTGTGCCGGCTGGCCGGGTACCCGGTGACCCACACGCCGGCCTGCCGGATCGAGGGCATGGGCGGTCCGTGCTTCACGTTCAGCGTGCTGGGCAACGACGCGCCGCTGTTCGTGCTGCCGCGCGCACAGGCGCAGCCGACCGCGATCGCCGGCCCGCTCGACCTGCCGCTGCCGATCCGGCGCCGGGCGCTGGCTGGCGACGGCATCGCCGGCCTGTACGGCGCCGGCCACAGCTTCACGATCGAGGCGCCGGACTGGCCGGCGAGGGGCGCGCCACAGCCGCTGCCGGCGGCGGCGATCGTCGCCGCCGACCTGAGCGACTGGCGGCGCTACCGGGTGCCGCCCGGCCGCGTCGCGGTCGACCCGGTGCTGGGGCGCATGCGCTTCCCGGACGGGGCGGCGCTGCGCAAGGGCGTGTCCGTGTCTTACCACTACGGGTTCAGCGCCGACATCGGCGGCGGCGAATATCCGCGCACGCTGAGCCAGCCCGAGGACAGCATGCTGTACCGGGTAGGACCGGCCGAAGCCGACCGCAGCATCGGCGCGGCGCTGGCGCGCTGGCAGAAGGAGAAGGAGGCGCGCCGCGCGGCGGCGCAGGCCTCACCGGAGGCGCCGGCCAGGCCGCTGGCGGCGGTGATCGAGATCGCCGACAGCGGGGTCTACACCGAGGCGCTGGCGATCGTGCTCGAGGCCGGCGAAAGCCTGCAGATCCGGGCTGCGGAGCGCATCCGGCCAGTGTTGCGCCTGCTCGACCAGGCCGCCGACCAGCTCGACGCCTTCGCCATCAGCGGCGCGCGCGCCAGCCGTTTCGTGCTCGACGGACTGCTGGTCGTCGGGCGCGGGCTGCGCATCAGCGGGCCCGACCGCCAGGACGCGGAGGCCAGCGCCGCCGGCGACCTGTGCGACGTGCGCATCCGCCACTGCACGCTGGTGCCGGGCTGGGGGCTCGAGTGCGATTGCGAGCCGAAGCGCCCGAACGAACCGAGCATCGAACTGTTCAACACCAGCGCCGCGCTGACGATCGCGCACAGCATCGTGGGCACGATCCTGGTGACCGCCGACGAGGTGATGCGCGATCCGGTATCGATCGATGTCAGCGACAGCATCGTCGACGCCACCGGCAGCGCGCTCGATGCGCTCGCGTCGCCCGACGGCGGCCCGGCCTTCGCGGTGCTGCGCATCGCGCGCTGCACCGCGATCGGCGCGTTGCGGGTCCATGCGCTGGAGCTGGCCGAGAATGCGATCCTGCTGGGCGAGGTGCGCAGCGCGCGGCGCCAGCTCGGCTGCGTGCGCTTCTGTTATGTGGCGCCGGGATCGCGCACCCCGCGCCGCTTCCACTGCCAGCCCGACCTGGTGCGCCAGGCCGCCGCAGCGGAGGACGCCGACCGCGAGGGCCTGCGCGTGCAGCCGCGTTTTACCAGCACCCGCTACGGCAACCCCGGCTACTGCCAGCTGCACCCGGCCTGCGCCGGGGAGATCCGCGGCGGCGCCGACGACGAATCGGAGATGGGTGTGTTCCACGACCTGTACCAGCCGCAGCGCGAGGCGAACCTGCGCGTGCGCCTCAGCGAATACAGTCCTGCCGCCATGGAAGCAGGCATCATTTACGCCAACCAGGAGACCTAAATGAAAGGTGACTTCAGCCGCGACACCTTCGACCCGACCCGCCACTTCAGCCAGGTGCTGATGCAGCAGGGACGGGTCCAGCTCGACGCCGACTGGAACGAGCAGGGCGCCATCATGCTGCATGCCTTGCGCAGCCTGGTGGTGGACCTGGTCGGCCCGGCCTGGGCAGTCGGCACCGGGTTCGACCTGGCGATGGACGAGAACGGGAAGGACTTCATCGTGGCCGGCGGCCGCTACTACGTCGACGGCATCGCCTGCGACAACGCGGCCGACCTGCATTTCCTGTCGCAGCCGGGCGTCCCGCCGGAACAGCGCAAGTGGAACACCGGCTTGTTCTACCTGGTCTACGTCGACGCCTGGGAGCAGCTGGTGACGTCGGTGGAGGACGGCGCGATCCGCGAGGTGGCGCTGGGCGGGCCGGATACGGCGGCGCGCGCGCAGGTAGCCTGGCAGGTGCGCCTGCTGCCGTTCCAGCTGAACGCCGACGGCAGCGGCAAGCCGGCCAATTGCGTCGGCGCGCGCGCGTTGCTGGCCAAGCAGCTGGCGACCACGCGGCCGCGGCTGCGGGCCTGGGCGGTCGACAATGCCGACGACGCGCCGTGCGAGATCGCGCCCGACGCGGCCTATCGCGGCCTCGAAAACCAGCTGTACCGGGTCGAGATCCACGATCCCGGCAGCCTGGCGGACAACGCCGGCGCGCCCAGTTTCAAATGGTCGCGCGAGAACGGCGCGGTGGTGTTTCCGGTGACCGGCCTGGTGCCGGGCAAGGAGCAGGTGACGGTGACGCTTGCGCACCTGGGCCGCGACGACCGGCTGGGCTTGAGCCGCGGCGACTGGGTCGAACTGGTGGACGACGCCTACCTGCGCCAGGAACGGCATGATGCGCTGCTGCGGGTGATCGATATCGACCCCGAGGACATGACGGTGACGCTGGCCGGCGATGCAGGCGAGCGCGTTGCCAACCCGGCTTACCGGCTGCTGCGCCGCTGGGACCAGCGCGACGACGTCAACGGCGCCGGCCTGGTGGTGGTGCAGGAGTCGGACGGCGCCGACGCGCACCCGTTCGTGCTGGAGGACGGCGTGACGGTCCAGTTCGAAAAGGGTGGCGCGTACCGCACCGGCGACTACTGGCTGATTCCGGCGCGCAGCGCGACCGGCAATGTCGAGTGGCCGGTGAGCCTTGAGCCGGGCGGCGCCGCGCGCCCGGAGGCGGTGCCGGCGCGCGGCGTCGAACACCATTACGGACTGCTGGGCGTGCTCGCAAATGGCGGCGGATGGAAGATCAAGGGCTGCCGCTGCGCGGTGCCGGCCGGGTTTGCAAGCTGTCCCGCTTGAAAAACGCCTGGCCTCCGGTGATCGCCGGCCGGCCGGCCGCGGCGGCTAGGTCCGGTAGCGCAGCGCGTCGATGACCAGGCCGAGCGCGGGCGACGACTGGCGCCGGCTCGGGTAATACGCATGGTAGCCGGGGAAGCTGGGGCACCAGTCCTGGAGCACCTGCACCAGGCGCCCGTCGGCGACGTGCTCCCGCACCATATCCTCGGGCAGCAAGGCGAGGCCGAATCCGGCCAGTGCCGCCCGCAGTCGCGGCGTGCTGCTGTTGAAGGTCAACTGGCCTTCGACGCGCGCGTTCAGCGGGTGGCCGTCCTTTTCGAATTCCCACGCGTAGATTCCGCCGTAGGTCGGCAGCCGGAGATTGATGCAGTCGTGCGCAGTCAGGTCGTGCGGCGTCGCGGGCACTGGCCGGCGCGCGAAGTAGGCCGGTGAGCCGACCACGGCCATCCGCATGTCCGGGCCGATGCGCACCGCGATCATGTCCTTTGCCACCTGGTCGCCAAGCCGCACGCCAAGGTCGTAGCGGTCGGCGACGATGTCGGTCAGGCCGTAGTCGACCGTGATCTCGACCTTGATGTCCGGGTAGCCGGGCAGGAAGGTGCTCAGCCTCGGCCAGATGACGGTGTTGGCCGCATGTTCGGCGGTTGTGATGCGGATGGTGCCGGCTGGCTTCTCCCTGAGCTCGGTCAGGGCCGCCATCTCGGCTTCGATCTCGTCGAACCGCGGCGCCACGTTGCGCAGTACCCGTTCGCCCGCCTCGGTCGGCGAGACGCTGCGTGTGGTACGGGTCAGGAGCCGGATGCCCAGCCTCGCCTCGAGACCCCGGATGGTGTGGCTCAGCGCCGATTGCGATACCCCGAGCTGGGCGGCGGCGCGGGTAAAGCTGCCTTCACGCGCCACCGTGACGAAGGCAAGCAGGTCATTGAAATTGTCGCGGGCCATTCGTGAATCCAACTCATAAGCTGGTGCCGATCATACCATCCAATCAAGGCCCGCTTTGCCTCATGCGCTGCTCGCGGACCCGCAGATCGACAGCGAGGGTGCTCCGCCGCCGGAGGCGCTGGACGCGCACCGCCAGGGCGTCGACGCCCTGGCGAACGAGATTGCTGAACCGGACCTCGACGAGTTCATGGAACACGTACGCCGCCCCGATGGCGGCGGCGGTCGACAGGAAGATGAAGCCCCAGCTGTGCACGTTGTAGCCGAACTTCGGCAGCAACCTGGACAGGATTTGCTGGGTCAGCATGTGAGTCAGGTACAGCGAATACGAGATGGTTCCCAGCCAGAGCAGCGGGGCGGGGAGGCGGATCTCGATGGTCTTGCTGGCGACCGCACAACCGAAGACCAGCAGCACCGCCGCGATTCCCCATTTTTGCGGACCGTGATAATCGAAGAAACCGCCGTAGCAATACCATGCCGCGACCGCGACCGACAGGAACAGCAGGTTCCAGCACAAGCGCGGGCTGCGTAGCCGTAGCGGAGACAGGTAGATCATGGCGACGGCAACGCCGAACAGGAATTCGAGCACGATCGCGTTCGTGACCAGGTTGGCGTACGACCAGGAATAGCCAAGATTGACGGCCACGTCAAGGTTCAGCCCGCGGCGCGGCATCGGGAACACCAGTACCGAATACACCAGCCAGCTGCCCAGCGCGATCCAGCGCAGGCGTGAAAACAGCAGCGACAACGCAAACACGAGATAAAAATAGGCTTCGAATTCGAGCGACCATCCCAACGGGAAGGTGACGCCAAAATACAGTGGCGCCTCGGGGTAGACCGAGACGAAGCCAAGGCTTTTGGCCAGCACGGCAAGCCTGTCGGGCGACTTCAAGAGCTGCAACCCTTCAAAGCAGGCAACCCAGGCCAGCGTCAGCACTGCGTAGGGCGGCCAGATGCGGGTGAAGCGCTTTACCAGGAAACTGGCGGCGTCCTTGCGTCCATGCCCCCAGGTGGTGTAGGTCATCACAAAGCCGCTGATGACGAAAAACAGGTCGACGCCGGCGGCGCCGGGACGGAACAAGGTCTCGGCAAGTTCCCAGTACGGCGTATCCGACAAGGCATAACGGGCGTGGCACAGGACCACCAGGATGCAGGCGACGCCACGCAATGCCTGGATCCATTTGATTTCGGGCTTGCTCGCCGGGCCGGGACTGACGGCGCGGGAATAGGCGGCTGCCTTGAGCGTTACCGCTTCCTCCTGCTGTGCATATTCGCGCAGCGGTACAGCTGTTTTCCCGTTTGTCATCAGAATAAAGTGGTTGGCGCAAGAGTTGCGTATTTATATGGAGCGACAGTCAGTAATGGCCGATTCTACATGCCCATTGTGCCGGTTGGCTACATCTGACTGGCAATCTCAGCGGATTGCCGAGCGCAGCGCGCCCGACTCGAAATAGATGTGGTGGATCGTCGGGAACGCCGACTCGACCTTGCGTTCAAGCTGTTCGATCGCCTGTTCCACCTCGTCGATGCGCATGCCGCGGTTGAACTGGACCACCGCCGCCAGCAACACTTCGTCCGGCCCCAGCTGCATGGTCAGCAGGTTGACCACGCGGTAGATGTTGGGATCGGATTTGAAGATCTCGTGCAGGCGCCTGGTCTGCTCGGGCCCCATGCCTTCCCCGACCAGCAGGCCGCCGGTTTCACGGCCCAGCGTGAAGGCGGCGCCGATCAGCACCAGGCCGATCACGATCGACGCCGCCGGATCGAACACGGGGCTGTGGAACAACTGGCCGAGGCCGATGCCGAGCGCGGCCACGACCAGGCCGATCAGCGCCGCCGAATCTTCGATAAACACCGTGAACACCGACGCGTCCTTGCTGGAGCGTACCGCCTGCCACAGGCTCGCGCCCGGCCGCCGGTAGCGGTTCAGCGCGCGGCGCGACACGTTCCAGCTGTAGGCCTCGAACACGGCCGCGATCGCCAGCACCACGTAATTCCAGAATGGGTCGCCGAGCGGCTCCGGGTGCTGCAGGCTCTGTGCCCCATGGTAGATCGACAGCCCGCCGCCGAGCGAAAATACCGACAGCGCCACCAGCAGCGCCCAGAAGTACACCGCCTTGCCATAGCCGAACGGGTGGAACTGGTCGGGCGAGCGCACGGACATGTTCTCGCCGACGAGCAGCAGCAGTTCATTGCCGGTATCGACGGCCGAGTGGATCCCTTCAGCCAGCATGGCCGCGCTACCGGACAGGGCGGCTACGGTGAACTTGGCGGCCGCGATGCCCAGGTTGGCGACGATCGCCGCGTAAATAACCTTCTTGGAGCCGTCTTTTCCGTCTTGCTGCGCCGCATAGTCGTCTTTCATCTCGCAATCCTTGGTACGCTACGTACACGTCGAGTGTAGCCACATTGCCATCGTCGCCATGCACGGCTGGCCACGACCGAAGGGGAGCGGATGAGCGTCAGGAACCTGCAACACCTGTTTGCGCCACGCTCGGTGGCGTTGATCGGCGCCTCCGACCGGCCAGGCAGCACTGGCGCGACCCTGCTGCGCAACCTGCAGGGCGGCGGCTTTCGCGGCCCGGTCTATCCGGTCAATCCGAAGCACGGGCAGGTCGGCGGCCTGAAGGCTTATGCCGACCTGTCGCAGCTGCCCGAGGTGCCGGACCTGGCGGTGATCTGCCTGCCGCCGGCGCTGGTGCCGCAGGTCGTGCGCCAGCTGGGCGAAGCCGGCAACCGCGCCGCGATCGTGCTGGCCTCGGGCCTGGCCGGGGGCCGGGACGTGCGCGGGCGCAGCCTGAAGCAGGCGATGCTGGACGCCGCCAACCCCTATCTGCTGCGCGTGCTCGGGCCCAACAGCGCCGGGCTGCTCGCGCCAGCCATCGGTCTGAACGCGAGCGTGGCGGCGAACGGCGCGCTGCCGGGACGGATCGCCTTCGTCTCGCAATCGGGCGCCTTGATGACGGGGGTGCTGGACTGGGCACGCTCGCGCGGGATCGGCTTTTCGAAGTTCATCGCACTGGGCGATTCGGCCGACGTCGACCTGGGCGACGTGCTTGACTTCCTGGCCACCGATGGCGGCACCGGCGCGATCCTGCTGCACGTGGAAGCGCTGCGTTATGCGCGCAAGTTCATGTCGGCGGCGCGCGCGGCGGCGCGCAGCAAACCGACGGTGGTGTTGAAGTCGGGCCGGATCGCGCCGCGTGCGCGCGCCACCGCGTGCCAGAGCGGGCTGCTGGCGGGCGCCGACGACGTGTACGACGCGGCGATCCGGCGCGCCGGCATGCTGCGCGTATTCACCACCGAAGAGCTGTTCGCTGCGGTGGAGACGCTGGCGCACGCGCGCCCGATGCACGGCGAGCGGCTAGCGATCGTCAGCAACGGCGCCGGTCCCGGCGTCATGGCGGCCGACGCGCTGGTGTGCAATGGCGGCTTCGCGGCGGTGCTGTCGGGCCAGACGCTGGAGCGACTGGCTGGCATGCTGCCGCCCGGCTGGTCGCACCCCCACACCATCAACGTGCTGGGCGACGCGCCGCCCGAGCGCTATCGCGACGTGCTCGAGGTGCTGCTGCAGGACCCGCAGGCCGATGCGGTACTGGTGATCCACGCGCCGACGGCCAGCGTGGACAGCGCCGCGGTCGCCGAGGCGCTTGCGCCAGTGGCGCGCGCGGCCTCGCGCAACGTGTTGTCGTGCTGGCTCGGCGGCGACGCCGTGGCCGAGGCGCGCAGCATTGCGTCGGCCGCCGGCATGCCCAGTTATGGCACACCCGAGGATGCGGTCAACGGTTTCCTCCAGATCGTCCACTACCGCCAGAACCAGAACCTGCTGATGCAGGTGCCGCCGTCGGTGCCGGACGCCGAGGCGCCCGACCGCGGCGCCGCGCGCGTGCTGGTGCACGCGGCGCTCGCGGCGGGACGCCACATGCTGTCCGACCCCGAGGCCAAGGCGATCCTCGGCGCCTACGGCATCGCGCATGTCCCCACGCGCGCGGCGGCGACCATCGAGGAGGCCGTCGCCGTGGCGCACGCGATCGGGTTCCCGGTCGCGGTCAAGATCCTGTCGCCCGACGTACTGCACAAGTCGGAGGTAGGCGGCGTCGCGCTCGACATCGATTCGGCGGAGGGTGTGCGGGCGGCGGCCCGGCGCATGCAGCTGCGCCTCGCGAACATGCGCCCGGACGCGCGCTTCGAAGGCTTCGTGGTGCAGGCGATGGCGCGCCGGCCGGAGGCGCAGGAACTGATCGCGGGCGCCGCCACCGACCAGGTGTTCGGGCCGGTGATCGTGTTCGGGCAGGGCGGGCTGTCGGCGGAGGTGGCGGCCGACTATGCGGTCGGCCTGCCGCCCCTGAACCCGGTGCTGGCGCGCGACCTGCTTGGCCGCACCCGGGTGGCGCGGCTGCTGGCCGGCTACCGCAACCGGCCGCCGGCCGACATCGACGCCATCCTGGCGGTGCTGGTGCAGGTGTCGCGGATGGTGGCGGACATCCCCGAGATCGTGGAGCTGGACATGAACCCGCTGCTGGCCGACAGCGCCGGCATTGCGGTGCTGGGCGCGCGCATGCGGCTGGCGCTGGCGGACAAATCCGGCAGCACGCTCGACCGGCTGGCGATCCGGCCGTATCCGCGCGAGCTGGAGGACGAAATCGACTGGCAGGGCCGGCGGCTGCTGCTGCGCCCGATCCGGCCGGAGGACGCGCCGGCGCACGTGGCGTTCTTCAATGCGCTGACCCCCGACGATGTGCGCTACCGGATGTTCGTGCGGGTGCGCGAGCTGTCGCCGTCGCAGCTGGCGCGCTTCACGCAGATCGACTACGACCGCGAAATGGCGTTCATTGCGACGCAGCCGGGGGCGGATGGCGTGGACCAGACGCTGGCGGTGGGCCGCGTGGTGGCCGACCCGGACAACGTCAGCGCGGAGTTCGCGGTGACGGTGCGTTCGGACCTGAAGGGCCAGCGGCTGGGCAGGATCATGATGGAAAAGCTGATCGCCTATTGCCGCAGCCGGGGCACGCGCGAGATCGTCGGCGAAGCGCTGCCGCAGAATGCCCGCGTGATCGGGCTGGTGCGCAGCCTCGGGTTCGAGGTCACGCCGGCGGGGGCGGAGGGGGTGCGCAAGCTGCGCTTGCAGTTGCGGTGAGGGGGCGCTTGTCGCCGGAACCTTTGCACCGCGCGCGCACAAGGTACGAATCGGCGACGTAGGGTGGGCACCCCGTGCCCACGCGCACGTTTGCACAGTGTTTACCGGTCAAGGGTAGCTACCATTCGCGTGGGCACGGGGTGCCCACCCTACAAGTCCCGTAGGTTCACCTCCGGATCACCTGCGAAACCGCACGTCCACCGCCACTACCGCCGCCTCGCCCTTGGGTTTCTTCGGCTTCTTCGGCTTCTTCACCACCTGGCCGCTGGCATTGGTCTCCGGTACCCGGTGATCGGGCGCGAAGCCGGGCTCTTCGCGCCGCTCGAGCGTTTGCCTGGTCAGCAGCTCGACCGCCGCCAGCAGCTGCACCTCGTCCGCGCACACCAGCGACAGCGCCTCGCCCGACGCGCCCGCACGTCCGGTACGTCCGGTGCGGTGCACGTAATCCTCGGCCACGATCGGCAGGTCGACGTTGACGACCACCGGCAGCTCTTCGATGTCGAGCCCGCGCGCCGCGACGTCGGTGGCGACCAGCACGTTGACTTCGCCAGCCTTGAAGCGCTCGAGCGCGCGCAGGCGCGCCGGTTGCGGTTTGTCGCCGTGGATCGAGTCGGCCGAAATGCGCTTTGCCGCGAGCAGCTCGACCAGCTCGTCGACGCCCTTGCGCGTTTTGACGAAGGCCAGCACCTGGCTCCAGCCGTGGCGCTTGAGCAGGTGCAGGAACAGCTCCGGCTTGCGTTTTTTGTCGACCGGGACCACCCACTGGCGGATCGCCTTGACCGTGCTGTTGCGCGGCGCCGCTTCAATGCTCACAGGGTCGTGCAGCAGCTTGCCAGCCAGGGCGCGGATGGGGTCGGAGAAGGTGGCCGAGAACAGCAGGGTCTGGCGCTGCCGGGGCAGCGCCGCCATCACGGCGTCGAGCTCGCGCGAAAACCCGAGGTCGAGCATGCGGTCGGCTTCGTCCAGCACCAGCGTGCGCACCTGGTTGAGCCTGACCGCGTTCTGGCGGTGCAGGTCGAGCAGGCGGCCGGGCGTGGCGACGATCAGGTCGACCCCTTTGCGCAGCTTCATCATCTGCGGGTTGATGCTGACGCCGCCGTAGGCGACCATGGTGCGTAGCGGCAGCCCGGCGCCATAGGTCCGCACGCTTTCGTGCACCTGCTCGGCCAGTTCGCGGGTCGGCACCAGCACCAGCGCGCGCGTCGAGTTGCTGGCGGCCTGCTCGCCGTCCATCACGAGGCGCTGCAGCAGCGGCAGGGCGAAGCCGGCAGTCTTGCCGGTGCCGGTCTGGGCCGCCGCCATCACGTCGCGCCCGGACAGCACGGCGGGAATCGCCTGCGACTGCACCTGGGTGGGTGACTTGTAATTGAGCGTTTCGAGGGTGCGGACGATCGGGTCGATCAGGCCGAGGGAAGCAAACGACATGGGCAGGGGGCGTGGGGCGCAAAAAGGAACAGGCGACAGTTTACCCTGCCGCGGGCGGGCACGGGAATTGCGCTATTGCCGGGCGCGGGCGGCTGCGCGCCGCTCAGCGCGCAAGGGCCGCGGCCGGGGTGACTGGGCGCGGCCGTTCCTTGTCCTGGCAGCCCGCGGCAAGCACGCAGGCGAGCGCGAGGGTGAGGACGCTTAAACGGGAAATTCGGTGGCTCATACTGGCTCCTCGAGGTTACCCGATCGTACCGGAAGCGCTGCCCGGCTGGCGCGCGGGATAACGCTGTGCGCATGTCACGCGTGCGCTCGGGGGCGCACCCTACGGTGCCACGGTGGCGGGCGCCGCGGTGGCGCTGTCGTTTTCGACGTACAGCTCGCGGCCGTTGACGAAGCTGCCGTCCGGGCCGATCGTCACCAGGTGCATGCCGAGGTCGTGCATGTGCAGGCGCGCGAGCTGCGCGCGCGCGACGCGCAGCAGGTAGTCGCCGGGCGCCACGTTGCTGAGCACGAAGTAGCCGTCGTTGGCGCTGGTCGCGCGCGCGACCACCTTGCGCTGGCTGTCGACGAGTTCCAGTTCGAGGTCGCCGATGCCGCGTTTGGCGCCGTTGGCCACCAGCCAGGTGGTGCCGTCGATCTCGCCGGTGACGATCACCGGGAAGTCGAGTTCGGCCACCTTGCCCGGGCGCGGCACCAGCCGCACGCCGGCCCGGCGCGGCATCCATTGCGGGTCTTCGAGGGTGGTGCTGTCGAGCGCGATGTCGACGTGCTGGTCGGGCGGCAGGCGGCTCAGCCAGGCGATGCCGGCGGCGTCGGTGCGCGCCAGCTGCGTGCCGCCGTTGACGGTAAAGCCGGCGTTGCGGACCGGTTCGTCGGCGGCGTCGGGAATCCCGTTCAGGTTCTTGTCGAGGAACACGCGGACCGAGGCGGCGCCGGTGGCGGCCAGTGGCTGGGCATCCATGTGCCAGGCCGAGCTGCGCGGTTCGCGGCCCAGGGCGACGAACAGCTGCAGGCCGGCGCCGTAGTCGCCGTCGGTCGAATAATGGGCGCTGACGCCGAGCCCGAAGCTGCCCAGGCTCTTGTTGAGCGCGGCCGAGAAGTCGTATTGCCGGTTCACGAAGCTGCGCAGCAGGCCAAGGTTGAGCTGGTAGCCCTCGGCCAGCACCTTGTCGGCCGCTAATGCCAGCGAGGACAGCGCGCGAGTGGGCTGGAGCGTGTACTGCAGTTGCCCGGTCACGCCGACCCCGGCCACCCAGCGGCTGAGCTGGAACACGCCGTCGGCCGACTTGAAGTCACGCAGCGATTGCCAGCGTAGCGCGTTGCTAAGCGCAGTGCCGCCGCGGTACGCCGAGATGCGGCCCTGTACCTCGAGGTTGTCGTTACCCGACTCGCGGCGGTCGCGCCGGACCTGCAGCGAGACCGGCAGTATGGTGCCGGCCACGGCCGGCAGCAGGCCGTCGGCGCGCAGCTCGTCGCGGGCGCGGATGGCGTCGATCGACGGCAGGTAGATTTCGCTCGAGAAGTCGCGCAGCGCCGAGTGGCCCAGGCTGAGCGCCAGGCCGCCGATCCGGGTTTTCAGTTCGGCGTGCGCGAGCGCGCCGCCATTGCCGGCGCGCACCGCGTCGAGCCCGACGATAAACGAGTTCCAGTACTGGCGCAGCGCCAGGTTCACGTAGCGTTCGTCGAGCCCGAGCAGCGGGGTGCGGGTGTAGCCGGCCGATGCGGTGAGGCCGCCGGGCAGGCCGAGGTCGAACTGGGCCATGCCGCGCTGGTGGCCGAACACATCGCGGTGCGCCGCCGCGTTGTAGTACAGCTGGCCCGGCGCGACCAGCGACTGCTCCAGCAAAAAGTTCTGGCGCTCGACCCGGACCTGCCCGAGCGGGCCGTGGAACACCAGCCGGAATTCGTTCGAACCGTACACCAGCGGCTGGTCCTCGAACACGTATTTGCCGTCCGGGCGCGCGCCCTGGAAGGCGACCAGCGCATCGTTGAAATACAGCTCGACGTCCCAGCCGGGCGGCAGGTCGCCTTGCAGCGTGTGGCGGTCGAAGCGGGTGGGCTGGTTCAGCGGGCGGTTACCGAGGGCCAGGCCGTCGCCGGTGGGGCTGCCGAACGAGACGCCGGACACGCCCGGCACGGGCACGCTGCCGACCAGCGCCGAACGGGCGTGCAGCGGTCCGAGCAGGCCGGCGTCGGGATCGTTGCGCCCCAGCGTCAGGCGCAGGTCGCGGCCGCCCTGGATGCGCGGACCGGCGCTCGCGTACAGCGCCGCCTGCAGGCCGAGCAGGTCGGTGGTCAGGTAGCCGGTATAGCTGGCCTCGGGCTTGCCGCCGCGGCGGGCCTCGAGCCCGAAGGTCTGGTCAAGCGCCGGCACCCCGGCCAGTGCGTACGGCGTGGCCTGGCGCGGGTAGCCGGGGTCGGCGGCCGCGCCGGCCTGGCCGGCCGGCGCGCGGCCGCTGCGCGCCAGGCGCGCCTGCAGCGGCAACTGTTCGCGCGGACGGACCCGCAGGAGCAGGCTCGACATGTCGACGTCGAGGTCGACCGGCAGCCAGCGCGCCAGCAGGCGGCTCGACACATAGATGTCGTCCGGCTGCAGCTTGAACTGCGCGCGGTCGAGCGTCTCCTCGCGCCCGGCCACGGCGGCCTGGCGCTCGAGCACGTTCAGGCTGAAGCTGCGCTGCTCGTTCAGGATGAAGCCGCTGGCGCGTCCTTCAACCGGCTGGGTGGTGATCGCGATGGTCAGCAGCCGGGACAGGTCGCCGAGCGGCAGGTAGACGTCGTTTCCGTACTGGAATGCCGTCAGGCTGTCGGACAGCAGGTGCTGGTCGAGGCGAACTTCGAGCAGCAGCAGGTTGGCGGCGCGCGCCTGCTGGGCCGAGAGCGCCTGGGCCTGGGCGCCGCCGGCGCACGACAGCGCGAGCCAGGCGCACAGTACGGCCCGGGACATTGGACGGCGGACGAAGCTCATGCGGCGAGGGCGTGGCGCAGCGGTGGCGCGGCGAACCGGGCAGGCGGGCAGTCACGGGCAGCGGCGCGGCAGCCCAGCCGGCGCGCGCCGTTCAAGGCAGCACCAGCGATGCCTCCGCGATCAGGCGGCCGCCGGCGTCGGGACGCTCGCGGTACGTGACGTGCACGGTGCCGTGCGCCAGTGCCTGGCCCTTGGGCATCGCCAGCGCGATGCTGGCGCGGCGCACCGGGTTCGGCGTGTACACGGCGATGCCGCCGATGCGCGCGATCTCGAGCGGGTTGCCGCCCTTCGGCGTGAAACTGACGGCGAGGTCGCCATAGGCCGAGGCATTGCCGCTGCGCTCCATCTGCAGCGCGAGCTGCGGGCGGCCCTCGGCGCCGGTTTGCAGGGCCAGGTTGGACAGGTTGACGGTCGCGCTGGTGTCGCCCTGGCGCACGATGACCGGGATCGAGGCGCCGACCAGCACGTTGAGCACGATGGCGATCTGCTGCCCGCCCTGGGCAGCCTGGGACTCGACGCTGGTCACGGCGTTGGTAGCGGGCAGTTTTTCGAAATGCAGGTGCGAGCGGTATTCACCCGGCGCCATGTTGGCGGGGCGCCGCACCATCACGCGCACGGTCTGGGTGGTGCCCGGGGCCAGCGTAATCTGGCGCGGCGAGAACACCAGCATACTGTCGGCAAACTGTTCGCCGGGCGCCGGCTCGGTGATCGACACCAGGTCGCCGGTCTCGGTCATGCGGCGGTTGACCAGGTTGATGCGGTAGGTCGCGGTCTCGGTGCCGTCGTTGATCAGTTCCACCTGGGCCGCGCGCTGGTTCTTGTCGAACACCAGGCGGGTCGGATGCAACATCAGGTCGGCCATCGCCGGCGGCGCCAGCAGCAGGCAGCCGAGCAGGAGGGGGAAGGGCGCGCGTTTCGCAAACGCACGCATGGCCGAGGCGCATGTCGCAAAAAACATTCTGTACTTCCTTGTCAACGCTATTGGTACTGGATCGTGATCGGCAGCGAGCCGGTATAACTGCCGGTCGGCTGGTTCGCGCCCACGTTCAGGGTCGCGCCGACAGTAAACGTCAGGCTGCCACCGGACAACACCCCAGCGCCGGGCGCCGGGTTACTGGTGAAGGCCGTCAGCGCCATGCTGCCCCCCGCGCTCGTCAGCGTCACGTTGCCGTCGGGCGGCAAGCTGATGATCACCGCCGCGCTTGCCTTGTTGGCGGCGTTGTCGTTGTAGCTGAAGCTGGCCGATGACACTGTCGAGGGCACCAGTGCAACCCCGCCGGTGCGCGTGCGCGCGCCGGCGGGAGTGAGCACGATGGTGCCACCGGTGCCGGCGACAAAACGGCCGAACACCAGCGAACGCGTGGTGGTGAAGGTTTGTTTGGCATGGGCGAACCCGGCCGCCAGCAGCAGGGCCGCCAGCATGGCCACATGCGCAGTGCTCCTCACCACCGGGTTCGCCGCCGCGTCCGCCGCTGTTACTGGTAAAGGACAGCGACCGAGACCGTGCCCACATAGGCGCCGGCTGGCTGGTTGATGCCGACGGTCAACGAGCCGCCCACGCGCAGGACCTGGTTGCCGGTGGTCCCGTCGAGCACGCCCGAGGCGACCGTGCCGGTGGTGGCGCCGGCGCCGGTGGCGACGTCGGTGATCAGCGCGAGCGCCATGGTGTCGCTGCCGCTGGTGAGGTTGGCGGTGCTGGCCGAGGTGTCGATGGTGTAGGCCGCGCCTTTTTCACCACTGATGGTGAAGGCGGCTGCGGTGGTGGTGCCGCCACCCGAGGAAACGCCACCGGTCCTGGTCGCGGCGCCGGCCGTGCTGATCACGACCGTGCCGGCGGTGGCGCCGGAGGCGAATTTACCGAAGGCGAGGTCGCTCGACTTGGTGACCGTAATCGGGATCACGACGGTGGCCGTCGCGCTGGCGGTGGTGGTGGCGGCGAAGCTCGGGGCGATGGCGCCGGCAGCGGCCGCCGCGATCGACGCGAGCAGCGCCAGTTTGAAAGAGCCTGCTTTGGACTTCACAAACATGGTGGATCTCCAATTCTTTTAGCGTGTAACAGCTGGTTGTTTTAGGATGCTGCCCGGAAATAATATATCGCTTCAACTTAATGCGCCATAAATTTTTCTAGAGCAATCAGTTTATTTGTGGAATCACAAATTGCAACGCCTGTTAATGACCGAGGTTTTAGCAACACTTTGATTTAACGCGGCTTTTTGTTAAATTTCCGATTAACTGAAGTAAATATATTCCCGTACGGAAATTGTAAAGCGAGAGGCCGATTTATTTTCATTTGCGCCGGTTTAATTAATACCTCGCAATGAATCCGCAAATAAAAAAACCGCCCGGAGGCGGCTCTGTTTGCTGCAGTTCCCTGTTCAGAAACGATAGGAAACGCTGGCGCGCAAGACGGGATAGAACTTGTACGAGGAAGCCTCGTCGGCCAGGCGCAAGCGCTCCGCGGCGACGTCCTCGGCCAGCTTGGTGCAGACCAGTTGCGAGGTGGTGCAGCCGATGCTGGCCAGGTTGACGTTGGCTTTGCCCTGGTAAAACGCGCCGAGGTCGGCATTGAAGTTCCAGCTGCCATGTGCCGGAGCGAGCGCATTGCCCCAGCCGATGCCCAGGTAGGGCGCCGCTTTGCGGAAATCGACCTTGCCTTTCAATACCCCGACGTCGGCCGCGCTGTACTGCACGCCGTTGATCGAAAACTTGCCCAGCTTGTCGGCATTGGCTTTTACATCGAACTTGCTGCCGTTATAGACCACGCCGCCCGTCAGGCGGAAACTGTTGCCCTCGCGTGGGTACCAGTCGACCAGGGCGTCAAAGGTCTGCAGTTTGCCATTCAGGTTGTAGTCGACCATGCCCGACGACCGGTTGAAGTCGTGCTTCAGGTAGTTCAGGCCGAAGCGGCCGTTCAGGTAGCTCTCCATCGGCACCACGATATGGGCGCCAAGGCCGGTCGTGCCGACGTCGGCGGTGATGCCGACTTGCGCCTGTGCGGCGGCCGCGGCCAGGAGGCCGGCGGCGAGCGCGAGCGCGGTGTGTTGCAGGGACATCGGGATTCCTTTCAGTGGGGTAACAACGCGAAGCATTGTAGCGGTGTGGAATGGCCGCGGGCGATGCCTGTCCAATAACTGCCGGGCAGCGATGGTGTGGAAGCGGCCGTTCCGTATCTTGTAAGTGTGTGTTGCAACGAACGGAACGCGGCGTTGCAAATGATAAACTTCGTCCACGATTTGTTAAAAAGAGGCACTAATGAAATCCTTGATCCTTGGCGCGGCACTGCTCGCGTCCGCTTTCCCCGCACTGGCCCAGAGCAACGTCAGCATCAGCGTCGGCCAGCCTGGCTTCTTCGGCCGCATCGATATCGGCGACTACGGTCCGCCGCCGGTGGTGTACGCCCAACCGGTCATCATCCAGCAGCGCCCGCACTACGAGGCCGCCCCGGTCTACCTGCGCGTGCCGGAAGGCCACCGCAAGCACTGGTCGCGCTGGTGCGGCAGCTACAACGCCTGCGGCCAGCGGGTGCTGTTCGTGCGCGACGAGTGGTACACCAATACCTACGTGCCGCGTTACCAGGAACACCATCGCGGCGAATACCGCGACGGTGGCTGGGAGCGCCGCGAACACCACGAGGAGCGCCGCTACGAAGAGCATGGCCGCGGCCACGGCGAGGGCCACGGCAACGGGCACGGCCGCGGCCACGGGCACGACTGAACCGTCCCGGCCGGCCCGCGTGAGCGGTGCCATCCGTTTTTATCGCGTCCGTAGTAGACTTGCCATGTTTGCAGCCGGCGTCCGGTCGGCGCGCGCGACGAATGGAGGCATAGCTTGCAAAGCGAGATTGTGATCGTGGGTGGCGGTGCGGGCGGGCTCGAACTGGCGTGCAAGCTGGGGCGCAAGCTTGGCCCCTCGAAGGTGATGCTGGTCGACAGCCGGTTGTATCACATCTGGAAGCCCTCGCTGCACGAGGTCGCGGCCGGCACGCTGGACATCCACCAGGAAGGCCTGTCGTACCAGATGCTGGGACACGACAACGGTTTTTCCTTCGTGTACGGCCCGCTTACCGCACTCGACACCGCGGCCAAGCGCCTGACCGTGGGCCCGATCAACGCGCCCAGCGATGGCGAGGAAGTGCTGCCGGAGCGCCGCATCGGCTACGCGTCGCTGGTCATCGCCGTGGGCAGTACTTCCAATTACTTCGGCGTGCCGGGCGCGCGCGAATTTACGATCTCCCTGAATGCCACCGAAGACGCGGAGCGGTTCCGCCTCAAGTTGCTGCGCCTGCTCGCGAGCGCGGAACAGCATGCGGAGGAGGGCGAGGACGCGGGCCTGGACGTGGTGATCATCGGCGGCGGCGCCACCGGGGTCGAACTGGCGGCCGAACTGCGCGAAGCCTCGGGCGCCTACGCGGTGTATGGCTTCAACCACCTGCAGGTGCGGCGCGACGTCCACATCACGCTGCTCGAGGGCGCGCCGCGCATCCTCGCGCCGCTGCCGGAGCGGGTGTCCGACGCCGCGCTGCGGCTGCTGAACAAGCGCGCGATCCGGGTCGTGACCGACTGCCGCGTGACCGCGATCGACAAGGACAAGGTGCACGACGCCAAGGGCAACAGCTACCGCGCCAGCCTGTGCGTGTGGGCGGCCGGGATCCGGGCTCCGGAATTCCTCGGCTCGCTCGGTCTGCCGACCAACCGCGGCGGCCAGATCGAAGTCGACGACCGGCTGCGGGTCAAGGGCGTGCCTGACGTGTACGCGCTGGGCGATTGCGCGGCCTGCATCGACGCCAACGGCAAGCTGGTGCCGCCGCGCGCGCAGGCGGCGCACCAGCAGGCCGATTACCTGCGCAAGCATTTCGTGCGGCTGGCGGCGGGCAAGGCGCCGGCGCAAAAGGGCTACGCCTATCGGGATTACGGCTCGCTGGTGTCGATCGGGCACCGGACCACGGTCGGCAGCCTGATGGGCGCCTTGCGCGGCTTCAGCTGGTTCGTCGAAGGCTTCGTCGCACGCATCATGTACCTGAGCCTGCACCTGATGCACCACCAGGCGATCCTGGGCTCGGTGCGCACCGGGACGCTGGCGGTGGCGCGGTTCCTGATCCGCCGCACCACGCCGCTGGTGAAGCTGCATTAGCGGCAGGCCCACGCTTGCCTGCGTGCGCACGGGTGCGCACGCGGTTCCAGCTTATGGGGTCTTCGGCAGGATGAGGGTCAGCACCGCGCCGCCGTGCTGGCCGGCCGCCAGCGTCAAGCTTCCGCCCAGCGCGCGCGCGCGTTCGCGCAGCAGGCGCAGGCCGTGGCAGCTCAGCGATTCGCCCGCGGCGTCGCCCAGGCCCCTTCCGTTGTCGCGCACCGTCAGCATGGCCTGGTCGCCATCGTCGTCGAGGATCACCTCGACCTCGGTGGCCCCGGCATGCGCCAGCACGTTGCGCAGGCCTTCCTCCGTGCAGCGCAGCAGCGCCACGCCTTGCGGGCGCGAATAGCCGGGATCGTCGTCGGGCAGGCTGGTGCGTGCCGCGATCCCGTGTTCGCGCCCGAATTCGGCGACCAGCTCGCCCAGGGCCGCCTTGACGCCGAGGAACTCGAGCTTGTCGTTCCACAGCGCGAGCTGCATCTTGCGGTTGGTCTCGATGATGTTGGTCAGCAGCTGCTTCATCTGGGCGCTGCGGTCCTGCAGCGCCTTGTTGTCGGGCGGCAGGTGCTGGGCCAGCAGGCCCAGGTGCATGGTCAGCGCCGTCATCGACGAGCCCAGGCTGTCGTGCAGCTGGCGTGCCAACAGCCGCTTTTCCTCGTCCCAGCAAGTGGTCAGGTGCCCCAGCAGTTCGGTCAGCTCGGCAGTCCGCGCGGCAAGCTGGCGCTCGAGGTCCGTGTCGGGTTGGATGGGGGCTGGTGCGCTCATGGGTGCTCAGTCAAATGTTTCCCAGATCATACAACAGCTTGCCGCAGGGGCGCGCACGGCGCGCGCCCGGCAGTGTGAAGTGCCGTACAGTCTGCGCCGGCGTTTCGCGCCACGCTGGAGGGAATGAGACCTTATCAACGACAACAGGGAGCCAGCAATGCCTAACAAACAGACCGACGCGCAGGATGCGATTTCTTTGCTCACCAGCCAGCATCGTGAAGTGAGCGCCATGTTCAAGCAGTTCGAGGAGCTGGGCGAGCGCGCCAAGGCCAGCAAGAAGAAGCTGGCCGACCAGATTTGCACCGCGCTGGAGCTGCACACGCAGATCGAGGAAGAGATTTTTTATCCGGCCGTGCGCGAAGCCAGCAAGGACCTCGAGGACATCGTCGACGAGGCGGTGGTCGAGCACGCGTCGGCCAAGGACCTGATTGCCCAGCTCGAGGAAATGGATCCGGAGGATGACCTGTACGACGCCAAGGTCAAGGTGCTCGGCGAGCAGATCGAGCACCACGTCGGGGAAGAAGAGAAGGAAATGTTCCCGAAAGTGCGCAAGCTGGCGCTGGACCTGGCCGCGCTGGGCCTGGAGATGGCCCAGCGCCACGACGAGCTGTCGGCCTCGGCCTGATCAGGCCTGTCCCGCCGGCTGCGCGGCGCGCTCGCCGAGCGCCTCGAGCAGCTGGCGGATGTCGACCGGCTTGACCAGGTGCAGGTCGAAGCCGGCTTCGAGCACCCGGCGCTGGTCTTCGGCCAGCCCGTAGCCGGTCAGCGCGATCAGCCGGATATTGCGCGTGTGCGGGTTCTGGCGCAGGCGGCGCGCGACTTCGTAGCCGTCGATGCCGGGCAGGCCGATGTCGACCAGCGCGACGTCCGGCAGCCGCGCCGCGGCGCTCTGCACGCCGTCGATGCCGTCGGCCGCCTGCTCCACCTGGTAGCCGTAGGTGGCCAGCATGGTCGCCATCATCTCGCGGCCATCGTCGTTGTCCTCGATGATCAGCACGTTCGGCTTGGGCCCGGCGGCGGCCGGCGAGTGCGCCGAGGAAGCGGACACCGGTTCGGTGCGCGGCAGCCGGATCGCGAAGGTGCTGCCATTGCCGGCGCCGTCGCTGTGCGCGCTGACCCTGCCGCCATGCAGCTCGACCAGGCGGCGCACCAGCGACAGGCCGATGCCGAGCCCGCCCTGCGAGCGGTCGAGCGAGCTCGTCCCTTGCACGAACACCTCGAACACGTGCGGCAACAGGTCGGGCCCGATGCCGACGCCGGAGTCGCGCACGGTCAGCACCACTTCGCCGTCCTGGTCGGCCAGCGAAATGTCGACGCTGCCGCCGGCCGGCGTGTACTTGATCGCGTTGTCGATCAGGTTGGTGGTGATCTGTTCGAGCCGGGTCGGGTCGCCATTGACCCAGCCGGGCGCCAGTTCGACGTTGAGGCGGTAGCCGGCAGTGCGGCCGGTGGCGCGGAAGGTGTCCATGCACGCGCTGACCAGCGCCGCCATGTCGATCGGGCGGCGCGCCAGCAGGATCTTGCCCGACATCGCGCGCGACAGGTCGAGCAGGTCGTCGACGATACGCGCCAGGTGCTGGCTCTGGCGCTGGATGATCAGGCGCGCGCGGCCGACCGTCTCGGAGCCGGCGCCGGCCATGCCGATCAGGGCCGCGGCGCTGCTGATGGCCGACAGCGGGTTGCGCAGCTCATGGCCGAGCATGGCCAGGAATTCGTCCTTCGCATGGCTCTTGCGCTCGACCGCGCGCCGCTCTTCCATCTCTTCCATCAGGCGCTTGTTGGTCGCGGTCAGCTCGGCGGTGCGCTGGGTCAGCTTGTCGGCCTGGCGCCGCAGCTGGTCGTTCTTGGTGGCGAGCGCGACAAAGACCGCCACCTTGGCGTGCAGGATCTGCGGGATGACCGGCGTGAACAGGAAGTCGACCGCGCCGCGCTGGTAGGCCTTCAGGCGGTCGATCTCGTCGGCCAGGAAGGCGGTGACGAAAATGATCGGGATGTCGGCCGAGCGCGCGCGCGCGTGGATCGCCTCGGCGGTCTCGAAGCCGTCCATGCCCGGCATGTTGACGTCGAGAAGGATCACGGCGAAGTCGTGCAGCAGCACCTGGCGCAGCGCTTCCTGGCCGGAGCGCGCAGCGATCACGGTGTAGTTGGTTTCGTCAGCCCATTGGTCCAGCAGGCTGGTCAGGGCCAGCAGGCTCGCCGGGTCGTCATTAACGACCAGGATCTTGGGTTTGTCGTTCTTGGGCACGTCGCTCCTGATGCGGTAAATCACTGCTTATCCGTTCTTTCTGGGAAAAGCATAGCAGACCGGAGGATTTTGCCAAAGGAAAACCCCCGCCCACGAGCAAGGAATGATAGCACGGTACAACAGTGCAAAAGGGCAATCGTGTGCGCGCTGGCAGTGCGTGTTCGCTGCCGCACATACGGGCGCGGCGACCCTATGCGATAGTCGGAACGTGTCCAGTTCAACCGTGTCAATGGAGGACCGGGGCGCCAACTTGAAAGGACAGCCATGAATATCGATACCATTGTAAATGAGTCATTCCAGGGCAAGTGCTTCCGCGAACTGGTACATGCGCCGCTGACGGCGCTGAACGGGATCAGCGAAGCGCAGGCCGCAGCGCTCGAGCAGGCGTTCGGCGTCACCACCATTGCCGACCTGGCCAACCTGAGGGTGGTCCGTTACGCCCGTGCGATCCGGATGATGGCCGAGGTCGAACTCGAGCCGCGCGAGGAAGCGGCCAAGGAAAGCCTGCTCGACGACGCAGTCGAGATGACCTTCCCGGCCAGCGACCCGATCGCGGTCGAGGCCAGCATCACGCGCATCGAAGTGCCGCCCGAAATGGTCGAGGCCAGCCAGGACCACCAGGGCGCGAGCGCGATCGAGGCCCATAACCAGGAAACGCTTGGCCGGCCGGCGCTGCATACCGGCACCCATCGCAAGGAAGAGGCTGGCGGGGCGTAAGCCGGGCCGGACGGCCACTGGCCGTTCCGCGGCCAGCCGCGCCCGCTGCGCACTGTGCGCACGCGGCGCTGCGGAGTTCGGATCGCCATTGAACCGGGTAGGGTGGGCACCCCGTGCCCACGCGGGAGCCAGCACTATGCGAACGCCCGCGTGGGCACGGAGTGCCCACCCTACAGCGCCGCGCGGCAATCAGCGATGCGGCGCCAGTTCCGGGGCCGGGGCGGGCGCGGTTGCCGGGGCCGACTTCACAGTCGGGGCACGCCCGGTGCCGGCGGTCGAGCAGAACCGGTTCTTGCCGCTGCGCTTGGCTTCGTACAGCGCGTAGTCGGCAATGCTGATCAGCGAATCGACGTTTTCGGCGTCGTCCGGATAAATGCTGATCCCGATGCTGGTCGACAGGCGCAAGGTCAGGTCGTTGATGAAGAACGGCTCCGACAGCGCCTCGACCAGCTTGGCGGCTGGCCCCTGGGCGTCGCCCAGGCAGTGGATTTCGCCGAGCACGACCATGAATTCGTCGCCGCCCAGGCGCGCCACCGTGTCTTCCTTGCGCGAATTGGACAGCAGGCGCTGCGCGACCATTTTCAGGACCTCGTCGCCGTAGGCGTGGCCGTAGGTGTCGTTGATCGCCTTGAAGCCGTCGAGGTCGAGGTACATGACCGCCGCCTTGGTGTGGCTGCGGTTGGCATGCTGCAGCGCGGTCTCGATCCGGTCTTCGAGCAGGCGCCGGTTGGGCAGCCCGGTGAGCGCGTCGTGCAGCGCCAGTTCTTGCTGCGCCCGGCTGTACTGGGCCAGTTCCTTGTACAGCAAGCGCACTTCGAGCATGTTGTGGATGCGTTTATGCACCTCGAGCAGGTCGAAGGGCTTGCTGATGAAGTCGCGGGCGCCGGCTTCGAGCGCGGCAATTTTAAAGCTCGGTTGGGCCGTCAGTGCCAGCACCGGCAGGTAGCCGCCCTGTTCGATTTCCTTCAGTCCTTTCATGACCTGGAACCCGTTCAGGCCAGGCATCTGCAGGTCGAGCAGGATCAGGTCGTAGTTGTGCTCCCGGTGCAGCGGGCATACCTGTTCGGGCTCCATGGTCGAGCCGACGTTGGTGTAGCCTTCCTCGCGCAATATCTCTTCCATCAGTTCGATATTGTCCGGCGAGTCGTCTACAACCAGGATCTTCGCGTTCAAAATGTCTTGTCTGCTCGGCATGCGTACTCTCTTCCAATCGGTGCTTTTTTAGCCCAATTCGTTCAGTCAGGAATCCGGCTTTACCCATCTCTCGGTAGTCTAACAAACCGCTGAGAATTTCTTGTAGGACAGCGCCGCGTGTGTGGGTAGGAACAACAAACACTGCGTCAGCGCACTACTGGCCCAGCCAGCAGCGGGGTAGCGGGCCCGACAATTGCGGCCACCGCGGCGATCAGTTCGCTCGGTTCGACCGGCTTGGAAATGTGTGCCGAAAAGCCCGCTTCGAGGGCGCGCAGCCGGTCCTCGGAACGGGCAAACGCGGTCAGCGCCAGCGCCGGCAACTGGCCGCCGTGCTCGCGCCCGAGCGCGCGCACCTGCGCCAGCAGCTCGAAGCCGTCGACTTCGGGCATGCCCAGGTCGCTGATCAGGAGGTCGGGGCGGGTCACCCGCAGCGCCGCCAGCGCTTCGCGCGCGTTGGCGGCCGTGGTCACGTGGGCGCGGCAATCGGTCAGGATGCGGGAGATCAGCTCGCGCGAGTCGCGGTCGTCGTCGACCACCAGCACCGACACCCCGGACAGGTCGCGCACCGTCAACTCGGGCGTGGCCGGCTGCGGCAGCGCCACCGCCTGGCGCCGTTCGTGGCGTACCGGCGCCGGCAGCGCCTTGGCCAGCGGCAGTTCGATGGTGAAGGTGGCGCCGCGCCCTTCGCCGGCGCTGTCGGCGCGCACCGTGCCGCCGTGCTGCTCGACCAGGTGCTTGACGATCGACAGGCCCAGCCCGAGGCCGCCGTGGCGCCGCGTGGTCGAGGCGTCGGCCTGGCGGAAGCGTTCGAACACGTGGCTGATGAATTCGGGACCGATCCCGGCCCCCGTGTCGCGCACCGTGATCTCGACGTGGCCCTCGCGCTGGGCCAGGCCGATCGTGACCAGCCCGTCGCGCGGGGTGAACTTGATCGCGTTCGACAGCAGGTTCCAGATCACCTGCTGCAGCCGCCCCGGATCGCCGGCAATCCGCCCCACCGCCGGGTCGTAGTGTTTTTCGATGCGGATGTTCCTGGCGTCGGCGGCCGGGCGCACGGTTTCGATGGCGGCGTCGATGAAGCTGGCCGGGGCCACCGACTGCATGTCGAGCAGCACCTTGCCGGAGGTGATCCGGCTCATGTCGAGCAGGTCCTCGATCAGCTGGGCCTGGGCGCGCGCATTGCGCTCGATGGTCTGCAGGCCGCGCTGCAGGTCGGCCTGGTCGCGGCTGCCGCGGCGCAGCACCTGGGCCCAGCCGAGGATCGCCGACAGGGGCGTGCGCAGTTCGTGCGACAGGGTGGCCAGGAACTCGTCTTTCATCTGGCTGCTGTGCTCGGCTTCGGCGCGCGCGGCCTGCTCGTTTTCAAGCAGCACCTTGCGCTCTTCGGCGGCGCGCTGGGCCGCTTCGTACAAGCGCGTGTTGTCGATCGCGACCGCGGCCTGGGCGGCGATGCCGGCCACGATCCGTTCGGTGCGTTCGGTGAAGATGCCCGGTTCCGGATGGCCGAAGAACATGCAGCCGAGCACCTCGCCGGAACGCGCGATTACCGGCACCGCCAGGTAGCTGCGTACCGCCGGGTGGCCGGCGGACAGGCCGAAGTAGGGCCCGGCGCCATGCGGGCGCGGGTCCTGCATGATGTCGCCCGAGCGCACCACGCCGCCCGCCGCCAGGCTGGGGCCGAACAGGGCGGTCGCGCGCGGCTCGCCGAAGCTCTCGAACTCGGCGGCGGTGGCCCCGGACGAGGTGTACAGCGTGAACAGCCGGCCGCTGCCGGGCTTGCCGTGGTAGAAGAAGGCGCCGAAGCGGGCGCCGGCGATGCCGGCCGCGGCGTCGGTCGCGGTCTGCAGCAGCGAGCGCAGGTCGCGCGTCGAGGCCAGCGCGCTGCCGGTGCTGTTGAGCAGCTCGAGCACGTGCGACTCGTCGCGCAGCGCCTGTTCGGCGCGCTTGACCTCGTCGACGTCGGTGTTGGTGCCGAACCAGCGCACCACGTGGCCGTGGCGGTCGCGCACCGCGTTCACGCGCGTCAGGAACCAGCGGTACTGGCCGTCGGCGCCGCGGATCGGGTACTCCATCTCGAACGGGTCGCCGGTGCGGATCGACTCCTGCCAGTGTTCCAGCACCGCAGGCAGGACCTCCGGATCGTGCACCAGTTCCCAGCCCCAGCCCGTGGTTTGCTCGGGCGTGGTGCCGGTGTAGTCGTACCAGCGCTGGTTGAACCAGACGATGGCGCCGTTGGCGTCGGCCATCCAGGCCTGCTGCGGGATCGTGTTGGCCAGCGCGCGCAGCATTTCCCCGCTCTGGCGCAGGCTGTCCTCGGCGTTTTTGCGCAGCGTGATGTCCTGCACCACCCCGGTCATGCCCACCAGGCCGGTGCGCCGCTCCGGGTCGGCGTAATCGGCGCGCCCGACCAGCGCGATCCAGCGCGTTTCGGGCCCTTCGGGCAGCAGCCGGCATTCGAGGTTCAGGTCGGCATGGCTGGCAAACGCCTGCAGCACCGCGCGGCGCACGGTTTCGCGCTCGGGACGGTCGAGGCGCGCGCGCAGCTCCGGCCACGGCAGCGGGGTTTCGGCCGGCAGGCCGAGGATCGCGGCGGCGCGCGCGCCGAGCGTGACGCGGTCGGCCGCGGCGTCCCAGCGCCAGTCGCCGAGGCGGCCGGCGGCGAGCGCCACCTGCAGCCGGGTGTTGCCCTCGACCAGGGCTTGCTGGTCGGCCTTGCGTTGGGTGATGTCCTGGAAGTACAGCGTCAGGCCGTCCGGCCCCGGATGGATCCGCACCTCGATCCAGGCGTTCACGCGCGGGTAGAAGAATTCGCGGCTGCCGGGCTGCTGGGTGTCCATCGCGCGCCGGAAATCGGCCTCGAGCGAGGTGCCGCGCAAATCCTCGAACTCGTCCCACAGCGTGCGCCCGACCAGCCCGGCGCGGGTCTTGTCCAGTGCCGCGATCATGCCGAGCGCCCGGTTATTGATGTAGGTGATGCGCCAGTCGCGGTCGACCGCGCAGAAGCCGTCGGTCAGGTTTTCGAGCATGCCTTCCATGCGCTCGTTGGCGCGGCGCAGTGCTTGCTGGGCCGCGACCAGGTCGGCCTCGGCGCGCCGGCGCTCGTCCAGCACGGTATTCACGTTGCCTGGCGCCGCGCCGCGCAGTGGTTCGAACTCGTCGCGCGGGTCGCTCATCCGGTGCTCCAGGGGACGGCCGCCGCCGGCGCCATGCACATGGCCCCGGCGTGCAGCCGCCCGTGCGGCGCGCCCGCGGCCACGGCCAGGGCGGCCTGGGCCAGTGCGGGCGGATGGGTGATGCTGCCGAGAGGCTCTGTAGGAATCATGGTTGTGCTTTCGCGCGTGGTGGCCTTGCCGCGCCGATACGCGGGCGTACCGTAGCCCGGCGCGTTGGCAAGCCGTACACGGATTTTAGCCCAGCCGAGCCGGATGGCCCCACACGCTTGGCCGCGTCAGGCGCCAGCGTGCAGCTCGCGCGCGACGTGGTCGAGCGCTTTTTGCAACTCGTCAAGCTCGTACGGCTTCTGCAGGGACAGGTAGGGGAACTCGAGATGGCGCAGCAGGGTGTCGCCATACCCCGACGCGAAGATCACCTTCAGGCCCGGGGCGCCGATGAGCGCCTTGCGCGCCAGCTCGACGCCCGACATGCCCGGCAGGCTGAGGTCGGAAAACAGCACGTCGTAGCGCGCCGCCGCCAGGCGCGCCAGCGCGTCGTCCGGATGGGCCACGCCGTCGGCCTCGTGCCCGAAGGCGCGCAGCATCTCGCACACCAGGTACTGCGAATCGAGGTTGTCCTCGACCACCAGGATGTGCAGCGCACCGCCGCCGGCGGCCGGTTCTTGCTGCGCCGGTGCGGCGCTGGCCAGTGCGCACAGCACCCCGTGCACCGCGCCGTCGGCGCCGCGCACCGGCGTGAAGTACAGGTCGGCCGGGTGCGGTGCCGCGCCGGCAAACTCGAGCATGGCGCCGGCCTGGAGCGCCGGCTCGCCGCTCCAGGCCCGTTCCAGCGCCGCGCGCCCGGCCGCGAGCGGCGGCGGCAACACCGGCGGCACCGAGCCGCCTGGGGCATGGCCATAGCCGGGCCCGGCCAGCGCGCCGTAGGACTCGTTGAACACGATGACCGGATCGGCGCCCCAGGCCAGCAGCATCGGCAGCGGGGTGTTCAGCAGCAAGTCGGTGGCAAGGCGCAGCGGAGGCGGCCATTGGCCCGGCTCGCCAAGTCGGGTCGCGGACCAGTCGTAGCAAGCGACGGCACGGGCAGGGTTACCGGTGGTGGGCATAAGCAGACTGTTGTGGAAATGAAAACGTGCTTGAATCGTACACCATTGTCGGTCGCCGCGTGCCGTGTGGCGTGCCGCGGCCGCGCCCGGCGCCGGCGAAAAAAAAGCCCGCTCCGGGGAGCGGGCTGAATCTATTTCCTTGGAAGGGAATAGAGGAGACAGGAAGAATAATGCCGAAATGCAACAAAGAATGCCAATGTTTATTTGTAATGACAGTCATCAGCCTGGGTTATAGCTGGCCGCCGCTTGCTGTCCCCATCTGTTGTTCAGCAATCGTGCGCACTTGGTGCATATGGGAAAATGTTCTACGATAGCGGGATGCATAGACACTTCCTGCCGACCTGCGCCTTTGCCGGGCTGACGCTGCTGTACGCCGGCCCGGCGGACGCGGCCGGCCAGGCCGATGCGACGCTGGCCGACTTCTCGCTCGAACAATTGTCCGACATCGTGGTGAGTTCGGTGTCGCGCCAGGAGGGCCGGCTGGTAGATGCGCCGGCCTCGATCTATGTGATCAGCGGGGCCGACATCCGGCGTTCCGGCGCGGCCACGCTGCCCGAGGCGCTGCGGCTGGCGCCCAACCTGCAGGTGGCGCGCGCCGACGCCCACACCTATGCGATCAGCGCGCGCGGTTTTTCCTCGACCCTGGCCAACAAGCTGCTGGTGCTGATCGACGGGCGCAGCGTGTACTCGCCGCTGTTCTCCGGCGTGTTCTGGGACATGCAGGACGTCGTGATGAGCGACATCGAACGGATCGAGGTGATCAGCGGCCCGGGCGCGACGCTGTGGGGCGCGAACGCCGTCAACGGGGTAATCAACATCATCACGCGCGCCGCGCGCGACACCCAGGGCGGGCAACTGGTCGCGCGCGCCAGCGACCACGGGCGCAGCGCCACGGTGCGCTACGGCGGGCGGCTGTCGAACGGCGCGTATTACCGCGTGTACGGCAAGGCGATGCACCTGTCCGACACCGTCAACGAGGACGGCGGCGCCCTCGGCAGCGGCCTGGACCGGACGCAAACCGGGTTCCGGCTCGATTGGGACGGCCCGGCGCAAGCGCTGACGCTGAGCGGCGACGCCTACGCCGGACGGTCGGACGACATGGCCGCCGGCGCCACCGCGATCGAGGGCGCCAACCTGTTGGGCCGGGCGACCATGCGGCTGGAGAATGGCTCCGAGGTGGGACTGCTGGCCTGGTTCGACCACAGCCGGCGCGACCAGCCCGGCGTCGGCGCCCAGGACCTCGACACGCTCGACCTCGAAGCGCAGCAGGCGCTGCGGCTGGGCGGCCGCCACAGCCTGGTCTGGGGCGGCGGCTACCGCTACAGCCTGGACCGGGTCACCAACGGCGCGGTGCTGCAATTCACCCCGGCCACCCGCAACCTGCGCTGGGCCAACCTGTTCGCGCAGGACGAAATCGCGCTGACCGACAGCGTGCGCGCCACCGCCGGGGTCAAGCTCGAACACAATGTGTACACCGGGCTCGAGACGCTGCCCAGCGTGCGCCTGGCCTGGAGCCCGGACAGCACCCACCTGGTGTGGGCTGCCGCCTCGCGCACGGTGCGCGCGCCCTCGCGCATCGACCGCGACCTGCTGGTGGCCAACCCGCGTCCGGAGCCGGGTGCGCCGCGCTACCTGGTCGATGGCGGGGCCGACTTCAGGTCCGAGACCGCGCAGGTGCTGGAACTGGGCTATCGCGCCCAATCGGACGCCGCGCTGTCGTACTCGGCCACGCTGTTCTACAGCGACTACGACCGCCTGCGCACCCTGGAGCCGCGCGTGGGGCAGGGCTCGGTGTTCGAAAACCTCGGGCGCGGTATCGCGCGCGGGGTCGAGGCCTGGGTCAGCTGGCGGCCGCTGCGCAGCTGGCGCTTGTCGGGCGGCGGGGTGGTGCAGCGCATCTCCACCGGGGTCATGGCCGGCAGCCGCGACGCCTCCGGCAGCGCCGGGCTGGCGACCAACGACCCGCACAGCTACTTTTCGCTGCGCTCGTCGCACGACCTGGCGCGCAACGTCCAGGCCGATGTGGCGCTGCGCTATGTCGGCAGCCTGCCGCAACCGCAGGTGCCCGCGTATCATGAGCTCGACGCGCGCGTCGCATGGCAGGCCTGGCCCGCGCTGGAACTGGCGCTGGCCGGGCGCAACCTGCTGCACCGCGCCCATGTCGAATTCGGCCAGCCCGGCATGCGCCAGCTGATCGAGCGCAACCTGATGCTGACCGCATCGCTGCGTTTTTAACCGGGCGCCCATGGACCATCAATTGCATTCGCCGCCCAGCCACCCCCTGCGGGATTGGCTCGCGCGCTGGACGCTGGTGTGCGCGGCGGGCCTGGCGGCCAGCGGCGCGCTGGCGCCGCGGCAGGCCGCGGCCCAAAGCGCGGGCGCGCTGGCGCTCGAGCGCCAGGTCAAGGCGGCATTCATCTATAAGTTCCTCGGCTATACTGAATTTCCCACGGCCGCCTTCGCCGACGCCGCCAGTCCGATCGTGATCGGCGTGACCGGCGCCGACGAGATGGCGGCCGAACTGGCCCGGATCGTGGCCGGGCGCACCGTCAATGGCCGCCCGATCGTGGTGCGCGCACTGCGCGAGCAGGAGCTGGGCGGCACCTTGCACCTGCTGTTCGTGGCCGGCGGCGACAGCGCGCACACGGCGCGCATCGTGAAGGCAGCCAGCGGCGCGCTGCTGGTCGTGAGCGAGTGCGACAACGGGCTGCAGCAGGGCAGCGTGATCAATTTCAGGATTGTCGACGAGCGTGTGCGCTTCGACGTGTCGCTCGACGCGGCAGAGAGGAATAACGTGAAACTCAGTTCGCGGCTGCTCACGGTCGCCAACCGTGTCCAGAAGGGGACGCAGCCATGAACGCGCGCGATACCGGCTCCGTCCGCAGCAAACTGATCCTGATGGCGGTGTCGACCACCTTCGTGGCGCTGCTATCGGCCGCGCTGGCGATGCTGCTGTTCGACGTGCGCGCCTTCCAGCGCTACTGGGTCGACGACCTGATGACGCAGGCCGACATCATGGCCAGCGTCACCGCGCCCGCGATCGCCTTCAACGACGCCAAGGCGGCGCAGCAGAACCTGGCGGTATTGCGGGTGCGTCCGCAAATCCTGGCCGCGGCGGTGTACACCAGCAGCGGCGCGCTGTTCGCGTCCTACGCCCATGAGCCGGGCGGCGACAAGGCGTTCCCGGCGCGGCCCGACAAACCGGGCTACCGGATCGAGGCCGGCGAACTGGTTGTGGTGCGTAACGTGGTCGAAAACGGCGAGCTGCTTGGCACCGTCTACCTGCGTTCGCGCTACGGGCTGGTCGAGCGCATGGTCAATTACGCAGCGATCCTGGGCGCGGTCATGCTCGGCGCGCTGGTGATCGCCGGCCTGGTCGCCTCGCGCCTGCAGGCCGGCATCACGCGGCCGCTGGAAGCGGTGACCAACGTCGCGCGCCAGGTGATGCAGCGGCGCGACTTCACGCTGCGGGTGCCGGGCAATAACAGCGGCGAGATCGGCGTGCTGGTGGCCGCCTTCAACGACATGCTGGCCGAGATCGGGCGCCGTTCGAGCGCGCTGCAGGAAGCCAATCGCACGCTCGAACACGAGATGGAGGTGCGCCAGCGCGCCGAACAGGCGCTGATCGTGGCCGACCGCCGCAAGGACGAATTCCTGGCGACGCTGGCGCACGAGCTGCGCAATCCGCTGGCGCCGATCCGCACCGGCCTCGATATCCTGCGCCTTCGCAGCGGCGACGCCCAGGCCACCCAGCGCGCGACCGACATCATGGAACGCCAGCTGCGCCAGATGGTAAGGCTGGTCGACGACCTGCTCGACGTCTCGCGTATCAACACCGGCAAGTTCGCGATCAAGATGGGCCGGGTCGAGCTGAAGGCGGTGGTCAACGACGCGCTCGAAGTGGTGCGCTCGTATATCGAGCTGCACGGGCACGAACTGGTGATCGACCTGCCGGACCGCCCGGTATTCCTGCACGGCGACGCAACGCGCCTGGCGCAGATCCTGTCGAACCTGCTCAACAATGCGGCCAAGTACACCAATCGCGGCGGGCGCGTGAGCCTGTCGGCCAGCGTGCAGGACCAGACCCTGACGCTGGTGGTGGCCGACAACGGTATCGGCATCGACCAGCCGATGCTCGACAATGTCTTCGAGATGTTCGTGCAGGTCGATTCGACGCTCGAGCGCACCAATGCGGGCCTGGGCGTCGGGCTGTCGCTGGCGCGGCGCCTGGTGGAACTGCACGGCGGCGGCATCGAGGCCTACAGCGAAGGGCTGGGCAAGGGCAGCCGGTTTACGGTGCGGCTGCCGATCGTGGTCGAGCCCGAGCTGCCGACCAAGCCGACGCCGGCCGCCTTCATCTCGTCCGAAACCTACCGCATCCTGCTGGCCGACGACAACGTCGACTTCGTCAACAGCATCGGCGCGCTGCTCTCGGCGATGGGGCACAGCGTGGTCATCACCCACAACGGCCCGGACGCATTGACCGCGGCGGCCCGGTTCTGCCCGGATTATGCGTTCCTTGATATCGGCCTGCCGCAGATGTCGGGCTACGACCTGGCGCGCGGGATCCGGCGCCTGTCGTGCGGCGCGATGACGGTGCTGATCGCGGTGACCGGCTGGGGCCAGGAAAAGGACCGCCAGCTGGCGTTCGAGGCGGGCTTCGACCATCACATGGTCAAGCCGGTGCGCTTCGAGCAGATCGAGGAAATCCTCGGCAACCGCAGCATCATCAAGAAGCTGCGCACGTAAAAAAGCGACAGGCGCGGAGCCTGTCGCTGCGGCATACCGGGTAGGGTGGCGCTCGCGAGCGTTTGAACGCGTGGGCAGCAAGCTGCCCACCCTACATTACGTTGCGTGTCCTGTAGGGTGGGCGGCTGGTCCGCCCACGCGTTCAAGCGGCGCATCCAGCGCCAAAGCGGCAGGCATAAAAAAAGCGGAAGCGCGCGAGCGCCTCCGCTGTAGATCAGGCCAGCTTGCTGTTACGCCTGTTTAGCTTTGCGGCGACGGGCCAGGAAGCCCAGCACGCCCAGGCCACCGAGCATCATGCCGTAGGTTTCTGGTTCCGGAACCGGAGCCAGCATCACTGCACCGCCGAAGCTGGCGCCGGCATTCGACACCAGGTTACCGTTGACGCGGATGTAGTAATCGCCTGCGGCCAGGTTGCTGCTGGACAGGGTCCAGACGTCCATCGCGCCGGTGTGAACCGAGGTGCCCGACGTGATCAGCTTGTCGCCAGTGCCATACAGGGCCAGGCCGGTGATGTCCAGGCCGACGTCCGCGGTGCGGCTGATCGACGAGATGATCGCGTCGAGGTTCGTGCCAGGAGCGCCGGTGGCGCCGCCCACCGAGAAGGTGAAGCGGTCGGCAAAGGTATTGCCATTGTTGTTCATGCCGAACGTGTCGCCAAAGAAGGCACTGTTGTCGGTCAGCTTGAGGGCTTGTGGCGAGTTGCCGACGACGGTTTGCGCCATGACAGCCGACGAAGCAAACGAAGCGGAAGCCAAGACGACTGCAGCAATCAGAGATTTTTTCATTTCTTACCTCGCAAAGAATCAGCCGCGTCCTGCAGCTGGGTTATCAAGAATCGGGGAACTTCATGCTATCAAAGCCGCGTCCAAAATCACGTAAATTCACTGATGTGTGCGCCATCTGCTGCTAAAGTTCCGAGAGTCAATTAATTTCCTACGGGCGAGGGAAAAAACCCATCCGTCATAGGAGAAGTGCTGTGTTTCGAGTTAACGAACAGAAAAGATTGACAGGGTTGCCACGAATTAGTCGGTCCAGTCCTACAAAACGACGCGAGTGAGTCCTGTGCAGAGAACGCTCCAGCGGGGCTGATTTTTATTGAACGCTCGGCAATTTCGCGTAAAAACAGCTTATTGTTCAGTTAACTCGGCAGTAAGCGGACCGGGCTGGCGGGAAGGGCGGAGGAAATGAGGCGCGGAAAAGAAAAATGGCCCAGAATTTCTTCTGAGCCATTCGTCATATAAGTTGGTGCGGCTGGCAGGAATCGAACCCACGACCCCTTGGTTCGTAGCCAAGTACTCTATCCAGCTGAGCTACAGCCGCCCGAGGCACGAATTATAGCAGCGGATGACGTTGTCTCCAAGCCTTTGGCGGAAATTGGCGGCGCCGACCTGTGCGGCGCCCGCCGGGCACGCGGGCACCGTTGCCGGGCGCCCGAACCGGAAAAGAAAAAAGGGACCAGATCTTTCAATCTGGTCCCTCGTATTCTGGTGCGGCTGGCAGGAATCGAACCCACGACCCCTTGGTTCGTAGCCAAGTACTCTATCCAGCTGAGCTACAGCCGCCCGAGGCATGCATTATAACAGGCCTGCTCAAAATGGCAAACTCCCTTACCCGAGGGTCAGGAAGGCATGCGGATCGTTGCGCACAGGCCGCCTGCGGGGCGGTTCGCAAGAACCAGTTCGCCGCCATGCGATTCGACGATCCGGCGCGTTATGTTCAGCCCGAGCCCGGTGCCGGCGGCGTTCAGCTTGCGGCCATGGGGCAGGCGCACGTACGGTTCGGACAGGCTTGACAGCGCGTCCTCGGGCACGCCGGGGCCTTGGTCGCACACGCGGATCTCGATCCATCCCGCGCTTTCGCCGACCGACACCTCGGCCCGCTCGCCATACGACAGGGCGTTGTCGATCAGGTTGCCGATCGCGCGTTTCAGGGCAAGCGGCTTGGCGCGCACCGCCAGGCCCGCTTCCTGGTAGGCGATGGCGTGCCCGGCCAGGCTGGCGCCGCGGACCATGCGCAGGATCAGCGGATCGAGCCGCACGTCGGCCGCGTTCTCGTGAATGTCGCGGTCCTTGACCAGTTGCAGCGCGCCCTTGACCATCATGTCGAGCTCGTCGAGATCCTCCTCGAATTCGTCGCGCAGGGTTTCGTCGTCCATCAGGCCAGCCCGCAATTTCAGGCGCGTGATCGGTGTGCGTAAATCGTGCGAGATCGAGATGAACAGCCGGTCACGCTCTTCCATGAAGCCCAGGATGCGCAGCCGCATGGCATTGAATGCGCGCACCGTGTTGACGACCTCCCGGCTGCCGCTTTCGGGCAAGGCCGGGATATCGCCGCCTTTGCCGAAGGTCTCGGCCGCATCCGACAGGCCGGCCAGCGGACGCGTGATCGAGCGCACCACCAGGAACGACAGCAGCAGCACCGCCGCCAGCGAGAGCCCCTGCAGCGCCAGGCGGTCGGCCGACAAGGGGTTGTTGCTGTTGAGGAAGTAGGGATTCGGCATCAGCGTCGCGAAATGGAGCCAGTGGCCCGGTTCGAGTTCGGTCTGGATCACCAGGACCGGCGCCGGCTCCGGTTCGACCAGCAGCACATGCCGCACCCAGCTCTCGGGAAGGTCGCCGATCTTGCCGCCGTCGCGCGACACCATCAGCTGGTCGGGCCAGGAGAAGGCCAGCCGGAAGTCGCGGATCTGGGGCAGGTCGGCCTTCAGCGTGGCGAGGATGGTCGCGGTCGCGGTATCGGCCAGGGCGTTCGACGCGATCGGCGTGGTCGGCAGCGCTTCCCGGTTCAGGTTCACGAACAGGCGCATGCCGCCCATCTCGCGCGTTTGCTGGATCATCAAGCCGCGATAGCTCGGTGGCAGGCTGCGGAAAAAGCGGATGGCGGCCGAAGCGCTGTGCCCGAGGTATTCGGCGGCGGCCCGCACCTCGGCTTCGCTTTTGGCGCGCTGCTGGGCGGCCCAGATCATGCTGCCGGCCAGTTGCGTGACCAGCACCCCGGCGACCATCACCAGCGACAGGCGCCCCAGCAGCGACCGCGGCAGCAGCTGGAGCCGCCGCTCAGGCATGCGCCACGCTGACGTCGGCGGCGAACACGTAGCCGGAGCCGCGCACGGTCTTGATCAGCATCGGCTGCTTGCCGTCGTCGTTCAGGCGCAGGCGCAGCCGGCTGATCTGCACATCGAGGGCACGGTCGTAGCGCCCGGCGTCGCGTCCGCGCGTTTCCTCGCACAGCACGTTGCGGTCCAGGATGTCGCCCGGGTGTTCCAGAAAATACTTGAGCAGCTGGAAGTCCAGGCCGGTCAAGGGCACCAGTTCGCCTTCGCTGTCGACCACGGTGCGTTCGCGCAGGTCCAGCGTAAAGCCGACAAAACGGTAGTAGCGTGCCGCCGCGGGCTGGTCGATGGAGGCGCGGCGCAGGATCGCCTTGATGCGCGCCAGTAATTCACGCGGGTTGTAGGGCTTCGCCAGATAGTCGTCGGCGCCCAGTTCGAGCCCGACAATGCGGTCGGTCTCGTCGGCGCTGGCGGTCAGCATGATCACCGGGACGTCCGACTTCCTGCGCACCGTCCGGCACAGCGCGAAGCCGTCCGTATCGGGCAGCATCACATCCAGGATCACCAGCGATAGCTGCTCCGCATGCGCGTTGAATTCGTGCAGGAAGCTTTCGCCGTTGTGGGAAACGATGACTTCGTACTGGTTTTTCTCGAGGAAGGTTTTCAGAAGCACCCGTGTCTTCTGGTCATCGTCAACGATCAATATTTTGCGCACCATGCTGCTTTCTTTCCTATGCTGAGGACGAACCCTCGTTGTCCTGTTTCCTGAGGCGAAAGCCGCGAAAGATCATGTCGAGCCGTTTCTGCGTCTGGGCCGGGGTAATCCGGTCGTCCATGAAGTAGCGGTAAATCTCGGCAATGATCGCTTCGCGGCTTTCCTCGTCGGTGGCCATCCTGTGCGTCAGGCTCGGGGCCTGCTGCGCCGCGCCCTCGGCGAAGGTGCGCCACGACGCCCTGGCGCAACTGTCCATCCTGCCCGTGTCGGCGTCGCGCCGCACCGGTACCGAGCCCTTGAGCCGGTTGTACTCGGCCTGCACCAGCGGGCGCAGCGCGATGCTGGCCAGCTTTTCCTGGGCCGGCATGTGCGAATAATCGCTGGCGAACATAGCTAGCGTATCGACGCTGTAGAGGTGGAAGTTGTGCGTTCCTGGCATCGCGATGCAGCCGAACTCGACGCCGGCCTGCAAGCCCCATTCGTTGAGCTCGCCCTTGGCCCAGTCGCCCATCACGACCATTGCCGCTTCGCCGTTGGCGACCTGGCGCACCATGTCGGTCCAGGCGCGCTCGCGCACCGGCTTGCCGGCCCAGCCCTTCATGATGCGCAAGCGTTCCAGGGCCTGGGTCAGGCGGCGGTCGGCGGTCGCCTGTGCCGTTTGCGCGACGAACAGGGCGCGGTAGTACTCGGGGCCGCCTTCGGCAAGGACCAGGTTTTCAAACAACCCGGCCACCTGCCAGGGCTCGCTGCTTTGCGCTAGCGGCGTCACGTCGGCAGCGAGCAGCACCCGCGCGGCTTGCTGCAGTTCCGGCCAGGTGGTCGGCGGCGCCAGATTGTATTTGCGGAACAGCTTCTGGTTATAGAACAGGGAGTTGATCCGGTGAATGCCGAGCGGAACCGCGAACACGTGCTGGCGATGCTGGACCAGTTGTGAGATGGCCGGAAACAGGACGCCGCGCCAGTTGTCGGCTTGCGCTACCTGGTCGATCTCGAGCAGCAGGCCGGCGTTGGCCCATTCGCCGATCGAGGCTCCGATCAATTGCATCGCCTCTGGGGCGTCGCCCGCCAGCACGCGGCTCTTGAGCACCTTGCCCGCGCCGACCCCGGCGCCCCCGGGAATTGCCCCATCTTTCCACTCGACGCCTTCTTCGGCCAGCCTGGCTCCAAGCAGATTGGCCGCGCGACGCTCGCTGGCTGAGGTCCACCAGTGCAGCGTTTGCACGGACGCGGCCGGCACCGGCGCGGCGAGCGCCGCCGGAACACAGGCCGCCAGTAACACGCCGATTGCAACCAAGCTCTGATTTTTACCGAAGACAAGCACACGAATTCCCGCGACGCAATAAAATGATTATAGCGACATGTGCCGCGCGCACAGGCGGAACCTGGCGCAAGCGGTGCGGCGGCACGCGAAAACCGTCAGCGGCTGGGCTCAGGGGTTGTCGATTTGCGACGACCGCCCGGCGCGGCCGTTGTCGGCGAACGCGGCGACGCGAATCGTTCCTTTGCTGCCGATCGGCCCGCTGACGACGGGGCTGTCGGCGCGCGGTTCGCTGCCGTCGCTGGTGTAGCGCAGGGTGAAGCCTGGCAGCTGATGGTTCACCAGCACCCGGCCGTGGTCCAGCGTCAGCCCGGGCGGGGCAATGCGGTAAGCGATGCCGGCGCCGTCCGCGTCGAGGCGCGGCAGCACGCGCTTGCCGAGCTGGTTGGCGAACACCGACCAGTCGCTGGCATACAGGCGCGCGGCAGCCGCGGCGTCCGGTTCGCGCGCCCACGCCGGGTCGGGCGCCCATGCGCGCTCGGCCAGGGCCAGCATGCGCGGCATGACCAGGTAGTCGAAACGGTCGCGCTCGCGCACCGTTTCGCTGAACAGCGTCGCTTCCAGGCCGCGGATGCGGGCCTTGCCATAGTCCGTCAGCCGGTCCTTGCCCTGCGCGCGTGCGGGATTGGCGCTGTTCTTCAGGTAATCGAAGGGAATGAAGCGGTACACCTGGTCAAGCTCGGTGTACGCGCCCCAGTGGACCCCGGGCTCCTCCGGATTCTTGTTGTGGGCCATGTCGAAATACATGTTCGTCACCGGCGCCAGCACGGTTGCGTAGCCGGCGTTCGCCAGCCGGTAGGCCAGGTCTTCCGCGCCGTTCAAATTGTTCCACACGTAGACGTTGAAGCCGCGCTGGGTGAACGCCGGATTCGGGATCAGTTTCGGCTTACCGTCGAGCATCACTTTGCGCGCGCCCAGCTCTTCCCAGCCGGAGGCGAACACGCCATGCTTTTTGAGGATGCGGTCGACCCGGTTGTAGAAGTAGTCCCACAGATCGGCGGTCGTGGCCAGCTTCTCCTTTTTCATCAGGGCGGCGCTGGCCGGGGACTTTTCCCACGCGCCCTCGGCCAGTTCGTCGCCGCCGACGTGGATGGTCTGCATCGGCACGCCGGCTTCCTTGTGCATGGCCACCAGGTCGGCAACCACGCGTTCGATGAAGGCATAGGTGCCGGGCATGCCGGGGTTGAGCACCTGGTCGTTGTACATCTGCGGCGACAGGTAGACCGAGCGGTCGTCGGGATCGCTCAGCAGGTATTGCGACGCGTTCGGCTTGCCCTGTCTTGCCAGGCGGCGGTAGCGGCTTTCCATGGCCTTGACCGAGGCGCGCGAGTGGCCCGGCATCTCGATCTCGGGAATGACTTCGATGTGGCGTGCGGCCGCGTATTTCAGGATCGCGATGTAGGCGGCCCGGCTGTAGTGGCCACTGCCGTGCGGATCGGCGACGTCGGGGCCGGAGCCGTAGGCCGGCTGCAGGTGCGTGTCCGTGCGCAGCGTGTGCCCGCGCGTTGCGCCGAACGCGGTCAGCTCCGGCAGGCCGGCGATCTCGACGCGCCAGCCCTCGTCGTCGGTCAGGTGGAAATGGAGCTTGTTGAGTTTGTAGCGCGCCATCAGGTCGAGCAGGCGGAACACGGTTTCCTTCGACTGGAAATTGTGCGCGACGTCCATCTGGAAGCCGCGATACGCGAAGCGCGGTGCATCGACGATGCGCAGCGCCGGCAGCTCCAGCGCGCCCTTTGGCGCCAGCGGCAGCAGGTCGCGCAGCGATTGCAGGCCGCGGAACACGCCGGCCGGCGTGGCGCCGGTGAGGCTGATGCCGGTGCCCGGATCGATCACCAGCGCGTAGGCTTCCGGAGAGGTTTGCCCTTCGACCGGGCCGACGCGAAGCCGCAGCACGGATGGCTGGGCGCCGGCGGCGCCGACATGGCCGGCCAGCAGCGCGCGCGCCACGGCGGCTTCGTTGTGGAGTGCCGGCGCCGCGTCGATGCGCGGCATGGACGCAAGCAGCAGGCTGCCCGGCAAGCGATCGAGGCGCGCCGGCGTTGGAAACACCGGGGGCAGGGCGGCGGCGGGCAGGTCGGCGGTCGCCGCGTTGCGTGCAAACAGCATTTGGGCCGTGGTCAGCGGCGTGGCGTCGCCGGTGTCGAGTTGCTCGGGGCGCGCCATGACCGCCACCTGGTAATCCTTGATCGCCTCGCCCGTTTCAGGGCGGCTGTCGAATACCAGGTAAGGGCCGACCGGCGCCATTTCGGTTTTGATCACCGGCCACTGGTGGTAGAAATCGATATTCAGCGTGGCGCCCGGCGCCAGGCCGGCGAAGCCGCTCGCCGGGCGCAGCCGGAACAGCTGGCCGCCGACCTGTTCGGCCACCAGGCCGCCGCCCACCGGGCCCGGCACGACGTTGCCCAGGCTGTTGAAATACAGGCCCCAGCCTTGCGCCGGCAGGGGCTTGTTGTCGAGATTCGTGAGTGTCAGCCGTGCCAGGCCGCGGCCGCCCGGCTGGTCCGCACTGAATACGTTGCGCAGCAACTCCCAGCGCAGCCGCAGTTTTTGCGCGCTGGCCGCTTCGGTCGTGGCCGCCGGCGGCGCGGCGGGCGCCGCGGGTGCGGCTGCCAGGTTCCCTGCAAACGTCACAATCGCGCTGGCCAGCAGCGTGCGTAGCAAAATGTGGTGCATGATGTTCCCGATGCCATGAAGGGGTAAGCGGGCCGGCTGGAGCCGGCCCGCGTGCGGTCAACTACCTCGAATTACCACTGGGTTCCGACGCGGACACCGAACATGCGCGGCTCGATGTATTGCCCGAGCACATAGCCCGGAGGCATCACGTAGGCGTTGTTCTTCGCAAACTTGTCGGTCAGGTTGGTGACGTACAGCTCGGCATGCCACTTGTCGCCCGGTGCGGCCAGCCGGATCGACGCGTCATAGGTCGCATACGCGTCCTGGGCGGTGCCGATGTGCGGATTGTCCAGGTTGTGGATGCTGAAGTACATCTTGTCCTGCCAGCGGGCCGACAGGCGCGGGGTCAGCGTGTAGTCGCCCAGCGCGATCGCCTGCAACGCTTCCAGGTGCATCGTGTTTTTCGGCGCGTTCGGCAGGTACATGCCTCTCACGTCGAGCGGGAAGGTGCCCACCAGCAGCGGGTCGGTGCCGGAGTAGGGCACACACGCGGGCACGCCGAACTTGGCGCGGAATCCCCCGCAGTCGACGTCGCGCCAGGTCTGGTTGAAGGTCGGGTAGGAATCGATCTTCGCCTCGAGGTGGGAGTACGAATAGTTCAGCTCCGCGCCTTTCCATGGCTTGTAGCGGCCTTCGAGTTCGATGCCCTTGATGTTCGAGCGCGCCGCATTCGCCGTGCCGTACAGCACAGCCGCGTCGCAGGCCGGATTGGCGGCGGTGCACGGAATGCGTGGGATCAGCCTGCCCATCTGGACCGCGCCGGTCAGCTGCATGTCCTTGTACTTGCTATAGAACGCGGTGGCCGACAGGGTCAGGCGGTTGTCGAGCATGCGGCCCTTGTAACCCACCTCGAAGTTGGTCAGGGTCTCGGGCTGCCACGGCAGGAAGGTGTAGTGCGGGCCGGGCGACATGTCGGCGCAATTGCCGTTCAGGCCGCGGCCGCAGATGTTCTGCTTGTCGCTGAAGCCGCCCGCCTTGAAGCCGGTCGACAGCGACGAGAACAGGAAGTCGTTTGGTGTCAGCTGATAGCTCAGGCCCAGGCGCCAGGTGAACTTCTTCCACGAATCCTCATTGTTGCTGATGTCCGGCTGGATCGACGGATTGAGGCCGGCCACGCCGTAGTAGCCGCCCATGCCCGGCTTCAGGTCGGTGCTGTTGAAGCGGCGTGGCGGCACCGGGTTGAACTGGCCGAGGAAGAACGACATCGGGTCGCTCGAGAAGCTGCTGTCGTAGTATTTGCCATTGGTGTCGGTGCGGGTGTCGCGCGTGAAGCGCCCGCCCACCGTCAGGTTCCACTTCGGCGCAAACTGCCAGTCCACCTGCCCGAATACGGCTTTCGAGTCGGACTGGCGATCGGTCTGGTCGTACAGGTAGTTGTACGGATAGCCGGCCGGTTGCCAGGAGATCGAGATGTCGTCTTCGGCGAACTGGATCGCGTTTTTCTCGTGCATCCAGAACAGGCCGGTCACGTAGCGGAATTTGTCGAAGTTGCCACGCAACTGCAGTTCCTGCACGCCGGTGTTGTACTTCGACGAATTGGTGTAGCTCGCGTGGTCGTTGACGTAGCCGCCCCAGCTGGTGATATCGGTGGCCAGCGGCTGGTAGCCGGAGTCGCCGTCGCGCACCTGGCGCCGCTTCTGGCTCGAATAGGAGCCGTTGTATTCCACCGTGTGCTGCGGGCTCAGGTTCCAGATCAGGCCGGTGCGCAGGGTGTCGATGGTCCAGTGCAATTCACCTGGCACGTTGATCTTCACATCCCACTGGCCACCCGGGCAGGCGTACTCGGTGCCGGCCGCCATCCGGCAGTCCTTGAGCGCGATGTCGCCCGCGCCGTTGTTGGTGTAGCGCTCGTAGGTGCCGCGCCATTCGAGCTGGTTGTTGATGCGCCAGCGTGCGCCGAGGCGGGCCGCCCATTCGTCCTTGTTCTGGTAAGCCTTGTCGCGGCCGACCGGCACATTGTGGCGCTGGTCGACGTCCGGGATGATGGCGCCCGACGCATCGCGCGCCGGGAAGATGCCGAGCTCGGGGAAATTGGCGGCGTAGAAATCCTGCTGCTGGTTCAGCCAGCTGTCGCGCTTGACCGTCATCAGCGTCGCGCGCAGGGCGAAATTGTCGGTGACCGGGATATTTTGCACGGCCGACAGCTGGCGCATGTTGTAGTTCCCCAGCGTCAGCATGGCCGAGCCGTAGGAACTGTTGAAGTCAGGTTTGGCGGGAATGATGTTGATGCTGCCACCGGTCGAGTTGCGGCCGAACAGCGTGCCCTGCGGGCCGCGCAGCACTTCCACCTGGTCCAGGTCGAACAGCAGGGCCAGCGCCGATTGCGGACGCGGCGTGTAGATGCCGTCGACGTGCAGGCCGACCGCCGGGTTGCCGATCTCCCGGTAGTCGTCGCTGCTGACGCCGCGGATCGCGATCTTGACGCCCGAGCTGCCGTCGCCGGCGGTGCTCAGGATCAGGTTGGGCACCTCGCCGCTCAGGCCGCGCACGTCGGTAATGCCCTTGCGCGTCAGGTCGTCCTGGGTCACCGCGGTCATCGCGACCGGGGTTTTGAGCAGCGACGTCGAGTGGCGCGTCGCGGTGACGATGACTTCGGCGATCTGGTCCGTGTTGCTGGGGTTCGGCTCCGGCGCCTGCTGCGCAAGTACGGGAGCTGCCATATAACCGCAAGCACCCGCTACAGCCAGACTCATCATTGTTCGTTTTATTCTGGAACTGGACATCTCTTCTCCTCAGTTGATGTGAACTGCTTGGTTCGCACGGCGTCTTGTCTGGAATGGCTAGTGCGCCGTAGTGCGGAAAAACCGAAACACCTGGTTGCTTCAGGTTGGGGCAAGCGGGCGCGCCACCTGGGCCGCGCGTCCGGCGGTTTGAGCGGCCGCGACCAGGTTTCCCGGCCGCAGGCGGGGCAAGGCCCGTCCGTGCGAATCGAAGACGTGGAAGGCGCTGCTGTCGGCCGAAAACACGATTGGCGCACCAAGGACAACCGTCTGGTTGCCATCGCCGCGCAGCACGATGTCGCGGCCATCGGCCATCGTGACGTAGATATAGTTCGATTCGCCGAGGTGTTCGACGATGCTGACGACGCCCGAGAACCTTTCGGAGGCGCTATTGTTTTCGCGGATGTGTTCCGGGCGCAGACCGACATTGACCCGCTCCCCCGGTTGCGCGGCGCCGCCATCGACCGCCGCCCGCACCGTCTCGCCGCTGTCGAGGACGACGGTGACGCCATCGGCATCGAGCGCCGTGATGCTGCCCGGCAGCAGGTTCATCATGGGCGAGCCGATGAAGGTGGCGACGAACTGATTGCACGGTTGCTGGTACAGTTCCAGAGGCGAGCCGCACTGCTGGATCTTCCCCTCGTGCATGACCACGATCTTGTCGCCCAGCGTCATCGCTTCGACCTGGTCATGGGTCACGTAGACGATGGTCGCATCGAGCTGGCGGTGCAGCTTGGCGATTTCGAGGCGGGTCTGCACACGCAGCGCCGCATCCAGGTTCGACAGCGGCTCATCGAACAGGAACAGTTTCGGTTCGCGCACGATGGCGCGCCCGATCGCCACGCGCTGCCGCTGGCCGCCCGACAGTTCGCGCGGCAGGCGCGCCAGCAGGTGGTCGATCTTGAGGATCGCCGCCGCCTTGGCCACGCGCGCCGCGATCGCTTTCTTGTCCTGTCCGGCGACCTTCAGGCCGAAGGCCATGTTCTGGTAGACGCTCATGTGCGGGTACAGCGCATAGCTCTGGAACACCATCGCCACGCCGCGCGCGGCCGGCGGCAGGCGGTTCACCACCTCCCCATCGATCCGCAGGGTGCCGCCGCTGATCGCTTCCAGCCCGCACAGCATGCGCAACAGGGTCGACTTGCCGCAGCCCGAAGGACCCACCAGCACGACGAATTCGCCGTCGGCGATCTCGAGATCGATGCCCGCCAACACGTCGGTCCTGCCATCGTAGGACTTGCGCAACTGTTGAAGACTGACACTGGCCATATTTCCTGTTTCCTTGTAGACGGGTGATTCGTAAGCTTTACTTGACCGCGCCGGTCGTCAGGCCGCGGATCAGCTGGCGCGAGAACACCGTGTACAGGACCAGCATCGGGATGACGGCAAGCGACAGTGCGGCGAGCACCGAGTTCCAGTCGGTGACGTACTGGCCGATGAACTGCTGCACGCCGAGGGTGACGGTCTTGGTGCGGTCCGAGGGCGCCAGGATCAGCGGGAACCACAGGTCGTTCCAGGCCGGGATCATCGTAAACACGGCCACCGTGGCGATCGCGGGCCGGATCAGCGGCAAGATGACCTGGAAGAAAATCCTGAATTCGCCGACGCCGTCGCAACGTGCGGCGTCCTTCAGTTCGGCCGGCACCTGGCGGATGAATTCGGACAGGATCATGATCGCCAGCGGCAGCCCCTGGGCGGTGTACACCAGCACCAGCGCGGACAGGGTGTTGACCAGGTCGAGCCGCACCATCAGCTCCAGGATCGAGACCGTGCCCAGGCGAATCGGAATCATGATGCCGATCGCCAGGAACAGCGCGAGCAGGCGGTTGCCCATGAACTGGTACTCCGACAGGGCCCAGGCCGCCATGGCGCCGAACAGGATGATCAGCAACAGGGCCGCCAGCGTGACATACAGGCTGTTGCCGAAATAGAGAAGGAAGTTGGTCGAGGCCAGCACCTTCTGGAAGCCGATGAAGGACAGGGTCTCCGCGGTCGGGAGGGCCAGCGGGCTGTCGAAAATCGCTTCGCGCGACTTGATCGAATTCATCAGGATCAGCGCGATCGGAAACAATGCCAGCGCGGTGTAGGCGAGCAGGGCCAGGTGCACCATGACGCGCCCAAGGTCGGGACGCTGCAGGCGCGCGCTGAACGGAACGGACAAGGTCGACATGGCGCGGCTCCTAGAGGGCGAAGCGGGTCAGCCGGCGCTGGACCCCGTAAAAGTACAGGCCGACCCCGATCAGGATGACGAGGAACATCAGCGTGGCCACGGCGGCCCCCATATGCGTGCTGCCGACCTGGGACTGGTAGCCGAAGAAGGTGCGGTAAAACAGGGTGCCGAGGATGTCGGTCGAATAGTTTGGCCCTGCCAGCGCGCCCTTGACCGAATAGATCAGGTCGAAGGCGTTGAAGTTGGCGACGAAGGTGAGGATGGTGACCAGCCCAAGTGTCGGGTAGATCAGCGGCAGCTTGATGTCCCAGAAGATGCGCAGCGGACTGGCGCCTTCCACGTGGGCCGACTCGACAATGTCTTCCGGCACCGACAGCAGCGCGGCGTAGATCAGCATCATCGGGATGCCGACGTATTGCCAGACCGAGATCAGCGACAGGGTGACGAGCGCGGACTTTTCCTCGCCAAGGAAAGGGCCGAACAGCTCGCCGATGCCGGCGTAGTTCATCAGTGTTTCGCCGACCCCCCACAAGGGCGAGAGAATCAGTTGCCAGATGAAGCCGATGATCACCACCGACAGCAAGGTCGGCAGGAAAATCAGCGTGCGGTAGGTGCGCTCGCCGCGCAGGCCCCTGAGGCTGAACAGGGTCGCCAGCAACAGGCCGATCGGGTTCTGGACCAGCATGTGAACGATGAAAAATTTGATGTTGTTGCCCATGGCGTTCCAGAACGCCGCCGACCATTCCGGGTCGAACAGGACAGTACGGAAGTTAGCCAGGCCGACGAAGTGGCTCGGCCCTGCCGACGGGTCGCTGAAGAATCCCTGGCGCAAGGTGTCCACCAGGGGCAGGGCGCTGAACAGCGAATACAACAGCACGGCGGGCAGCAGGAAGGCCGCCAGCTGCCATCGCGGCAGTGTGTAGGCGAGATGTTTCAAATGGCTCTCCAAAGACGAGTCACGGTACCGGGGGCATTCGGAAGCAAGCGCGATTATTTCTTCTCAGGCTTGTACCATTTGGAAAAGCCGTTCTGGATCCGGGCCGCCGCATCTTTGCCGGTCAGCTTGCCCTGCATGAGCTGGGCGTTTACGTTCCACAATTCGTTCTCCATGCTGGGCAGGCCACGGTTGAGCACTTGGGCGTTGAGCCGGATGGTCGAGGCGCAGCTGTTGCGCCACTCGACCATCTGCTTGGCCAGCGGGTCGCGCACTGCGATCAGGTGGGTGGAAAGCGAAAAGAATCCGGTGACGCGGTTGGTATAGATGTCCGCAAACTCCTGGGAGCCGACCCATTCGAGGAACTTGTAGGCGTCGTCCTTGTTCTTCGATTTCTTGTTGACGCCGATACCAATGTCCATGTGGTCGGTGATGTAGCACTTGTCGCCAGCCTTGCGTACCGGCGGCGGAAAGACGCCCAGTTCGAGGCCGGGGGTTTGATTGAAATAGGAGATGTCCCAGGAGCCGGTAGGGTAGATGGCTGCGCGCCCGAGGCTGAACAGGTTCTGGCTGTCGCCATAGGTTTGCGCGCTGGCGCCTTTGGATAGGTAGCCGCCAAGCCGGGCGGTGTAATCGAAGGCGGCGACGAACTGGGGATCGGTAAATTTCGCCTTGCCTGCGATCAGGTCCTTGCGTCCTTCTTCGCCGCGCCAGTAATTCGGGCCGACATTCATGAACACGATCTGGTTTGCTTCCCATTGGTCGGCCGTACCCAGCGCCAGCGGCACGTAGCTTCCCTGCTTCTTGATTGCGTTGAGGACGTCGAAGAACTCCGCCTCGGTCCGGGGGGCTTGCAGGTTGAGCTTCTTGAAAATCTTCTTGTTGTACAAAAAGCCGTGAATGACCGAGGCGACCGGCATGCAATAGGTATCCTTGCCGTCGTCGGTTTGCCAGGCAAGGGCGGCGGAGCGCGAGAAGTTCTGCATGCCAGGCTTGGCGTCGAGCTTGTCGAGCCGGCCCTGGCGGTAGAGCGCCAGCGACACGTCGAACGGACGGCAGGCGATCAGGTCGCCCGCGGTCCCGCCGGCCAGCCGCGCGGCCAGGCTGGAGTCATATTCCGACGGCGCGGTGGGGGCAAACTTGACTTCGATGCCGGGGTGCTTTTTTTGAAACGCGGGAATGATGACTTTTTCCCACAAGGCCTTGTCGTCGACCCGCCAGCTTTCGATGGTCAGCGTGCCTGCCTGCGCGAGGCTGCTTGCGAGCAGTGAAACAAAGAGTGTCCCGCGAAAGAATTGGTCGAGTTTCATGAGGTCCTTGCCATAGGTAAATCGGTGGGCAATGTTAGCACTTGCAAAAACGTAACAACACTCGATAGCGGCGTCGCTCGGCGCGCCGGTAAGTCCTTGATTTCAATGCATGTTGGCGTTCCGGCGAATGTTGTCACCTTACAGTTCGTTACACAGTGAAAACGAATTGCCTGGTTCTGCTGGTTGGGCGCGGCTGGGGCGGGGGACGGGGCGAAAAGGAGGGCTTACAGCGTGTAACGAAACATTACATAACTTTACGCAAGGGCTTGCATCTGGCGCGCCTGTGCATGCATGCCGGGTGAGCCGGGGGCGGAAACGAAAAAAGGGACCAGATCTTTCAATCTGGTCCCTCATATTCGTGGTGCGGCTGGCAGGAATCGAACCCACGACCCCTTGGTTCGTAGCCAAGTACTCTATCCAGCTGAGCTACAGCCGCCCGAGGCACGCATTATAGCAGCGGGATTTTGTTTCCGGAAGTCTTAATTTCTTTCAAATTCGTCAGCTCATCTGGTAGATTAAGACCTCTGTATTGGAAACGGGGCAATATGCAGTGCTTGACCAGGGACGCGCGCCAGACGCCGGCACGCGCTGTCGTGCGGTGGATACTGGGTTTCATGCTGGCGCTTGTGTGCGCGACCGCGTCCGCCGCGGCCGCGCGCAGCCTGCGCTTCGACCGCCTGTCCATCGACCAGGGGCTGGCGCAGGAGTCGGTGCTGAACATCCTGCAGGACCGCCGTGGCTTCATGTGGTTTGGCACCCAGGCCGGTTTGAACCGCTTCGACGGCTACAAGCTGACCGTCTACCGCAACGACCCGCAAGACCCCCACAGCATCGTCGACAACTACATCACCGCGTCGCTCGAGGATGACGAGGGGCGCCTGTGGTTCGGCACCCGCAGCGGGCTGACCCGCTTCGATCCGGCCAGCGGCGCATTCGTACGGTATCTGCCCAGCGACGGCGCCGGCGGCGCGCGCAGCCGCGGCGTGAACGCGATCGTCGCCGACGGCCGCGGCGGGCTGTGGCTAGCCACGGCGGAGGGCCTCAGTCATTTCGATCCCGCCACCGGACGATCCCGGCCCCTGCGCCACGACGAGGCCGATCCGGCCAGCCTGCGCGACGACCGCGTCAACGCGCTGGCGATCGACAATGCCGGCGCGCTGTGGGTCGGCACCGGCGCGGGGCTCGACCGGCTGGCGCCCGGCAGCAGCAGTTTCCAGCATTTCACGATCGAGCCGGCGGCCGATGCGCGCCGCAACACGGTGCTGGCCCTGTCGATGGGACCGCGCGAGACGCTGTGGATCGGTACCGCCGCCGGCCTCGAAGCATGGCGCCTCGGCGCGGGCGCGCCGAACCGCCGCCACATCGGCGCGGCCGATGGGATGGGCGATGCGCGCGTGCTGGCGCTGTACCACGACGCCGGCGCCAACCTGTGGGTCGGCACGGACCTCGAAGGACTCAAGTGGCGCGACCCGAGCAGCGAGCGCTTCGTCAGCTACCTGAACCAGCCGCTCGACCAGCACAGCCTGTCGGACAACCAGGTCAGCGCGATCCGGGTCGACCGCACCGGGACGCTGTGGGTCGGCACCCAGTTCGGCGGCGTCAACCGGACCGACCTGGCCAGCGGCGGCTTTTCCCGGTTCACCTATTCGGCCAGCGGCGGCGCGGCCGGCCACGGCAAGGTGCGTGCGATCCAGGGCGAGCCCGACGGCCGCCTGTGGATGGGCACCACCGGCGGCGGCCTGCTCCGGCTCGACCCTGCCGGCGGTGGCATCGAACAACTTCGCCATCACCCCGGGGATCCGGGCAGCCTGCCCGACGACGTCGTCACGGCCCTTGCGCTGGCCCCTGGCCGGCTGTGGGTCGGCACCCCCAGCGGGCTGTCGTGGCGCGACCCGGCCAGCGGCCGCTTCACCAGGGTAAAGCTGGGGCAGGAATCGAACGCGAGCTTTGTCCAGGCGCTGCGCTTCGACCGCGGCGGCACGCTGTGGATCGTCACGCGCGGCGGCCTGTTCGCGCTGGCGCCGGACGGGCGCACGCTGCGCAGCTGGCGCCATGACCCGCGCGACCCGTCGAGCCTTGGCGCAAACTACGGTTTTTGCGTGTTCGAGGACAGCAAGGGGATGCTCTGGATCGGCACCGAGAACGGCCTCGAACGGTTCGACCGCGCGAGCGGTACGTTCGAGCACTTCCGGCACGACCCGTCCAACCCTTCCAGCCTGGGCCACAGCCGGGTCTACAACCTGTTCGAATCCTCGCTCGGCGAGCTGTGGGTGGCCACGGCGGGCGGGCTGCACCGGCTCGAGCGCGGCGCCGACGGCAAAACCAGTTTCCGCTTGTTCCGGGTGACGAACGGGCGCGCGGCGGTGCCGGTCGGAGCGGTGCTGGAACAGCCGGGCGGCACGCTGTGGATCAGCAGCACGGTCGGCATCTCCCGCTTCGAACCGGGCAGCGGCCAGTTCAAGAGCTACACCGCCAAGGATGGCCTGATCGACGGTTCGTATTTCATTGGCTCCGCCTACGCAGGGCGAGACGGGCAGCTGCACTTCGGCGGGGTCGGCGGCATGACCTCGTTCGCGCCGGCCGCGATCCGCGACAATCCTTACCCGCCCGCGGTCGAGATCACCGACTTCCTGGTCGCAAACCGTTCGCGCGCGTCGGCGCCCGGGGCGCGGGGCGCGCGCGAAGTGACGCTGTCGTATCGCGAGCCGGTATTTGCGCTCGAATTCGCGGCGCTGCACTATGCCGACCCGCAGGCCAACCGCTTTTCCTACCAGCTCGAAGGCTTCGATGAAGGCTGGGTCGACACCGACTCGTCGAAGCGCTTCGCCAGCTATACCAACCTCGATCCCGGGCGCTACGTGTTCCGGGTCCGGGCCAGCAACAAGGACGGGGTGTGGAGCGACGAACCGGCGACGCTGGCGATCACGATCACCCCGCCGTTCTGGAAGACCTGGTGGTTCCGCCTGATCGGCGCGGGCGTCGTGCTCGGCGCCGCTTACCTGGGCTACCGCGTGCGGGTGCGCGGGCTGGTGCAGCAGAAGCAGACGCTCGAAAGGGAAGTCGGGGCGCGCACCGCAGAACTGCGGCTGCAGAAGGAAGCGGTGGAGCGCCGCAAACACGAGGTCGAGCGCCAGAAGGAGGTGGTCGAGCACGCGCACCGCAACATCTCGCTGATGTCGGAGATCGGCCGCAAGCTGACCGCCAACCTGGACAGCGAGGCCATCATGGCCAGCTTGTATGAGCACGTGCAGGAACTGATGGATGCGAGCGTGTTCGCGATCGGTATGCACCGGCCCGAGCGCGCCGTGATCGGCTACCCGTTCGCAGTGATCGAGGGGCAGCGCTGCCCGCCGTTCGAGCGGGCGATGAGCGTGCCGAACCAGTTGGCGGCGTGGTGCATCGGCCAGGGCCGCGAAGTGTTCATCGGCGACGTCCAATCGCAGTTGCGCGACTACCTGCCCGACTCGCAGCCGACGCTGGCGGCGCGGATCGCACTGCCGTGCGAGGAGTGCGTGCTGGTCGATCCGCAGTCGCTGCTGTACGTGCCGATCGTGGTCGGCGGGCAGGTGCTCGGCACGGTCACCGTGCAGAGCTTCGCCGCCGGCGCCTACCAGCGCGTCCACCTGGACATGCTGCGCACGCTGGCCGCCTACGTCGGCGTGGCGCTCGACAACGCCGACGCCTACCGCCAGCTGAAGGAGACCCAGGCGCAGCTGGCGTCGCAGGAAAAGCTGGCATCGCTCGGCTCGCTGGTGGCCGGCGTCGCGCACGAACTGAACACGCCGATCGGGAACAGCTTGCTGATGGCCAGCACGCTGCAGGAGAACACCGAAAGGCTGGGCGCGCGCTTCGCCGATGCGACCCTGCGCCGCTCCGACCTCGAAGGCTGGATTGGCGCCTCGCGCGAGGCGTCGAGCCTGATCATGCGCAGCCTGCACAATGCCGCGGAACTGGTGAACAGCTTCAGGCAGGTGTCGGTCGACCAGGCCAGCGCGCAGCGCCGGTGCTTCGACCTGGCGCAGGCTTGCCACGAAGTCGCCGCCACCATGATGAACAAGGTGCGCCGCGCTGGCCACGCGCTGGCGTTGCAGGTGCCGGACGGGATCGCGATGGACGGCTACCCCGGCGCGCTGGGACAGGTGATCATCAACTTCGTCAACAACGCGCTGCTGCACGGGTTCGAAGCGCCGGGCGGGCACATGCTGCTGAGCGCGGCCACCCCGGAACCGGGACGGGTGCGCATCGAATTCCGCGACGACGGCCACGGTATCGCGCCCGAGCACCTGGCGCGCATTTTCGACCCGTTCTTCACCACGCGGATGGGGCAGGGCGGCAGCGGCCTTGGCCTGAACATCGTCTACAACATCGTGACCTCGCTGCTGGGCGGCTCGATCCGGGTCGAGAGCGCGGCGGGGCAAGGCACTTGCTTCATCCTCGACCTGCCGCTCGAGGTGGGACCAACCGATTCAACAAGCCAACAACAGGGGACGTACGCATGACCATCATCACCACCGTCGAAGACCTGCGGGTGCTCGCCAGGAAGCGGGTGCCGCGCATGTTCTACGATTACGCCGACGCCGGTTCGTGGACCGAATCGACCTACCGCGCCAACGAAGAGGACTTCAGGAAGATCAAATTCCGTCAGCGGGTGGCGGTCAACCTGGTCGACCGGAGCACCGCCAGCACCATGGTCGGGCAGGACGTCGCGATGCCGGTGGCGCTGGCGCCGACCGGGCTGACCGGCATGCAGCACGCCGACGGCGAGATCCTGGCGGCGCGCGCGGCCGAAAAATTCGGGGTGCCGTTCACGCTGTCGACGATGAGCATCTGCTCGATCGAGGAGGTGGCGGCCCATACCACCAAGCCGTTCTGGTTCCAGCTGTACGTGATGAAGGACCGCGAGTTCATCAACCGCCTGATCGACCGCGCCAAGGCCGCGCGCTGCTCGGCGCTGGTGCTCACGCTCGACCTGCAAGTGCTGGGCCAGCGCCACAAGGACATCCGCAACGGCATGACCGCGCCGCCCAAGCTGACGCTTCCGAACATCCTGAACCTGGCCACCAAGCCGCGCTGGTGCATGAACATCCTGCGCACGCCGCGCCGCCAGTTCGGCAAT